>NZ_JBITCT010000001.1:2731-687728 GCF_044453465.1 Streptomyces sp. NPDC051677
CCTGCCAGTCGTCCCCGCCGCGCCCAACGCATCCGCCGTCCCGACCGCGCCCGCGGCGCCCGTCGCATCCGCCGCGCCAGTCGCACGCACCCTGCCAGTCGTCCCCGCCGCGCCCAACGCATCCGCCGTCCCGACCGCGCCCGCGGCGCCCGTCGCATCCGCCGCGCCAGTCGCACGCACCCTGCCGACCGCACCCGCCGCGCCCAACGCATCCGCCGCGCCGACCGCATCCGCGGTGCCCATCGGATCCGACGGTCCGGCCGCCCGCGTCGCGCCGCAGTGGCACCGCACCCTTGAGCACGCGGGGCACGCCGGGTGCGACGGTCGTGAGGGGTGGACACGGACGCCCGGACGCTCCGCCGACGCCCTCCAACTCCCGCTCCAGCTTCCGCTTCAGCTCCCCTTCCAGCCCGTCCGCGAGCGGGGACGGACATGAGCACCGTGCCCGGTCGGGCTCCGGTGCTGACACTCGACACGCTCGTACGCCTGAAGCGCGGACCGGCCGGCGCGTCCGGCGCCGCCCCCGAACCCGTGCACCGGCTGGCCGTGCCCGACGGCATGACGGCCCCCTTGGGCTGTGACGCCGTCTCCGTGCCGGCCCATCTCGGCCCGCTGCTCATGCCGCGTCTGCCGCGCGTGGGCTGTGTCTACGCCGACGACGCGCACTGGTGGTGGCTGGTCCCCGCCGACTCCGACTACGCCCTGGAGTGGCCCGCCCCCGCTCGCTACGCCACGGGCGCGGTCCTCCCGGACTCCCCGCGCCGCCCTGGCCTCATCCACCGACCGGACGGCACGCTTCCCTACACCCCGCCGATCCCCCTCTACCTGGCCCTGTGCCGCCTCACGGGCACGACGCCCATCTGGTCGCGGCCCATCAGCGCATAGTCCCCGCCTGCCTGTGGGACAGTCCGGCGCACCGTCCCCGGCGCACGCCCGCGCGTCCCGGCTTCCCCGTCCCACGCCCTGCCCTCACGCGGCTCGTCCCGCGATAGTGGCCGTCGTCCACGACCACTTGGGGAGGCCGACGGTGGGGCAGGCGCGGCGGGCGGAGAGCGCGGATGAGGCAGACAAGGACCAGAAGGCAGAGCAGGCAGAGCAGGGAGAGAAGGCAGCGAAAGCGGAGCACGCGGGAACGGCGGAGAAGGCCGGCAAGCCGCAGAGTTCCGACGAGCGTGACGTGTCCGAGTCGGAGCGGCTGCTGTTCGGCGGCCCGCTCCGCTACGACATGGGGTGGAACCAGCACCGGGACGCCTTCCTGGAGCTGAACTTCCGCGCCATGATCATCCGGCTGCCCTCCCTGCTCTCCACGAGTCTCAGGCTGGCCCGTCAGGCCGACCCGCGCGCCGCCCGGATCGTGCTGGCCGCGGAGGCGGGCCGGGGCGTGACGCAGGCGGTGAGCCTGCTCGCGGTGAACAGCGTGCTGGGCCGGCTGGTCACCGGCGGCTCGATCGAGGACCGGCTGCGCGACGCCGCTCCCGCGTTGGTCGCGATGGCCGTCGTACTCCTCTTCGGGGCGCTGTTGCGGGCCGCGTCGACGTATGCCACCGGGCGGCTGGAGCCCAAGGTGGAACGGGTGGCCACCGAGTTGTACCTGGAACGGGCGGCCGGGGTGGAGCTGGCCGCGATCGAGGACCACGCCTTCCACAAGCTGCTGGACACCGCGCAGTACGGCGCCCGGTCCGCCTGCCGGATGATCACGTACGGCACGCGCGTGGTGAACGCGCTGATCTCGCTGGCCGCCGCGGCCGGCGTGCTCACTGTGCTGCACCCGCTGCTGCTGCCGCTGCTGGTCACGATGACGCTGCCCAGCGCCTGGAGCGCGCTGACCAACGCCCGGCGCCGCTACGAGTCGTTCCACACCTGGGTGCAGCACGCGCGCGCGGGTCATCTCATCGCGAGTCTGCTCACCGAGCCCGCGGCGGCGCCCGAGATCCGTGTGCACGGCGTCGGCCCGTTCCTGCTGCGGCACTTCCGCTCGATGTCGGAGACCGCGGAGGCCGAACAGGCCCGGCTGGCCCGGCTCGCCGCCCGCACCGGTCTGATCGCGGCCGCCTGGACGGGTCTCGCGACCGTGGCGACCTACGCCACCCTCGGCGCCCTGCTGCTCACCGGGACGATGGCCCTGGCGGTCGCGGGCACCGCGGTGATCGCGATCCGCAGCGGCTCCGCGAGCCTGAACACCCTCGTGCTGGAGGTCAACCAGCTGCACGAGGAGGCCCTGTTCGTGGGCGACCTGCAACGGCTGTACGTCGAAGCAGCCGAACGGGCGATCCCGGAGGGCGGCGCGGCCCTGCCGGAGGAGCCGCGCGAGATCCGCTTCGAGAACGTCACGTTCGGCTACCCGGGCGAGTCGGCGCGCCCCGCCCTCGACGACGTGACCCTCACGCTCCCCCTCGGCCGGATCATCGCGCTCGTCGGCGAGAACGGCTCCGGCAAGACGACCCTGGTGAAGCTGCTGGCCGGGCTGTACAAGCCGGATCGGGGGCGGATCCTGTGGGACGGCGTGGACGCGGCGGGCGCGGACCGGCGCCAGCTGGCCGAGCGGGTCGCGATGGTGGCGCAGGACTTCAAGCGGTGGCCGTTCACGGCCCGGGTCAACGTGGCCATCGGCCGCAGCGCCGCGGCGCTCACCGAGGAGCGGCTGTCCGCGTCGGTCGCCGAGGCGGGCGCGCAGGAGGTGGTCGCGGATCTGCCGCGCGGTCTGGACACCCTGCTGGCCCGGCATTTCAGCGGCGGGCACGAGCTGTCCGGCGGCCAGTGGCAGCGTCTCGGCATCGCGCGGGCGGCCTACCGGCGCGGGCGCATCCTGATCGTGGACGAGCCGACGGCGGCGCTGGACGCCCGGGCCGAGCTGGAGGTGTTCGAGAAGATCCGCGCGCTGGCCGGCAGCGGTCAGACGGTCGTCCTGATCACGCATCGGCTGGCGTCGGTCCGGCACGCGGACCTGGTGCACGTCCTGGACCAGGGCAAGCTGGTGGAGTCGGGGACCCCGGACGAGCTGCTGGCGGGCGGGGGCGTCTACGCCGAGCTGTACGCGCTGCAGGCCGAGCAGTTCACGGCGCGGGTGCCCGTGCCCGCGCCGTCGCAGGCGGGCTGACGGTTCACCGTGCGGGGTCGCCGCCCCGGACGACCACCAGGAAGGTGTCCGTGGCGAGGTCCATGACGACCTCGGCGGGCAGCCCCTCCATGCGTCGTGCGTGCGCGAACTCCTCCGCAGGCCACGACCCGCGCGGCCCGCCCGCGGGAAAGCGTTCGAGCACGGTTCGCCCGTTCACCATCTCGCACCTCCGATAAGCGTCTCAGCGTCGTGACTTGTAGGAGTTAACGCTCATCGGACCGCGAAGGCCTCGCTCAGTTGCGGTACTGAGACGTAGTTGACACGGGTCCGGCACGGACCGTGAGGATTCGGTCACTTTGCGAACGCACCGGACACTGTACGTGGCTGGTCGTGTACGAGTCTCGTCTTACGTGTCGTACTCCTGGATGCGTCCGCCGTGGCTGCGGTCGAGGAGTGCGGGCATCCGGCGCTCCAGCTCCCGCAGGACCTCCGGTACGTCGATCGTCAGCAGCTCGCGGTCGCGCATCAGGACGCGTCCTTCGACGATCGTGGTGCGGACGTCGGAGGAGCGGGCGCTGTGGACCAGGGTCGCGGCGAGGTCGTGCACGGGCTGGGTGTGCGGTCCGGTGAGGTCGACGAGGACGAGGTCGGCGCGCCGGCCGGGGGCGACGGCGCCCACCCGGTCGTCGAGTCCGACGGCCTTCGCGCTCTGCAGGGTGGCGTGGTGGAGGGCCTGGCGGGAGGTGAGCCAGCGGGGGTCGCCGGTGGTCGACTTCTGGAGGAGGGCGGTGAGGGCCATGGACTCCCACACGTCGAGGGAGTTGTTGGAGGCGGCGCCGTCGGTGGCGAGTCCGACGGGGACGCCGATCTCGCGCAGGGCGCGGACGGGGGTGGTGGTGGGCCAGGCGAACTTGAGATAGCCGCGGGGAGCGCTCGCCACGGCCGTACGCCCGCGCGCGCGGGCGAGGACGGGAAGGTCGCGTTCCAGGATGCCGGTGCCGTGGGCGATGAGGACGTCCGTGTCGAGGATGCCGGTGCGCTCCAGGACCTCGACGGGGGTGACGCCGTGCCGGGCGAGGCTGGTGTCGGTCTGGTCGCGGTTCTCGGCGGCGTGCAGGTGGACGGGCAGGCCGTGTTCCCGGGCGAGTTCGGCGGTGGCCGCGAGATCGGCGTCGGTCACGGTGTAGGGCGCGTGCGGGGCGAGGGCGGTGGTGATGCGGCCGTCGGCGCCGCCGCGGTGGCGCAGCGCGAACTCCAGGGACTGCGCCCGGCCTTGAGGCCCCTGGGAGGAGAAGTACGCCTGGCCCAGGTGTGCGCGGATCCCGCACTCGGCGACGACGGCGGCGACCGCGTCCATCGCGAAGTAGTGGTCGGCGAAGCAGGTGACGCCGGCGCGGATCATCTCCGCGCAGGCCAGCCGCGCGCCCAGTTCGACGTCCTTCGCGGTGAGGTTGGACTCGACGGGCCAGACGACGTCGTTGAACCACTCCTCGGTGGGGAGATCCTCGGCGAGGCCGCGCAGGGCGACCATCGGCGCGTGCGTATGGCAGTTGATCAGCCCGGGCATCGCGACCTGTCCGCGCGCGTCGATGCGTTCACGGGCCGAAAGCCCGGCCGCCTCGGCGGCGCTCGTGACGGCGTCCACAGCCCCGTCCCGGACGACGATCGCGGCGTCCTTTCGGAAGGCGACGCGTTCCTCGCCGCCGGGTCGGTCGGGCTCGTCATGCACGAGCACGGTGCAGCCGGCGATGACGAGGTCGGCTGCGCCGACGGCAGGAGAAGGCGTCATTGCGTCAACGTACGACGGTGTCGTGCCGTGGCGTGAGCCGTGGCGCGCATCTTGTCCCGGACCTGTCGCAGGCCCCGGCCGACGGGCACCCTGGCGCCACGACACCTCCTGGAGGGAGCCCGGCATGCTCCTCGGCACCTGGAACCTCGAGAACCTGTACCGGCCCGGCAGTGGGTTCGGCCCGAAGGACAAGGCCGCCTACGAGGCGAAGCTCGCCGCGCTCGCCGCCGTCCTGACCGTGCTCGACCCGGGTCTGCTCGGCGTGCAGGAGGTCGGGGAGCCGGAGGCGCTGACGGACCTGCTGGAGACGGTGGGCGGCGCCTGGCATGCCGCGCTCTCGGCGCACCCCGACGGCCGGGGCATCCGCGTCGGCGTCATCAGCCGTACGCCCCTGGAGGTGCTGGCCGACACGCGCGCGTACCCGGCGCAGCTGCGCCCGGTGCAGACGGACGACTCGGGGGCGGCCTCGGACGGGACGGGCCGCGGCTTGCTGGCGGTGGAGACGGTCACGGCGACGGGGCCGCTGCGGGTGGCGGTGGCCCATCTGAAGTCGAAGCTGCTGACGTATCCAGGGGATCGTTTCTTCCCGCGTGACGAGGGCGAACGGGCCCGCTACGGCGCCTACGCCCTCTACCGGCGGGCCGCCGAGGCGGCGGCGCTGCGCGCGCTCGCCGACGACCTGTTGGCCGGTGACGGCCGCGAGCGGGACGTGGCGGTGCTGGGCGACCTCAACGACGAGGTGCAGGCGGCGACCACGCAGATCGTGCTCGGCCCGCCCGGTTCGGAGATCGGCACTCCCGGTTTCGAGGCCCCCGACAAGGGCGACGCGGACCGCCTGTGGGACGTGGCGCCGCTGATCCCCGCCGACCGGCGCTACTCACGCGTCGACTCCGGCCGCCGCGAACTGATCGACCACATCCTGACCAGCCACCGCCTCACCCACCGTCTGTCGGCGGCGGGAACGGGTTCGGGGGCGCGGGAGGAGCTGCGGCTTCCGTCGGTGGGCCCGGACCCGGCGACCCGCAGGAACGAGCCGGGGTCGGACCACGCGCCGGTGTGGGTGCGGATCGACTGACGGGGGGCGAGGGGCGGGCGGGACCGGGGCTATACGGCCATCGGCAGGACCGGCGGGGGCAAGGGCAGGCCCACCCGCTGCGTTCGTGCGGCGAGTTCGGCGAGGAGCTCGGCGAGTCGTTCGCGGTGGCGGGGGGTGAGGCGTCCGGTGTCGTCGAGGTGGACGGCGCAGGCGGTGGTGGTGTCGACGAGGCGTTCGAGGAGGGCGGCGACCTCGTCGGCGCCCTCGGTGTGCCGGGCGAGGGCGGGCAGTTCGTGCGCGGCGAGGGCGATGGCGGTGCGGGCCTCGGCGAGGGTGCGGTAGGCCTCGCGGCGCAGGGTCCAGCGGGCGGCGCGGTCGTCGAAGCCGCCGTCGGAGCCGTCGTCGGAGCCGTCGTCGGAGCCGTCGAGGACGTGGGTGAGGTAGGCGTGTGCGGCGTCGGCGGCCGTGGCGAGCCGGGCGCGGACCTGGCCGCCCCGCTCCCCCGGCATCGGCAGATGGCCGACGATCAGGACGATCGCGCAGGCCAGCAGGGTCTCCGTGATCCGGCTGACGGAGGCCTGGGGTTCCCCGCCGACCATCACCAGCGACAGCACGAGCACGGTGGCGACGGCCGTCTGGGCCGCGAAGTGCCGGGTGGAGACGGGGATCAGCGCACCGCACAGGGCGACCAGCGCCACGAGCCCCTCCGGGCGGGGCAGCACGGCGGCGAACCCGGCGAACAGCAGCGCCCCGAACACGGTCCCCGCGGCCCGGCACAGCACCCGCGACACCAGGGGCCCGAGGTCGGGCTTGACCAGGAAGACGGCGGTGGCCGGCAGCCAGTACCAGTGCGTGTGCTGCCCGTACCAGTGGGAGTGGTGCAGGGCCTGCGCGACGGCGGCGCTGGCCCCGAAGGACAGGCCGACCCGCAGCCCGTACTCCCGCCCGCCCGGACCGAACGCAGTGCGCAGCAGGTCGCGGGCGCCGCGCCGACGGGTGTGCAGGTCGCCCCCGTCGCCCTGGTCGAAGGCGTCGGCGGCGTGCAGCAGGGCGTCGTCGAGGGCGCGCAGCGCGGGCGCGGACCGGGAGGGCGCGGGCAGCGGCCCGGTGTGCGTGTTCTCCCGTACGGCGGCGGCGAGCCGTCGGGGCCCGGCCGAGGCCCGCTCGGCGACGGGCTCCCCGTTCCAGGCGAGCGCGGTCGCGGCCTCGGCCAGGGGCAGCGCGGCGGCGTACTGGGCGTGCAGCCGCCGCTCGGCCGCGGAGCTGGCGTAGCGCCGCAGCCGGGGTCCGGCGAGGGCGTCCTGGGCGTGGTCGAGGGCGGCGGTGAGCGCGGCGCGGCGGTCGGTGGCGTGCTCCGCGCCGACGGCGTCGAGCAGTTCGGCGACGGCGTCGTAGACACCGGCCACCGCGTCCCGTTCCCCGTCGAACCGGAAGTCGCCGGTCATGGCCCCGGGCGTGGGCAGCACGAGCCGCAGCGCGAGCAGCCATCCGGCCCCGGCGAGGAACGCGAGGGCGAGCAGCCGGCCCGGTTCCGGCACCGGCATCCCGGCCCCGATCGCCGCGGCGACCAGCAACTGCGTGCCCGCCCCGGAGGCGACGGGCCCGACGGCGCTCATTCCGCCGGCGACGAGCCCGAGACCGGTGAGGACGAGCGTCAGCGCGACGGCCCCGAGGTGGCCCCCGGCGTACGTCCCGACGAGCAGCCCTCCCGCTCCCACGAGCGCGGGCGCCCCGAGTCGCCGGACGGACGCCCGTCGGCTGCCGGGCCGGTCGTTGATCCCGGCGAGCATGGCGGCGATGGCGGCGACGACCCCGAGAGACGTCCGCCCGACGTGCACCGCGACCAGCAGAAGAGGCCCCGCGGCCAACGCCCCTCGCGTGACCGCGCTCCAGGGCACGGGCCCACGCTGGGCCCGCAGAGCGTGGGCCAGCCAGGGCGGCAGAGCGGTGGAGGCGCGAGAGCGAAGGGAGGCGGACGAGCGCGGGGACACGAAGCTCCTGTCGTGACGAGGGCGGGGGTGTGCCTTCGGGCGACGGTGGCCGGGGCGGTCGGGGCGGTCGGGGCATTGGTCAGCTGTGGTGAGCTGCGGTGTCCACGCTACGGGGCGGTCTTGGAGAGGTTGGGACGGTTGCGTTTCAGCGAGGTGACGTCCGACCCGAATCCCGCTTTCTTTATGAACGCAAGGCCGGAAGAGCCGGAAGAAGGCGGATCCCGCTTGACCATGTGCCGTTGCCGAAGGGTCATGCCCCGGCGTCCGTCAGCTGCGTCACGGCGAAGTTCAGATGCTGGATGTGCCCCGCCTTGATCCACGTCTCCGCGTTGCCCGAGCCCCGGGACGAGGTCCACAGCGGCGCGATCCGTCTCCGTACGAGGGGATCGAGCGCCTCGTAGGCAGTCCAGGCGTCCCGCCGCGTCGGCAGGACCGGTACATAGATCGGCTCGACCATCGCGGCTCCCCCTCGCCCCGCCGAATGCCCTGTCGCCCCTGGTCACAGGGTGATTGGGCATTCTTGGTAACGAAAGAGTGCATTTCCTGCCAGAAGCGAACGACGGCCCTGCTACCACAGGTTCTGGTGACGGTGACGGGTCGGCGGGTGGTCCAGTTCCTCGGCCGCGGAGAGGAGAGCGCCGGGCGCGGCCGCGCGGAGGCGGTTGCGGGCGGTCGAGCGGAACACGGACAGGGCGGCGCGCGCACGGGACTCGTACGGGCCGTCGACCTGGGCGTTCAAGGACCGGGGATAGGTGTACGCGCAGAACGTGTGCGTCAGCCGGACGGGGCACGGGCGACGCCGCTCGCGCCGCGCACGGGTCAGTTCCTGCGCGCTGTAGCGGAGGGCGACGAGACGGTGGCCGGTGTCCAGGTTCAGGCTCTCGGCCGGCCAATGAGCAGGGTTGACGCGGTGTCGGGGGCGGACGTGGTGGACGGTTCGGGACATGGCAGACCTCCGGGGCCCGCCGGGACTTCCGGCGTGGCCCATAAGAAGTCCGCCGCCGTGAAACGGCCCAGACGCTTGCTCCGCACGGGAGGAAGCCTGGCGAAGGCGGCGCGGGACTGTCCAACGGTTATCCGTCGCGAGGCGATTGCCAGTGGCGCGCGCCTCGCCCTGCGGCCCCGCCTGCCCCGTCTACCCCGTCCGCCCCGTCCGCCCCGTCCGCCCCGTCCGCCCCGTCCGCCCCGTCTGCCCCGTCTGCCCCGTCTGCCCCTGCGGATGCTTCACCCCTCGCCCCCTCCCCGCTCCCCTCGCTTCACGGCTCTGTGCTACTCGGGGCGCCACACGCGCCGTTTCGGTACCGGCTTTGCGAAGCTTCCCGCGCGGCTGGTCGTCAGGCCCAGTCCCACCAGTGCCTCCGCCAGCTTCACCGCCGCCCCGACGCCGTCGACGACCGGAAGACCGAGTTTGTCTCCCACCGCCTGCTGCAGCCCCGTCATGCCGGCGCAGCCGAGCACCAGTACTTCGGCCCCGGCTTCCCGGGCCCGCTCGGCGGCCGCGAGGAAGGCCGCCTCCGTGCGGTCGGCGTCGCCCAGGTCGAGAACGCCGAGACCGGTGCCGACGACGGCTGCGCAGTTGCGGCCCACCCCGGCCAGTTCCAGGCTGTCCTCGATCTGGCCGCAGGACCGTTCCAGGGTGGTGACGACGCCGTAGCGGCGGCCCAGCAGACAGGCCAGATGGGCCGCGGCCTCGGTGATGTCGACGACGGGCACGTCGACCAGCTCCCGCACGCCTTCGCGGCCGTGCTCGCCGAAGCCGGCCATGACGACGGCGTCGTAGGGCGGGCCGTCGTAGGTGCGCAGACGATCGATGACGGCCGCGGCCGAGAGATAGCTGTCGAGCCAGCCCTCGGCCGACTCGGGTCCCCAGTCGGGGGTCAGGCCGATCACGGCGGTGCCCGGGCCTGCCGCGGCCCGGGCACCTCGCACGATCTCCTCGGTCATCTCCTGCGTGGTGTTGCAGTTGGTGACGACGATCCGTACGTTCCGCACGCTTCTCAGACCTCCACGGGCTTGTCGGGAGCGGCCGCCGAGGACCCCGCCGTCCGCTCGCTGCGGCACAGCAGCAGGTACAGGCCGGCCCCGAGGGCCGTCCCGATGAACCAGGAGTACGGAGCCACGTCGCTGAACGTCTTCACCAGCGCGAGCACCGCCGCGACCGCCGCGGAGGGCAGGAACGCCCACAGCGCCTTGGGGTTGACGCCCTTGCGGTAGTAGTAGCGGGAGCCGGGGGTGGCGTCGAACAGCTCGTTGGCGTCGACGCGGCCGCGCTTGACCCAGTAGTAGTCGACCATGATCACGCCGAACAGGGGGCCGAGGAACGCCCCGAGACCGCCGAGGAAGTAGTTGACGACGGTCGGGTTGGAGAAGAGGTTCCAGGGGGTGACGACGAGCGCGGCGACGGTGCTGATCATGCCGCCGACCTTGAAGCTGATCTTCTGCGGCCAGACGTTGGCGAGGTCGTACGCCGGCGACACGAAGTTGGCGACGATGTTGACGCCCATGGTGGCGATGGCGAAGGTGAGCGCGCCCAGGACCAGCACCCAGGTGTTGCCGACCTTGGCGACCAGTTCCGCCGGGTCGGTGATGGCCTCGCCGAACACCTCCAGCGAGCCGGCGGTGACGATCACGGAGACGACCACGAACGCCGTCGAGTTGAGCGGCAGCCCCCAGAAGTTGCCGCGGCGGACCGTCTTGTAGTCAGGAGCGAAGCGGGAGAAGTCACAGAAGTTCAGCATCAGCGTGCCGTACGTGGCGAGGATCAGTCCGATCGCGCCGAACCACTGCCGCCACTGCTCGCCCACGGAGACAGGGTGCGGGGTGGAGGTGAGCGAGATGGTCCAGCCGGCCTTGGCCAGGACCCAGATCGCCAGCGCGATCATCACCAGCCAGATAGCCGGGCCGCAGAAGTCCTGGAACTTGCGCACCGACTCCATGCCCTGGCTGATGATCAGCGCCTGGATCAGCCACAGGGACAGGAAGGAGACCCAGCCGAGGGCGTCGAGGCCCAGGAAGGAGCTGTGCGTCCAGGACTCCAGGCCCGGCCAGGCCGCCAGCAGCATCACGTTGACGGCGACGGAGGCGAGGTAGGTCTGGATGCCGTACCACATGATGGCGATCACGGCGCGGATGAGGGCCGGGATGTTGGCGCCCCAGACGCCGAAGCTGATGCGGCTGACCACCGGGAAGGGCACACCGTGGCGCTGGCCGATCTTCCCCATCCAGTTCATGCCGACGTAGATGAGCACGAAGCCGACGAGCAGGGACGTGAAGATCTGCCACACGTTCATGCCGAGGACCAGCAGGCCGGCGGCGAAGGTGTAGTTGCCGAGGTTGTGGACGTCCGACATCCACATGGCGAAGAGGTCGAAGACCTTCCAGTTTCGCTGCTCGGCGGGCGCGAGGTCTTCGTTGGTGAGCCGGGGGTCGGGGACGAACGCTGGTGCGCCGGTGGCTTCGGCGCTGTCGGCGAGGGACACGGGGCCTCCATGGGCAAGGGGACGGAGGAGGACTACTGGGCCGATCGTTTGGTATACCAAACTGCCGACATGGTCCCGCCGTCAAGCGTTCTGACCGATGTCCTTCCTGTTACACCTCCGTAAAAGCCCCCTCCCATCGGAGAGGATGGGCCCATGACGAAGATCGAACCGATCGGAGCGGTGCGCGAGCGCGTCCTGGTAACCCTGCGACAGGAGATCATCTCCGGTCGACTGCGTCCCGGCGACCGGCTCGTCGAACGAGAGCTGGCCGACCGGTTCGGCGTCTCCAGGGTCCCCGTCCGGGAGGCCATCCGGGCCCTGGTCGCCGAGGGCTTCGTCCTGTTCGAGACCCCCCGCCGCACCGTCGTACGGCGACTGAGCCCCACGGACGTGAAGGAACTCTTCGAACTGCGCGAGGCGTTGGAGGTGTACGCGGCCGGACTGGCCGCCGCCCGCGCCACCCCGGAAGACCTCGCGGACCTACGGGAACTCCTGTCGAGCGCGGCCCACGCCACCGAGGCCGGGGACGCCGAAGCGATCACCGACATCAACACGCGCTTCCACGACCGCCTCCTCGCCATGGCCGGCAACACCCTGCTGATCTCCGTCATGGAACCCGTCGGCGGCCGCCTGCAATGGCTCACCCGACGCAACGAGGAATGGCCCCAACTCCTCACCGAACACCAGGAGCTCTACGACGCCATCGCCTCCGGCGACCCCGAGCGCGCCCGCGCCCACGCCCTGAACCACGTCCAGGCCAACTACCGCTCCACCGTGCGGCACCTCTTCGGAACGCCGGCCGACCCCGCGCCCGCACAACCGTCCGCAGCACAGCCATCAGCCCAACCTTCCGCCCAGCCTTCCGCCCAATCCTCCGCCTAGACTCTGCCGACGCTTCGGACAGGTGTCCGACAGGGGGAGACAGTTCTACGCCTCCACCGCGACCGGAGAGTTCTCCCGCTGCCGGTGGAGCGTCACCACCGACCGGGACGGCTCCCACCCGGTCTCGGCACGGCCGCTCGCCGCGGCCCGCATCGTCTGACCCTGGCGGCGTCAGCGCCGGGCGTACCCGTCGGTGGCCGCGACCAGCGCCTCCGCCACGCCCGGCGCCCCCGCATCGTGGCCCGCCTCGTCAACGACCACCAACTCGCAGCCCGGCCAGGCGTGATGGAGCCGCCAGACGGTGCCGAGGAGGTTGCCGAAGTCGAGGCTGCCCTGCACAAGAGTGCCCGGGACGCCGTCGAGGAGGTGCGCGTCACGCAGCACGGCGCCCTCGCCGGCCAGGAAGTGACCGTTGCCCCAGTAGTGGGTGACGGTGCGGGCGAAGCCCATCCGGAACACCGGGTCCTCGAACCGCTCGACGGACCGCGGCGGCGCCGGAATCGTCGCCGTCTCCCAGTCCGTCCACGCCCGCGCCGCCCGCTCCCGCACCCCGGGATCGGGCGATTCGAGCAGCCTGTTGTATGCAGCCGCCAGGTTGCCGATCCGCGCCTCACCCTCCGGCAGCCCCGCCGAGAACCCCTCGAACGCCTCCGGGAACACCTTCCCCAACCCCCTGGTCAACAGCTCCACTTCGGCATCGGACCCCGTGGCGACCCCCGTCAGCACCAGCTCGCTCACCACCCCGGGATGCGTCTGCGCATACCGCAGCCCCAGCACCGACCCCCACGACACACCCCACACCAGCCACCGCCCGATCCCCAACCACCGCCGCAGCGACTCCAGATCGGCGAGGAGGTGAGCCGTCGTGTTGACGCTCATATCGGTGCCGTATGCACTTGCGTGCGGTGTGGACCGCCCACACCCGCGCTGGTCCAGCAGCACGATCCGGTACGCGGCCGGGTCGAAGAGCCGCCGGAAGTACGGCGCACTCCCGGAACCCGGCCCACCGTGCAACACCAGCGCAGGCTTGCCCCGCGGGTTCCCACAGGTCTCCCAGTACACGCGATTGCCGTCCCCGACGTCGAGCATGCCGTGGTCGTACGGTTCGATCTCCGGATACAGGCCCATCGAGGCACCGTACGATCCGCCGCGGCCTACGTCGCCCCGATTTCGCCCGTCGTCCCAGCCAGCCCCGCCGCCCCAGCCGCCGTGCGCAGCACGTCCCGCAGCATCTCGGGGGTGAGCCGGCCCGTGAACGTGTTGCGCTGGCTGACATGGAAGCAGCCGAAAACATCCAGGTCGGGGCCGTCGTCCGGGCCGGCGAGCGGCACCCGGGTCCCGTGCGCGAAGGCAGGTCGCGGTCGGGGCACCGCCCAGCCCGCCTCCGCGAACGCGGGCAGCGCGGCCTGCCAGCCGAACGCGCCGAGCACCACGACCGCGCGCAACGTCGGCCGCAGCAGCCGCAGCTCCTGCCCCAGCCAGGACCGGCAGGTGTCCCGCTCCCCCGGGGTGGGCTTGTTGGCGGGCGGCGCGCAGTGCACGGGCGAGGTGACGCGCACGCCGTACAGCTCCAGCCCGTCGTCGACGGAGACGGAGGTGGGCTGCGAGGCGAGTCCCACGTCGTACAAGGCCTGGTAGAGCACGTCCCCGGAACGGTCACCGGTGAACATACGGCCCGTACGGTTCCCGCCGTGCGCGGCCGGAGCGAGCCCGACGATCAGCAACCGGGCGTCGGACGGCCCGAACCCGGGCACGGGCCGCCCCCAGTACGACCAGTCGGCGAAGGCCGCCCGCTTCGTACGAGCCACCTCCTCACGCCACTCCACCAACCGAGGACACGCCCCACAGCCCACGACCCGCCGGTCCAGCTCGACGAGGGCAGCGCGGGCGGTTCCGGGGGTGCGGGCGGCGAGGCCGGAATCGGAGGCGGCGTCGGGGCCGGAGGGAGCGTCGGGGGCGGCCATGTCCCCCACGGTACGACTCCACCGAACACATCATCCTGGGGAGGGGCCCCTCCCCCCTCCCCCCTCCCCCTCCCCGCCCTCCCCCTTCCCCGCCTACTCCTCCACCGGCACAGCCCTCACCCAGATCCGGTCTTCCGTCAGGTACCGGTCCACCCTCAGGCCTGCCTCCGCCAAGGCCTGCTCGAACTGGTCCTTGGTGAGTGCGCGGGTCCGAAAGGTCTGTGTCCATACCGCGTCGGGGAACTCGTACTCCGCACGCACGGAGCTGACGCCGTTCTCGACGGGGCCGGCCGAGGACATCCGTACGGTGAAGCCGCTCGGGTCGACGCGTTCGCGTGGCAGGTTGGTGTGGTAATCCTCTCCTTCCCGTTGGATCAGCAGGAATCCGCCCTTGGCTATGTGGCGGGCGCAGGCGCGCAGCATCCTTTTCCGTATCTCGTCGTCGCCGTTGTGCACGAGGAATGATGCGAGCATCACCACGTCGAATGTTTCGCCGAGGTCGAGGTCTTCGATCGGGCTGCATATGGTGCGCGCCCTGTGGACGCGCTCCAGCATGTCGGCGGATTCGTCGACCGCTGTGACGGTGAAGCCTCGCTCCAGCAGGGCGTGGGTCACTCGGCCGACTCCGCTGCCCAGCTCCAGGATGTGGGCGCCGGTGGGCACTGCCGCGGAGATGATGTCGGGCTCGTCCTTCACCGGGAGGCGCGAGTAGAACTCGACCGCGCAGCCGTCCGGGGTGATCGCGCCGGGGCCTGTTCCTTCGTATCCCTCTCGCATGTGTCGTCGCATGCCCGTTCAACGGGTGGGCTGTGTTGGGGCGTTCCCTGTGCGGGCGGGTTCACTCGTTCGAGGGGTAGGCGTCTGTTCGGGCAACCTCGGAGGCGACTGGTCCGGCTCTTCCCGAAGGCCTCTCGTCGGCTTCGGGCCTCCTGTGGAGAACGTCGGTGCCGAAGAGTACGTTGCAGGGAGGAGTGGTGATCGGGATGCGTACGGGCAGTGAGCCGGCGACGGCGCGCAGTGCACTGAGGATGCGGCTGTGGCTGTCTCTGTGGGGGCTGGCCTGGACGATCTTCGGGACGGCCGCGTTCACTCTGGCGGGGCGTCCGGGGTGGGCGGCGGCGTGCGGGGTGCTGTGGCTGGTGATCACCGTCGATCTGACGATGATCGTCAGGCATATCCGGCAGGGCCCGCATTATCAGCCGGGGCGGGACATCCCGCCGTACCGGCCGCCCGAGCACCGTCACCCCTGACGAGTCCACCCTGACGAGCTCAGCCCCTGACGAGTGCCCGTCGTTCCGTCGGGGTCGTCCTCAGGTCTCGAACCGGGCTGCTTTGAGGTACTGCGGGTTGGGGTCGAGTGCTGCGGCCAGCCGGAAGTGGCGCTTGGCCTGGTCGCCGCGGCCCTGCCGCTCGTAGGTGCGGGCGAGCGCGAAGTGTGCGAACGCGTTGTCCGGCTCGCGCTCCAGGACGACGGTGAACTCCAGCTCGGCGGGGCGTAGTTGTGCGGCGGCGAAGAAGGCGCGCGCGCGTAGCAGCCGGGCGGCGGTGTTCTCGGGGTGCGCGGCGATGACTTGGTCGAGCAGCTTCACCGCGCCCCGCGGGTCCCGTGCGGCGAGGAGTTGCTCCGCGGCACGGAAGTCGATGACGTGTGTCTCCGGAGTACGTCCGGTCGAACCTGCGGTATCGGGCACGGAAAAATCCTTCCCTTGCTCGGAGGGTTCAACGCGCGGAGCGCGGACCGCTATTCCGGGGCGTTCTCGCGTGGCGTGTGCGCTCTGCGCAGGAGGTCGGCCCATACGTCCTGCACGCGCCGTCGCAGCTCCGGGAGCGGTACGTCGTTGTCGATCACGATGTCGGCGATCTCCCGGCGTTTCTCGCGGGTCGCCTGGGCGGCCATGCGTGCGCGTGCGTCGTCCTCGGTCATGCCGCGCAGTCGGACGAGCCGGTCGAGTTGGGTGTCGGGGTCGGCGTCGACGACGACCACGACGTCGTACAGGGGGGCGAGGCTGTTCTCGGTGAGGAGGGGGACGTCGTGGACGACGACGGCGTCTTCGGGTGCGGTCGTCTCCAGTTCGCGGGAGCGGGCGCCGACGAGGGGGTGCACGATCGAGTTGAGGCGCGCGAGTTTTTCGGGGTCGGCGAAGACGATCGAGCCGAGCCGGGGGCGGTCGAGGCTGCCGTCCGGGGCGAGGATGTCCGTGCCGAAGGCGTCGACGATCGCCGCGAGGCCGGGGGTGTGGGGCGCGACCACTTCGCGTGCGATGCGGTCCGCGTCGATGAGTACGGCCCCGCATTCGACGAGCAGCCGGGACACCTCGCTCTTGCCGGCTCCGATCCCGCCGGTCAGGCCCACCTTCAGCATGAGCGGAAGCTTAGGGCCTGCCGGTGACATTGCACCCGGCAGGCCCCTTGTGCGCTGTGGGGGTGGTCAGCCCTCGCCTTCGCGTTCTGCGAGGAACCGTTCGAATTCGAGGCCGATCTCGTCGGCGGAGGGGATGTCGACGGGTTCGGCGAGCATGTTGCCGCGGGTTTCGGCGCCGGCGGCGGCGTCGTACTGGTGTTCAAGGCCTTGGACGAGGGAGGTGAGCTCGTCGTCGCCCTCCTGGATCTGGCGCTCGATCTCGGTCTGCGTGCGGTGGGCGTCCGTGCGCAGGGCGTGGGCGATGCCCGGCAGGACGAGGCCGGTCGCCGCCGTGATGGCCTCCAGGACGGTCAGGGCCGCGTCCGGGTAGGTCGAGCGGGCGATGTAGTGGGGGACGTGCGCGGCGACGCCCAGGATGTCGTGGCCGGCCTCCATGAGGCGGTACTCGACGAGGGCTTCGGCGCTGCCGGGGACCTGTGCTTCGTCGAAGGGGCTGCGGTGGCCCGGCATGAGGTCCGTGCGGTTGCCGTGGGGGGTGAGGCCCACGGGGCGGGTGTGGGGGACGCCCATGGGGATGCCGTGGAAGTTCACCGACAGGCGGACGCCGAGGCGTTCCACGATCTGTTTGACGGCGACGGCGAAGCGTTCCCACTCCACGTCCGGTTCGGGGCCGGACAGCAGCAGGAAGGGTGCTCCGGTGGTGTCCTGCACGAGTCGCACTTCGATGGCCGGCTCTTCGTATTCGGTCCACCGGTCGCGTTTGAAGGTCAGCAGCGGGCGGCGGGCGCGGTAGTCCACGAGCCGGTCGTGGTCGAAGCGGGCGACGAGTTGGTGGGGCAGCGAGTCGAGCAGCCGGTCGACGATCTGGTCGCCGGTCTCGCCCGCGTCGATGTATCCGTCGAAGTGGTAGAGCATGACAAGTCCGGCCGACTCCTGTGCGAGTGCCATGTCGACGACTGCCAGGCCTTTCGGCTCCCATGCGTACAAACCCTGCGGATCAAGCACTGGACCGCTCCTCCTCGTGTTCGTACTGCACAACGCCCGCGCGGGCGTGGGCATTCCCGCCGGAGGTCCTTGATCAGTCGGCTCTTGTGCTGTGCTCCAGGGCCACGCTGAGGGCCCGCACCTCGAAAGGTGCGGGCCCTCAGTCAGGATGAGCTATGAGCTGCTGCCAGGCAGAGCTACTGCTCGGTGGGCGTCAGCTCTGCCCACCGGCCAGCTTCTCCCGCAGCGCGGCGAGCGCCTCGTCCGAGGCCAGCGCGCCGGAGGTGTCGGCGCCCTCGGAGGAGTAGGAGCCGCCGCCGGCCGCGGCCGGAGCCGCACCCGCGGTGTCGCCGCCCTCGGCAGCGGCCTTCTCGTCCGCCTCGCGGGACTTGATGACCTGCGCCTGGTGCTGCTCGAAGCGCTGCTGCGCCTCGGCGTACTGGTGCTCCCACGCCTCGCGCTGGGTCTCGTAGCCCTCGAGCCAGTCGTTGGTCTCGGGGTCGAAGCCCTCGGGGTAGATGTAGTTGCCCTGGTCGTCGTAGGACGCGGCCATGCCGTACAGGGTCGGGTCGAACTCGACCGAGGCCGGGTCGGCGCCGAAGGACTCGTTGGCCTGCTTCAGCGAGAGGCTGATGCGACGGCGCTCGAGGTCGATGTCGATGACCTTGACGAAGATCTCGTCGTTGACCTGGACGACCTGCTCCGGGATCTCCACGTGGCGCTCGGCCAGCTCGGAGATGTGGACCAGACCCTCGATGCCCTCGTCCACGCGGACGAACGCACCGAACGGAACCAGCTTGGTGACCTTACCCGGGACGACCTGACCGATCTGGTGGGTCCGGGCGAACTGCTGCCACGGGTCTTCCTGGGTCGCCTTCAGCGACAGGGAGACGCGCTCGCGGTCCATGTCGACGTCGAGGACCTCGACCGTGACCTCCTGGCCGACCTCGACGACCTCGGAGGGGTGGTCGATGTGCTTCCAGGACAGCTCGGAGACGTGGACCAGACCGTCGACGCCACCCAGGTCCACGAAGGCACCGAAGTTGACGATCGAGGAGACCACACCGGAGCGGACCTGACCCTTCTGGAGGGTCGTGAGGAACGTCTGGCGGACCTCGGACTGGGTCTGCTCCAGCCAGGCGCGGCGGGACAGGACCACGTTGTTGCGGTTCTTGTCCAGCTCGATGATCTTCGCCTCGAGCTCCTTGCCCACGTAGGGCTGGAGGTCGCGGACGCGGCGCATCTCGACGAGGGAGGCCGGAAGGAAGCCACGGAGGCCGATGTCGAGGATGAGACCACCCTTGACGACCTCGATGACGGTACCGGTGACGATGCCGTCCTCTTCCTTGATCTTCTCGATCGTGCCCCAGGCACGCTCGTACTGAGCGCGCTTCTTGGACAGGATGAGGCGGCCTTCCTTGTCCTCCTTCTGGAGGACGAGGGCCTCGATCTCATCGCCCACGGCGACGACCTCGTTGGGGTCGACGTCGTGCTTGATGGAGAGCTCACGGCTCGGGATAACGCCTTCGGTCTTGTAACCGATGTCGAGCAGGACCTCGTCCCGGTCGACCTTCACGATGACGCCGTCGACGATGTCGCCGTCGTTGAAGTACTTGATCGTTTCGTCGATCGCGGCGAGGAAGGCTTCCTCGTTACCGATGTCGTTGACCGCAACCTGCGGGGTGGTGGCGGTGGTCTCGGTGCTGCTCGTCATGTGGGAAAGGGCTCCGGTTACGGACAGAAAGTCGTAGGTACTGCTACGCCGGGAGCCCGTGATCGCTCTGAAGAAGCCGGACAGCTTAGGAAGCGCCCCACCAGGAAACTGGTGATGGCACCTCGAGAACCGAGGGGACATACAACAGATGCGAGCGCAGCCTGCTACGTCTGAGGTGCGCAGGCCCGCAGCGCAACTTGTAGCATACGGGGGCAGCCGGGCAGGGTCAATGCGCGAAGCCGCACACCCGGGGCGGATCGCCGCATAACCGGCACACAACCTTTCTCCCGAGGCCACGCAGGCCGCAGGAAGTCCCTTCGGTGACACACGTGGCACCGTCGGGCGGGTTGCACGGAAGAGTACGACGAGGGAGCCGATCATCCAAGAGCCCGCATCGTCCGAGACGGCCTTCGAGCCGGAAGCCACCCGACGTGATGCCGACGTCGCCGAGAGTTCCCGGGCCAACCGGGGCTGGTGGGACCGCAACGCGGACGAATACCAGATCGAGCACGGCACCTTCCTCGGCGACGACCGCTTCGTGTGGGGTCCCGAGGGCCTGGACGAGGTGGAGGCGGAGCTGCTCGGCCCGCCGGAGGAGCTGAAGGGGAAGGCCGTCCTGGAGATCGGCGCCGGCGCCGCCCAGTGCGCGCGCTGGCTGGCCGCGCAGGGTGCGCATCCGGTGGCCCTGGACCTCTCCCACCGCCAGCTTCAGCACGCGTTGCGCATCGGTGGCGCGTTTCCGCTGGTGTGCGCCGACGCGGGCGCGCTGCCCTTCGCGGACGGCTCCTTCGATCTGGCCTGCTCGGCTTACGGGGCGCTGCCCTTCGTGGCCGATCCGGTGCTGGTTCTGAGGGAGGTGCGGCGGGTGCTGCGTCCGGGCGGCCGTTTCGTGTTCTCGGTGACCCATCCGATCCGCTGGGCGTTCCCGGACGAGCCGGGTCCCGAGGGCCTGTCGGTGTCGTCCTCGTACTTCGACCGCACTCCGTACGTCGAGCAGGACGAGGAGGGCCGGGCGGTGTACGTGGAGCACCATCGGACGCTCGGCGACCGTGTCCGTGACGTCGTGGCGGGGGGTTTCCGGCTGATGGACCTGGTCGAGCCGGAGTGGCCGGCCTGGAACTCGTCGGAGTGGGGCGGCTGGTCCCCGCTGCGCGGGAACCTGATCCCGGGGACGGCCGTCTTCGTCTGCGAGCGGGACTAGGACCTGTCCCAGGGCGGCCGACCTGTCCGAGGGCGGCCGTCCTGGGCGGCGTTCACGTGGCGTTCTCTTACGCACGCGCGCGTGTGAGGTGTTTTCGGCGGCGTACGACACTAGGGGCGTGATCTCCCGTGACGACGCTCTCGACGCGCTGCCCGTGCGGGCGGCGCTGCCCGCTCTGAACGACGCTCTGGACGGGCACGGCGCCGCGGTGCTGGCCGCGCCGCCCGGTACCGGCAAGACGACGCTGGTGCCGCTCGCGCTGGCCGGGCTGCTGGGTGCGGGTCCTGTGCGGCGGGTGGTGGTGGCCGAGCCGCGGCGGATCGCGGCGCGGGCGGCGGCCCGGCGGATGGCGTGGCTGCTGGGCGAGAAGGTCGGGGAGAGCGTCGGGTACACCGTGCGCGGGGAGCGGGTCGTGGGGCCACGCGCGCGCGTGGAGGTCGTCACGACCGGTGTGCTGTTGCAGCGTCTGCAGCGCGACCAGGAGTTGACGGGCGTCGACGTGGTGGTGCTGGACGAGTGTCATGAGCGGCATCTCGACGCGGACACGTCGGCCGCCTTCCTGTGGGACGTGCGTGAGACGCTGCGGCCCGAGCTGCGGCTGGTGGCGGCGTCGGCGACGACGGACACGGCCGGGTGGGCGCGGCTGCTGGGCGGGGCGCCGGTGGTGGAGGCCCACGGGACGTCGTACGACGTGGAGGTGGTCTGGGCGCCGCCGGCCCGTGCGGTTCGGCCGCCGCACGGGATGCGGGTGGATCCGGCGCTGCTGGCTCATGTGGCGTCGGTGGTGCGGCGGGCGCTGGCCGAGCGGTCGGGGGACGTGCTGTGTTTCCTGCCGGGTGTCGGGGAGATCGTGCGGGTGGCGGGGCAGCTCGGGGAGCTGGGCGGAGTGGAGGTGCTCCAGGTGCACGGGCGGGCGCCTACGGCTGTGCAGGACGCGGTGCTGGCGCCGGCGCCGGGGCGCAGGGTGGTGCTGGCGACGTCGGTGGCGGAGTCGTCGCTGACGGTTCCCGGGGTGCGGGTGGTCGTCGACTCGGGGCTGGCGCGGGAGCCGCGGGTGGATCATGCGCGTGGGTTGAGCGCGCTGACGACCGTGCGGGCGTCGCAGGCGGCGGGGCGGCAGCGGGCGGGGCGGGCCGGGCGGGAGGCGCCGGGTGCGGTGTACCGGTGTTGGGCGGAGGCGGAGGACGCCCGCCTGTCGCCGTTCCCGGCTCCGGAGATCAAGGTGGCCGACCTGGCCGCGTTCGCCCTTCAGGCGGCGTGCTGGGGCGATCCGGACGCGTCGGGGCTGGCGTTGCTGGATCCGCCGCCGGGCGGGGCGATGGCGGCGGCGAGGTCGCTGCTGACGGCGATCGGGGCGGTGGACTTCGCCGGTCGGGCCACGGGGCGGGGAGCGCGGTTGGCGCGGCTGGGGCTGCACCCCCGGCTGGGGCGGGCCTTGCTGGACGGGGCCGCGTCGGTGGGTGTCGAGCGGGCTGTCGAGGTGGTCGCCTTGTTGAGCGAGGACGCTCCTCGGGAGTACGGGGATGATCTGGCGGCTGCTCTGCGGGCCGCGCGGCGTGGGGGTGACGCCTACTCGGGGCGGTGGCGGGCCGAGGTGCGGCGGCTGCGGTCCGTCGTCGCGGGCGTTTGCGGGCCGCCTGCCGGGGTTTCTCGGCCGCCCGGCGGTGGCCCTCGTCCGGTGGACGGGAACGTCGAGGGCCTTGTCGTCGCTCTCGCCTTCCCCGAGCGGGTCGCCAAGCTCGACGGTGGTTCCTACCTGATGGCGTCCGGGACGCGGGCCGAGGTTCGTGAGGGGACCGGGCTGCGGGGTGCGGCCTGGCTCGCTGTCGCCGTCGCCGACCGGCCCGTGGGGAAGGGGCACGCGCGTGTGCAGCTCGCGGCGGCGGTGGACGAGGAGGTCGCCCGGCTGGCTGCCGGGGTGCTGCTCGACGAGCGCGACGAGGTGCACTGGGCCGACGGGGACGTCGTGGCGCGGCGGGTGGAGCGGCTGGGGGCGGTGGAGCTGGCGGTGCGGCCGTTGCGGGACGCAGGCGCGGGGCTGGTCCGCGGTGCGCTGCTCGAGGGGCTGGAGCGGGACGGGCTGGGGTTGCTGCGGTGGTCGCCCGACGCGCAGGCGCTGCGGCAGCGGTTGGCGTTTTTGCGGTTGCGGCTCGGGGAGCCGTGGCCCGACGTCTCGGACGCGTCGTTGTACGCGCGCGTGGACGAATGGCTGGAGCCCGAGCTGGGGCGGGCCCGGCGGCGGAGCGATCTGGGGCGGATCGACGCCGGCGCGGCGCTGGGGCGGCTGTTGCCCTGGGCCTCCGGCGAGGCGGGCCGGCTGGACGAGCTGGCGCCGGAGCGGATCACCGTGCCCAGTGGGTCCAGGATCCGGATCGACTACGCCGACCCGGAGCGGCCTGTGCTCGCGGTGAAGCTCCAGGAGATGTTCGGGCTTCAGGAGTCGCCGCGGGTGGCGGGGGTGCCGTTGGTCGTGCATCTGCTCTCTCCGGCGGGGCGGCCGGCGGCCGTCACCGCCGACCTCGCCTCGTTCTGGAGGGACGGCTACCAGGGGGTGCGGGCGGAGTTGCGCGGCCGGTATCCGAAGCATCCGTGGCCGGAGGATCCGGCCGGGGCCGAGCCGACCCGGTTCACCAACGCGCGGCTCAGGCGGTGACCGATGCCGGCTGGGCGGGTTCGGCGGGGGCGGGCCGGGCCGGGCGGCGGGAGCGGGCCTCCAGGTAGAGGGAGAGGGACAGCAGCAGGATGCCCAGCAGGAGGAAGCTCCAGGGCAGATAGGACGTCAGCAGCAGGACCAGGGTGCGGTTGGACTTGACGACGGAGAGCGTGTGGTCGGCGAAGTCGTCGCGCATCTTCACGTGTCCGGCGAACGCCGTGACTTTCGCGCGGCCGCCGAGGAGGGAGCCGCCGCGGAGTTCCTCCTGGTGGTTCTCCTCGGCGTAGACGGGTGCTCCGGTGACCGGTTCGACCCAGAACTTGCGGACGGTGGTGTACCAGCGGGTGGTGCCGGTCTTTGCGACGGTCTCGGGGGTGATGCCGGCGACGGGCATCGTCTTGGGCAGGGCGACCTTGGTCCAGGGGACGGTCTGTTCGAAGTAGTAGACCTTCAGGCCGCGGAAGGTCTGGGTGCCCTTGTAGTGGATGGGGGCGCTGGTGCGGGTCTGCGCGTCGAAGTACTCGTAGTCGCGTTTCTGTGTCAGGAAGGGCCATTTGAACTCGATGCCCTGGCGGCGGACGGGGTCGCCGTCGACGCTTTCGCCGGTGGCGTGCACGGGTTCCTGGGTGTGGGCGTCGAAGATGTAGCGCTCGGGGACCTTGGAGACCATCTTGCCGTCGGGGCCCTGGACGTAGGAGAGGCCGTCCCAGACGACGACGTCGCGGCCGGCGGTCTTCTCGATCTTCTCGGAGGCCTCCACGTCGCCCTTGAGGGTCTGCACGATGGTGACCTTGGGGACGGTGCGGGCGGTCATGGTGCCGTAGTCGAGGAGGGTGGCGTTCTTCGCCTCCACGACCATGGTCTGGTATTCGTTCGCGGGGATCTTGGCCAGGCGCGGGAAGGCGTACCAGCGCAGCAGCGGGGACAGTGCCGCGCAGAACACGGCGAGGGCGAGCAGGATCAGGCTGGCCTTGCGGCGCATCTCGGCCTCCCTCCGGGGCGGTTACGGGTGTGTGGGCACCGTCGTCAGCAGGGGTTTCGGGGAGGTCTTGCCGGTCGGTGTGCCCAGTGCGGTGAGCGTGAGGACCAGGGCGAGCGCGACGGCGAGGCCGGTCGCGGCGGCGATCAGGGCACGCATACGGGCCTCCCGGAGCTGACAGGTCGTCAGGTGCGGCACCGTAGCAACGGGCGGGCGAGAAGAGAACACGTCGCACACGACGACGGCGCCCCTTCGGGAGGAGGGGCGCCGTCGTCGCGCGAAAGGTGCTGCGGAGGGGGTGTTACGCGGTGGGCGTCGTGGACTCCGACTCGCTGGGCGTGGGGCTCGGGGTCGAGGTCGTGGACGGCGCGGCCGTGACGGTCAGTTCGACCGTGAGGGTCGCTCCGCCGGTGGTGGTGATGCGCAGCAGGTAGGTGCCGGCGTTGTCGTCCGCGTACAGCTTGGGCAGTTGCAGCAGGCCGTTTGCGTCCGTCTGCAGGTCCAGGGTGCGCACGGGGTTGCCGGCGGTGTCCTTGAAGTAGGGGCCCGTGTCGTCGGCGGTCGGGTCGGCGGCCGACTTGATCAGGGTGGCGGTGGCGGCGACCTTGTCCGCGACGGCGCCCTTGTAGGTTGCCTTCACCTCGACCTGGTCGGCGAACTCGCCGCCGGCGGTGCAGGTCAGCGCCGTCTGGCTGGTGCGGGCGAGGGCGTCGGCGGCGCGGGCGGTGACGGTGGCCTTGTAGTCGAGGGCGGAGAGGGCGCGGCCGACGACCGTGGCGCGGACGGTGAAGTCGCCGGTCTTCTCGCCCGCCTTGAGCGCGGGGGCGAGGGCGATGCCCTTGCTGTCGGTGGCGATGGTGGCGACGTCCTCGCCGCCGGTGAAGGTGGCGTCGGTGTCGCCGACGATGGTGAAGCGGACCCTGACCTTGGCGACGGCCTTGCCGGCCGCGGTCTCCGCGCGCGTGCTGATGCGGTCGGTGTAGGTGTCGCCCGCCATGGCGGTGAGCGTCGCCGTGCCCGCGTCCTCGATGTGGTCGACCGTGTCGGTCGGCGTGGGCGTCGGCGTCGGGGTGCCGGGCTTGGAGGGCGTGCTGGGCTTGCCCGGGGTCGACGGCTTGCCGGGCTTCGTCGGCGTGCCGGGCGTCGACGGGGTGGCCGGCGAGGCGGGCGTGGTGTTCGGGCCGTCGTCGCTGCGGCCGCTCGGCAGGGTGCCGGTGCCGTTGGGGATCTCGTGCGTGCCCCTGCGGTAGTACTCCAGCCACGACAGGACGGTGTTGAGGTAGTCCGTCGAGTTGTTGTAGCTGAGGATCGCGCTGCGCATCCCGGCCGTGGTGGACATGTCCCAGCCGTAGCGGCACAGGTAGTGGCCGGCGGCGAGCGCGGCGTCGTAGATGTTGTTGGGGTCCTTCTTGCCGTCGCCGTTGCCGTCGCGGCCCGCCCACGCCCAGGTGGAGGGGATGAACTGCATGGGGCCGACGGCGCGGTCGTAGGTGCTGTCGCCGTCGTAGGCGCCGTTGTCGGTGTCGCTGATGTTGGCGAAGCCGACGCCGTTGAGGACCGGGCCGAGGATCGGTGAGACGGTCGTGCCGTCGGCGGTGACGTTGCCGCCGCGGGCCTGGCCCGACTCGACCTTGCCGATGGCGGCGAGGAGCTGCCAGGGCAGGTTGCAGCCCGGCTTGGACTGCGCCAGTTCCGTCTCGGCCTTCTTGTAGGCGTCCAGGACGGTCGCGGGTATGCCGGCCTCGGTGCTGCCGGTGGCGGCCGGCGTGGTCGGCGTGGTCACGGTGGGTGCGGGGTTGGGGCTGTTCAGCGGCGGCAGGTCCGTGTAGTACGGCGAGTTGCCGGTGGCGCTGTCGCCCGTGCCGGCGCCCGTGCCGGGGTCGGCGGACGGGGCGTCGGCGGCGGTCTGTCTGCCGTGCCCGTCGGCCGTGACGTCCGGTGCCTGGGACGCGGCCAGAGCAGCGACCGCCAGTGCGGCCACGGTCGTGTTGACCGCCCCTTTGCGCAGTCTCGTGCCGATATGCGCCGACATGAAGTGAAACCCTCCCGTGGACGCCGAACGCCCGTCTCTCCGTCTGTCCTGCTGTGGCGGCTGCTGCCGTTGTTGTCGCTGACCCCGTTGTCGCTGGTGTCACTGGTGTGACGGTCAACCCGCCCCGGGGGTTGCACTCGTGGGCGGTTTGCCCTGCTCTGTTGCCCTGTTCGACGCGCCTTCCGGGCGCGGCGACCCAGGCGACCCTACGACAACTTCTTTTGCACCGGCACCCGTTCGGGCGTCGTTTTCACCGGGTGGTCATATGCCGTTCGGCCGGGAACCGTGCCCCGCATACTGGACGTCGTCGATCGCGGGGCCGGCCGGCCCGCCAAGGTCCGCCCCCGGGAGCCGCGTTGCCGTTCACCCTGAGTCATGCGGCGGCTGTGCTGCCCGCCGTGCGCGCCGACGGCTCCGGTCGTGGACGGCTGGCGCCGGCGGTCCTCGTGGCGGGTTCCTTCGCTCCCGACATGACCTATTACGCGGCGAGTGTCCTGTCCGGGGCCATGGAGTTCGGTGACGTCACGCACTCCTTCGCCGGTGTGTTCACGGTCGACGTGCTCGTCGCGTGGGCGCTGGTGGGGCTCTGGCTGCTGGTGCGCGAACCGCTGGTGGCGCTGATGCCGCGCGACCGGCAGGGCCGGACGGCCGCCCTGACCCGCTGCGGAGCGCCACGCGCGCGGGTGGGGCCGTCCGTCGTCCTGTGGTGGTACGTCTCGGCGGCGCTCGGCGCGCTGACGCACGTGGTGTGGGACGCGTTCACGCACCTCGACCGCTGGGGCATGCGGCTGCTCCCCGTCCTCGGCGAGACGTTCGCCGGGTCACCGCTGTACTGGTACCTGCAGTACGGGGGTTCGGCCGTGGCCGCGGTCGTGATCGCCGTGTTCCTGACGCACGCGCTGCGCCGGGCGCCCGGCGGCGAGCCGGTCGGGGTCGCGGTGTTGTCGGCGCGGGACCGGTGGTGGGCCGCTGCGGTGATCGGCGGCTGTGCGCTGGGCGCCGCGGTGCGGCGGGCGACGCGGTGGTGGCAGTACTGGGGGCCGCGGGAGGCGAAGCCGTGGGAGCTCATCCCGACGGTGTGCTTCGGGGCGGGCGCGGGGCTGGTGCTCGGGGTGCTGCTGTACGCCCTCGGGGCGCGGCTGTGGCGTCCGGTCGGTCCGGTCGCCCGGGATGTCCTGGCCGGGCGACCGGAGTCGGCGGGGGTCAGCGGGGAGCGGAGCCGTCCGGGCGTTCGGTGAAGGGTGTCGCGGTCGCGACGAAGACGGGGACGACGGCGATACGGCGGGCCGGCCGGGGTCTGCGGAGCCGGCCGAGGGCGCTGCGGGCGAGAGCCAGGCAGCCGCGCACCTCCTCTGCCCACCGGCGCCAGGTGTCGCCGCGGGGCACGAGCCGCAGCACCCTTTCGGGGATGAGGCGGGCGGCGGCTTCGCGGAGGGCCGTGGCGGGCGTCGTGGGGACGCGGGGAGTGGCGGCGCCGGGCGCGAGGGCGGGGCGCGGTCGTGTCCAGGCGGCCGTGCCGGGGACGAGCTGCGCGTCCGCGGTTGCCGTGGCGTGCACGCGTGCGTGGGCCTTGCGGCGGTGAAGCAGGCGTATACCCATGGCGGCATCCTGGCGGGCCGAGGCGGGCAGAGCCCTGTTCTCGGGGGCCACGCGAGTGACGGGCCCTACGACCGACCGGCCGGGCGCTGACCGGAAGGCACACCGACAGCGGGGCCCGGCTCGGGGCAGGCCGGGGCGTCGGCGGGCAGGCGGGGGCGGGCCGAGGCGGGCAGAGGCGTGTTCTCGGGGACCACGCGGGTGACGGGCCCTACGACCGACCGGCCAGGCGCTGACCGGAAGGCATACAGACAGCGGGGCCCGGCTCGGGGCAGGCCCGGGCGGGGGCGGGCAGGCGGGGGCGGGCCGAGGCGGGCAGAGGCGTGTTCTCGGGGACCACGCGGGTGACGGGCCCGACAAGCGACCCGCCGGGCGCTGACCGGAAGGCACACCGACAGCGGGGCCCGGCTCGGGGCAGGCCCGGGCGTCGGCGGGCAGGCGGGGGCGGGCCGGGGCGCGGGCGGGGTGGGCTGTGCGGCTCAGGGCTGACGGGTGGCGGCCGCGTCCACCCGTGCGGTCCCTGCGGCACGGGTGGGCGCGGATTGCGTGGCTCGGGGTCCCGCAGGCTGACGGTCTGGGCCGGGGGGCCATCGCCCTGTCGGCGGTGCCGAACCCCTCGTCCGACCGCCGGAGGCTAGTGCGCCGCCGACTCCCAGTCCGTGCCCGCGCCGACCGAGACGCCCAGGGGGACGTTGAGGTGGACGGCGTCGGCCATCTCGCGGCGGACCAGTTCCTCCGCCGCCGCGCGCTCGCCGGGGGCGATCTCCAGGACGATTTCGTCGTGGACCTGGAGCAGCATGCGGGACTTGAGGTCCGCAGCCTGCAGGGCGGCGTCCACCTTCAGCATGGCGATCTTGACGATGTCGGCCGCCGTGCCCTGGATCGGCGCGTTGAGGGCCATCCGCTCGGCGGCCTCGCGGCGCTGACGGTTGTCGCTGTTGAGGTCGGGCAGGTAGCGGCGGCGGCCGAACAGCGTCGCCGTGTAGCCGGTGGCCCGTGCCTCGTCGACCGCGCGGCGCAGGTAGTCCCGGACGCCGCCGAAGCGCTCGAAGTAGGCGTCCATCAGGGCCCGGGCCTCGCCGGCGTCGATGTTCAGCTGCTGGGACAGGCCGAACGCGGACAGGCCGTAGGCCAGGCCGTAGGACATGGCCTTGATCTTGCGGCGCATCTCCGCGTCGACCGCGCCCGGCTCGACGGCGAACACCTGGGAGGCGGCCGTGGTGTGCAGGTCCTCGCCGGAGGTGAACGCCTCGATGAGGCCCTCGTCCTCGGAGAGGTGGGCCATCACGCGCAGTTCGATCTGGCTGTAGTCGGCCGTCATCAGCGACTCGAAGCCCTCGCCGACGACGAAGCCGCGGCGGATCGCCCGGCCCTCGTCCGTGCGGACGGGAATGTTCTGCAGGTTCGGGTCCGTGGACGACAGGCGGCCGGTCGCGGCGACCGTCTGGTTGAACGTGGTGTGGATGCGGCCGTCGGCGGCGATCGTCTTGATCAGGCCCTCGACGGTGACGCGGAGCTTCGCCTGCTCGCGGTGGCGGAGCATGATGACCGGCAGCTCGTTGTCGGTCTGACCGGCGAGCCAGGCCAGGGCGTCGGCGTCGGTGGTGTAGCCGGTCTTGGTCTTCTTCGTCTTCGGCAGGCCCAGCTCGCCGAAGAGGACCTCCTGGAGCTGCTTGGGCGAGCCCAGGTTGAACTCGTGCCCGGCCGCCGCGTGCGCCTCCTTCACCGCCTGCTGGACGGCGCCCGCGAACATCTGCTCCATGGCCTCCAGGTGGGCGCGGTCGGCGGCGATGCCGTGCCGCTCCATGCGGGCCAGGAGGGCGGAGGTGGGCAGCTCCATGTCGCCCAGCAGGTCGGCCGCGCCGACCTCTTCCAGACGGGAGCGGAAGGCCTCGCCGAGGTCGACGATCGTGCGGGCCTGCACCATGAGGGCCTCGGCCTCGGCGCCGTCGTCCGCGCCGAAGGCGAGCTGGCCGTCGGCCGCGGCGGCCGGGGCCAGTTCACGGCCCAGGTACTCCAGGGACAGCGCGTCCAGGTCGAAGGAGCGGCGGCCCGGCTTGACCAGGTAGGCGGCCAGCGCCGTGTCCATGGAGATGCCGGTGACGGACCAGCCGTGCTCGGCGAAGACGCGCATGGCGCCCTTGGCGTTGTGGAGGACCTTGGGGCGGTCCGCGGCGGCCAGCCAGGCCGCCCACGCGTTCTCGTCCGTCTCGTCTAGCTCCGCCGGGTCGAACCAGGCGGCCGCTCCGCCGGCCGCGGCGAGCGCGACCTCGGCGACCGAGCCGGCGCCCAGCGCCCAGGTGTCGACGGTGGCGACGCCGAGGGTCTCGGCGCCGTGCGCGGAAAGCCAGCCCGCCAGCTCGCCGGTGCCCAGGACGGTGCCGTCCAGCTCGACGCCGCCGGTGACCACCGGGGCCGCCTCGGCCTCCGCGCTGCCCGGGTCGACGGCGAGGAGCCGCTCGCGCAGCGAGGGGTTCCTGATCTCCAGGGTGTCCAGGATCATCGCGACGGCCGTGCGGTCGTACGGGGCGCGCTCCAGGGTGCCGACCGCCTTGGGCAGCTCGACGGTGCGGACCATCTCGGTGAGGCGGCGGTTGAGCTTGACGGCCTCCAGGTGGTCGCGCAGGTTCTGCCCGGCCTTGCCCTTGACCTCCTCGACGCGCTCGACGAGCTCGACGAACGAACCGAACTGGTTGATCCACTTCGCGGCGGTCTTCTCGCCGACGCCGGGGATGCCCGGGAGGTTGTCGGAGGGGTCGCCGCGCAGGGCCGCGAAGTCGGGGTACTGGGCGGGCGTCAACCCGTACTTCTCGACGACCTTCTCCGGCGTGAAGCGGGTCAGCTCGGAGACGCCTTTCGTCGGGTACAGGACTGTGGTGTGCTCGGACACCAGCTGGAAGGAGTCCCGGTCGCCGGTGACGATGAGCACCTCGAAGCCGGCGGCCTCGGCCTGGGTGGCGAGCGTGGCGATGACGTCGTCGGCCTCGAAGCCGTCGATCGCGAAGCGTGAGACGTGCATCGCGTCGAGCAGCTCGCCGATCAGCTCGACCTGCCCCTTGAACTCGTCGGGCGTCTTGGAGCGGTTCGCCTTGTACTCGGTGAACTCCTCGGAGCGCCACGTCTTGCGGGAGACGTCGAAGGCGACCGCGAAGTGCGTGGGCGCTTCGTCACGCAGGGTGTTGGCCAGCATCGACGCGAAGCCGTAGATCGCGTTCGTCGGCTGGCCCGTCGCGGTGGTGAAGTTCTCCGCGGGCAGCGCGAAGAACGCGCGGTAGGCCAGGGAGTGCCCGTCCATGAGCATCAGGCGCGGGCGGCTCTCGCCGGAGGGGGTGTCGGTCTTCTTCGCTGCTGTCTCTGCCACGCCCCCGATCCTGCCACGCCCCACTGACACTCGGCCCCGAGCCGTCCCCGAGGGGGCGTCCCGCACGTGAACGCCGTCACCGCCTCGTGCGAGGATCGTGGAGGTGTACGACACACGTGTGCGGCACAGGTGAGCGAAGGAGAGCGTGCGATGGCAACGAAGCCGCCCAAGGCTGATCCGGTTCAGGACGCGCCGCAGGTCGCCGAGCCGAAGCACGCGGCGGCGGGCCTGCCGGCCGTCGGACACTCCCTGCGCATCGCGCAGCAGCAGATGGGTGTGAAGCGCACCGCGCTGACCTTGCTGCGCGTGAACCAGAAGGACGGCTTCGACTGCCCGGGCTGCGCCTGGCCGGAGCCGGAGCACCGGCACGCCGCGGAGTTCTGCGAGAACGGCGCGAAGGCGGTCGCCGAGGAGGCGACGCTGCGCCGGGTCACCCCCGAGTTCTTCGCCGCGCACCCCGTCGCCGACCTCGCCGGCCGCAGCGGCTACTGGCTGGGCCAGCAGGGGCGGCTCACGCACCCCATGTACCTGCCCGAGGGCGGCGAGCGCTACGAGCCGGTCACCTGGGAGCGCGCCTTCGACATCATCGCCGAGGAGGCGGCCGCGCTCGCCTCTCCCGACGAGGCCGTCTTCTACACCTCGGGCCGCACCAGCAACGAGGCCGCGTTCCTGTACCAGCTCTTCGCACGCGAGCTGGGCACGAACAACCTGCCGGACTGCTCCAACATGTGCCACGAGTCCTCCGGCTCGGCCCTGTCGGAGACCATCGGCATCGGCAAGGGCAGCGTCCTGCTGGAGGACCTCTACAAGGCCGACCTGATCATCGTCGCCGGGCAGAACCCGGGCACGAACCACCCGCGGATGCTGTCCGCGCTGGAGCAGGCCAAGGCGGGCGGGGCGAAGATCATCAGTGTGAACCCGCTGCCCGAGGCGGGTCTGGAGCGGTTCAAGAACCCGCAGACCGCGCAGGGCATGGTCAAGGGCGCCGCGCTCACGGACCTGTTCCTGCAGATCCGCATCGGCGGCGACCAGGCTCTCTTCCGTCTCCTCAACAAGCTCGTCCTGGAGACCGAGGGCGCGCTCGACGAGGCGTTCATCGGCGAACACACGCACGGTTTCGAGGAGTTCGCCGAGGCCGCCCGTGCCGCCGACTGGGACGAGACGCTCACCGCGACCGGTCTCACGCGCGCGCAGATCGAGGAAACGCTGGGCATGGTGCTCGCCTCGAAGCGCACCATCGTCTGCTGGGCGATGGGCCTCACCCAGCACAAGCACTCCGTGCCGACGATCCGAGAGGTCGTCAACTTCCTGCTGCTGCGCGGCAACATCGGCCGGCCGGGCGCGGGCGTGTGCCCGGTGCGCGGTCACTCCAACGTGCAGGGCGACCGCACCATGGGCATCTTCGAGCGGCCCGCGCCGGCCTTCCTGGACGCTTTGGAGAAGGAGTTCGGCTTCGCGCCCCCGCGTGAGCACGGCTTCGACGTCGTCCGCGCGATCCGCGCGCTGCGCGACGGCGAGGCGAAGCTGTTCTTCGCCATGGGCGGCAACTTCGTGTCGGCCTCCCCCGACACCGACGTCACCGAGGCGGCCATGCGGCGCGCCCGCCTCACGGTGCACGTGTCGACGAAGCTGAACCGCTCGCACGTCGTCACGGGCGCGCGTGCCCTGATCCTGCCGACCCTGGGCCGGACCGAGCGCGATGTGCAGGTCGGCCCGAACGGGAAGGGCACGGAGCAGTTCGTGACCGTCGAGGACTCCATGGGCATGGTGCACGCCTCGCGTGGGCGTCTGGCCCCGGCGAGCGCCCATCTGCTGTCGGAGCCGGCCATCGTGTGCCGCCTGGCCCGGCGGGTGCTGGGCGAGGACAGCAAGGTGCCGTGGGAGGAGTTCGAGATGGACTACGGGGCGATCCGTGACCGCATCGCGCGCGTGATCCCCGGCTTCGAGGACTTCAACGCGCGCGTGGCCCACCCGGGCGGCTTCACCCTCCCGCACGCCCCGCGCGACGAGCGTCGCTTCCCGACCGCCACCGGGAAGGCCAACTTCACCGCCGCGCCGGTCGAGTACCCGAAGCTGCCCGAGGGCCGTCTGCTGCTGCAGACGCTGCGCTCGCACGACCAGTACAACACCACGATCTACGGTCTGGACGACCGTTACCGGGGCATCAAGAGCGGCCGCCGGGTCGTCCTGGTCAACGCCGAGGACGCGCGCGCGTTCGGGCTCGCCGAGGGGTCGTACGTGGACCTGGTGAGCGAGTGGAAGGACGGTGTGGAGCGGCGGGCCCCCGGTTTCCGCGTCGTGTTCTATCCGACGACCCGGGGGTGTGCGGCCGCCTACTACCCGGAGACCAACGTCCTGGTCCCGCTGGACGCCACCGCGGACACCAGCAACACCCCGGCCAGCAAGTCCGTCGTCGTCCGTCTGGAACAATCATCCACCGACTGAGCGTTTGCTCAGTCGGTGGACTGTGATCGACGAACGGAGCCGGCCCCATGGGCGAGCAGCAGCACGTGAACTTCCCGCAAGAGGTCATCGACGAGTACGCGGCACTCGGCGTCGACCTGGCGGCCCTGTTCTCCGCCGGCCACCTGGGCACCCGCATGGGCGTGCAGATCGTCGAAGCGTCCGCGGACCGGGTCGTCGGCACCATGCCCGTCGAGGGGAACACCCAGCCCTACGGGCTGCTGCACGGCGGCGCTTCCGCGGTCCTCGCCGAGACCCTCGGCTCGGTCGGCTCCATGCTCCACGCCGGCAGCTCCAAGATAGCCGTCGGCGTCGACCTGAACTGCACCCACCACCGAGGCGTGCGCTCCGGCCTGGTCACCGGCGTGGCCACGCCCGTGCACCGCGGGCGCTCCACGGCGACGTACGAGATCGTGATCAGTGACGAGGAGGGGCGGCGGGTGTGCACCGCGCGGCTGACCTGTCTGCTGCGGGACGTGACGGCCGGCGACGCGGCGCACATCCGCACGGCGGACTGACGACCGCAGTGCCCCAACAGGCCACGCGCGCACGGCCGTTGCTCCCGCCGCCCCGGCCGCCTGGCCTCGGGGCGGCACCACGGAAGGGCCCCCACGGGCGACCGGCCACGGAGTAGGCGGCCGGCACGGGATGAAGACCCGCGAGGCCCCGGGCGGCGCCTGCGAGGGCCTTGCCGAGGCCGTCGGCGCCGTACAGACCGGCAGCGTGCACGGTGACCGTGCGGGCCTGGTGCACAAAGCGGGGTTCGTCGAACGCGGCGAGGGCTTCGAGGCCCTGGCCGCCCGCACCTACCGGTTCCGCGCGGACGGTCCGGGCATGGGCCGACGGCCGCGAGCGGCGTCGGCCCCGCGGAGCCCGGCGAGGGCGCCGACACCGGCGCGTGGGACGCCCCCGCACCCGCCCGCCGTCCGCCCGCCGCTACGCCGCTCACCGGTCGGCCGCCCGCGCCGCCCTCGCCGCACTGCTGCTCCTCGCGGGCGGCGGCTACCTGTATGCGACCCGGCCCCACGACGCCGGGCCGCCCACGCCCGCACCGCCGCTCCCGTCCCAGGTGGTCGACGTCAGCCATCTCGGCGAGATCGCCTTACCGCCCGGCGCCGGACCGCACACCTTCGCCTTCGAGGTGCTGCCGACCGCGGACGCCGGCCCGCCGGTCACCGTGACGCGGCTGAGCCAGCCGTACGCAGGAATGTCCCTGACCTCGGCCCCGACAGCGCCTTTCCGGACAAAAGCGGGTACCACCCGCAAGATCGCCATCACCATGCATGTGACGGAATGCGGGAAAGTGCCGGAGAACGCCGGACTCCCTTTCCTGGACGTAACTCTACGTAATGCGCGCGCAATACGAGTCCACAGTTTCACCCTGGGGGCACGCTATGCGCAGGACCTCTCCGAGGCCCTGAAGGTCGCCTGCAGCAACAGTTCCGCGTCATTACCAAAACGCCTGAGACGCCTGAACCCATCCGGGTTCATCCTGCGCGTTCTCACCATGCGGACAGGGCGAATCGGCCTGAATTCCGCTGTTCCACCCGCCAAGTACCGCTCTGCATTACCTCGTGTCATAACAAGAGCGTCACAGCCTTGGTCAGACCCTCCTCCCCGTTACCTCCACCCGCTTAGAGTCACGCCCAGTCACCGCGCGGCCGGAATACCCCTTCGGACCGACGCTCGACTCGGCCTCTTCCAGGGGGGAGGGCCGCCCAGGGAAAGGACTGGAACGTGCGTCAACGTTCGCTCATCGCCATCACCGCCGCGCTGTCCGCGGGAGCACTCACCCTCACCGCCTGCGGCTCGCGCGACAGCGACGACAAGGGCTCCGACAGCGGCGGCACCACCGTCACCATCGGCGTCGACGCCCCGCTGACCGGCGACCTGTCCGCCATGGGCCTCGGCATCAAGAACTCCGCCGACCTGGCGGTCAAGAACGCCAACAAGCAGAAGTACGTCGACGGCATCACCTTCAAACTCGTCTCCAAGGACGACCAGAAGCAGCCCTCCCAGGGCCAGCAGAACGCCACCGCCCTCGTCGCCGACAAGTCCGTCATCGGCGTGGTCGGCCCGCTGAACTCCTCCGTCGCCGAGTCGATGCAGAAGGTCTTCGACGACGCCAAGCTCGTCGAGATCTCCCCCGCCAACACCGGTGTCTCCCTCACCCAGGGCGCCGACTGGCAGACCACCAAGAAGCGCACCTACAAGTCGTACTTCCGCACCGCGACCACGGACGCCGTCCAGGGCCCGTTCGCCGCCCAGTACGTCTTCAACGACGCCAAGAAGAAGAAGATCTTCGTCATCGACGACAAGAAGTCCTACGGCGCAGGCCTGGCCGGCACCTTCAGCGAGGAGTTCAAGAAGCTCGGCGGCACGATCGTCGGCACCGAGCACATCAACCCCGACAGCAAGGACTTCTCCGCGGTCGCCACCAAGGTGAAGAACTCCGGCGCCGAGGCCGTCTACTACGGCGGCGAGTACCCGCAGGCCGGCCCGCTCAGCAAGCAGATCAAGGCCGTCGGCGCCAAGATCCCGCTGGTCGGCGGCGACGGCATCAACTCCGCCGACTACATCCCGCTCGCCGGCCCCAGCGGCACCGGCGACCTCGCCACCTCCGTCGGCGCCCCCGTCGAGGAACTCCCCTCCGCCAAGCAGTTCATCGCCGACTACAAGGCCGCCGGCTACAAGGACGCCTACTCCGCATACGGCGGCTACTCCTACGACTCCGCCTGGGCCATCATCGAGGCCGTCAAGAAGGTCGTCGCCGACAACGGCGGCAAGCTCCCCGACGACGCCCGCGCCAAGGTCACCGCCGCCGTCCAGAACGTCTCCTTCGACGGCGTGACCGGCAAGGTCTCCTTCGACGAATACGGCGACGCCACCAACAAGCAGCTCACCGTCTACGCCGTCGAGAACGGTGCCTGGAAGGCCGTCAAGTCCGGCACCTTCACCGGCTGACCCACACCCGCACCACAGCTGAGCCGCGCGGGGCGCTGTTCCACAGGCGCCCCGCGCGGACTCACATCCGGCCCCCCGTCGAAACATCCGAACCGTCTCGGAGGACATGCGGTGAACGAACTGCCGCAGCAGCTGGTCAACGGCCTGCTACTGGGATCCATGTACGGCCTGGTCGCCATCGGCTACACAATGGTCTATGGCATCGTCCAGCTCATCAACTTCGCCCACGGCGAGATCTTCATGACCGGAGCGTTCGGCGCTCTCACGGTCTATGCCTACATCCTGCCCGACGGCACATCCATGGCGATCGCCCTCCCCCTGATGCTCGTCGGAGCCGTCATGGTCTCCGTCACCATCGCCGTAGGAGCGGAACGCTTCGCCTACCGCCCCCTCCGCAGCGCACCACGCCTCGCCCCCCTCATCACCGCCATCGGCCTCTCCCTCGCCCTCCAGCAAGCCGTATGGGCCTGGTACCCCGAAGCCAAGTCCGCCCGCGTCTTCCCCCAGATCGACGGCGGCCCCTTCAACATCGGCGACATCACCATCCAGACCGGCGACATCTTCCTGCTCATCGCCGCCCCCATCAGCATGGCCATCCTCGGCTACTTCGTCATGAAGACCCGCACCGGACGCGGCATGCAGGCCACCGCCCAGGACCCCGACACCGCCAAGCTCATGGGCGTCAACACCGACCGCATCATCGTGATCGCCTTCGCCCTCGGCGCCACCTTCGCCGCCGTCGGCGCCGTCGCCTACGGCCTGAAGTACGGCGAGATCAGCTTCACCATGGGCTTCATCCTCGGCCTCAAAGCCTTCACCGCAGCCGTCCTCGGTGGCATCGGCAACATCTACGGAGCCATGATCGGCGGCGTCGTCCTCGGCATCGCCGAGACCATCGCCACCGCCTACATCGCCGACATCCCCGGCATGGACAAGTTCGGCAGCCAGTCCTGGGCCGACGTCTGGGCCTTCGTACTCCTCATCCTCGTGCTCCTCCTGCGGCCCCAGGGCCTGCTCGGCGAGCGCGTCGCTGACAGGGCGTGACACCGATGACGACACAGACCACCACAGCCGACGCACTCGGCACGACCACCGCCACCCGAGCCGGCCTCATCGGCGTCCCCGAGAACACCGGCCGCGCCCTCGCCGCCGGCGGCGGCATCCTCACCATCATCTCCACCTTCCTCGCCTGGACCTGGACCGCCGCCTTCCCCGGCGACCTCACCGTCTACGGCTACCCCGGCGGCCTCCAGGTCCTCGTCCTCATCGGCGGCGCCCTCACCACCCTCTTCGCCCTCGCCTCCTACGACATCAAGGGCCTTCGCTGGCTCGTCCCCGCCGGCGCCGACGGCGCCCTCAAGTTCGCCGCCCTCGCCACCTTCGCCACCAGCTGGTTCACGGTCATCGCGATCAGCGTCGACCTCGGCGGCATCGTCAACCTCGAAGCCGGCGGCTACATCGTCGCCATAGCGAGCCTCACCGCCCTCCTCGGCGCCCTCGCCCTGCCCTTCGAACACCCCCAGCCCGACCCCATCGACCCCGACGACACATCGTGGGAACACACCAAGCACAAGGCCGCCCACCAATGGGCCACCGTCAAGGCCGCCTTCGGCTCCGGCACCGCCCGCCCCGTCGGCAAACTCCCCGCCTACGCCGAAATCCTCATCATCGTCGCCGTCCTCGCCCTCGCCCTCACCGTCTTCACCTACGGCATCGGCACCGAGTACGACGAACTCTTCATCGGCTTCCTCATCACCACCGGCTTCGGCTTCGCCGCACTCAACAAGTCCGGCCTCGTCGCCCAAGCCAGCCAGATCACCGCACGCCACCAGAACATCACCATCTGCGGCGCCTTCATCACCGCCGCCCTGTTCCCCTTCACCCAGACCGACGACCAGTACGCGACCCTCGGCGTCTACATCCTCATCTTCGCCACCGTCGCCCTCGGCCTGAACATCGTCGTCGGCCTCGCCGGCCTCCTCGACCTCGGCTACGTCGCCTTCCTCGGCGTCGGCGCCTACGCCGCAGCCATGGTCTCCGGCTCCCCCAGCTCCCCCTTCGACGTGCACTTCCCCTTCTGGGCAGCCGCACTCGTCGGCGCCGGCGCCTCCCTCGTCTTCGGCGTCCTCATCGGCGCCCCCACCCTGCGACTGCGCGGCGACTACCTCGCCATCGTCACCCTCGGCTTCGGCGAGATCTTCCGCATCACCGCCAACAACCTCGACGGCACCTCCGGCCCCGACATCACCAACGGCTCCAACGGCATCGCCTCCATCCCGAACCTCGACGTCCTCGGATTCGACTTCGGAGCCGTCCACGACATCGCCGGCTACAGCATCGGCCGCTTCGCCAACTACTTCTTCCTGATGCTGATCATCACCGCCGTCGTCGTCCTCGTCTTCCGCCGCAGCGGCGACTCCCGCATCGGCCGCGCCTGGGTCGCCATCCGCGAAGACGAGACCGCAGCCCTCGCCATGGGCATCAACGGCTTCCGCGTCAAACTCATCGCCTTCGCCGTCGGCGCCTCCCTCGCAGGACTCGCAGGCACCGTCCAAGCCCACGTGACCTACACCGTCACCCCCGAGCAGTACCTCTTCGCCGGCCCCATCCCGCCCAACTCCGCCTTCCTCCTCGCCGCCGTCGTCCTCGGCGGCATGGGCACCATCGGCGGACCCCTCATCGGCGCCTCACTGCTCTTCCTCATCCCCAACAAACTCCAGTTCCTCGGCGACTACCAGCTCTTCGCCTTCGGCCTCGCACTCATCCTGCTGATGCGCTTCCGCCCCGAGGGACTCATCCCCAACCGGCGCCGCCAGCTCGAGTTCCACGAGGAGGCGGAAGCACCCACCGTCCTCACGAAGGCAGGGGCCTGACCACCATGACCACCGACACCACCACCAAGCCCGCCCCCGTCGGCGAAACGGTGCTCGACGCCCGCGGCGTCACCATGCGCTTCGGCGGCCTCACCGCCGTCCGAAACGTCGACCTCACCGTCAACAGCGGGGAGATCGTCGGCCTCATCGGCCCCAACGGCGCAGGCAAGACCACCTTCTTCAACTGCCTCACCGGCCTCTACATCCCCACCGAAGGCGAAGTCCGCTTCAAGGGCAACGTCCTGCCCCCCAAGTCCTTCAAGGTCACCGCCGCCGGCATCGCCCGCACCTTCCAGAACATCCGCCTGTTCGCCAACATGACCGTCCTGGAAAACGTGCTGGTGGGCCGTCACACGCGGACCAAGGAGGGCTTCTGGTCGGCCGTCCTGCGCCTCCCCGCCTTCCACAAGGCAGAAGCCGCCTCCCGCGAACGAGCCATGGAACTCCTGGAGTTCGTCGGCCTCGACAAGAAAGCCGACCACCTCGCACGCAACCTGCCCTACGGCGAACAGCGCAAGCTCGAGATCGCCCGCGCACTCGCCAGCGAGCCGGGCCTCCTCCTCCTCGACGAGCCCACGGCCGGCATGAACCCGCAGGAGACCCGCGCCACGGAGGAGCTCGTCTTCGCCATCCGCGACAAGGGCATCGCCGTCCTCGTCATCGAGCACGACATGCGCTTCATCTTCAACCTCTGCGACCGCGTCGCCGTACTCGTCCAAGGCGAAAAACTCGTCGAAGGCGACAGCGCGACCGTGCAGGGCGACGAACGAGTCGTCGCCGCCTACCTCGGCGAACCCTTCGAAAACGCCCCCGGCGACGAAGAAATCGCCGAAGTCGAGGCCGCCGAAGCGAACGCCGAGAGCGCCGACACCCCGACGGACGCCGCGCCCGGCAAGGAGAACGACCGATGACCGCACTGCTCGAAGTCGAAGACCTCCGAGTCGCCTACGGCAAGATCGAAGCCGTCAAAGGCATCTCGTTCAAGGTCGAGGCCGGCGAGGTCGTCACCCTCATCGGCACCAACGGCGCCGGCAAGACGACGACCCTGCGCACCCTGTCAGGCCTGCTGAAGCCCGTCGGCGGCCAGATCAAGTTCAACGGCAAGTCGCTGAAGAAGATCCCCGCACACGACATCGTCTCCCTCGGACTCGCCCACTCCCCCGAGGGGCGGCACATCTTCCCCCGCATGACCATCGAGGACAACCTCCGCCTCGGCGCCTTCCTCCGCAACGACAAGCCGGGCATCGACAAGGACATCCAGCGCGCCTACGACCTCTTCCCCATCCTGGGAGAGCGCCGCAAGCAGGCCGCGGGCACCCTCTCCGGCGGCGAGCAGCAGATGCTGGCCATGGGCCGCGCGCTCATGTCCCAGCCGAAACTGCTCATGCTGGACGAGCCCTCCATGGGCCTGTCCCCCATCATGATGCAGAAGATCATGGCCACCATCGCCGAGCTCAAGTCCCAGGGCATGACCATCCTGCTCATCGAGCAGAACGCCCAGGCCGCCCTGTCACTCGCCGACCACGGCCACGTCATGGAGATCGGCAAGATCGTGCTCTCCGGCACCGGCCAGGACCTCCTGCACGACGAGTCCGTCCGCAAGGCGTACCTCGGCGAGGACTGAGTCACACCGGTCCTCCCACGGCAACGAGGCCCGCGCCCCTTCTCCGGGCGCGGGCCTCGTCGTGCGTACGGCGGGTGGATCAGCCCTTGTTCGACTTCTTCTCGTCGGCGTCCTGGATGACGGCCTCGGCGACCTGCTGCATCGACATACGGCGGTCCATCGACGTCTTCTGGATCCACCGGAACGCCGCCGGCTCCGTCAGGCCGTACTCCGTCTGGAGGATCGACTTCGCCCGGTCGACCAGCTTGCGGGTCTCCAGGCGCAGCGTGAGGTCCGCGACCTCGTTCTCCAGCTCACGCAGCTCCGTGAAGCGGGACACGGCCATCTCGATCGCCGGTACGACGTCGCTCTTGCTGAACGGCTTCACCAGGTACGCCATCGCACCGGCGTCCCGGGCGCGCTCCACGAGGTCGCGCTGCGAGAAGGCGGTGAGCATCAGGACGGGGGCGATGCGCTCCTCGGCGATCTTCTCGGCCGCCGAGATGCCGTCCAGCTTGGGCATCTTCACATCGAGGATGACCAGGTCCGGCTTGTGCTCGCGGGCGAGCTCGATGGCCTGCTCACCGTCACCGGCCTCACCGACGACGCTGTAGCCCTCTTCTTCGAGCATCTCTTTGAGGTCGAGCCGGATCAGGGCCTCGTCCTCGGCGATGACGACACGGGTCGTCAGCGGAGGCACGTGCGACTTGTCGTCGTCGGGCGCGTCTACGGGCTGGGGCGACTCGGGGGCGGTCACGGGGGCTCCTCGTTCAGGGCAGGGGTACTGCTGACAAGAGCCTACCTAGCTGCGGTAAGGTGGGGGCACGGCGGGTGGTCGCCTGCCTTCGTTTTAGAGGAAGCCCCGGTAGTCCAGCGGAAGAGACACGGTGCTCAAACCACCGACAGCGTGGGTTCGAATCCCACCCGGGGCACTTTTCCTTCGATTCAAAGGTTGATCTTCGAAAGCGGACGTTCCCATTCTCGTGAACGTCCGCTTTTTGCTGCGTGTCGTCGCGATCTTCCGCCCAAAGTAGCGGCATGGAACAACACAGCCCTTCGATTCGCGCCCAAGCAGTCACGCTCATGCGACAGGGTGTCACCAATCGCGTCGTCGCGGAGCAGCTGAACATTCCGCGTGGAACAGTCGGCTGGTGGCGCAGCGAAGACCGCAGGGCACATGGTGAGACGTACGAAGAGCCGACGGACTGCCCCAAGTGCACGGGCCGCCCGTTTGACCAGACGGCTTACGCCTACCTGTTGGGCCTCTATCTCGGCGACGGCCACATCGTCTCAAAACCCAAGCAGCACCACCTGTCCATCTTTTGCAACGCGACGCAGATCGGCTTGATCGCCGCCGCCGAAGAAGCAATGCGCAAGGTGATGCCGCTCCCCAGCGTCAGCCAGCGCCATAAAACGGGCTGCGTCGAGGTGAAGTCGTACACCAAGCACTGGACCTGCATGTTCCCGCAGCACGGCCCCGGCAAGAAGCACGAGCGCCTCATCGCACTCGAGCCCTGGCAACAAGCCATCATCGACGCGTACCCCTGGGAGTTCCTCCGCGGCCTCATCCACTCCGACGGATGCCGCATCACCAACTGGACGACTCGTGTAGTCGCCGGTGAGCGCAAGCGCTATGAATACCCGCGGTACTTCTTCACCAACGTCTCCGACGACATCCGGCGGCTCTTCACCGACACCCTCGACAAGCTGGACATCGGGTGGACGCAATGCACGCGCCACGGGAACCCCTACAACATCTCCGTCGCCAAGAAAGCGCACGTAGCCCTACTCGACGCCCACGTAGGCCCCAAGCACTGACCGGGCCAACCCCTACTTGGGGCTGTCGTCCTCCCCGATGTGGTGCACCCGCACCAGGTTCGTCGCGCCCGACACCCCCGGAGGCGAACCTGCCGTGATCACCACCACGTCGCCCTTCTCGCAGCGGCCGTACTTCAACAACAACTCGTCCACCTGGTCGACCATCGCGTCCGTCGAGTCCGCGAGCGGGCCGAGGAACGTCTCGACGCCCCACGTCAGGTTCAGCTGCGACCGCGTCGCCGGTTCCGGGGTGAAGGCGAGGAGCGGGATCGGGGAGCGGTAGCGGGACAGGCGGCGTACCGTGTCGCCGCTCTGGGTGAAGGCGACGAGGAACTTCGCGCCGAGGAAGTCGCCGATCTCGGCCGCCGCGCGGGCGACCGCGCCGCCCTGGGTGCGGGGCTTGTTCGAGTCCGTCAGCGGGGGCAGGCCCTTGGCGAGGATGTCCTCTTCCGCCGCTTCGACGATCTTGGCCATGGTGCGGACCGTCTGGATGGCGTACTTGCCCACGCTGGTCTCGCCGGACAGCATCACTGCGTCCGTGCCGTCGATGACCGCGTTGGCGACATCGCTCGCCTCGGCGCGGGTCGGGCGGGAGTTCTCGATCATGGAGTCGAGCATCTGGGTGGCGACGATCACCGGTTTGGCGTTGCGCTTGGCCAGTTTGATGGCGCGCTTCTGGACGATGGGGACCTGTTCGAGCGGCATCTCGACGCCGAGGTCGCCGCGGGCGACCATGATCCCGTCGAACGCGGCCACGATCTCGTCGATGTTCTCGACGGCCTGGGGCTTCTCCACCTTGGCGATGACGGGCAGCCGGCGCCCTTCCTCGTCCATGATGCGGTGGACGTCGAGGATGTCCCGTCCGCTCCTCACGAACGAGAGTGCGATGACGTCGAACCCTGTGCGGAGTGCCCAGCGCAGGTCGTCTTCGTCCTTCTTCGACAGGGCGGGGACGGAGACGGCCACTCCGGGCAGGTTGAGGCCCTTGTGGTCGGAGATGACGCCGCCTTCCACCACGCGGGTGTGGACGAGGGGGCCGTCGACGTCGGTGACCTGCAGGCAGACCTTGCCGTCGTCGACGAGGATGTGCTCGCCGGGTGTGACGTCTTCGGCGAGGCCGGCGTAGGTGGTTCCGCAGCGTGTGCCGTCGCCGGCGACGCCGTCCTCGACGGTGATGGTGAAGGGGTCGCCGCGTTCAAGGAGTACGGGGCCTTCTGCGAAGTGGCCGAGGCGGATCTTCGGTCCTTGAAGGTCGGCGAGGATGCCGACGCTGTGGCCGGTTTCGTCGGAGGCCTTGCGGACGCGGTGGTAGCGCTCCTCGTGTTCGGCGTGGGTGCCGTGGCTGAGGTTGAAGCGGGCGACGTCCATTCCGGCGTCGACCAGGGCTTTGAGCTGGTCGTATGAGTCGGTGGCGGGGCCCAGTGTGCAGACGATTTTTGCTCGGCGCATGTTTCGAGCTTATGTCTTACCGGTGGGTAGGGAATTGGTGGCACATGTCTGCTCAACAACCTTTGTGTGAAGGGTTATTGACAACTAATAAATTGTGCACGCCTCCGCTCCTATGAGCATTCTGTCGAATGGGTGAATGCGTCGAATTCGCGGGCGGTGGATTCACAGGCGGGGTGGGTTCATCGTGAACTGTGCTCTCACTTCGGCGTGGACCTGGATGCGCTGGGGTTCCAGGTCGAGCGGGTCGGGTGCCGGTTCTCCTTTCGCCATGACGGCCGATCGGGTCATGCGGGCGCCGTAGGCGGCCTGGGGTCGTAGGCCGGAGGCTCCGGCTCCGGTGTCGGCCAGTTCGATCAGTGCGGCCACCGTGGTGCCCAGGGCTTCCGCGTATTCCTTGGCTCGCTGTACGGCTTCGTGTACGGCCTGCTGTCGGGCCCGGCGGTGGACCGGTGAGTCGGTGCGCAGTGCCCACCAAGGGCCGTCGACCCGGGTCAGGTCCAGGTCGGCGAGGCGGGTGGTGAGTTCGCCGAGGGCGGTGAAGTCGGTGAGTTCGGCGGTGAGGTGGACGGTGCCGTGGTAGGTGCGGATGCGTTCGCCTCGGCCGCGTTGGCCGAGTTCGGGGGTGATGGACACCGCGCCGGTGGAGACGTTGTCGACTGCGTCGCCGTACGACTTGACGAGGTCCAGGGCCGTGGCGTTGCGGTGGGTGAGGTCGTCGAGGGTGGTGCGGCGGTCGCGGCCGCGGGCGGTGACGGTGACGCCGATGCGGGCGATCTCGGGGTCGACTTCGAGTTCGGCCTCGCCGCGGACCACGAGGAGGGGGGCGTCGGGGGTGCCGTACGGGGGAATGTGCGGGGAGGTCATACGTCCCAGGTTGTCATGGCTTTCCCTGTTGAGGGGCGCGAGTTGACCTCTCTGGTCACCAGATCGCAACCTCCTGGACCTGTTGCGGTCGGTCGTGGGCGGGTCAGAATCTACGCGCGTTGTTGACCATTCCCCGAGGAGTACGAGACATGCCGTTGAACCGTCGGAAGTTCCTGAAGAAGTCCGCCGTGACCGGGGCGGGGGTGGCGATCGCGGGTGCGGCTGCGGCTCCGTCGGCGCAGGCTGCTGAGGCGGGTAAGCCGGCGAGGCCGGTCAGGCAGCCGAGGCGGTATGCGCTGACGGTGCTGGGGACGACGGACCTGCACGGTCATGTCTTCAGCTGGGACTACTTCAAGGACGCGGAGTACAAGGACGCCGCGGGCAACGCGCAGGGGCTGGCGCGTATCTCTACGCTGGTGAACCGGATCCGTGCGGAGAAGGGGCGGGAGAACGTCCTGCTGCTGGATGCGGGCGACACGATTCAGGGCACGCCGCTGACGTACTACTACGCGAAGGTGGACCCGATCACCGCCAAGGGCGGTCCGGTGCATCCGATGGCGCAGGCGATGAACGCGATCGGGTACGACGCGGCGGCGCTGGGCAACCACGAGTTCAACTACGGCATCGAGACGCTGCGGAAGTTCGAGTCGCAGTTGCGTTTTCCGCTGCTGGGCGCGAACGCGGTGGATGCGAAGACGCTGAGGCCGGCGTTCCCTCCGTATGTCATCAAGACGTTCTGTGTGAAGGGTGCGCCGCCGGTGAAGGTCGCGGTGCTGGGTCTGACGAATCCGGGTATCGCGATCTGGGACAAGGCCTATGTGCAGGGCAAGCTGGCGTTTCCGGGGCTGGAGGAGCAGGCGGCGAAGTGGGTGCCGAAGCTGAAGTCGTTGGGTGCGGATGTCGTCATCGTGTCGGCGCACTCGGGCTCGTCGGGCACGTCGTCGTACGGTGACCAGTTGCCGTATGTGGAGAACTCGGCGGCGTTGGTGGCGCAGCAGGTGCCGGACATCGACGCGATTCTGGTTGGGCATGCGCATGTGGAGATTCCCGAGCTGAAGGTCACGAACACGAAGACCGGGAGGACGGTCGTGCTGTCGGAGCCGCTGGCGTATGCGGAGCGGCTGTCGGTGTTCGACGTCGGGTTGGTGTTCCAGAAGGGGAAGTGGGTCGTCGAGGCTGTTTCGTCGAAGGTGTTGAACTCCAACACGGTGGCGGACGACCCGAAGATCACGAAGTTGCTGGGTGATGAGCACGCGAAGGTCGTGGCGTATGTCAACCAGGTGGTGGGTACGGCGACGGAGACGTTGACGACGGTCGAGGCGCGGTACAAGGACGCTCCGATCATCGACCTGATCACGAAGGTGCAGGAGGACGTCGTCAGGGCGGCGCTGGCCGGTACGTCGTATGCGTCGCTGCCGGTGATCGCGCAGGCTTCGCCGTTCTCGCGGACGTCGGAGATTCCGGCCGGGAAGGTGACGATCCGGGATCTGTCGGGCCTGTACGTGTATGACAACACGCTGGTGGCGAAGTTGCTGACGGGTGCGCAGGTGCGTGCGTACCTGGAGTACTCGGCGCAGTACTTCGTGCAGACGGCGGTGGATGCGGTGGTCGACACGGAGAAGCTGACGAACGCGGCGGGGCGTCCGGACTACAACTACGACTATGTGTCGGGTCTGGCGTACGACATCGACATCGCGCAGGCGGTGGGTTCGCGGATCAGGAATCTGACGTACAACGGTGTGGCGTTGGATGATGCGCAGCAGTTCGTGCTGGCGGTGAACAATTATCGGGCCAATGGCGGTGGGGCGTTCCCGCATGTGGCGTCGGCGCAGGAGTTGTGGTCGGAGTCGACGGAGATCCGTACGCGGATCTCGGAGTGGGTGACGGCGAAGGGTGTGCTGGACCCGAAGGACTTCGCGTCGGTCGGCTGGAAGCTGACGCGGGACGGTACGCCGGTGTTCTAGTGCAGGACCGTTTGTTTCCAGAGGGCCGTCGCTTCGGGGGCGGCCCCTGGTGCGGTGAGTAGCAACGGGGTGTTGTAGGGCGGGAGTCGGGGGATTGCCACGGCTCCCGCTTCTGTTGCGATGAGCAGGGGTGGGAGGCCGTCGACGGGGTGGAATTCGCCGATGGCGGCTGCGGTGGCGCGGCCGGCCGCGACCTGGGCGAGGGAGAGGGCGGTGGAGCCCATGACGCGTACGGTGCAGTGGCGGTCGGCGAGTTGTCGTAGGAGGTCGTCCATGCCGGGCCAGTGGGCGTGGGCGGCCCATTCGGTGAGGAAGACGTGGCCGGTGAGGGTGGTGTGGTCGGCCGCGTGGATGGGGTGGCCGTTGAGGTGGGCGCCGCCGCCGCGGGTGGCGGTGAAGATCTCGTGTCGCCAGGGGTCGGCTACGACGCCGAGCAGGGGTTCGCCCTGGGGGGTGGCGAGGCCGAGGGAGAAGGAGCACCAGCCGAGGCTGTGGGCGTAGTTGGTGGTGCCGTCCACGGGGTCGATGAGCCAGTGTGGGGCGCCGGCGGCGCCTTGGTGGACGCCGTGTTCCTCGCCTTCGATGCCGTAGGCGGGGAACTCGCGGCGCAGGACGGTGCGGACGTGGGTTTCGATGGCTTCGTCGGTGGCGGTGACGATGTCGGCGGGGCCGGCTTTTTCGCGTACGTCGCTTGCGTCGTCGGGGGTGCGTGGGCGGCGGATGCGTTCCGAGGCCCATGCGGCGAGTTCTGTCGCGATGGTCAGTTCGCGGTCCATGTGCTGTCCACCGCCGCCGTCGTTGTGTCGTGCCGACCGTTCGGGGTCATCGTACGGGTCAGTCCCTGAGGCGTACGAAGGTGCCGCGTCGTGTGCCGGTGGTGGTGTCGATGCTGGTTGTGTCGATGGTGGGGGTGTGGAGGGTGGGGGCGCCTGCCTGGCGGGGTACGGAGGGTTCGAGGCCGAAGGTGGTGAAGGCGGTGCGGGTGGGGAGGGGGTAGGTCTCTTTGGCGGTGAGGGTGTTGAGGATGGTGGCGCTGCGCCAGGCGGCGAGGCCGAGGTCGGGGGCTCCTACTCCGTGGGTGTGGCGTTCGGCGTTCTGGACGTAGACGTTGCAGCCGGTGGCGGTGATGGAGGGGTCGAGGACGAGGCGGAAGTGTTCGTCGATGCGGGGGCGTTCGCTGTTGTCGCGGCGGATGTAGGGGTCGAGTCCGGCGAGGATGCGGTCGAGGGGGCGTTCGCGGTGGCCGGTGGCGAGGACGACGGCGTCGGTGGTGAGGCGGGTGCGGGTGTTCTGCTGGATGTGTTCGAGGTGGAGTTCGATTTTGGTGGTGGCGATGCGGCCGGCGGTGCGGACGCGGACGCCGGGGGTGAGGACGGCGTCGGGCCAGGCGTTGTGGAGGGTGCGGCGGTAGAGCTCGTCGTGGATGGCGGCGAGGGTGTCGGCGTCGATGCCTTTGTGGAGTTGCCATTGGGCGCCGGCGATGCGGTCGCGGGTGTTCTCGGGGAGGGCGTGGAAGTAGCGGGTGTAGTCGGGGGTGAAGTGTTCGAGGCCGAGTTTGGAGTACTCCATGGGGGCGAACGCGTCGGTGCGGCCGATCCAGTGGAGTTGTTCGCGGCCGGTGGGGCGGTGGCGGAGGAGGTCGAGGAAGATCTCGGCGCCGGACTGTCCGGAGCCGACGACGGTGATGTGGCCGGCGGTGAGGAGGGTGTCGCGGTGGGCGAGGTAGTCGGTGGCGTGGATGACGGGGACGCCGGGGGTGTCGACGAGGGGGCGTAGGGCGTCGGGGATGTGGGGTTCGGTGCCGATGCCGAGGACGATGTTTCTGGTGTGGGTGCGGCCGAGGGCTTCGGCTTCGCCGTCGGTGTCGAGCTGGGTGAAGTCGACTTCGAAGAGGTCGCGTTCGGGGTTCCAGCGGACGGCGTCGGCGTGGTGGCGGAAGTGGAGGCCGGGGAGGTTGTCGGCGACCCAGCGGCAGTAGGTGTCGTATTCGGCGCGGTGGGTGTGGAAGCGCTCGGCGAAGTAGAAGGGGTAGAGGCGGTGGTGGGCTTTGAGGTAGTTGAGGAAGCTCCAGGGGCTGGTGGGGTCGGCGAGGGTGACGAGGTCGGCGAGGAAGGGGACCTGGATGCGGGCGCCGTCGATGAGGAGGCCGGGGTGCCAGTCGAAGCGGGGGCGTTGTTCGTAGAAGACGGTGTCGAGTTCGGTGAGGGGCTGGGCGAGGGCGGCGAGGGAGAGGTTGCAGGGTCCGATGCCGATGCCGACGAGGTCGCGGGGGGTGTCGGTGGCGGGGTGTGGGGGCGTGGTGGGGGGCGGCGTGGTCATGCGGGGGTGTTTCCTTCCACCAGTTTCAGGAGGGCGGCCAGGTCGTCGGGCCGGGTGTGGGGGTTGAGGAGGGTGGTCTTGAGCCAGAGTCGTCCGTCGAGGTGGGCGCGGCCGAGGACGGCATGGCCGTCGGTGAGGAGGCGGCGGCGTATTTCGGCGACGGTGGTGTCGGTGGCGCCGGTGGGGCGGAAGAGGACGGTGCTGATGGTGGGTGGGGCGTGGAGTTCGAGGCGGGGGTGTGCGGTGATGAGGTCGGCGAGGTGGTGGGCGTGGGCGCAGACCTGGTCGACGAGGGCGCCGAGGCCGGTGCGGCCGAGGGTTTTGAGGGTGACGGCGATCTTGAGGGCGTCGGGGCGGCGGGTGGTGCGCAGGGAGCGGCCGAGGAGGTCGGGGAGGCCGGCTTCGGTGTCGTCGTCGGCGTTGAGGTAGTCGGCGTGGTGGTTCAGGGCGGTGAGGTCGCGGTGGTCGCGGACGGCGAGGAGTCCGGCGGCGACGGGTTGCCAGCCGAGTTTGTGCAGGTCGAGGGTGATGGTGTCGGCGGCGCTCAGGCCGGTGAGTTTGTGCCGGTGGCGGTCGCTGAAGAGGAGGCCTGCGCCGTAGGCGGCGTCGATGTGCAGACGGGCGCGGTGGGTGCGGCAGACGGCGGCGATCTCGGGAAGGGGGTCGATGAGGCCGGCGTCGGTGGTGCCTGCGGTGGCGGTGACGAGGTGGGGGCCGGGGAGGGCGGTGAGGGCGTCGTCGAGTGCGGCGGGGTCGAGGGTGCCGGCGGGTGCGAGGACGGTCACCGGGTCGGGCAGGCCGAGGAGCCAGGCGGCGCGGGGGAGGGAGTGGTGGGAGTTGGCTCCGCGGATCAGGCGGACGGTGGGGCCGAGGGTCTCGCGGGCGAGGAGAAGGGCCAGTTGGTTGGATTCGGTGCCGCCGGTCGTCACCAGGGCGTCGGGGGCGGGGGCGGGTGGGGTGTCCGCGTAGACCTCTTGTGCGAGTGAGCGTGTCACCAGGGTCTCCAGCTCCGAGGCCGCCGGCGCCTGGTCCCAGGAATCGAGGGAGGGGTTGAGGGCGGAGGCGGCGAGGTCGGCGGCGGCGGCGACGGCGAGGGGCGGGCAGTGGAGGTGGGCGGCGCAGAGGGGATCGGCGGGGTCGGCGGAGCCCTCGGCGAGGGCGCGGACGAGGGCGGGCAGGGCGCCGGGGTCGCCGTGTTCGGGGAGGACGTCTCCCGCCGCGTCCCGCACGCGTGCGGCGACGGCGTGCGGTCCGCCTGCGGGCAGTGGTCCGCCGCGGGTGCGGGCGCCGGCGTCGAGGGCGTCGAGGACGGCTGCGAGCAACGGCCGTAGGGCGTGGGGACCTTCGGGGCCTGAGGCGAGGGGCGGCATGCTCATGGGACTCCTCCGGGGCGCGGGGCGGATGTCCGCAGGGGGGAGTTCCAGCTTGTCGGGGATGTCGACGCCGCGCCCGAAAAGCCCGGGAATCGGAACCCGAAAGAGGGTACGGGGCTTGTGGCTCCCGTACCCTCTTTCGGCCTGATCGGCCTCGTGCGGCGCCGGGTGCTACGCCTGTCGTACGCGCAGTGCGCGGGCCAGGTCGTCGAGTTGGTCGGTGAGTTTGCGGCGCAAAGCCGGGATGGGGTCGGCGTCGGTGAGGCAGGCCTCGCCCAGGCTCAGGGTGTCGGCGTCGACGGCGTGGGCGGGGAAGGCCCAGCGTCCCGCGGCGTCGGCGATGGCGGGGCCGCGGCGGGCGGCGAGAGCGACGGCGTCCCGGTAGAAGCGGGGCACGTACCCGCTGAGGAGGTCGGCCTGTTCGGGCTGCCAGAAGCCCTGGGCGGTGGCGGTGAAGAGGTAGTTGGACAGGTCGTCGCCCTCGAACATGGCGGCCCAGGCGGTGGCTTTGGCCTCGGTGTCGGGGAGGGCGGCGCGGCAGCGGGCGGCGCCTTCCTGGCCGGTGGCGGAGGGGTCGCGGTCGAGTTCGGCGGCGATGGCGTTCTCGTCGGTGGCGCCGAGGACGGCGAGCCGGGCGAGGACGCGCCAGCGCAGATCGGGGTCGAGTTCGGGTCCGCCGGGGACGGTGCCGTCGGCGAGCCAGGCGGCGATGGTGTCGGGGTGGGCGGCGACGTCGATGAAGTGGCGTACGGCGATGAGGCGCAGGCCGGGGTGGTCGCCGTCCTCGGTGCGGCGGATGAGGTCGCGGCAGAGGGCGGAGAGGGTGGCGAGGGCGGTGGGGCGTTCTTCGGGGGTGAGATAGCGGTCGGCGACCTGCGTGGAGGCGAAGGCGAGGACGCCTTGGACGAGGGCGAGGTCGGTTTCCTGCGGGAGGTGGGCGCGGGCGGCGTCGAGGTAGGCGGTGGGGGCGAGTTCGCCGTCGCGGACGGCGTCGCGCAGGGCGTTCCAGACGACGGCGCGGGTGAGCGGGTCGGGCAGGCCGGCGAGGCCGGTGCGGAGGGTTTCGAAGGAGGCCGGGTCGAAGCGGATCTTGGTGTAGGTGAGGTCGCGGTCGTTGAGGAGGAGCAGGGCGGGGCGCTTGCCGATGGGCTGGGGTGTGCTCTGCGGGATGTCGACGTCGAGGCGTTCGCGCAGGGTGAGCCGGCCGTCGTCGCCGAGGTCGAGGTCGTAGAGGCCGACGGCGATGCGGTGGGGGCGGCTGCCCTTGTGGACGACGGTGAGGGTGTGGTCGCCGTTGGAGCCGCTGAGGGTGGGGGTGAGGGTGTCGACGCCGGTGGTGCGCAGCCAGGCGTCGGCCCAGGCGTGGACGTCGCGGTCGGTGTGGGCGGCGAGGGAGTCGATGAAGTCGGCGAGGGTGGCGTTGGCGAACTTGTGGCGGGCGAAGTGGGTGTTGATGCCGGCCAGGAAGTCCTTCTCGCCGAGCCAGGTCACCAGTTGGCGCAGGGCGGAGGCGCCCTTGGCGTAGGAGATGCCGTCGAAGTTGAGGAGGGCGGAGGCGGTGTCGTCGACGTTCTCGGGGGCGACGGGGTGGGTGGAGGGGCGCTGGTCGGCGTCGTAGCCCCAGGCCTTGCGGACGACGCCGAAGTCGGTCCAGGTGTCGGTGAAGCGGGTGGCCTCGGTGAGGGTCTGGTAGCCCATGTACTCGGCGAAGGACTCGTTGAGCCAGATGTCGTCCCACCAGGTGAGGGTGACGAGGTCGCCGAACCACATGTGGGCCATCTCGTGGGCGATGACCATGGCGCGGGTCTGGCGTTCGGTGTCGGTGACGGCGGAGCGGTAGACGAACTCGTCGCGGAAGGTGACGAGGCCGGGGTTCTCCATGGCGCCGGCGTTGAACTCGGGGACGAACGCCTGGTCGTAGGAGTCGAAGGGGTAGGGCTCCTCGAACTTCTCGTGGTAGCGGTCGAAGCACTGGCGGGTGATGTCGAGGAGTTCGTCGGCGTCGGCTTCGAGGTGGGGGGCGAGGGAGCGGCGGCAGTGGATGCCGAAGGGCAGGCCGCGGTGTTCGGTGCGCACGGAGTGCCAGGGTCCGGCGGCGACGGCGACGAGGTAGGTGGGGATCAGCGGGGTGGGGGCGGCCTGCCAGCGGCCTTCGCCGAGGTGTTCGGTGATGCCGTTGGCGAGGACGGTCCACTCTTCGGGGGCCTTCACCGACAGGTCGAAGACGGCCTTGAGGTCGGGCTGGTCGAAGGCGGCGAAGACGCGCTGGACGTCTTCCATGAAGAGCTGGGTGTAGAGGTAGGTCTCGCCGTCGGTGGGGTCGGTGAAGCGGTGCATGCCCTCGCCGGTGCGGGAGTAGCGCATGCTGGCCCTGACGCGCAGTTCGTGCTCGCCGGCGGCGAGGTCGTTCAGCGGGAGCCGGTTGTCGTCCAGGGTCTCCGGGTCGAGGGGCTTTCCGTCGAGGGTGACGGAGTGCAGTGCGGTGGGCCTGACCTCGACGAAGGTGTCCCCGTGGGCGCGTGCGGCGAACCGGATGACGGTGACGGACTCGAAGGTGTCGTCGCCGGTCGTCAGGTCGAGCTCGATGGTGTAGCGGTGGACGTCGAGGAGCTTGGCACGGCTTAGCGCTTCGTCGCGCGTCAGTACGGACATGCACGACATGCTGCCTGATACCGCAGGCCGGGCACAGGGGCGGATCGGTACGCGCCCTATGTCCCTTCTCGCGCCGGGGCGCTGTCGCGTCGCGTGAGGGCCCCGGCGTGGCGACGGTGCGTGACCGCGGTGCGTGCGGGGCGTGCTGTGCGTGCTCGCGGTGTGTGCTCGCGGTGCGTGCGGACACCCTCACGCACGGCGTCCGCACGGCCCGGGCTCAGCTCGACGGGGCGGTGGAGCCGTTGACGGTGTCCTCGGCGATGCGCTCGTGGTGGCGGATCACCTCGGCGATGATGAAGTTGAGGAACTTCTCGGCGAACGCGGGGTCGAGCTTGGCGCTCTCGGCGAGGGCGCGCAGCCGGGTGATCTGGCGGGCCTCGCGGGCCTGGTCGGCGGGCGGCAGCTGGTGGCGGGCCTTGAGGTGGCCGACCTGCTGGGTGGCCTTGAAGCGTTCGGCGAGCATGTGGACGACGGCGGCGTCGATGTTGTCGATGCTGTCGCGGAGCCGGGCGAGCTCCTCACGGACGGCGGGGTCGACGTCGCCGGCTGCGGGGCCGGGGGTGTTGCTGGAGGTCATGGGCGATCACCCTAGTGCGCCGGGTCCTCGTACAGTGGAACCGGGTGTACTGGGGTGCACGGCCTCTTGGGGGTGCGGGCGTGGCGGACGGCGGACCGGTCGAGCACGGTTATCCGCATCTGGAGACGGTACGGACGGCCGTCACGGCGTTGTACCGGCGGTTGTCGTACGACACCATCCACCAGTTCGCGACCAGTGTGGCGCCGGTGGACGTGGCGTTCTGCGACACCGACGATCTGCATCTGGGGGCGCAGCGGGTGGCCCGTGAGCTGGTGCGGCACTTCCGGTTGCCGGACGCCCGGATGATTGTGGCGTTCCGGGAGATGGAGCATGCGGCGAACGTCGAGCTCACGGCGGGTCCCGAGTACTTCGTGGAGCTGAACGACCGGTTCCGCGGGCATCGGCGGGACATCGGCGCGGCGCTGGCGCACGAGATCATGCACGTCTATCTGCATCGGGTGGGGCTGTCGTTCCCGGGCACGCGCGACAACGAGATCCTCACCGACACGGCGACGACGTATCTGGGGGCGGGCTGGCTGCTGCTGGACGCGTACCGGGAGGACGGGGCGTCCTCGCAGAAGCTGGGGTATCTGACGCCGGAGGAGTTCGGGTACGTGCTGGCGAAGCGGTCGCTGGTGTTCGGTGAGGATCCGTCGGTGTGGTTCACCAGTGCGCAGGCGTACACGGCGTACGGGCGGGGCATGGAGCGGGCTCTGCATGACGCGCGGCAGCCTCCGCTGACGGCGGCGGGCTGGGCGGGCCGGCGTCGCTACGCCCGCGACCGCCGGCACGCCCAGGACCACCGGTCCGCGGCGGCCCCGGACACCGCGTACGCCTTCGCTCCGGATCCGCCGGGTCCGTTGCGGGTGACGTTCCCGTGTCCGACCTGCCATCAGCGGATCCGGGTGCCGGTGCGGGGGCGGGTCCGGGCACGGTGCGGCCTGTGCCGCACGGTGCTGGAGTGCGACACGTAACGGTGCCGGGGGTGCGATGCGCAGCGGTGCCGGAGTGTGACACGTAGCGGTGCTGGGTGCGACACGTAGGGATGCCGGGGTGCGATGCGCAAGGGTGCCGGGGTGCGACACGTAGCGGTGCCGGGGTGCGATGCGTAGGGATGCCGGGGTGCGATGCGCAAGGGTGCCGGGGTGCGACACGTAGCGGTGCCGGGGTGCGATGCGTAGGGATGCCGGGGTGCGATGCGCAAGGGTGCCGGGGTGCGATGCGTAGGGAACGCCGGGGTGCGATGCGCAAGGGTGCCGCAGTGCGATGCGTAGGGAATGCTGGGGTGCGATGCGCAAGGGTGCCGGGGTGCGACACGTAGCGGTGCTGGGTGCGATGCGTAGGAGCGGGTGAGGGGCGGATGGCTATGCGCCGTACACCGCGCCGGGCGCCTCCGCCTCGGTCAGCAGTTTCCGTACGGCCGTCCCCGCCTCCGCCGGGTCCCAGCGTGCCCCCTTGTCGGCGGTGGGGCCGGCGCGCCAGCCGTCCATGACGGTGATCCGGCCGGCCTCCGCCTCGAAGACGCGGCCGGTGACGCCCTCGCTCGCCGTGGAGCCGAGCCAGACGACGAGCGGGGAGACGTTGTCGGGGGCCATGGCGTCGAAGCCGGTTTCCGGGGCGGCCATGGTCTCGGCGAAGGTCCGTTCCGTCATCCGGGTGCGGGCGGCGGGCGCGATGGCGTTGGCCTGGACGCCGTAGCGGGCGAGTTCGGCGGCCGCGACGAGCGTGAGCGCGACGATCCCGGCCTTCGCCGCGCTGTAGTTGCCCTGGCCGACCGAGCCCAGCAGCCCGGCGCCGCTGCTGGTGTTGACGATCCGGGCGGCCGGTGTGCGGCCCGCCTTGGCCTCGGCGCGCCAGTGCGCGGCGGCGTGCTTCAGGGTGAGGAAGTGGCCCTTGAGGTGGACGCGCACGACCGCGTCCCAGTCGTCCTCGTCCAGGTTGACCAGCATCCGGTCGCGCAGGAAGCCGGCGTTGTTGACGAGGGTGTCGAGCCGGCCGTACGTCTTGAGGGCGGTCGCCACGAGGGACGCGGCGCCCTCGGGGGCAGCGATGTCCCCTCCGTGCGCGACGGCCTCGCCGCCGGCCGCACGGATCTCCTGGGCCACGCGGGCGGCGGGGCTGTCGGCGTCCGGTTTCCCGTCCAGTCCGACCCCCAGGTCGTTGACGACCAGGCGGGCGCCCTGCGCCGCGAAGGCGAGCGCGTGCGCGCGCCCGAGGCCGCGTCCCGCGCCGGTGACGACGACGACCCGCCCGTCGCAGATTCCGCTCATCTCATGTCTCCTTGTTGGCAGTTGCGGCGTCGAGGAAGGCGGGCCGCTCCCCTCCCCCGTGCACGAGCAGGCTCGCCCCGCTGATGTAGGCGGCCGCGTCGGAGGCGAGGAAGACGGTTGCGGCTCCGACGTCGGACGGTGTGGCCAGCCGACCGAGCGGCACCGTGCGGGCGACGGCGTCGACGCCGTCCGCGCCGCCGTAGTGGAGGTGGGTCAGCTCGGTGTGGACCATGCCGACGACCAGGGTGTTCACGCGCACCTGCGGGGCCCACTCCACGGCCATGGACCGGGCGAGATTCTCCAGTCCCGCCTTGGCCGCGCCGTAGGCGGCCGAGCCGGGCGAGGGGCGGCTGCCGCTGACGCTGCCGATCATCACGACCGAGCCCCGCGCGCGCGTGAGGTGGTCGTAGGCGGCGAGGGACACGGTCAGGGGGGCGAGGAGGTTGAGTTCGATCACGCGCGCGTGCCGTTCGGCGTCGGCCTGCGCGAGGGGGCGGTAGGGGGCGCCGCCGGCGTTGTTGACGAGGACGTCGAGTCGGGGCAGCCCGGCGAAGAAGTGCCGTACGGCGTCGGCGTCGCGCACGTCCAAGGGCGCGAACTCGGTTTTCCCGACCGGGGCTTCGGGCGGCCGGCGGGCGCAGACCACGACCTCGGCGCCCGCGCGTGCGAGGGAGCGCGCGATCCCGGCGCCCACTCCGCGGGTGCCGCCGGTGACGACGGCGACCTTCCCGTCCAGCTCCATTCGCTGCTACCTTTCACCTAACAAACGTTTGGTGGAAAGGTAGCTGATGCTTCCATGGGTGTCTCCACCTCGTCCCCCGAAAAGGGGATTTCTGTTGTCACCGTTGACGTTCCGCCCGTCAACGCGCTGCCGGTGAGCGGCTGGTTCGCGCTGGCCGACGCGGTGCGCACGGCGGGCCGTGATCCGGGGACGCGGTGTGTGGTGCTGGCGGCCGAGGGCCGCGGCTTCAACGCGGGCGTCGACATCAAGGAGATCCAGGCACACGGCCCGAGCGCGCTGATCGGCGCCAACCGCGGCTGCTTCGAGGCGTTCGCCGCGGTGTACGAGTGCGAGGCGCCCGTGGTCGCGGCCGTGCACGGCCACTGCCTGGGCGGCGGCGTCGGACTCGTGGGCAACGCGGACGTGATCGTGGCGAGCGAGGACGCCGTGTTCGGGCTGCCCGAGCTGGACCGGGGCGCCCTGGGCGCGGCCACCCACCTGGCCCGGCTGGTCCCCCAGCACCTCCTGCGCGCCCTGTACTACACCGCGCGCACGGTCACGGCGGCCGAGCTGCACGCGCACGGCTCTGTGTGGCGGGTGGTGTCGCGCGAGGAGCTGCGCGCGGCCGCCCTGGCGCTGGCCGGCGAGATCGCCGCGAAGGACGGTGAGCTGCTGCGCCTGGCCAAGGCCGCTCTCAACGGCATCGACCCGGTCGACGTGCGCCGCAGCTACCGCTTCGAGCAGGGCTTCACCTACGAGGCGAGCGTCGGCGGGGTGGCCGACCGGGTCCGCGCCACGTTCGGCCAGGACGCCAAGGACGCCAAGAAGGGCGAGGAAAGGCAGGAGGGGGGATCGGGTGAGTGACAAGACGATGACCGCCGAGGAGGTCGTGTCCCGGCTGCACAGCGGCATGACCCTCGGCATCGGCGGCTGGGGCTCGCGCCGCAAGCCGATGGCCCTGGTCAGGGCGCTGCTGCGGTCGCAGGTCAGCGACCTCACCGTCGTCTCGTACGGCGGTCCGGACGTCGGGATGCTCGCCGCGGCCGGGCGGATCCGCAAGCTGGTGGCCGCGTTCGTCACCCTCGACTCGATCCCCCTCGAACCGCACTACCGCGCGGCGCGCGAGCGCGGGGCCTTCGAACTGACGGAGGTCGACGAGGCGATGTTCATGTGGGGTCTGCGCGCGGCGGCGAACCGGCTGCCCTTCCTGCCGGTGCGGGCGGGCCTCGGTTCGGATGTGATGCGGGTCAACCCGGGCCTGCGGACGGTGACGTCGCCGTACGAGGACCAGGAGACGTTCGTGGCCATGCCCGCCCTGCGGCTGGACGCGGCCCTGGTGCACGTCAACCGGGCCGACCGGCTGGGCAACGGGCAGTACCTGGGCCCGGATCCGTACTTCGACGACCTCTTCTGCGAGGCGGCGGACGCGGCCTACATGTCGTGCGAACGGATCGTCGACACGGCCGAGCTGACGAAGCAGGGGCCGCCGCAGTCGCTGCTGATCAAGCGGCACACGGTGACGGGGGTCGTGGAGGCGCCGAACGGGGCGCACTTCACGTCCTGCGCGCCCGACTACGGCCGCGACGAGGCGTTCCAGAAGCGGTACGCGAGCACGCCCTGGCCGGAGTTCGCGGCACGGCATCTGGCCGGGGACGAACAGGCGTACCAGTCGACGGCCGGGGAGGACGCATGACCACGCGTGCCGAGTACTGCGTGATCGCCTGCGCCGAGGCCTGGCGCGGCGCGGGTGAGATCCTGGCCTCCCCGATGGGCCTGATCCCGTCCGTCGGAGCCCGGCTGGCCCGGCTCACGTTCGCGCCGGACCTGCTCCTCACCGACGGCGAGGCGACGATCGTCCGCGCCGACGGCACCGTCGAGGGCTGGCTGCCGTACCGGCAGCACCTGGCCCTCGTCACCGGGGGGCGACGGCACGTGATGATGGGCGCGAGCCAGATCGACCGGTACGGCAACCAGAACATCTCCTGCATCGGCGACTGGGCGAAGCCGAAGCGGCAGCTGCTGGGGGTGCGGGGCGCGCCGGTCAACACCCTCAACAACCCGACGAGTTACTGGATCCCCAGGCACTCCCGGCGGGCCTTCGTCGAGCGGGTCGACCTGGTGTGCGGGGTCGGGTACGACCGCGCGGCCGGCGCACGCCATCACCGCATCCCGCGGGTCGTCTCCGACCTCGGCGTCTTCGACTTCGCCACCCCCGACCACTCCATGCGGCTCGCCTCGGTGCATCCCGGGGTGAGCGTCGAGCAGGTCCGGGAGGCGACGGGCTTCGAGCTGGTGATCCCGGGGGAGGTGCCGTGCACGCGTGAACCGACGGCACAGGAGCTGCGGTTGATCCGCGAGGTGCTCGATCCGGGGGCCGCCCGCGCGCGGGAGGTCGCCGCCTGATGGAGACGGCACTCACCCGGCTGGTCGGGATCCGCCACCCCGTCGTGCAGACCGGGATGGGGTGGGTGGCGGGTCCGCGCCTGGTGTCGGCGACGGCGAACGCGGGGGCGCTGGGCGTCCTGGGCTCGGCGACGATGACGGTCGACGGGCTGCGGGAGGCCGTACGGGAGGTCAGATCCCGCACCGACGCGCCGTTCGGGGTCAATCTCCGCGCGGACGCGGCGGACGCCGGCGACCGGGTGCGGATCATCCTCGACGAGGGGGTGAGGGTCGCGTCCTTCGCGCTGGCCCCCTCCCGCGAGCTGATCGCCGAGCTCAAGGAGGCAGGGGTCGTCGTGATCCCCTCGGTCGGCGCCCGCCGGCACGCCGAGAAGGTCGCCGCGTGGGGGGCGGACGCGGTCGTCGTGCAGGGCGGCGAGGGCGGCGGACACACCGGCGACGTGGCGACGACGGTGCTGCTGCCGCAGGTGGTGGACGCGGTGGACATCCCGGTCGTGGCGGCGGGCGGCTTCTTCGACGGGCGGGGGCTGGTGGCGGCGCTGGCGTACGGGGCGGCGGGCGTGGCGATGGGGACGCGGTTCCTGCTGACGTCGGACTCGACGGTGCCGGACGCGGTGAAGGCGCGGTATCTGGCGGCGACGGTCAGGGACGTGACGGTGACGCGGGCGGTCGACGGCCTGCCGCATCGCATGCTGCGCACGGACCTGGTGGCCTCGCTGGAGCACTCCTCGCGCGCGAAAGCCCTGGTGCACGCGGTCCGGCGGGCGGCCGGCTTCCGGAAGCTGTCGGGGCTGACCTGGCGTCAGCTGGTCCACGACGGGCTGGCGATGCGGCACGGCAAGGACCTGACGTGGAGCCAGGTGCTGCTCGCCGCGAACACGCCGATGCTGCTCAGATCAGCGATGGTGGAGGGCCGTACGGATCTGGGGGTGATGGCGTCCGGGCAGGTCGCCGGGGTGATCGACGACCTGCCGTCGTGCGCGGAGCTGGTGGAACGGATCATGAAGGAGGCGGAACAGGTCCGGGAGCGGCTGACGCCCCCACGATGAGCGTCACAGCCCCTCCAGAACAGTCAGAGCCTCTCGCCGGCCGTCAAACCCCTCGGCGACCGTCAGGCCTCCCGCTGACCCGTCAGGCCCCTCGCCGGCCGTCAGGCCCCTCGATGACCGTCAGGCCTCCCGCTGACCCGTCAGGCCCCTCGATGACCGTCAGGCCTCCCGCTGACCCGTCAGGCCCCTCGATGACCGTCAGGCCTCCCGCTGACCGTCAGGCCTCCCGCTGACCGTCAGGCCCCTCGGCGACCATCAGGCCCCTCGATGACCGTCAGGCCCCTCGATGACCGTCAGGCCTCCCGCTGACCATCAGGCCTCCCGCTGACCATCAGGCCTCCCGCTGACCGTCAGGCCCCTCGGCGACCATCAGGCCCCTCGATGACCGTCAGGCCTCCCCCTGGCCGTCAGGCCTCCCCCTGGCCGTCAGACGCCTCGCCGGCCGTCAGGCCTCCCGCTGACCGTCAGAGCCTCTCGATGATCGTCACGTTCGCCTGGCCTCCGCCCTCGCACATGGTCTGGAGGCCGAAGCGGCCGCCCGTGCGCTCCAGTTCGTGCAGCAGGGTCGTCATCAGCTTCGCGCCGGTCGCGCCGAGGGGGTGGCCGAGGGCGATCGCGCCGCCGTTGACGTTGACCTTCTCCGGGTCCGCGCCGGTCTCCTTCAGCCAGGCCAGGACGACGGGCGCGAACGCCTCGTTGATCTCGACGAGGTCGATGTCGTGGATCGACAGGCCGGTCTTCTTCAGGGCGTGCGCGGTGGCCGGGATCGGGGCGGTCAGCATGCGGATGGGGTCCTCGCCGCGCACGGAGAGGTGGTGCACGCGCGCGCGGGGCGTCAGCCCGTGCTCGCGCACCGCCTGCTCCGAGGCCAGCAGCAGGGCCGCCGCGCCGTCGGAGACCTGCGAGGAGCAGGCGGCGGTGACGGTGCCGCCGTCGATGACGGGCTTCAGCGCGGCCATCTTCTCCAGGGAGGTGTCCCGGCGCGGGCCCTCGTCGGCGCGGACGTCCCCGTAGGCCACGGTCTCCCGCTCGAACCGGCCCTCGTCGAGCGCGCGCACCGCCCGCCGGTGCGAGCGCAGGGCGAACTCCTCCTGGTCCTGCCGGCTGATGCCCCACTTGGCGGCGATCATCTCGGCGCCGGCGAACTGGTTCACGGGCCGGCTCCCGTACCGCGCGCGCCAGCCCTCGCTGCCCGCGAAGGGGCCCTGGGTGAAGCCGAGGGGCTCGGCGGCCTGCCGGGTGGCGAAGGCGATCGGGATCTGCGACATGTTCTGCACGCCGCCCGCGACCACCAGGTCCTGCGTCCCGGACAGCACGCCCTGCGCGGCGAAGTGCACGGCCTGCTGCGAGGAGCCGCACTGCCGGTCCACGGTCACGCCCGGCACCTCCTCGGGCAGCCCGGCGGCCAGCCAGCAGGTCCGCGCGATGTCCCCGGCCTGCGGTCCTACCGCGTCCAGGCAGCCGAAGACGACGTCCTCCACGGCCGCCGGGTCGACGCCCGCGCAGGCGACCAGTTCCTTGAGCACATGGGCGCCGAGGTCCGCCGGATGCGCCCCGGCGAGTCCTCCCCCGCGCCGCCCGACGGGCGTGCGGACCGCTTCGACGATGTAGGCCTCGGCCATGGCAGACTCCCTCACTGGAACCGGAAAGGGCACTTGGATCGGCTATTCACGTACGGCGATCCCGTCCAGCACCATCGACAGGTACTGCCGGGCGATCTCCTCCGGGCTGTGCTGTCCGCCGGGCCGGTACCAGGACGCGGCGACCCACACCGTGTCGCGGACGAACCGGTAGGCGAGCCTGACGTCGAGGTCGGCGCGGAAGGCCTGCTCGGCGACCCCGCGCTCCAGCGTGGACAGCCACGCCTTCTCGAACCGGCTCTGTGAGTCGGCGAGGAACGTGAACCGTTCCTGCGCCACGAGCTGTCTGCTCTCCTTCTGGTAGATCGCGACGGCGGCGCGGTGCCGGTCGATCTCCCGGAACGACTCGGTGACCAGGGCTTCCAGGGTCTCGCGGGGGCCGAGGCGGGCGGCGAGCACGGCGTCGTAGCCGCCCCACAGCTCGTCGAGGAAGGTGCGCAGGATCTCCTCCAGCATCGACTCCTTGGAGTCGAAGTGGTAGTAGAGGCTGCCCGCGAGCATGCCCGCGTGGTCCGCGATCTTGCGCACGGTGGTGGCGTTGTAACCCTGCTCGGCGAAGACCTCGGCGGCGGTGTCGAGGAGTTCGGCGCGGCGCGCGGGCGCGGCGGTCACCTGGGGCTTCTTCTTCGTAGGAGGCACGGGTCCATTGTCGTCCTAGGCGTGCTGGCTGCTGACGGGGACGACCTCGCCCGTCATGTACGAGGAGTAGCCCGACGCGAGGAACACGATCACGTTGGCCACCTCCCAGGGCTCGGCGTACCGCCCGAAGGCCTCGCGCCGCGTCAGTTCCTCCAGCAGGTCGGGCGAGGTCACCTTCACCAGGTGCGGGTGCATGGCGAGGCTGGGCGCGACGGCGTTGACGCGTACGCCGTACGGCGCGGCCTCGATCGCCGAGCACCGGGTCAGCGCCATCACGCCGGCCTTCGCGGCGGCGTAGTGCGCCTGTCCGGCCTGGGCGCGCCAGCCGACGACGGAGGCGTTGTTGACGATGACGCCCCCGCCGGCCCCCCGCATCAGCCGCAGGGCCGCCCGCGTGCACCGGAACGTGCCGTTCAGCGTCACGTCGAGCACCCGGGACCACTGGTCGTCGGTCATGTCGACGAGGTCCGAAGTGCCGCCCAGACCGGCGTTGTTCACGACGATGTCGAGGCGGCCGTGCAGCCGTGCGGCGGTGTCGAAGAGGGCCTGCACCTGGCTCTCGTCGGTGACGTCGCAGGGGAGAGCCGCCACCGCTCCCTCGAACTCCGCGGCCAGTCGGTCCTCGTGCTCCTTGAGCCGGCGTGCGTGCGCGTCGCTGATCAGCACGCGTGCGCCCTCTTCCAGGAAGCGGCGGGCGGTGGCCCCGCCGATCCCGGCGCCCGCGGCGGCCGTGATGACGGCGGTGCGCCCGCTCAGCAGCCCGTGTCCGGGTTCGTACACCGGACTCTCGACGCCTGTCATAGGCCCACGCTAACCTACCAAACACTTGTTAGGGAAGGACTGCCGCTGATGGACCTCGACCTCACGCCCGCCGAGGAAGCGTTCCGCGCCGAGGCTCGCGCCTGGCTGCACGCGCACGTGCCGTCCGCCCCCCTCCCGTCGCTGGAGACCGAGGAGGGGTTCGCGGCGCACCGCGCGTGGGAGGCCGAACTGGCCGCGGACCGCTGGTCGGCGGTGAACTGGCCCGCGAGCTACGGCGGGCGGGACGCCGGGCTGATCCGCTGGCTGGTCTTCGAGGAGGAGTACTACGCGGCGGGCGCGCCGGGCCGGGTCGGCCAGAACGGCGTCAGCCTGCTCGCGCCGACCCTCATCGACCACGGCACGGAGGAGCAACGCGCGCGCGTGCTGCCGCCGATGGCGACCGGCGAGGTGGTCTGGGCGCAGGCGTGGTCGGAGCCGGAGGCGGGCTCGGACCTGGCCTCGCTGCGGTCCCGGGCGACCCGCGCGGACGGCGGCTGGCGGTTGAGCGGCCTGAAGACGTGGTCGTCGCGGGCGGCCTTCGCCGACCGCGCGTTCGGCCTGTTCCGCAGCGACCCGGCGGCTCCCCGCCCCCACCAGGGCCTGACCTACCTGATGTTCGACCTGCGCGCGCCCGGCGTCACGGTCCGGCCGATCGGCCGCCTCGACGGAAAGCCGGCGTTCGCCGAGCTGTTCCTGGACGAGGTGTTCGTGCCGGACGAGGACGTGATCGGCGCGCCGGGCGAGGGCTGGCGGGTGGCCATGTCCACGGCGGGCAACGAACGGGGGCTGACGCTCCGCTCCCCCGGCCGCTTCCTCGCCGCCGCGGACCGCCTCCACCGCCTCTGGCTGGAGCGGGGCCGCCCCGCCTGGGCACAGGACCGGGTCGCCGACGCGCTGGCCGGCGCCCGCGCCTACCAGCTCTTCGCCTACGCGGCCGCCTCCCGCTTCCTGGACGGCGAGTCGATCGGCCCGGAGTCCAGCCTGAACAAGGTCTTCTGGTCCGAGTACGACATCGCGCTGCACGAGACGGCCCTCGACCTGCTGGGCGAGGAGGGCGAGTCGGCGGACTGCGCCTGGGCCGAGGCGTATGTGTTCGCCCTCGCCGGACCCGTCTACGCCGGCACGAACGAGATCCAGCGCGACATCATCGCCGAGCGCCTGCTCGGCCTGCCGAAGGGCCGCCGCTGATGCGTTTCCTCCTCGACACCGAACAGCGGGCGTTCGCCGACTCGCTGCACGCGATGCTGACGGCCGCCGAAACGCCTTCGGTCGTACGGGACTGGAGCCGGGGCGAGCAGACGAGCGGGCGTGCCCTGTGGGCGCGGATCGCCGAGGCCGGCGTCTTCGCCCTGGCGATCCCGGAGGCGTACCAGGGACTGGGGCTCCGGCCGGTCGAACTGGCCGTCGCCTTCGTGGAGTTGGGGCGGCACGCGGTGCCGGGCCCGCTGGTGGAGACGGTCGCCGCGGCGGCCCTGTTTGCCGATCCGGGCCCGGCCGGGCGGTTCCTCCCGGCGCTGGCAGCGGGCGAGTCGATGGCGACGGCGGCGTACGAGGGGGCGTATGCGCTGGACGGTGACGCGGCGGCCGTGCACCTGGCCCTGGGCGCCGGCGGCCTCCGGCTCGCGCCGGGGCACGACGGCACGGTCCGTCCGTCGCTCGACCCCGCCCGTCGCCTGACCCGCCTGTTGCCGGGCGGCGAGCTCCTGGCCGCGGAGCCGCCCGTGGAGCGCGCCCTGCGCTGGGCCCGCCTCGCCACCGCGGCGCAGGCGCTGGGCGTGGGCCTCGCGCTGCTGGAGCGGACCGTGGCCTACGTCGGGCAGCGCGTCCAGTTCGGGGCGCCCATAGGCTCGTTCCAGGCGGTGAAGCACCGGCTGGCGGACGCGAAGATCGCGCTGGAGTTCGCCCGGCCCCTGGTCCTGGGCGCCGCCGTCACGATGGCCCCGGCGGATGTCGCCGCCGCGAAGGCGAGCGCCTGCGAGGCGGCGTACACGACCGCGCGCGCGGCACTCCAGTTGCACGGCGCGATCGGCTACACGGCGGAGTACGACCTGTCGCTCTGGCTCACCAAGGCCCGCGCCCTGCGTACGGCATGGGGCGCCCCGCAGGACTGCCGGGCGGAGATACTGAACGGCCGCGCATAGCCTCGGCCGGCGCGGCAATCGGTGCTTCAACCGGCGCTTCAGCCGGCGCTTCAGCCCGTCACCTTGGCGATGAACGCGGCGAGGTTCGCCACGGTCCGGTCGATCTTCTCCTCCAGCGTGATCGTCTCGTGCAGCCGCGCCCCGACCCCGGCGTCCCGCTTGCCGCGCACGTACAGCGAGCAGGCGAGGTCGCTGCAGATGTAGGCCCCCACCGAGTTGCCCTGCTGGCCGGCCCGGCCCGCCTTCGGCGCGACCATCAGCGAGACGCCGCCGGAGTGGGTGGTCAGGCACAGCGTGCACATGCTGCGCCGGGTCTGCCAGGAGCCGGAGGCGGAGGAACGCAGCGCGAGAGCCTTCAGCCGGCCGTCCAGCTCGACGGCGAGATAGGCCCGGTCGGGGGCCTGGGGATCCCGCCAGCCGAGGTAGTCCAGGTCGCCCCATGGCTGATCGGCCAGGTCGCGGGGCACGGAAAGGCGCTTGGCCTCCCCCTTGGTGCAGTTCACGAACGCGGCACGGATCTCTTGCTCGGTCATCGGCTTCATAGATGCAGGCTAATTTGCCTAGGCTTCCTAGGCAAATGCTTAATCGCTTTCGCCAGTCCGGCGAGACACGTCAGGGCATGGCAGGGTGGCCTCGGTGATCGAAGCGGGAGGACGGCCATGGGGCGCGTAGGGCTGAGCACGGAACGCCTGGTACGGGCGGGTGCGGAGCTGGCCGACGAGGTCGGCTTCGACCAGGTGACCGTCTCGGCGCTCGCCAGGCGCTTCGACGTCAAGGTCGCGAGCCTGTACTCGCATGTGAAGAACTCCGACGACCTCAGGACCCGGATCGCCCTGCTCGCCCTGGAGGAGCTCGCCGACCGGGGCGAACTCGCGCTGGCCGGGCGGGCGGGCAAGGACGCCCTGACGGCCCTGGCCGACGTCTACCGCGACTACGCCCGCGAGCACCCCGGCCGCTACGCCGCGGCCCAACTGCGGCTCGACCCGGAGGCGGCGGCCGCGAGCGCGGGCGGGCGTCACGCACGCATGACCCGGGCGATCCTACGCGGCTACGACCTCACCGAGCCGGACCAGACCCACGCCGTGCGCCTCCTGGGCAGCGTCTTCCACGGCTACGTCAGCCTGGAACTCGGCGGCGGCTTCAGCCACAGCGCCCCCGACACCCAGGAGACCTGGACCCGGATCCTGGACGCCCTCGACGCCCTGCTGCGCACCTGGCCGCCCAAGGAATGACCGAGCAGGGGGCCGGTCAGCGGGTACGGCCGACGTCAGTTCCCGTGGCCGTGCCCGTGTCCCTGCCCGTGGCCGTGCCCGTCGGTCAGTTCGCGGTACTCCTGGGGCGTCGGCTTCGGGATGTGGCTGTCGGTCCCGAACATGGCCCGGGCCAGCCGCGCCCGCACCCGCTGGGACACCGTGACCGGCCGCCGCACCCCGTTGTGGTCGACGAGCGGCCCGATCTCGTACGGCGGGGCCTGCTCGTGCTGGGTGAGGGTGAACAGCTGGGCGCGGTCCAGGGGCGCGTGGACCTCCATGTACTCGCCGTGCGGGAGACGCTTGATGGTGCCGGTCTCACGGCCGTGCAGCACCTTGTCCCGGTCTTGGCGCTGCAGCCCGAGGCAGATCCGCTTGGTCACCATGAAGGCGACGACGGGCCCGACGAACACGGACACCCGCACGAACCAGGTGATCGAGTTGATGGACAGATGCAGATGCGTGGCCACGATGTCGTTGCCGCCGCCGATCAGCAGCACCACGTACAAGGTCAGCCAGGCCACGCCGAGGCCGGTGCGCACGGGCGCGTTGCGCGGCCGGTCGAGAATGTGGTGCTCCCGCTTGTCGCCGGTGATCCACGCCTCGACGAACGGGTAGAGGCCGATGGCGAGCAGGATCAACGGGAACAGCGAGAAGGGGATGAGGACGCCCAGCTCCAGGGTGTGGCCCCAGGCGTTGATCTCCCATCCCGGCATCACCCGGATCAGCCCCTCGGAGAAGCCGAGGTACCAGTCCGGCTGGGCGCCGGTCGTCACCAGGTCCGGCCGGTACGGTCCGAACGCCCACACGGGGTTGACGCTGGCGATCCCGCCCATCACCGCCAGCACGCCGAAGACCAGGAAGAAGAACCCGCCCGCCTTCGCCATGTAGACCGGCATGAACGGCATGCCGACCACGCTCTTCTGGTCGCGCCCGGGCCCCGGGTACTGGGTGTGCTTGTGGAAGAACACCAGGATGAGATGGGCGACGACGAGCCCCAGCATGATCCCGGGCAGCAGCAGGACGTGGATCGGGAAGAACCGGGAGATGATGTCGTGGCCCGGGAACTCCCCGCCGAAGAGGAAGAACGAGATGTACGTCCCGACGATCGGGATGGACAGGATCGCGCCGTCGGCGAACCGGACGCCGGTGCCGGAGAGCAGGTCGTCGGGGAGCGAGTAGCCGGTCAGACCGGTGAGGATGCCGAGGAACAGCAGCAGCCAGCCGAACAGCCAGTTGACCTCGCGCGGCTTGCGGAACGCGCCGGTGAAGAACACCCGCATCATGTGCACGAGCATGCCGGTGACGAAGACCAGCGCCGCCCAGTGGTGGATCTGCCGGATCAGCAGCCCGCCGCGCACGTCGAAGCTGATGTGGAGCGTCGACTCGTACGCCTTGGTCATCGTGACGCCGTTGAGCGGGGTGTACGAGCCGTGGTAGACGACCTCGGCGCTGCTCGGCTCGAAGAACAGGGTGAGGTAGACGCCGGTGAGGAGGAGGATGAGGAAGCTGTAGAGGCAGATCTCGCCCAGCATGAAGGACCAGTGGTCGGGGAAGACCTTGCGCAGGTTGGCCTTCGCCAGCGCGTACAGTCCCAGTCGGCCGTCGGCCCAGTCGGCGAGCCTCTCGCCCTTGCCGGGCTCTCCCCTCGGCCTCGAACTCCCGCTGTCCGCAGTCTCGTTCACCGTTCGCACGCCGTCACTCATACGTCGCCGCCTCCCCGTCGGACCAACATCAGAGTGGCACGAAGGGCCCGGCAAGCCAACGGTGCGACAGGAGCCGGAAAGCGGCTACGGCCGTACGATCCCCGCTGCCCGGGCGGCCACCAGCCACTTCGGGAACTCGCCCACGAGCCGGTCGTACAGCTCCGCGTCCGTCACCTTCGCCGGATCCGAACCGGCGTGGAAGAACCCGGCGTTGTCGACCGCCCGCTTCCCCGGCACAGGCAGCTCGTCGAGCTTGCGCAGGAAGTCGAACTGCTTGCTGCCCCGGTCGCCGAAGCCGATGAACTGCCAGAACAGGGGCAGCTTCGACGCCTTGCACAGATAGCGTTCCGCGGCGAGCTTGTTGATGGGGCCGCCGTCGGTCTGGAAGACGACGAGCGCCGGGTGCGTCGACCCGCTGTCGAGGTAGTGGTCGATGACGGCGTCCATGGCGAGGTGGTAGCTGGTCTTGCCCATGTGTCCGAGCCCGGCCACGATGCGGTCCACCCGCCCCTGGTGGTCGGCGAGGGCGATGTCGGTGACGGCGTCGACGTCGGTGGAGAAGAAGACCACCGGCACCCGGCCGTCGTCGTCGAGGTGCGCGGACAGCCCCAACACCCGGTCGGCGAGCGCCTGCACGCTGCCGTCCTGGTAGTACGGCTTCATCGACCCCGAGTAGTCGACGACGAGGTAGACGGCGGCCCGCTGCCCGTCGAGACCGTGCTTGGCGAGCGAAACCCCGGCGCTCTTGTACAGGTCGACCAGCGCGGGGGCGGTCTCCTGAACCTTGGTGAGACTGATCGCGACCATGGCGCACAGCCTCCCACACCCACCGGGTTCGCCCTTTTGTTCGGTCAGCTGCGTATTAGTATGGAATGACAAAGAACGCGACATTCCGGCCTTAAAGTGTGCGGCATGAAACGTGCCGCCGCCCTGGTGTGCGCCGCCGTAGCGTCGACGGTGTACCTGCTCGCTCCCGCACAGCCCGCCCAGCCCGCCCAGCCGACGACCGACGTCCTGGTCACCCCGCCGGGCCTCGCCGCCCCGGCGCAGAAGGAACTCGCCCAGCAGATCGTGGCCAGCGCCGAGAACGGCACCCTCGACTGGCGCGCCGCATACGGCTATGTCGAGGACATCGGCGACGGCCAGGGCTACACGGCGGGCCTGATCGGCTTCTGCACCGGCACCCACGACCTGCTCACGCTCGTCGAGGGCTACACCCGCGCGCATCCGGGAAACGCCCTCGCCCGCTACCTCCCGGCGCTGCGCCGGGTCGACGGCACCGCCTCGCACGCCGGTCTGGACCCGGGGTTCCCGGCGGCCTGGCGGGCGGAGTCGACCGTGCCCGCCTTCCGCGCGGCCCAGGACGCCGAGCGCGACCGCGTCTACTTCGACCCGGCGGTGCACCGCGGCCGGGCGGACGGCCTGGGCGCGCTGGGCCAGTTCGTCTACTACGACGCGCTGGTCTTCCACGGCCCCGGCACGGGCCCGACCAGCTTCGACGGCATCCGCGCCCGCGCGATGCGGCAGGCCCGCACCCCCGCGCAGGGCGGCGACGAGGCCGACTACCTCAACGCCTTCCTCGACGCCCGCCGCCGCGCCATGCTGACCCGGCACCCCGGCATCGACACCTCCCGCGTCGACACGACCCAGCGCCGCTTCCTCCACGAGGGCAACCTGGACCTGCGTCCGCCACTGCAGTGGCAGGTGTACGGGGAGACGTACCGGGTGCCCTGACTCGGGACATGCGGCGACGCCTGCCCGGTCGTCCGGTCGGGGACTGTTGGGCAGGCGCCGTCTGTGTTCCGTACGCCTTTGTACGGGACGTCTGTGAAGTGGCCGTCAGACCATCAGCGAGCGGTCCGTCGGGCGGATCGGGGCCGGCAGTTCGCTCGCGCCGGTCAGGAACCGGTCGACGCCACGGGCGGCCGAGCGGCCCTCCGCGATCGCCCACACGATGAGGGACTGGCCGCGGCCCGCGTCACCGGCGACGTACACGCCGGGGACGTTGGTCTGGAAGTCGGCGTCGCGGGCGACGTTGCCGCGCTCGTCGAGCTCCAGGCCGAACTGCTCGACCAGGCCGTTCTCCCGGTCGGTGCCGGTGAAGCCCATGGCGAGGGTGACCAGCTGGGCGGGGATCTTGCGCTCCGTGCCCGGCTTCGGGGTCAGCTTGCCGTCGACGAACTCGACCTCGGTGAGGTGCAGCCACTGGACGTTGCCGTCCTCGTCGCCCTCGAAGTGGGTGGTGGAGACGGAGTAGACCCGCTCACCGCCCTCCTCGTGCGCGGAGGTGACCTTGTACAGCATCGGGAAGGTCGGCCACGGCTGGCCGGCGCTGCGGTCCTCGCCCGGGCGGGGCATGATCTCCAGCTGCGTGACGGAGGCCGCGCCCTGGCGGTGGGCGGTGCCCACGCAGTCGGCGCCGGTGTCGCCGCCGCCGATGACCACGACGTGCTTGCCCTCGGCCGAGACGGGCGACACCACGTAGTCGCCCTCCTGGACCTTGTTGGACAGCGGCAGGTACTCCATGGCCTGGTAGACGCCCTTGAGCTCGCGCCCCGGCACCGGCAGGTCACGGGCGGTCGTCGCGCCGGCGGCGATGACGATCGCGTCGTAGCGCTTCTTCAGGTCGGTCGCCTTGAGGTCGCGGCCGATCTCGATGCCGGTGCGGAAGCGGGTGCCCTCCGCGCGCATCTGCTCGATGCGGCGGTTGATGTGCCGCTTCTCCATCTTGAACTCGGGGATGCCGTACCGGAGGAGACCACCGATGCGGTCCGCGCGCTCGTAGACGGCGACGGTGTGGCCGGCCCGGGTCAGCTGCTGGGCGGCGGCGAGGCCCGCCGGGCCCGAGCCGATGACCGCGACGGTCTTGCCGGACAGCCGCTCGGGGGCCTGCGGGGCGACGTCACCGGTCTCCCACGCCTTGTCGATGATCGAGACCTCGACGTTCTTGATGGTGACGGCCGGCTGGTTGATGCCCAGCACACACGCCGACTCGCAGGGAGCGGGGCACAGACGGCCCGTGAACTCCGGGAAGTTGTTCGTGGCGTGCAGCCGCTCGGAGGCCGCCGTCCAGTCCTCGCGGTAGGCGAAGTCGTTCCACTCGGGGATCAGGTTCCCGAGCGGACAGCCGTTGTGACAGAACGGGATGCCGCAGTCCATGCACCGGCTGGCCTGCTTGCCGATGATCGGCAGCAGCGAGCCGGGGACGTAGACCTCGTTCCAGTCCTTCAGACGCACGTCGACGGGACGGGACTTGGCGACCTCGCGGCCGTGGTTCAAAAAGCCCTTCGGGTCAGCCATTGGTCGCCGCCTCCATCATCTTCTCGGTGATCTCGGACTCGGAGAGTCCCGCCTGCTCGGCGGCGTCCTTGGCGGCGAGCACTGCCTTGTACGCACTGGGGATGATCTTGCTGAAGCGCTCCGCGGAGGCGTCCCAGTCGGCGAGCAGCTTCTCGGCGACCGTCGAGCCGGTCTCCTCGGCGTGGCGGCGCACCACGTCGTGCAGCCACTGCTTGTCGCTGTCGTCCAGCGCCTCGACGGCGCCCAGGTTGCCGACGTTGACGTTGTCGCGGTTCAGGTCGATCACGTAGGCGATGCCGCCGGACATGCCGGCCGCGAAGTTGCGGCCCGTCTCGCCGAGGACCACCGCGTGACCGCCGGTCATGTACTCGCAGCCGTGGTCGCCCACGCCCTCGGAGACGACCGTGGCGCCGGAGTTGCGGACGCAGAACCGCTCACCGGTGCGGCCGCGCAGGAACAGCTCGCCGCCGGTCGCGCCGTAGGCGATGGTGTTGCCCGCGATCGTCGAGAACTCGGCGAGGTGGTCGGCGCCCCGGTCGGGGCGGACGATCACCCGGCCGCCGGAGAGGCCCTTGCCGACGTAGTCGTTGGCGTCGCCCTCCAGGCGCAGCGTGACGCCGCGCGGGAGGAAGGCGCCGAAGGACTGGCCGGCGGAGCCGGTGAAGGTGATGTCGATGGTGTCCTCGGGCAGGCCCGCACCGCCGAACTTCTTCGTCACCTCGTGGCCGAGCATCGTGCCGACCGTGCGGTTGATGTTGCGGATGGAGACCTGGGCGCGCACCGGCTGGGCGTCGGTCGCGGAGTCCGCGGCCAGGGCGTCGGCGGCGAGCTTGATCAGCTCGTTGTCGAGCGCCTTCTCCAGGCCGTGGTCCTGCGCGATGATCTGGTGCAGCGCCGCGCCCTCGGGCAGGGCGGGCACGTGGAACAGCGGGGCCAGGTTGAGGCCCTGCGCCTTCCAGTGGTCGACGGCGCGCTCGACGTCGAGGACCTCGGCGTGGCCGACGGCCTCCTCGATCGAGCGGAAGCCCAGCTCGGCCAGCAGCTCGCGGACCTCTTCGGCGATGAACTTGAAGAAGTTCACGACGTATTCGGCCTTGCCGGCGAAGCGGTCGCGCAGCACCGGGTTCTGGGTGGCGATGCCGACCGGGCAGGTGTCCAGGTGGCAGACGCGCATCATGACGCAGCCGGAGACGACGAGCGGCGCGGTCGCGAAACCGAACTCCTCGGCGCCGAGCAGCGCGGCGATGATCACGTCACGGCCGGTCTTCAGCTGGCCGTCGGTCTGCACGACGATGCGGTCGCGCAGGCCGTTGAGCAGCAGCGTCTGCTGGGTCTCGGCGAGACCGAGCTCCCAGGGACCGCCCGCGTGCTTGAGCGAGGTCAGCGGCGAGGCGCCCGTGCCGCCGTCGTGGCCGGAGATGAGCACGACGTCCGCGTGGGCCTTGGAGACACCCGCGGCGACCGTGCCGACGCCGACCTCGGAGACCAGCTTCACGTGGATCCGCGCCTGCGGGTTCGCGTTCTTCAGGTCGTGGATCAGCTGGGCCAGGTCCTCGATGGAGTAGATGTCGTGGTGCGGCGGCGGGGAGATCAGACCGACACCCGGGGTGGAGTGACGGGTCTTTGCGACCCACGGGTACACCTTGTGGCCGGGCAGCTGGCCGCCCTCGCCGGGCTTGGCGCCCTGGGCCATCTTGATCTGGATGTCGTCCGCGTTGACCAGGTACTCGCTCGTCACGCCGAAGCGGCCGGAGGCGACCTGCTTGATGGCGGAGCGCCGCGCCGGGTCGTACAGCCGGTCCGCGTCCTCGCCGCCCTCACCGGTGTTGGACTTGCCGCCCAGCTGGTTCATGGCGATGGCGAGGGTCTCGTGCGCCTCCAGGGAGATGGAGCCGTACGACATGGCGCCGGTGGAGAACCGCTTGACGATCTCGGAGACCGGCTCGACCTCGTCGATCGAGATCGGCTCGCGGCCGGACTTGAAGCCGAACAGTCCGCGCAGCGTCATCAGGCGCTCGGACTGCTCGTTCACGCGGTCCGTGTACTTCTTGAAGATGTCGTAGCGGGCTGTGCGCGTCGAGTGCTGGAGGCGGAAGACCGTCTCCGGGTCGAACAGGTGCGGCTCGCCCTCGCGGCGCCACTGGTACTCGCCGCCTATCTCCAGGGCGCGGTGGGCCGGCGCGATGCCGGACGCCGGGTAGGCCTTGGCGTGGCGGGCGGCGACCTCCTTGGCGATGACGTCGATGCCGACGCCGCCGATCTTGGTGGCCGTGCCGTTGAAGTACTTCTCCACGAAGGCGTCGTCGAGACCGACGGCCTCGAAGACCTGGGCGCCGCGGTAGGAGGCGACGGTGGAGATGCCCATCTTGGACATGACCTTCAGGACGCCCTTGCCGAGCGCGTAGATCAGGTTGCGGATCGCCTGCTCGGGCTCCAGGCCGTCGATGAAGGTGCCGGCGCGCAGCAGGTCCTCGACCGACTCCATCGCCAGGTACGGGTTGACGGCGGCGGCGCCGAAGCCGATCAGCAGGGCCACGTGGTGGACCTCGCGGACGTCGCCGGCCTCGACGAGCAGGCCCACCTCGGTGCGCTGCTTGGTGCGGATGAGGTGGTGGTGGACGGCCGCGGTGAGCAGCAGCGACGGGATCGGCGCGTGCTCGGCGTCGGAGTGGCGGTCGGAGAGGACGATGAGGCGGGCGCCGTTGTCGATGGCGGCGTCGGCCTCGGCGCAGATCTCCTCGATGCGCGCGGCGAGGGCGTCGCCGCCGCCGTGCACCCGGTACAGGCCGGAGAGCGTCGCGGCCTTGAAGCCGGGCATGTCGCCGTCGGCGTTGATGTGGATGAGCTTGGCCAGCTCGTCGTTGTCGATCACCGGGAACGGCAGGGTGACCGTCCGGCAGGACGCGGCGCTCGGCTCGAGCAGGTTGCCCTGCGGGCCGAGGGAGGAGCGCAGCGAGGTGACCAGTTCCTCGCGGATGGCGTCCAGCGGCGGGTTGGTGACCTGCGCGAACAGCTGGGTGAAGTAGTCGAAGAGCAGCCGGGGGCGCGCGGAGAGCGCGGCGATCGGCGAGTCGGTGCCCATCGAACCGATCGGCTCGGCGGCGGACTTGGCCATCGGCGCGAGCAGGACGCGCAGCTCTTCCTCGGTGTAGCCGAAGGTCTGCTGGCGGCGGGTGACCGAGGCGTGCGTGTGCACGATGTGCTCGCGCTCGGGCAGGTCGACGAGCTCGATCTCGCCGGCCTCGAGCCACTCGGCGTAGGGCTTCTCGGCGGCGAGGTTCGCCTTGATCTCGTCGTCCTCGATGATGCGGTGCTCGGCGGTGTCGACGAGGAACATCTTGCCGGGCTGGAGGCGGCCCTTGCGGACGACCTTGGCGGGGTCGATGTCGAGGACGCCGACCTCGGAGCCGAGGACGACGAGGCCGTCGTCGGTGACCCAGTAGCGGCCGGGGCGCAGGCCGTTGCGGTCGAGGACGGCGCCGACCTGGGTGCCGTCGGTGAAGGTGACGCAGGCCGGGCCGTCCCAGGGCTCCATCATCGTGGAGTGGAACTCGTAGAAGGCGCGCCGGGCCGGGTCCATGGAGTCGTGGTTCTCCCACGCCTCCGGGATCATCATCAGCACGGAGTGCGGCAGCGAGCGGCCGCCGAGGTGGAGCAGTTCGAGCACCTCGTCGAAGGACGCCGAGTCGGAGGCGTCCGGCGTACACACCGGGAAGATCCGCTCGATGGACTTCTCGTCCTGTCCGCCGTGCCCATGGTCGGCGGAGCCGAACAGGTCCGAGACCAGCTGCGACTCGCGGGCGCGCATCCAGTTGCGGTTGCCCTTGACGGTGTTGATCTCGCCGTTGTGCGCGACGAAGCGGTACGGGTGCGCGAGCGGCCACGACGGGAAGGTGTTCGTGGAGAAGCGCGAGTGGACGAGCGACACGGCCGAGGCGAAGCGGCGGTCGGACAGGTCCGGGAAGAAGGGCTCGAGCTGGCCGGTGGTCAGCATGCCCTTGTAGACGATCGTCCGCGCGGACAGCGAGGGGAAGTAGACGCCGGCCTCGCGCTCGGCGCGCTTGCGCAGCACGAACGCCTTGCGGTCGAGGTCGATGCCCTGCGAGGCGCCGTCGGTCACGAAGACCTGGCGGAAGGCGGGCATCGTGGAGCGGGCGGTGGCGCCGAGGAGCTCGGGGGCGACCGGGACCTCGCGCCAGCCGAGGACGGTGAGGCCCTCGTCGTCGGCGATCGTCTCGATCTGCGAGACGGCGTCCTGCAGGCCGTCCTCCGGGAGGAAGGCGATACCGACGGCGTAGCCGCCGGCCTCGGGCAGCTCGAAACCGGCCACCTCGCGGAAGAAGGCGTCGGGGACCTGGGTGAGGATGCCCGCGCCGTCGCCGGAGTCCGGCTCGGAGCCGGTGGCGCCGCGGTGTTCGAGGTTGCGCAGAACGGTGAGCGCCTGCTCGACCAGCGTGTGGCTCGCCTCGCCGGTGAGGGTGGCCACGAAGCCGACGCCACAGGCGTCGTGCTCGTTGCGGGGGTCGTACATACCCTGCGCAGCAGGGCGAGCATCCATGAAAGACCAGTTCTGGCCATTCGCGGAATGCTGGGACGGCTGGCGCGGCGTACGCATCGGCTCTCCCGTCGTCGTCTCAAGTGGCATATCTGGCGTGCGAAGGGACGACGTTGGCCCTCTGCGTGAGCGCAAAATTTCGTGCAGGTTACATGATGGAGCGGTTCTCGGGAACCGGATACTCCGTTCCAACATGCGGACGCCACGAGCTCGCGAAGGGGGTCTCGCGCACGTGGCTGAAAGTTATGGGGACCGGACGGGACGAGATCGATCAGATCGGCGCCTGTCGGCCCGGAGGGCGGGGGGAGCGGCGTCGTTCACCCCGCAAGTGCGCCGCAGGCCTCATTGCCCACAGCGCTTACGGCTCATGCCCGCTGGTTAAGCATCCGAAACCAGTCAGTAACGGCTACTTATGCGGCCCATCGCATAAGTAGCAGCCGATCTATCCTACGGCCGTTCCGAACAAAGTGCCCAGGGCGTACGTCACACCGGCCGCCGCACCTCCGAGCGCGAGCTGCCGCAGCCCACTGAACCACCAGGTCCGCGCGGTCACCCGAGCCACCACGGCGCCGCAGCCGAAGAGCCCGAACAACGCCAGCAGCACGGCCGGCCACAGCGAGGCGGCCCCCAGCAGATACGGCAGGACGGGCAGCAGCGCGCCGAGCGCGAACGCCCCGAAGCTCGACACGGCGGCGACCAGCGGCGAGGGCAGATCCGAGGGATCGATGCCCAACTCCTCACGGGCGTGTATCTCCAGGGCCTGCTCGGGATCGCGCGAGAGCTGCTGCGCGACCTGCCGGGCCAGCGCGGGCTCGACCCCCCGGGACTCGTACAGCGCGGCGAGCTCGGCCTCCTCGTCCTGCGGGTGCTTCCTCAGCTCCCTGCGCTCCACGTCGAGCTCCGCCTCGACGAGTTCACGCTGCGAGGCGACGGAGGTGTACTCACCGGCGGCCATCGAGAAGGCGCCTGCGGCGAGACCCGCCAGCCCGGTGATGACGATGGTCTGCTGCCCGACGGACCCCCCCGGCGACACCGGTCATCAGCGCGAGGTTGGAGACCAGGCCGTCCATCGCCCCGAACACGGCGGGCCGCAGCCAGCCACCGTTGACATCGCGGTGCGTGTGGTTGTCGCGGTGCGCCTCGTGCAGTGTGGCTTCGGTCTCGATGATGGCCATGAAGATCCCCCAGATAGCTAAGGCAAAGCTAACTTTAGACAAGTTCCAATCTCTGACAACGCCAAAGATACGCTTCACCATTCCCACCCGCCAGGAAGGCGAGGATGCCCTAACCTGCACCTTTACCTTCGATCGCTCATTCGATCGGGGGTCCGCCCACATGTCGACCGGGTGACATGAGGAGGTTTCAGGCTCAGGTCAACCGCCGATGGTGGGACACATCCGCAAAGGGTTCCGCGCCCGTGCGGAGCCCCGGAGGAGAGGCCGTGCATGGCATCGATCCGTGAACGGGCCCGCGGCGCCCTGCTCGGCCTCGCCGTCGGGGACGCGCTCGGCGCACCCGCCGAGAACATGAAGCCCTCCGAGATCCGCGCCCGATGGGGCCGCATCACGGGCTACGTCAGCGAGAAGCCGGCCGGCACGGACGACACGGAGTACGCGATCTTCTCCGGCCTGCTCCTCGCCCGCCACGGCTCCGCACTCACCCCGGCCCACGTGGAGGCCGCCTGGCACCAGTGGATCGCCGACCGCGACGAGGGCCCCTTCCGCGGCGCCGGCTTCAGCGAACGCGGCACCCTGGAGAACCTCCGCCGAGGCCTCGCGGCGCCCATCTCGGCACAGCACCGGCACGCCTGGAGCGACGGTCTGGCGATGCGCGCGGCCCCCTTCGGCGTCTTCGCCGCGGGCCGCCCGGCGGAAGCGGCCCGGCTGGTCGCGATCGACGGCGCGGTCAGTCACGACGGCGAGGGCATCTACGGCGGCCAGGCGGTCGCGGCGGGCGTGGCGGCGGCGATGGCGGGAGCGCCGACGATCGCGGTCGTGGCCTCGGCGCTGGCGGTGATCCCCGAGGACTCCTGGACGGCCCGCTCCCTGCGCCGGGCGGTGACGGTGGCCCACCGGGGCGAACGGGCGGTCCGCTCCGCCGTCGTCATCGGCGGCTACCCCTGGACCGATCTGGCCCCCGAAGCCGTCGCCCTCGCCTTCGGCGCCTTCGCGGCGGCCGACGGCGACTTCCGCGAGGCCGTCCTCACCGCCGTGAACATGGGCCGCGACGCGGACACGACGGCCGCGGTGGCCGGCGCGCTGGCCGGCGCGACCCAGGGCGCCTCGGCGATCCCCCCGCAGTGGGCGGCCGCCATCGGCCCGGCCCGGGGCAGCTGCCTGCCCTCGATGGCGGGCCACCACGTCCTGGACGTGGCGGAGCTGCTGGTGCCCGAAGAGGGCGGCAAATGGGGTGAGGGCATGATCGCCGAGGATCTCGTCCCCACCTTGATCACCCTGCCGGCGACCGACAGAACGGAGGCACGACGGTGAGACCACCGGCCCCATGGGACGAGGGAACGACCGGCGCGACCACGACGCTCCCGAACACCCAGGCAGCCGCCGACGGCGAGGACGCCCCACAGGGGCCACCCGCACCCGACGACGAAAGGTCCACGGGCGGTGCGGCGGGGAGCAACGAGGCCGAAGGCGTGGCCGAGGCCGTTTCGGCCCGCACCCACCCTCACCGCGTCGAAGGCCTCCTGCTCGGCCTGGCCGCAGGCGACTCCGCCGGTTGGCCCGCCGCCCGCCACCGAGCCGCCCGCATGCCCGAGTGGACCCGCCGCCTCACCCGGGAACTCGACACCTTCGCCGAACACAACGCCACCACCACCCTCCCCGTCCCCATCGCCCTCAACCAACCCCCCGAGCCCCTCCGCCTGGGCCCCTCCGACGACGCCGAGTGGGCGGCGTTCGCCGCCGAGGCGGTCCTGCGGGCGGGCGACGACACCGCCCTCGGCGACCTCAGCCGGGAACGCCGGATGCGCGCCGCCATCGACCTCACCTGGAACGCGATCGCCGGCGAGGTCGCGGCGGCAGCGGACCGCGCGCCCGAGGTCGAGTCCGCCGTCCTCCCCCTGCGCGCCCGCATCTCCGTCCGCGCCGGCCTCGGCAACCTCGCCGCCGGACTGCGCCCGCCCGCCACCGGCCACGACAACCCCCACTACTTCGACGACGCGGCCTGCGTACGCGCCTGCGTCCTCGCGGTGGCCCACCCCGGCGACCCCCGGCTCGCCGCCGACCTCGCCGAGTTCGACGCCCGCTACACCCAGGACGGCGACGGCGTGCACGGCGCCCGCGCGATGGCGGCGGCCCTCGCGCTGGCCCTCGTCGGCGCGGACCCGGCCCGCTGCGTCACCGCGGCCCTCGCCGAACTCCCCGACCACACCGAGATCGGCCGCAACGCCCGCCACGCGCTCGAACTGGCCCACGACGCCGACAGCGCCTTCGCGCTCATCCCCCTCCTGGAACACCAGATCGTCGACCACGTCTACAGCTACGGCATCGCCGCGGCGGAGACGGTCCCGGTCGCCCTGGCCCTGGTGACGGCGTCCGGCGGCCGTATCGCCGAAGCGGTACCGGCGGCGGCCTGTCTGTCCCGGGTCGCGGACTCGGCCCCGGCCCTCGCGGGCGCGCTGACGGGCGCGTTGGGCGGCGGCCCCGCGATCCCGGCCGCGTGGCGCGACAGCTGCCGCACCCTCTCCGGCTGCGTGCTCCCCCGTCTCACCGGCACCGACCTGGTGGAACTCGCCGAACTCCTGGAAGCCGCACAACCGGCCCCACCAGGAGGATGATTCGGGGCATGAAGCCCAAAGCGCGAAAAAGCACCACAGCGCAAGAAGGCGCCAACGCACCTGAGAGCAACGGCGCGACCCTGGAAGAACGCATCACCGGCGCCCTCGTGGGAGCCGCCGTCGGCGACGCCCTCGGCGGCCCCGTGGAGGGCTACTCCCCCGACCAGATCCTTGAGCGGCACGGCGGCCGCGTCCACGGCGTCGTCGGCCCCTGGAACGGCGACGACTGGCGCACCGCCCGCCCCATCGCCCCGTACCACAAGGGCGACGGCCACGTCACCGACGACACCTTGATGACGCACGCCCTCATCAGGGTCTACGCCACGGTCCGCGACCACCTGGACGCCTACGCGATCGCCGAGCACCTGGTCCCGGACCTGATGGGGAACCCCCGCTGGATCCCTGAACTGGAAGCCGAGGCCCTCCCCCTGCACCGTCTCTTCCTGGCGGAGAAGTGGCTGGTCACGCGGCTGCACTACGGCCATGTCGACCCCCGTGAGGCCGGCGTCGGCAACATCGTCAACTGCGGTGCGGCGATGTACATGGCCCCGGTGAGCCTGGTCAACGCGGCCGACCCGGCGGGCGCGTACGCCGAGGCGCTGGACATCGCGGGCGCCCACCAGTCGTCGTACGGCCGGGAGGCGGCGGGGGTCTTCGCGGCGGCGGTGGCGGCGGCCTGCGCACCGGACGCGACCCCGGAGTCGGTGGTCGCGGCCTGCCTGTCCCTGGCGAAGGACGGCACGCGCGCGGCGATCGAGAGGGTCTGCGAAGAGGCGGCCCGGCACACCGACTTCGAGTCCGCGCTGTCCCCGCTGCGGGCGGCGGTGACGCCGTACGACACCGTGGGCCCCGACTACCGCCGGCCCTCGCTGGGCGCCCGCCGCCCCTCCCGTCTGCACGCGATCGAGGAACTCCCCGTCGCCCTGGGCATGTTGCTGGTGGCGGGCGGCGACTGCCGGCAGGCGGTCCTGGGCTCGGTGAACTACGGCCGCGACTGCGACTCCATCGCGACGATGGCGGGAGCGCTGGCGGGCGCCCTGGGCTCTGCGGTCCCGGACGAGTGGTCGAAGCAGGTCGCCGAGGCCAGCCGCCTCGACCTGCGGGAGCCGGCGGTGACGCTCGCCGAGGTCGCCCGGGAGATCTTCGACCGCGACGTGCGCCGTCGCCGCACCCACGAGCAGGCGTTCGCCGCCCTCGGAGGCCCGCGATGCTCCGACTGACCTGGGTCCAGCCGGAGGACCTCGTCGGCCATGAACTGCGCCAGGCGGCCGAGGACGGCCGGGAACCGTGGGCGATCGCCGCCCGCTGGAAGGCGGCGGGAGGCTGCGAGGCCCCGCCCCGGGCGGGCGCCTCCCCGGGGCGGTCCTCCCGCTACCTGCGTCTGCTCGCGGAAGACCTCCTGGACGAACTGACGGACCTGCCCAGCAGGTTGACGGAGGACGAGCCGACGAAGCTGGAGAAGATCAGGGCCCTGTGCCCCGGGTGGCCGGTCCGACCGACCGATGCGCAGCCCGCGGCCCCTGCCCGGGCCCGTCTGGAAGCGGCCTGGCTGGGCCGGGCCGTCGGCTGCCTCCTCGGCAAACCCGTCGAGAAGCTCCCCCTGGACGCCATCCGCGCCCTGGCCCGCGCCACCGGCAACTGGCCCCTCACCGGCTACTTCACAGCCCGCGGAGTCCCCCAGGACCTGCTCGAAGCCCACCCCTGGAACCGCCGCTCGGCCCCCACCTCCCTCGCCGAGAACATCGACGGGATGCCCGAGGACGACGACCTCAACTACCCCCTCCTCAACCTCCTCCTGCTCCAGCGCCACGGCAGCGACTTCACCACCACGGACGTGGCCCGGCTCTGGCTGGACGAACTCCCCGCCGGCCGCGCCTTCACCGCCGAACGCGTCGCCCTGCGCAACCTCCTGACCGGCATCGAACCCCCGCACACCGCCCGCCACCGCAACCCCTTCCGCGAGTGGATCGGCGCCCTCATCCGCGCCGACGTCCACGGCTGGACCAACCCCGGCGACCCGGCCGCCGCAGCCGAACAGGCCCACCGCGACGCCACCCTCACCCACACCGCCAACGGCGTCTACGCGGCGATGTTCACGGCGGCCGTCATCGCCACGGCAGCGACCGGCGCCCACGACGTCCACGCCTGCCTGCGCACCGGCCTGACCGTCGTCCCACCCCGCTCGCGCCTCGCCCGGGCCATCACCCACGCGATCCGACTGGCGCAGGAACACGCCGACTTCGACACCGTCGTGGACGAACTCCACGCCACCCACAAGGCGCACCACTGGGTCCACGCGATCCCCAACACCGCCCTGATCGCCGCCGCCCTCACCCACGCCGACGGCGACTTCAGCGCCTCCGTCTGCCGTGCCGTGTCCGGCGGCCTGGACACCGACTCCAACGGCGCGACGGCCGGCAGCGTCGCCGCCCTCCTCGCCGGCGACCCGGCCGCCCTCCCCGACCGCTGGACGGCCCCCCTCAAGAACCGCCTGGCCACCTCCGTCGCCGACCTCAGCGGCGTCGGCTTCGACACCCTGGCCCACCTGACCTGGTCCCTCACCCACCGGGAGGCTTCCCGCCCATGACCGACATCGTCGTGCTCGGCAGCACGAACATGGACCTCGTCGCCTACGTCGAGAAACCCCCGCAGCGCGGGGAGACCGTGACGGGACGGGAGTTCCGCACCATCCCCGGCGGCAAGGGCGCCAACCAGGCGATCGCCGCCGCCCACGCGGGCGCCACCGTCTCGATGATCGGCGCGGTCGGCAACGACGCCTTCGGCGCCCGTCCGCGCTCCACCCTGGAGCTCCCCCACTCTCGGCTTCGCTCGAGCGGGGGGACCCCCATCGGCGTGAACACCGACCGCCTGCGCACGGTCGAGTCCCCTTCCGGCACCGCGCACATCGTCGTGGACGACGAGGGCGGCAACGCGATCGTCGTCGTCCCCGGCGCGAACGGCACCGTCGACCACCTCGTCCCCGGCGACGAAGTCCTGATCTCCTCCGCCGACGCCCTCCTGCTCCAGCTCGAAGTCCCCCTGGCGGCGGTCGTCGCGGGCGCCCGGGCAGCCCGCGCCCACGGCGTCCGGACGATCCTCACCCCCGCCCCCGCCCCCGCCCAGCCCCTTCCGCCCGAACTCCTCGCCGCCCCCGCCCTGTTGGTCCCCAACGAGCACGAGGCCACCGCCCTCACCGGCCGCACCGACCCGCGCGAGGCGGCCACCGCCCTGCTGGACGGCGTCCCGGAGGTGGTCGTCGCCCTCGGCTCGGCCGGCAGCCTCTACGCGGCCCGCGGCACAGAACCCCTCACCGTGCCCGCCCCGCACGTCGCCGCCGTCGACTCCACCGGCGCGGGCGACACGTTCGTCGGCGCCCTCGCCGATGGGGGTCCCCCCGCTCGAGCGAAGCCGAGAGTGGGGGACCTCGGCGAGGAACGCCCCGTACGGGAGGCCTTGGCCTGGGCCGCAGCCGCGGCCGCCCTCTCGGTCCAGCGTCCGGGCGCTTCCGCTTCGATGCCGTACCGCTCCGAGATCGACAAGCAGTACGCCTCATGACCGGGACGACCCCTCCCCTGCGCGGGCTTCGCGTCCTCGATCTCGCCACCCTCTTCGCCGGCCCGCTCGCCGCGACCATGCTCGGCGACTTCGGCGCCGAGGTCATCAAGGTCGAGCACCCCAGCCAGCCGGACCCCTCCCGGGGACACGGCCCGTCCAAGGACGGCGTGGGCCTGTGGTGGAAGCTCCTCGGCCGCAACAAGCGCACCATCACCCTGAACCTCTCCCGACCCGGCGGGCGCGCCACCCTCCTGCGTCTCGCCGAAACAGCCGACGTGATCATCGAGAACTTCCGTCCCGGCACCCTGGAGAAGTGGGACCTCGGCTGGGAGGACCTGTCGGCGGCCAACCCCCGCCTGGTCCTCACCCGGGTGACCGCCTTCGGCCAGTTCGGCCCCTACGCGCACCGCCCGGGCTTCGGCACCCTCGCCGAGGCGATGAGCGGCTTCGCCGCGATCACCGGCGAACCGGACGCCTCCCCGACCCTCCCGCCCTTCGGCCTGGCCGACTCCATCACGGGTCTGGCCACCGCCTATGCCGTGATGACGGCCCTCGCCGCCCGCGAGCGCACCGGCGAGGGCCAGGTCGTCGACATGGCGATCATCGAGCCCATCCTCACCGTCCTCGGCCCCCAGCCCCTCTGGTACGACCAGCTGGGCTATGTCCAGGCCCGCACCGGCAACCGGTCGGCCAACAACGCCCCGCGCAACACCTACCGCACCGCCGACGGCGACTGGGTCGCCGTCTCGACCTCCGCCCAGTCGGTCGCGGAGCGCGTGCTGCGCCTCGTCGGCCGGCCCGACCTGATCGACGAGCCCTGGTTCGCGACGGGCGCCGACCGGGCCGCCCACGCCGACGTCCTCGACGAGGCGGTCGGCGCCTGGATCGCCACCCGCACCCGCACCGACGTCCTCGCCGCCTTCGAGAAGGCGGAGGCCGCCATCGCCCCGGTCCAGGACGTACGGGACGTGATGACGGACCCCCAGTACCAGGCCCTCGACACGATCACCGCGGTCGACGACCCGGAGCTGGGCCGGATCCGCATGCAGAACGTTCTCTTCCGGCTCTCCTCGACCCCCGGCGCGATCCGCTGGACCGGTCGCCCGCACGGCGCCGACACGGAGACGGTGCTCACCGAACTCGGCCTGAACCCGACCGAGCTGACGGCCCTCCGCGAAGAGGGCGCACTATGACGATCTCCCCGACGACACCCCCGCTGACCTGGCTGTACGCCCCCGGCGACCGCCCGCAGACCGTCACCAAGGCGCTCGGCTGCGGCGCCGACGTCGTCATCATCGACCTGGAGGACGCGGTCGCCCCGGACCGCAAGGAGTACGCCCGCACGGCCACCGCCGAACGCCTGTCCGACCCCCAGCCGGTCCCGGTCCATGTCCGGGTGAACGCCCTGGACAGCCCTTTCGCCGCGGCGGACCTCCGCAGCGTGGCCGCCCTCCCCGGGGTCGCCGGCCTGCGCCTGCCGAAGGTGACGTCCCCGCACCAGATCACCCGGGTCGCCGAGACCGTGCCCCGGGCCGACCGAGTCACCCCCCTCCACGCCCTCCTGGAAACAGCCCTCGGCATCGAACACGCCTACGCCATCGCCTGCGCCCACCCCTGCCTGCGCGGCATCGCCCTCGGCGAGGCGGACCTGCGCGCCGACCTGGGCCTGCGCGACGACGCGGGTCTCGACTGGTGCCGCTCCCGGGTCGTCGTCGCCGCCCGGGCCGCGGGCCTGGCGTCCCCGCCCCAGTCGGTCCACCCCGACATCCGCGACCTGGAAGGCCTGGCCACCACCTGCGCCCACGGCCGCACCCTCGGCTTCCTGGGCCGCGCCGCCATCCACCCGCGCCAGCTCCCGATCATCGAACGGGCCTACCTGCCCACGGAACGGGAACTGGAGGAGGCCGAGACGATCGTCAAGGCCGCGGCCCGGGACCAGGGCGCCCAGGCCCTCCCGGACGGCCGCTTCATCGACGCGGCGGTGGTCGCGACGGCACGACGCACCCTGTCCCTGGCGCCCCGCAAGGGCTGACCCCCCGCCCCCCGCCGCACACACGACGAGGGCGCCCGGCGAACCCGGGCGCCCTCGTCGTGTGTGCGGTCAGCCGTCAGCTCTTCTTGCCGGCCGACTCGGCTTCGTCCTTGACCTCGGTCTTCACCTCGGCAGGCTCAACGGCCTCGGCCTCGGCCGCGCCCTTCGCTCCGGCGTCGGCCTTGTCCTTCACCTGGGCCTTGTCCTCGCCCTTGGCCTTGGCGCTTCCATCGACCTTGGCCTTGGCGCTTTCATCTACCTCGGCCTCGGACTCTTCCTTGGCCTCCGCCTTGGCCTTGGCCTTTTCCTCGCCCTCGGCCTTGCTCTTGTCCCTGTCCTCGGCCTCGGCCTTGTCCGCGTCCCCGGACTTGTCCTCGTCCTCGTCCTCGGAGACCTCCCCGGCCTCACCGCCGGAGGCGCCCTCGGCGGCGCCCGGTTCCACGACCGCCTCACGCCCCGGCCGCTTCTTCGCCGAGATCACGATGTACGTCACGGCGAGCAGGAACACGACCATCGCGGTCCAGTCGTTCAGCCGCAGGCCCAGGATGTGGTGGGCGTCGTCGACGCGCATGTACTCGATCCACGCCCGGCCCACGCAGTACGCGGCGACGTACAGCGCGAAGGCCCGGCCATGGCCCAGCTTGAAGCGGCGGTCGGCCCAGATGACGAGGAGGGCGACGCCGATGCACCACAGCGACTCGTACAGGAACGTCGGGTGGTAGTACCCGGGCACCCGGCCGTCCGCCGAGGACGTGATGTGCAGGGCCCAGGGGAGGTCGGTCTCCTTGCCGTACAGCTCCTGGTTGAACCAGTTGCCCCAGCGGCCGATCGCCTGAGCGAGGGCGATGCCGGGCGCGATGGCGTCGGCGTACGCGGGCAGGGCGATGCCCCGGCGGCGACAGCCGATCCATGCGCCGACCGCTCCGAGCGCGATCGCGCCCCAGATGCCGAGGCCGCCCTCCCAGACCTTGAAGGCGTCCACCCAGTCACGGCCCTCGCTGAAGTACAGCTCGTAGTCCGTGATCACGTGGTAGAGCCGGCCTCCGAGCAGCCCGAAGGGCACCGCCCAGACGGCGATGTCAGCCACCGTGCCGGCCCGCCCGCCCCGGGCGACCCAGCGCCTGTTGCCGAGCCAGACCGCGACGAAGACGCCGATGATGATGCAGAACGCGTAGCCGCGCAGCGGAATGGGGCCGAGGTACAGCACCCCGTGCGACGGGCTGGGAATGTAGGCAATTTCCATGGCAAGGTCGACGCTACCGTGCCGGACCGGGCCGACGGCAGGCAGCCCGGCTACGGCTCCATAACGGGCAGGTGTGAAAGGGCCTTACCCCTTGTCACCCTTTGTCGGCCTCCTCCACCATCTGCTTCAGCTTCGCCGGCGTCATCGACTGGTCCGCGTAGATGTTCTTGCCGTTGAACAGCACCGTCGGGGTACCGCCGAAGTGGCCGTTCTGGAAGGCCTGGTTGGACTTCACGACCCAGCTGTTGTGCGTGCCGTCCTCGACGCAGGTGCGAAACGCGGGCGTGTCCAGGCCGTCGACCTGGCCCGCGAGCTCGATGAGCTTCGCGTTCTTGGCGTAGGCGTCGTTCGTTTCGTCCGGCTGGTTCTCGTACAGCACGTCGTGGTAGGCCTGGAACTTTCCGGCGTCCTGGGCGCAGGCCGCGGCGTTCGCCGCGTTACGGGAGCCGCTGCCGCCCATGTTGCCGTCGATGAGGGTGGCCAGGTGGTATTCGACCTTGAGCTTTCCGGCCTGAGTCAGCTCGTGGATCGTCGGACGGTACGCCGACTCGAAGGCCTTGCAGGCCGGGCAGCGGAAGTCCTCCCACACGGTGAGCGTGGACTTGGCGCCGTCCTTGCCGACCGGGATCGCCAGCGCGTCCTCGCCCTGGGCCCCTGAGGGCGCCACGACCGGGCCCGCCTTGTCGCTGCTGTCGTCCTTGCCGGAGTTCGCGGCGACGACGCCGATCACCGCCGCCAGACCCAGCACACAGACCACGCTCGCGCCGACGATCAGTGTGCGCCGCCGCCGCTCGGCGGCCTTCTGCTTCTCGCGCTCCGCCGCCAGCCGTTCCCGGGCGTTGCGCTTTCCGTCACGATTCTTCTCGCTCACACCCCCAGAACGAACCGGGGAGGCGCATTGCGCCTCCCCGATCCCAGGTCCACCCGTTCGGGTGAGCGAGCCTCCCGTCACACCTGTCGGCGCACGCCCTTCGCCAGCTCGCCCGCGAGCGCGCGGACGGCCTCGACGCCGGCCGCGTCGTCCGGCGCGTCCAGCATCCGCTTGACGAAGGCCGAGCCGACGATCACGCCGTCGGCGAAGCCGGCCACCTCGGCGGCCTGCGTGGCGTCGGACACGCCGAGGCCGACGCAGACGGGCAGCCCGGTGCCGGTGGCCCGGGTCCGCTCGACCAGGTTCTGGGCCTGCGCGCCCACCGACTCCCGGGTGCCGGTGACGCCCATCAGCGACGCCGCGTAGACGAAGCCGCTGCCCGCCTCGGTGATCTGGGCGAGCCGCGCGTCCTTGCTGCTCGGCGCCACCACGAAGACGGTCGCGAGGCCGTGCTTCTCGGCGTGCTCCCTCCACAGCGCCGACTCCTGCACGGGCAGGTCGGGCAGGATGCAGCCCGCGCCGCCCGCCTCGGCCAGCTCGGCGGTGAACCGCTCGACGCCGTAGCGGTCGATCGGGTTCCAGTACGTCATGACGAGGACCGGCTTCCCGGTCGCCTCGAAGGCCTCGCGGACCGTGCGCATGACGTCCGCGATCCGCACCCCGCCCCGCAGGGCGATGTCGTCGGCGGTCTGGATGACCGGTCCGTCGAGGACGGGGTCGCTGTGCGGCAGACCGACCTCGACGACGTCCGCGCCGCCGTCGAGGACGGCCTTGATCGCCTCGATGCCGCCGTCCACGGTCGGGAACCCGGCCGGGAGGTAGGCGATGAGCGCGGCGCGGCCGTCCGCCTTGGCGGCGGCGAGGGTGTCCGACAGCAGCTGGATGGTGCCGCTCACTTGGCGTCCCCCTCGATCTCGGCGGTGTCGGCGGTGTTGGCGGCGACCTCGGCGTCCACGCCGTTGTCGTACAGCCCGAAGTAGCGGGCGGCCGTGTCCATGTCCTTGTCGCCGCGACCGGACAGGTTGACGATGATCAGCCCGTCCTTGCCGAGCTCCCTGCCGACCTCCAGAGCCCCGGCCAGCGCGTGCGCGCTCTCGATGGCCGGGATGATGCCCTCGGTGCGCGACAGCAGACGCAGCGCCTGCATGGCCGCGTCGTCGGTGACCGCGCGGTACTCGCCGCGGCCGCTGTCCTTGAGGTAGGAGTGCTCGGGGCCGATGCCCGGATAGTCCAGGCCGGCCGAGATGGAGTACGGCTCGGTGATCTGGCCTTCGTCGTCCTGGAGGACGTAGGAGCGCGAACCGTGCAGGATGCCGGGCTCGCCCGCGGTCAGGGTCGCCGCGTGCTCGCCGGTCTCGATGCCGTGGCCGGCCGGCTCGCAGCCGATGAGGCGGACGGAGGCGTCCGGGATGAAGGCGTGGAACAGGCCGATGGCGTTGGAGCCGCCGCCGACGCAGGCGACGGCCGCGTCGGGCAGTCGTCCGGCGCGCTCCAGGAGCTGGCGGCGGGCCTCGACGCCGATGACGCGGTGGAAGTCGCGGACCATCGCCGGGAAGGGGTGCGGTCCTGCGACCGTGCCGAACAGGTAGTGGGTGTGGTCGACGTTGGCGACCCAGTCTCTGAACGCCTCGTTGATGGCGTCCTTCAGGGTGCGGCTGCCGGACTTCACGGCCACGACCTCGGCGCCCAGCATGCGCATCCGGGCCACGTTGAGGGCCTGGCGCTGGGTGTCGATCTCGCCCATGTAGATCGTGCACTCGAGCCCGAAGAGGGCGCAGGCAGTGGCCGTGGCCACGCCGTGCTGGCCCGCGCCGGTCTCGGCGATCACGCGCGTCTTGCCCATGCGCTGGGTGAGCAGCGCCTGACCGAGCACGTTGTTGATCTTGTGGGAGCCGGTGTGGTTGAGGTCCTCGCGCTTGAGGAACATCCGGGCGCCGCCCGCTTCCGCGGCGAAACGGGGGACCTCGGTGAGGGCCGAGGGGCGGCCGGTGTAGTTGACGAGCAGGTCGTCGAGTTCGCGGGCGAACTCGGGGTCGTGCTTGGCCTTGTCGTACTCGACGGCGACCTCGTCCACGGCGGCGACGAGGGCCTCCGGGATGAACTTGCCGCCGAACGCGCCGAAGTAGCCTTCGGCGCTGGGGACTTGACCCTCCGGGTCGGGAATGAAGAACTCGCTGGGCATGCGGAAACCTCACGGTGAGTTTGCGGAAGGAACCAATCGCCGTGGGGGCAGGGGTTGTCGTACGACCTCAGGCCGTCTGTGGCTGGTCGCGCCCGTGCGGCGGTAGCCGCACATCAAACAGAGCCCCGCGCCCCTTGTCGGTCCGCTGCTGCCATCGCATGCCGTTCACTTGGCCCGGCTCGTCTCCGATGACGTACCGCACCCTGCGGCCGTGCACCCTGCGAGCGGGCGCGCGACAGCCACGCGGGCGGCAGCCGCGCGCGAGGCGGGCGTACCGGTCCGCAGTCGTCGCGGGGGTCGTCGGAGTCATCGGAGGCAACTCTACCGAGCCGTCAGCCGCGGCCGTGACGCAGTGCCGGGTGTTCGCCTGCTGCCACCAGGTCGGCGACCGCCGTCTTGGGATCGCGGCCCGTCACCAGGGACTCGCCGACCAGGACCGCGTCGGTGCCGGCGTTGGCGTACGCGATGAGGTCGTGCGGGCCTCGGACGCCGGACTCGGCGACCTTGACGATGCGGGCCGGGATCTCGGGGGCGACGCGGTCGAAGGTGCCGCGGTCCACCTCGAGGGTCTTCAGGTTGCGCGCGTTGACGCCGATCACCTTGGCGCCCGCGTCGACGGCGCGCTCCACCTCGTCCTCGTCGTGGACCTCGACGAGCGGGGTGAGACCGATGGAGACGGCGCGCTCGATGAGCGACTCCAGGGCGGACTGTTCCAGGGCGGCCACGATCAGCAGCGCGAGGTCGGCGCCGTACGCGCGGGCCTCCCACAGCTGGTACGAGGTGACGATGAAGTCCTTGCGCAGCACGGGGATGTCCACGCGCGCGCGTACCGCTTCGAGGTCGGCCAGCGAGCCGCCGAAACGGCGCTGTTCGGTCAGGACGGAGATGACGGCCGCGCCGCCCGCCTCGTAGTCGGCGGCCAGGCCGGCCGGGTCGGCGATGGCGGCCAGCGCGCCCTTGGACGGGCTGGAGCGCTTGACCTCGCAGATGACCTTGACGCCGTCGCCGCGGAGGGCGGCCACGCCGTCCTTGGCGGCCGGGGCCTTCGCCGCGCGCTCCTTGAGCTCGTCGAGGCTGACGCGCGCCTGCCGCTCCGCGAGGTCGGCACGGACTCCGTCGATGATCTCGTCGAGGACACTCACGCGAGCGGCCTCCTTCCGGCAAGCGGTGGAAAACGATGGTCACTGTGATGGTATCCGGAGGAAGGCGAAGGCCTCACATCCGGCTGACGGCGGTCCCAGTACCTGGACATTCGCCGGTTGATCAAGGATGAAGCCAGCCGCCGAACGGCAGGTTCCGGACAACCGTGAAGATCAGCAGCGTCGCGCCCAGCGTCCAGAGCCGCACGGGGGTGAGGTCGACGCGCAGGGGGCGTCCACGGGCCGCGCGGGCCACCCAGACGGTCCACAGCACCGCGAAGGCCAGGTAGGCGGCGACGGCCGGCGCGTTGTCCTGGAGGGCGGCCTGGAAGTCCCCGTGCGCGAAGGCGTGCGCGCTGCGCAGGCCGCCGCAGCCGGGGCAGTACAGGCCGGTGAAGCGCAGGAGCGGGCAGGCCGGGTAGTGGCCGGGCTCGTTGGGGTCGACGGTCGCTACGTAGGCGAAGGCGCCGACGACGGCCGCGAGGATCCCGGCGGGTACGGCGAGTCGTCCCACGGTCGTCGATGTCACCCTCTGGCTGTCGGCGTTCACGCCTCGCATTGTGCCCCGGCAGGGCGCAGCGCGCGCGTGAGGGGCGGCCGGTTCCGCACCGGCCGCCCCTCACGAAGTCGTACGGGACTCAGCCCTCGGCGCCCGCCGGCTCGGGGGTCGCCGCGACCTGGTGCACCGGGTGCACGTCCTTCGACTGTCCGAGGCCCGCGGCGCGCATCGCCAGGCCGACCACACCGGAGAGGGCCACGATCGCCATGCCGGCCCAGAACCCGAGCGGCTCGGCCATCACCATGAACGCGCCCGCGACGGTGAAACCGATGATGGCGATGATGACACCGGTCCAGGCGGCCGGGGTGTGTCCGTGGCTGCTGCCCGCCATGACTTGCTCCTCATTGCTGTCTCTGTGTCCGTCCGAGCCGGACGCTCGTCGTCCATTGTCCCGTACGCACGCGCGTGCCGGACGCGGGGGTGGTATCCGGTCGCGTCTGATTCACCACATCGGGAACCGGGGACGGCGACCTGGTCGGACCGGTTCAGGCCGGGCCCGTGCCGGTGGGGTCCTCGCCGCGGTCCAGGGCCTTCCACATGTCCTCGGGCCGGTCGGGGTCGACGGGCCCCGGCGCACGCCGGGGGCGCGGGGCGCCGTCGCGTTCGTAGCGGCCGGACATGGCGGGCCACAGGCGGCCGTAGCGCAGGGCCAGCAGGCCGGCCAGGAGGATCAGGGCGCCGCCCGCGGCCGCCGCGTAGGGCCAGGCGGTGTGGGTGAACGAGGCGACGGTGGCCGAGGTGTCGCCGGACGCCTTCGCCGCCTGCTCGTCGAGTGCGGAGTCGTCGGAGGCGCCGAGCAGGGCGGCGGTCATGATGCCGGCGCCGGAGAGCGCGAGCAGGGCGGAGACCGCGAAGCGGCCGGCCCTGCGGACGGCGAAGACGGCGACGAGCGCGGCGAGGCCCACTATGGCGAGCGCCGCGGGCACGCCCGTGACGTCGCTGCCCTTGGCGGTCAGGGGAAAGGCGCCGCCGGCCACCGTCGCCGTGCCCTGCGACCAGCGCTGCCGGGTCGACAGCAGGGCCACGGCAGCGCCCAGCGCCCCGCACAGCAGGGCGAGGGCGAGGCTGCGGCGGCCGGACCGGGCGGCGGCGTCGGATGCGGAACGGGGGTGCGGAACAGCAGTCACGTACCCCACTATCGCCTGAACCCCGGGCGAACCGTCACCCGGGGCGCACGTGAGACGCGTCCTACTGTGCGGGAAGTCGTCCGAAGTCGTCCGAAGTCGTCCCGAAGCCGCCCGGAAAGCGCCCTACTCGCGCGCGGGCCGCCCGAGACGGTTGGCGGTGTGGACGGCGCGCAGGACCGCCGCGGCCTTGTTGCGGCACTCCTGGTCCTCGGCGACCGGGTCGGAGTCGGCGACGATGCCGGCGCCGGCCTGGACGTAGGCCGTGCCGTCGCGCAGCAGGGCCGTGCGGATGGCGATGGCGGTGTCGGAGTCGCCCGCGAAGTCCAGGTAGCCGACGCAGCCGCCGTACAGGCCGCGTCGGGAGGGTTCCAGCTCGTCGATGATCTGCATGGCGCGCGGCTTGGGGGCGCCGGAGAGGGTGCCGGCCGGGAAGCACGCGGTGAGGACGTCGAAGGCGGTGCGGCCGGCGGCGACCTTGCCGGTGACGGTGGAGACGATGTGCATCACGTGCGAGTACCGCTCGACGGACATGAAGTCGACGACCTCGACCGAGCCCGGCTCGCAGACCCGGCCCAGGTCGTTGCGGCCGAGGTCGACGAGCATGAGGTGCTCGGCGCGTTCCTTGGGGTCCGCGAGCAGTTCGTCGGCGAGGGCCTGGTCCTCCTGCGGGGTGGCCCCGCGGTGCCGGGTGCCCGCGATGGGGTGGACCATCGCCTGTCCGTCGGCGACCTTGACGAGCGCCTCGGGGCTGGAGCCCACGACGTCGAAGCCGTCGAAGCGGAAGAGGTACATGTACGGGGAGGGGTTGGTGGCCCTCAGCACCCGGTACACGTCCAACGCGCTTGCCGTGCACGGGGTTTCGAAGCGCTGGGAGGGGACGACCTGGAAGGCCTCGCCCGCGCGGATGCGTTCCTTGACGTCCTCGACGGCCTCCTGGAAGTCGGGGCCGCCCCACAGCGCGGTGTACTCGGGCAGTTCGGAGGGCGGGAGGACGGCCGGGGGCTGGGCGACCGGGCGGGAGAGGTCGGCCTCCATGGCGTCCAGGCGGGCGACTGCGTCCGCGTGGGCCTCGTCGACGCCGGTGTCGAGGTCGTTGTGGTTGATCGCGTTGGCGATCAGCAGGACCGAGCCCTCCCAGTGGTCCATGACGGCGAGGTCGCTGGTCAGGAGCATGGTCAGCTCGGGCAGTCCGAGGTCGTCGCGCTCGCCGGGGCCGATCTTCTCCAGGCGGCGCACGATGTCGTAGCCGAGGTAGCCGACCATGCCGCCGGTGAAGGGCGGCATGCCCTCCTGGTGCGGGGTGTGCAGCGCCTCGATGGCAGCGCGCAGGGCGGCCAGCGGGTCGCCGTCCGTGGGGACCCCGACGGGCGGGGCGCCGAGCCAGTGGGCCTGGCCGTCGAGCGCGGTGAGGGTGGCGGCGCTGCGGACGCCCACGAAGGAGTACCGGGACCAGGAGCGGCCGTTCTCCGCGGACTCCAGCAGGAAGGTGCCGGTGCGCTCGGCGGCGAGCTTGCGGTAGAGCGCGACCGGGGTGTCGCCGTCGGCGAGGAGCTTGCGGGTGACCGGGATGACACGGCGGTCGCCGGCCAGCTTGCGGAAGGTCTCGAGGTCCATGGCGGCTGACCTTACTGATCCGAGGCCGGTACGCCGGAATCCGTCCCGACTCTGTCGGCGCCGTCCTTCAGGAGGACGTCGGCGTCGAAGCAGGTGCGGGCGCCGGTGTGGCAGGCGGCGCCGACCTGGTCGACCTGGACGAGCACGGTGTCGGCGTCGCAGTCGAGGGCGACGGACTTGACCCACTGGAAGTGGCCGGAGGTGTCGCCCTTGACCCAGTACTTCCGGCGGCTGCGCGACCAGTAGGTGCAGCGGCCGGTGGTGAGCGTGCGGTGCAGCGCCTCGTCGTCCATCCAGCCGAGCATGAGCACCTCACCGGTGTCGTACTGCTGGGCGATGGCGGGGACGAGCCCGTCGGCGCTGCGCTTGAGGCGCGCGGCGATCTCGGGGTCCAGGCTGCTGGGCGTGGGCGTACTGGTCATGCTGCCATTCTGCCGCGCGCCACTGACAGTGACGGGACGGTGTCCACTGACTGGAAAGGGCGGCGCGGAGCACCTCGGTGAGGGGTGGTGGGCCGGGAGACGGGTGGGCGGACCTTCCGCACGGTCGTAGGCTGACTGCATGTCGACTTTCGCCAAGCGTGAACGGCTTCTGCTCGCCGACCTCTTGGAGACCGCGGGTCCCGAGGCGCCGACCCTCTGCGAGGGCTGGCAGACCCGGGACCTGGCCGCGCACGTGGTGGTGCGCGAGCGCCGCCCGGACGCCGCCGGCGGCATCCTGATCCCGCAGCTCGCGTCCCGGCTGGACAAGGTGATGGAGGAGTTCGCGGCCAAGCCGTACGAGGAGCTCATCCAGCTGATCCGGACCGGTCCGCCGCGTTTCTCGCCCTTCCAGCTCAAGCAGATCGACGAGGCGTCGAACACGATCGAGTTCTACGTCCACACCGAGGACGTCCGCCGCGCCCAGTCGGACTGGACGCCGCGCGAGCTCGACCCGGTGTTCCAGGACGCGCTGTGGTCCCGGCTGGAGCGCACCGCCCGCCTGATGGGCCGCAGCACCCCGACGGGGCTGGTCCTGCGCCGCGCGGACGGCCGTACGGCGGTCGCCAACCGGGGCACGCCGGTGGTGACGGCGACCGGGGAGCCGTCCGAGCTGCTGCTGTTCCTGTACGGCCGGCAGAGCGCCGCCAAGGTGGAGCTGGTGGGCGAGAAGGACGCGATCGAGAAGCTGCACGGCGGCAAGCAGCTCGGGATCTGAGGGCCGCGCCGCTCGTACTCCGCCTCTGCGGGGTGGCGTCAGCGCGGGAGTTCGGCGCGGCGCAGGCCGGGGACGCACAGGGCCACGATCCCGCCGAGGCCGCAGACCGCGGCGCTGCCGACGAACACGGGGCCGGTGCCCCAGGCGCCGATGGCCGCGGCCGACAGCGGCATGCTGAGCGGGGTGAGGCCGAGGCTGACGAGGCTGGAGACGGCGGTGACGCGGCCCAGGTAGGCGGGGTCGGCCTGGGTCTGCAGCAGGGCGCCGCACATGGCGCCGCTGAGGCCGGCGAGAAGCCCGATCAGCAGGGCCGTGCCGACGGCGGCGGCGACCGTCGGCGCGTACGCGAGGGAGCCGATGGCCAGCGAACCGGCCAGGATCGAGCAGCCGGCGACCTGTCCGGCGCGCGGGAGCCGCCCGCGCAGGGTCAGCAGCAGCGAGGCGGCGCCCGCGCCGACGCCGAACCCGGAGAGCACCCAGCCCATGCCGGAGGCGCCCCACCCGCGTTCGTCGGCCAGCAGGGTCAGGCCCACGTTGAGCGGTCCGACGAAGCCGAGGTCGCCGAGGGCGATGGCCGCCATCAGCGGGGCGAGGACCCGGTGGCGGCGGATGTATCCGAGACCGGCCACGAGGTCGGCCCAGGCGGTCGCGTTCGGCGCGGCGTCGGCGGCGGTGGCGGTGGCGGTGGCGTCGTGCGGCGGAAGGTCGCGTATCCGCACGCAGAGGAGCAGCGGCACCGACACCGCGATGAGCAGCCCGGCGATGGCGAAGGCGGCCGCCGCGCCGCCCGCCGCCACGCCGAAGCCGCCGAGCGGGGCGCCGACGACGCTCGCGAACCGGATCGCCAGTCCGCGCATGCCCTGCACGCGCGCGAGCTGGTCACGACGCGTCACGCGCGCGGGCAGGGCGCCCACGGCCGGCACGAACACGGCGTCGACGGCGCCGAAGACCAGCGCCAGCAGGGCCAGCGGCCACAGGCCGGGAGAGGTCGCGTACAGCAGCGCGGCGACCGCGAGGACGGCCGCGCAGCGCACGGCGTCGCTGCCGACGACGACCCGGCGCGGACCCAGCCGGTCGGCGATCACTCCCCCGCCCAGCATCAGCAGGGCCCGCGGCAGAGCGCTCGCCGTCATCACGAGCCCGGCCTGTGAGGGCGTACCGGCCTGTACGGCGGCCCAGGACAGGGCGATGTAGTAGACGCTGTCGCCGACCATCGAGGCGGTGTAGGCGGCGAGCCAGCGCAGCACGTTGGGGTCGCGGTGGGCCGGCGGTTCGGAGGCGATCGGCTGAGCGCTCTCGTGCGCGGTCTCGTGCGCGGTGGCGGTCACGGGCGGCCTCTCTCAGATCCGGAACGGGAACGCGTACGTGTGCACCGCGACGTTCTCGCGGCCTTCGGTGTCGCCGGCGGTCTCGGCGGCCCGGCCCCGCTCGTCGTACTTGTGGAGGAGGGCGAGCATCTCCTGGGTGAGCTCGGCCAGTTCGTTGGCCGTGAGGCGCAGCGTGCCCTCGGCGGACTCGGCCGTCCGGTTCCACTCGGGGCCCCAGTGGGCGCGCTCGTCCAGCCAGCGCCGGTACATGTCCATGCGCTGTTCGGCGAAGAACCTGCTGGCCGCCGTGTGGGCGGCCGCCTTCTCGGGGGCGTCGCGGAAGTCCTCGTCGCGGATGCTCACTCCGTCGGAGGCGGGCTGCCACCAGCGCTCCCGGCCGTCCCCGCTCTGTGGCGCGGCCTCCTCGATCAGGCCGTGCTCGGCGAGCTTGCGCAGGTGGTAGCTGACGAGCGAGACGGCCTCGTCGACCTGTTCGGCGAGCTGGGAGGCGGTGGCGACCCGGGCGACCGTCAGGCCCCGGTACAGCTTCATCCGCAGGGGGTGGGCGAGGGCCTTGAGGGTGCCCAGGTCCGTGATCCGGCGGTCTCTCTCCTTGTCTGTCATGCCCCCACCCTAGACAGGAAAGAAAAGTTGCGCAATTTATTTTGCGCAACTTCTCTTTCTCATCTGGGCACGAGTAAGCCCCGACCACCAGGTGGCCGGGGCTTACCCCACGTCATCACCCGCCCGAAGGCGTCACCGCACGGGGTGTCCCGCCCCCCGCAGCGTGTCCTTCACCTGCCCGATCCGCAGGTCCCCGAAGTGAAACACCGACGCGGCCAGCACCGCGTCCGCGCCCGCCTCGACGGCCGGCGGGAAGTCGGCGAGCCGGCCGGCGCCGCCGGAGGCGATCACCGGGACCGTCACATGCCTGCGCACGGCCCCGATCATCTCCAGGTCATAGCCGTCCTTGGTGCCGTCGGCGTCCATCGAGTTGAGCAGGATCTCCCCCGCGCCCAGCTCGGCCGCCCGGTGCGCCCACTCGACCGCGTCGATCCCGGTGCCCTTGCGGCCTCCGTGGGTGGTCACCTCGAAGCCCCCCGAAGGGGTCCGCCGGGCGTCCACCGACAGCACCAGCACCTGGCGGCCGAACCGCTCGGCGATCTCCTTGATCAGCTCCGGGCGGGCGATCGCGGCCGTGTTCACGCCCACCTTGTCGGCGCCCGCGCGCAGCAGCTTGTCGACGTCCTCGGGCGTGCGCACCCCGCCGCCGACGGTGAGCGGGATGAACACCTGCTCGGCGGTGCGGCGCACCACGTCGTAGGTGGTCTCGCGGTTGCCGGAGGAGGCCGTGATGTCCAGGAACGTCAGCTCGTCGGCGCCCTCGGCGTCGTACACCTTGGCCATCTCGACGGGGTCGCCCGCGTCGCGCAGGTTCTGGAAGTTGACGCCCTTGACGACCCGGCCGTTGTCCACGTCCAGGCAGGGGATGACTCGGATCGCCAGGGTCATGACGGCACTCCCCGGAACGCCTCCACCTCGACCTCGACGACCAGGGACGGGTCCACGAAGCCGGAGACGATGATCATGGATGCGGCGGGCCGGACGGAGTCGAACAGCTCCTTGTGGGCGCGTCCGACGTCGTCCACGTCCCGCGCGTGGGTGATGTACATGCGCGTCCGCACGACGTCGTCGCGTCCGAGACCCAGCTGCTCCAGCGCCGCGAACGCGACGTTGAAGGCGTTGACCGTCTGCTCGTAGGGGCCGCCCCCGGCGATCTCCCCGTCCACTATCGAGGTGCAGCCGGAGACCAGCACCAGGCCGTTCGGCAGCTCCACCGCGCGGGAGTAGCCGAAGGCCTCCTCCCAGGGCGCGCCCGTCGTGACGCGTCGTACGTCGCTCACCGGGCCACCGCCTCCAGGGCCTCTTCCAGGGTGAACGCCTTGGCGTAGAGCGCCTTGCCGACGATGGAGCCCTCGACGCCGAGGGGCACCAGCTCGGCGATGGCCCGCAGGTCGTCGAGGGAGGACACGCCGCCCGACGCCACGACCGGCCGGTCCGTCGCCGCGCAGACGTTCCTCAGCAGCTCCAGGTTCGGGCCCTGCAGCGTGCCGTCCTTGGCGATGTCGGTGACGACGTACCGCGCGCAGCCCTGCTTGTCGAGGCGCTCCAGCGTCTCGTAGAGGTCGCCGCCGTCCCGGGTCCAGCCACGCCCGCGCAAGGTCGTGCCGCGGACGTCGAGGCCGACGGCGATCTTGTCGCCGTGCTCGGCGATGACCTCGGCGACCCACTCGGGCGTCTCCAGGGCGGCCGTGCCCAGGTTCACCCGCGTGCAGCCGGTGGCCAGGGCGGCGGCGAGGGTGTCGTCGTCGCGGATGCCGCCGGACAGCTCCACCTTGATGTCCATCGCCCCCGCGACCTCGGCGATCAGCGCGCGGTTGTCGCCGGTGCCGAACGCGGCGTCCAGGTCGACCAGGTGCAGCCACTCGGCGCCCGAGCGCTGCCAGGCGAGAGCGGCTTCCAGGGGCGAACCGTAAGAAGTTTCCGTCCCCGACTCGCCGTGCACGAGACGGACGGCCTGGCCGTCGCGGACGTCGACGGCGGGGAGGAGTTCGAGCTTGCTCACAGGGTTCCGATCCAGTTGGTGAGGAGCTGGGCTCCGGCGTCGCCGGACTTCTCGGGGTGGAACTGCGTGGCCCACAGCGCGCCGTTCTCCACGGCGGCCACGAACGGCTTCCCGTGCGTCGACCAGGTCACCTTCGGAGCGTGCAGCAGCGGGTTGTGCACGTCCAGCAACCAGTCGTGGACGGCGTAGGAGTGCACGAAGTAGTAGCGCGCGTCCGCGTCCAGGCCGGCGAACAGCTCGGAGTCGGCCGGGGCCTCGACGGTGTTCCAGCCCATGTGGGGCACGATCTCGGCCTGGAGCGGCTCGACCGCGCCGGGCCATTCGTCCAGGCCCTCGGTCTGGACGCCGTGCTCGATGCCGCGCGCGAAGAGGATCTGCATGCCGACGCAGATGCCCATGACCGGGCGGCCGCCGGACAGCCGGCGGCCGATGATCCAGTCGCCGCGGGCCTCCTTCAGGCCCTTCATGCAGGCGGCGAAGGCGCCGACGCCCGGCACCAGCAGCCCGTCGGCGTTCATCGCCGTGTCGAAGTCACGGGTGATCTCCACGTCGGCGCCGGCGCGCGCGAGGGCACGCTCGGCGGACCGCACGTTGCCGAAGCCGTAGTCGAAGACCACGACCTTCTTGGCGGCTCTCGCCTTGCCGGCGGTGCTCAATTCCACACCTCCAGCCTCACCACGCCCGCGACGAGACACATCGTGGCCCCGATCGAGAGCAGCACGATCAGGCTCTTCGGCATCTGCTGCTTGACGAAGGAGTAGATGCCGCCGGCCAGGAAGAGGCCGACGACGATCAGGATGGTCGACAGTCCGGTCATGGCTTTACAGCGCGCCCTTCGTGGAGGGGAGGATGCCGGCCGCGCGCGGGTCGCGCTCGGAGGCGTAGCGCAGGGCCCGGGCCAGCGCCTTGAACTGGCATTCCACGATGTGGTGCGCGTTGCGCCCGTAGGGCACGTGCACGTGCAGCGCGATCTGCGCCTGGGCGACGAAGGACTCCAGGATGTGCCGGGTCATCGTGGTGTCGTACTCGCCGATCATCGGCGCCATGTTCTCGGGCTCGGTGTGCACGAGGTAGGGGCGGCCGGACAGGTCGACGGTCACCTGGGCGAGCGACTCGTCCAGCGGGACCGTGCAGTTGCCGAAGCGGTAGATCCCCACCTTGTCGCCGAGGGCCTGCTTGAAGGCGGCGCCGAGCGCGAGGGCGGTGTCCTCGATGGTGTGGTGGGAGTCGATGTGCAGGTCGCCGTCGGTCTTCACGGTCAGGTCGAACAGACCGTGGCGGCCGAGCTGGTCGAGCATGTGGTCGTAGAAGCCGACACCGGTCGACACATCGACCTTGCCGCTGCCGTCGAGGTTGATCTCGACGAGGACCGAGGTCTCCTTGGTGGTGCGCTCCACGCGTCCAACGCGGCTCATGAGCTCTGCTCCTTCTTGACTTCACGGACCGCGTCGAGGAACGCGTCGTTCTCTTCGGGGGTTCCGGCGGTGACCCGCAGCCAGCCGGGCACGCCGTTGTCCCGGACCAGGACGCCCCGGTCGAGGATCTGCTGCCAGCCGACGTGGGCGTCGGCGAACCGCCCGAACTGCACGAAGTTGGCGTCGGACGCCGTGACCTCGTACCCGATCGCGAGCAGCTCGCGCACCAGCCGGTCCCGCTCCGACTTCAGCTGCTCGACGTACTTCAGCAGCGTGTCGGTGTGCTCCAGGGCGGCCAGCGCGGTCGCCTGCGTGACGGCCGACAGGTGGTACGGCAGCCGGACGAGCTGGACGGCGTCCACGACCGCCGGGTGCGCGGCCAGGTAGCCGAGGCGCAGGCCGGCCGCGCCGAAGGCCTTCGACATCGTCCGCGAGACGACGAGATTCGGCCGGCCTTCGAGCAGCGGCAGCAGCGAGTCGCCGTGGCTGAACTCGATGTACGCCTCGTCGACCACGACCATCGACGGCTTCGCGGCCTGCGCCGCCTCGTACAGCGCGAGGACCGTGGCGGCCGGGACCGCGGTGCCGGTGGGGTTGTTGGGGGTGGTGACGAAGACGACGTCGGGCCGGTGCTCGGCGATGGCCTTCTCGGCCGCCGCGAGGTCGATCGTGAAGTCCTCGTGGCGCGGGCCCGAGATCCATCCGGTCCCGGTGCCGCGCGCGATGAGCCCGTGCATCGAGTACGACGGCTCGAAGCCGATCGCGGTACGACCCGGTCCGCCGAAGGTCTGCAGCAGCTGCTGGAGGACCTCGTTGGAGCCGTTCGCCGCCCACACGTTCGCCAGGCCCACCTCGTGCCCGGCGGTGTCCGTCAGGTACTTCGCGAGCTGGGTGCGCAGCTCCACCGCGTCGCGGTCCGGGTAGCGGTTGAGGTCGCGGGCGGCCTCGCGCACCCGCTCCGCGATCCGCTCGACCAGCGGCTCGGGCAGCGGGTAGGGGTTCTCGTTGGTGTTCAGCCGTACGGGGACGTCCAACTGGGGCGCGCCGTAGGGGGACTTGCCGCGCAGCTCGTCCCGTACGGGAAGATCGTCGATTCCGAAGCTCACTTGCTCTCAGGCACCTTCCAACCGAACCTCGCCTTGACCGCCGCGCCGTGCGCGGGCAGGTCCTCCGCCTCCGCCAGCGTCACCACGTGATGCGCGACCTCGGCCAGCGCGTCCCGCGTGTAGTCGACGATGTGGATGCCCCTCAGGAAGGACTGCACGGACAGGCCGGAGGAGTGGCAGGCGCAGCCGCCCGTGGGGAGCACGTGGTTGGACCCCGCGGCGTAGTCGCCCAGGGACACCGGCGCCCAGGGGCCGATGAAGATCGCGCCCGCGTTGCGCACCCGGTCGGCGACCGCGGCGGCGTCGGCCGTCTGGATCTCCAGGTGCTCGGCGCCGTACGCGTCGACGACGCGCAGGCCCTCGTCGATCCCGTCGACGAGCACGATCGCCGACTGCCTGCCGCTGAGCGCCGGGACGATCCGGTCCTCGATGTGCTTGGTGGCCGCGACCTGCGGCTCCAGCTCCTTCTCGACCGCGTCCGCCAGCGCGACGGAGTCGGTGACCAGCACCGCCGCCGCCAGCGGGTCGTGCTCGGCCTGGCTGATCAGGTCGGCGGCGACGTGCGCCGGGTCGGCGCTGTCGTCGGCCAGGACGGCGATCTCGGTCGGGCCGGCCTCGGCGTCGATGCCGATCTTGCCGGTGAAGTAGCGCTTGGCGGCGGCGACCCAGATGTTGCCGGGGCCGGTGACCATGTCTGCGGGCGGGCAGGACTCGGTGCCGTACGCGAACATCGCGACGGCGGTCGCGCCGCCGGCCGCGTACACCTCGTCGATGCCGAGCAGCGCGCACGCGGCGAGGATCGTCGGGTGCGGCAGGCCGTCGAACTCGGCCTGGGCGGGGGAGGCGAGCGCGATGGACTCGACGCCGGCCTCCTGCGCGGGCACGACGTTCATGACGACCGAGGACGGGTAGACCGACCGGCCGCCGGGCGCGTACAGCCCGACCCGGTCGACCGGCGCCCACTTCTCGGTCACCGAACCGCCCGGCACGACCTGGGTCGTGTGCGTCGTGCGGCGCTGTGCGCGGTGGACGAGACGGGTGCGGCGGATGGACTCCTCCAGGGCCGCGCGCACGGCCGGGTCGAGCCGCTCCAGCGCGTCGGCGATCGCCTGCGCCGGGACCCGTACGGATTCCAGCCGCACTCCGTCGAACTTCTCGGCGAAGTCGATCAGCGCCGCGTCGCCCCGATGATGTACGGCCTCGCAGATCGGACGCACCTTCTCCAGGGCGGCCGAGACGTCGAAGTCGGCTCGGGGCAGCAGGTCGCGCAGGGCGGGTCCCTCGGGGAGGGCGTCGCCGCGCAGATCGATTCGGGAGATCACGCGGTCAATTCTCTCAGACCGGGATCGAGCGTCGTCCGCGCGTATCAATGGCTGATACAGAACCTGGCCGGAAATCGGAAGATCACCTTCACTGGGGGCGTTCGGGGGGTCACTCAACGGGCATGAACAGCTGTGCGAAACCTGTGAGTAACGACAGAAACGAAGTGGGGTGAACCGTGTGACCGAGGGGGCGGGCATCCGTGCCGGGGACGCCGCCGGAGACCTGCCGGACGACCTGACCGCCGCCGAGGCCGGCATGTGGCAGGCCTTCCGCAACGGCAGCGCGTACGACCTGAGCAGCGGGGACACGGTCGTCGACGACCCGCACGGCGGGCATCCCTGGGGCGAGTCGCGCACCGTGCGGGCCCGCATCGTCGCCTGGCTGCTGCTGGCCGGTCCGCCCGCGCTGGCCGGCCGGGTCTCCTCGCTGAAGCTGGTCGGCGTGCAGGTCAGCGGCACCCTGGACCTCGCGGGCGGCACGGTGGTGCCGTATGTGGAGATGAAGCGCTGCCGGTTCGAGCGGGAGGTGCTGCTGCCGGAGGCGCGGTTCACGACCCTGCGGATGGTGGACTGCCAGGTGCCGCGCCTGGAGGCGGCCCGGGTGCACACCGAGGGCGATCTGCACCTGCCCCGCTGCCGTTTCCACAACGGCGTGCGGCTCACCGACGCGCACATCGGCACGGACCTGCTGCTCAACCAGGCGATCGTCTACCGCGACCGCTCCGGCCGCTCGATCGCCGCCGACGGCATGACGGTCGGCCAGGACCTCCAGGCGGAGCTGCTGGAGTCGCACGGCGAGCTGAGTCTGCGCAGCGCCCAGATCGGCGTGTCGCTGAGCCTGCGCGGGGCGCGGCTGACCAACCCCTACACGCGGCTCGCACTGAACGCGCCCCAGCTGACCGTGGAACGCTCGCTGTACCTGACCCCGGCCGGCGTCGGCGGCCAGGCGCTGAGCGGCACGACGCCCGCGCGCGGGACGCGCATCCAGCGCTTCGAGTGCCGGGGCGGGGTGCGGCTGGACGACGGGCGGTTCGGGGACGCCGTGGACCTGGAGCGGGCCCGGTTCACCTTCACGGAGGACCAGGAGCTGTCGCTGCGCCGGGTACAGACGCCCGAGCTGCGCTTCCTCGGGGAGCGGCCGAGGCGCGGCAAGGCAGTGCTGTCGGGCGCCCGGGTGATCAACCTGGTGGACCGGGCGAGCGCCTGGCCCGGCCCGGGCAACCTGCACATGGGCGGCTTCGCGTACGAGAACCTGGTGCCGCAGGGCCCGTTCCCGCTGGCCGAGCGGCTGCGCTGGGTGGCCGCGGCGACCGCCGAGTACGCCCCGGAGCCGTACGAGCGGCTGGCGGCCGTGCTGCGGGCCGGCGGGGAGGACGAGGACGCCCGCGAGGTGCTGCTGGCCAAGCAGCGCCGCCGCCGGGAGACGCTCCCGCCGGCCGCGAAGGTGCTGGGATACGTCCAGGACTGGACGGTCGCCTACGGATACCGGCCGGGCCGGGCGGCGGTGTGGATGGCGGTGCTGTGGGCGGCGAGCTCCCTGGCGTTCGCGCACGCCCCGCATCCGCCCGTCGACCGCGCCGGGCACCCGCCCTGGAACCCGGCGCTCCTCGCCCTCGACCTGCTGCTGCCCGTCATCGACCTGGGGCAGGCCGGCCAGTGGCAGCTGCGCGGCGGCTGGCAGTGGCTGTCGGCGGCGCTGATCCTGCTCGGCTGGATCCTGGCGACGACGGTGGCGGCGGGGGCGACGCGACTGCTGCGCCGGGGCTGAGCACCCCGCCACCCGCCTTTACCGTCCCTTGACCCGGGGCCGTACAACTTTCCACAGGTTGCCCCAACCCTCTGGCGCAATGTGAACCAGCGGCTTTTCAATAGTCGGCACCATGGCTCTGCTGCCCCCGTTCATCCGCGCCTCCCGGTTCTCCCGGACGGCGCGGACCGCCGCCCCCCACAGCGCCGCCGGGCTCCCCGCCGACGACGAGGTGCTCCTCGACGTGCCCGACGACCGGCTCGGACCCGCGCTGGTCGCCGCCGGCCTGGGCGCCTACGCGCCCGCCGCCGAACTGCTGGCGCACACCCGGGAACGGGCCGAGTGGGAGTACCGCGACCGGTACGTGACCCGGCTGGCGTCCTTCGCGCGCTCGCGTCCGGAGTGGTTCGACGAGTGGGGCGCCGCCGCCCCGCGCGACCCCGACGTCCTCCTCGTCGCCGCCCAGCTCGCGGTGGCGCGCGCCTGGCAGTCGCCGGCCCGGGCCGAGCTGCTGCGCGAGGTGAGCCCGCTGATCACGGCGGCCGCGCAGAGCGACGTCCGCGACCCGGTGCCGTGGCGGATCGCCCTGGACCACGCGCGCGGGGCGCGGGCCGGGCACAAGTACTTCGGCGAGCTGTGGGCGGCCGCGGTCCGCCGCGCCCCGCACCACTACGGCTGCCATGTGGCGGCCAAGCGCTATCTGGCCGAGTCGTGGCACGGCTCCCACCGGGAGTGCTTCGACTTCGCCGACCGGGCCGCGCAGGACGCCCCGGCCGGCTCCCTCGTCCAGGCGCTGCCCGCGCGGGCCGCCTTCGCGTACCTCACCGACGGCTGCGGCCCCGAGGTGCCGCGCGAGCGGCTGGACGCGGCGGCCGACCGCGCCGTCGCGCTCTCCGCGCGCTTTCCCGCCGCCGACCCGTGGCCGGCCGAGATCCGCAACGTCCTGACGTACGTCCTGGCCCGGCTGGGCCGCCGCGACGACGCCCTCGCGCAGCTGCGCCTGATCGGCCCGTACGCCACCTCCTTCCCCTGGGGCCGGCTGTCCGACGACCCCCTCGGCCACTTCCTGGCCGTCCGCGAGGAAGTGCGCTCGGGGCCGTCGGGGCAGCCCCCGTGGCATCCGGGGAACGGGCACGGCGGACGAGCCCGTCCGCTGGACCACTAGGCTTCTGCGTCGTGACCACCGTCCGCCTGCCGCTCTTCCCCCTGAACTCGGTGTTGTTCCCGGGACTCGTGCTCCCGCTCAACGTCTTCGAGGAGCGCTATCGCGCCATGATGCGCGACCTGTTGAAGACCCCCGAGGACGAATCGCGCCGGTTCGCCGTCGTCGCCATCCGCGACGGCCACGAGGTGGCGCCCACCGCCCCGGGGCTGCCCGACCAGACGGCGCTGCCCGAGCGCGGCCCCGCGGCCGGTTTCGGGGACGACCCGGTCAAGGCGCTGCACGGCGTCGGCTGTGTGGCCGACGCGGCGACGATCCGCGAGCGGGCCGACGGCACGTTCGAGGTGCTGGCGACGGGTACGACCCGCGTGAAGCTGCTGTCGGTGGACGCCTCGGGCCCGTTCCTGACGGCCGAGCTCCAGGAGCTGCCGGAGGACCCGGGCGACGAGGCGGGCGCCCTCGCGGAAGGCGTGCTGCGGGCCTTCCGCCAGTACCAGAAGCGCCTGGCGGGCGCCCGCGAACGCTCCCTGGCCACGGGCGCGGACCTCCCCGACGACCCGTCCGTCGTGTCGTACCTGGTGGCGGCCGCGATGATGCTGGACACCCCGACCAAGCAGCGCCTCCTCCAGGCCCCCGACACGGCCTCCCGGCTGCGGGACGAGCTGAGACTGCTGCGCGCGGAGACGGCGATCATCCGCAGCCTGCCCTCGCTGCCCGCGTCGGATCTGACGCGAGGCCCGACGAGTCTCAACTGAAGACACCTCAAGGCGACTGAAGGCCCGAGCATGGCGAAGAAGCCGAAGAAGCAACAGCACCGAATCGGGGCGCGCGAAGCGCATTCGAACAGGGATGGTGGCGGGCGACGGGTGGGCGGCACACCGGCGACGGTGGCCCTGACCGCGGCGGGCGTGGACTTCACGGTCCACGCCTACGACCACGACCCGAGCCACCCGTCCTACGGAGAGGAAGCGGCCGAGGCGATGGGCGTCTCCCCCGACCGGGTCTTCAAGACCCTGGTCGCGGACGTCGACGGCGCCCTCACGGTGGCGGTGGTCCCGGTCGCGGGCTCCCTCGACCTGAAGGCCCTGGCCTCGGCCGTCGGCGGCAAACGAGCGGCCATGGCCGACCCGACCCTGGCGGAACGCACCACGGGCTACGTCCGGGGCGGCATCTCCCCCCTCGGCCAGCGCAAGAGACTCCCCACGGTCCTCGACGACTCGGCGACGACCCACCCCACGATCTGCATCTCGGCGGGCCGCAGAGGCCTGGAGGTGGAGCTGTCGGGGACGGACCTGGCCAAGCTGACGGAAGCGGTACTGGCCCCGATCGCCCGAGGGTGAGCTCTCAGCCCGCCCGGCACGCCCAGCCCGTCCGGCGTTTGAGGACGAGGCCCCTTCAGGGCCGAAAGGGGGGTCTGGGGGCGCAGCCCCCAGGGATGGGAACGGGTAGGGGCGGCGGGGGCGACATCCCGCCCTAAGCCGCAGGCGCCCCGTACCCGTCCTTGGGCGGCACAGCCCCCTGCGCCTGATACGGATCAGGATCCCGAGGCCCGAACAGCGCCGTGAGCCCCAGATGCACCAGCGACCCGGCCAACGACCACGCCAGCAACGCCCCCTTCGCCCCGAGCTTCAACGGCGCCGAGAACGTCACCCCCTTGCCCGCGGCCCGCGCATGCGCCAGCACATCGGAGTCGGGCCCGAGCCACAGCCCCACCCGCCACGCCAGCAACGACCCGAGAAACCCGCCGAGCGCCAGTGCGACGACGAGCGGCACTCCCCCACGCCGCCGCCAGGCGAACGCCGCCACCGCACTCACCGCGCCGAACGCCAGAGCGAGCAGCGTGAACGTTCCGTCCACCCCGATCGCCTGCTCCCCCTCGGTGTCCTTGAAGTAGACGACCCAGTTGCCCTCCACCACGTCCCCCACCAGGGGCACCTTCGGCGCCAGCCACACCCACAGCAGCCCGAGCAGCACCCCGGTGAGTGCGACGCCCACCGTGATCACGGCGGCTTCCCGCAGTTCGGTCTTCATCCCGGGCCCGTCCTGTCCGTACGGCGCCTCGTGGGGCGCGGCGGCCATCCCCGCGTACCCTCCGGGCGACGGCGGCCACGCCTCGTGCGGAGACGGTTCGCGCCGGGACGGTTCACGCGGGGACGGTTCGTGCGGCGGCGGAGGCGGAGTCAGCGGTGCGGTCACCCTGCCATCGTGCCAGGCCCGCCTGTGCGGCGCGTCACCGGACGGCGGCCCGGCGGTACGCCCAGGTGGCGACGGCGAGCGACACGACGCCCACCCCCGCGCACACGGCGAGGTCCCCGAGGACGAACGCCCAGTCGGGATCCGCGCCGAACGTCCGCGCGAAGGCCTCGACGCCGTACGTCGACGGCAGCAGGTCGCGGGTGAAACGCACCGCCTCCGGCATCCGGTCCGGCGGCAGCACGCCCAGCAGCAGCGCGGCCGACATGCCGAGCTGTCCCAGCACGGTGGCCAGCTCCGGCCGCGGCGCGAGCAGCCCGAAGGCCGCCCCGAGCCCGGACAGCGCGGCGCCCGCCAGCGGGATCACGGCCGCGAGCACCCACAGGTGCGTCAGCGGCAGCCCGAACAGCACGCACCCGAACACGGCCGTCACCAGCGTCCCCGGCACGGTGAACGAGGCGTACGCCCCGGCCGCGCCCAGCACCACGGCCGCCGGCGGCACCGGAAGAGTCGCGTAGTGGTCCAGCCCGCCGCTCGCCCGCAGCTGTCCGAAGTACTGCGCGAGCAGGTTCAGCGCGACGAAGGCGACGACCAGCACGGCCGACCCCGCGACGACGGCCTCCGCCTCGCGGCCTCCGTCCACCACGCCCCGCATCATGATCAGGATGCCGACCGACTGGAAGGTCGCCACGAACAGCAGCGGAATGCGCGCCACCCGCGCCCGGGACAGCTGCGCCCGGTACACGGCCACGAGCGACGGCCACAGCCGCGCGCGCGGCGCCAGCTCGGCGACGGCGCGGCGGGCCGGCTCCGTGACGGCCCCGGCGCTCCCGGGCAGAACCTCGGCGGGTACGACACTCACGTGACGCTGCTCCTCTTCCCTACGGTTCTCATACCGTCCCATACGGAGACGACGGCCCTCGCGCTCATGCCCGCACCAGCCCTTGCCGCGCCGCCCCGCCCAGCGCCAGGTAGACGTCCTCCAGGCTCGGGGTGGCCAGCGTGAAGTCGTCGAGCGCGGCGAAGGCGGCCCCGCCGGTGACGGTGGCGACGATGGCGCGGGCCTCGTCGGGGGCGAGCCGCAGCGTCCAGCGGCGCCCCGACTCCACGGCCCGCTCGCGCAGGGCGGCGACCTCGGGCACGTCCAGCGGCGCCCGCTCCCGCCACACCAGCTCGACCCGCACCTCCCCGGCGACCTGCTCCTTGAGCCCGGAGGGCGTGTCACAGGCGATGACCCGGCCCTGGTCGAGGACGGCGACCCGGTCGAGGACGGTCTCCGCCTCGATGACGTTGTGGGTGACGAGCAGCACGGTCGCCCCGCGTTCGGCCCGCCGCCGGTCCACAGCGGCCCACACCGCCCGGCGTGCGACCGGGTCCATCCCGGTGGTGGGCTCGTCCAGCACCAGCAGGGGCCGCTCCCCCACCAGGACGGCCGCGAAGCAGGCCAGCCGCCGCTGCCCGCCGGACAGCTTGCGCAGCGGCCGCCCGGCGATCGGCGTGAGGCCCAGCTCGTCGAGGACGGCGTCCCGCTCCCGGCGGGCGGCGCGCACGTCGAGGCCGCGCAGCCGTCCGGTGGTCTCGGCGGCGAGGGAGACGGTGAGTTCGTCGAGGGCGGTGGACTCCTGACCGAGGTAGGCGAGGATCCGCGCGGCCCGCTCGGGGTGGCGCACGATGTCGTGGCCGAGGATCTCCACACTGCCCGTGTCCGGCCGCATGAGCCCGGTCAGCTGCCGGACGAGGGTGGACTTGCCGGCCCCGTTCGGCCCGAGCAGCCCGAAGATCTCACCGCGCCGGATGTCCAGCCGTACGTCGTCGGTGGCCCGGACCTCGGGAGTCGCGGGGGTGCCGCGCCGGCCCCGGACCGCCGGATAGGTCTTGGTCAGCCCGCGCACGGCGCACACGACCTCGTCCCCGTGCCGAGTCACCGGTGCCGCGCGCGTACTCACAAGGCACGAGACTACGGGGTCGGGGACCTCCGCTCGCCGTCGGGGGCGTCCCGAGTGCCCGGTTCAGTCCCCCGCCGGAGCGTGCTCCGCCGCCGTCCGTACGTCGACCTCACGCCAGAAGCCCGCCCGGATGGCGTACCGGTCGTGTTCGTCGATCTGGTCGTCCTTGTGGGCGAGCAGGCCGAAGCGGGCCGCGTACCGCAGCAGCTCGCCGTCGATGCGGTGCGGGATCCGCGGGTACATGCCCGACAGCTTCTGCAGATGGCCCTGGTCGCCGAGGCGTCCCATCCACCGGCGGGCGAAGACCTGCCCCACCTCGTAGGGGTCGCCGCCGACGGTGGTGATGTCCTCCTCGCGGTCGGCCCACCGCTGCTCCGCCGTGGTGACCTGCGCGAGCGTCGGCATCGCGGCGACCTCGGAGGGTTCGGCGGCGACGCCGGGGCGGTCGACCCAGCCCTTGTCGGAGGACCAGCGCAGGGTCGCGGTGGTGGGGTGCTGGACGGGCCGCTCGCCGGGTGCGCGCAGCGCCGCCAGGTCCTTGGGGGTCGGAACGCCCTTGGGCGCGGGGACGCGCTCCTGTGCGCCGTTCTGGGAGCCGCCGGCCGCGGAGGCGTGCTCGGCCTCCTCGGCGGTCCGCTCGGCGGCGGCGAGGCCGGAGTCGGGCAGCGGCGCGGAGAGGATCGCGGCGATCTCGGGCCGGGGCGCGGGCGGCGGGGCGCAGATCCCGCCGATCTCCTTGGCGCGGACCGCCTTGGTGATCCACGTACGGTCCAGGACGCGCCGTTCGTCGGCCTCGGCGACGAGGTCCTCGGACTGGTTGTAGTCGCCGTCGGCGGCCTGGACGGCCCACAGGTGGACGGCGACGCCGTGCTCCTTGGCGGCCATCATGCCGGGCAGCAGGTCGCCGTCGCCGGTGACGAGGACGACGTCGGAGCAGGCGCGGTTGCGGGCCAGCTCGGTCAGCTCGGCGTGCATGGCCGCGTCGACGCCCTTCTGGGCCCAGCGGCCGTCGCTGCGGGTCAGCGCGCCCAGCCGGACGGTCACCCGGGGCATCACGCGCAGCCTGCGGTGCTCGGGCTGGGGGACGCGGTCCGGCGCGCCGTCGAACCAGTAGATGCGCAGCAGTGGCCGCTCGGTCTCGGACTCGGCCTGTTCGCGCAGGCCCTGGACGAGGGCGGCGTGATCGACGGTGATCCGGGATCGCGAGGGCTCTCCGGCGAGGAGACTGGCGGCGGCCCCCAGCAGATACCCGGCGTCCACCAGGACGATGCAGCGGTCCACACGACTCACCCTCTTTACGGGAGGTTTGCTTTGGGCTTCCTTCGAGTCTGCCCGACCTGACGGGGGTTAACGGCCCGAACTCGATCTTCGGCGTGGCGTTTCAGGCACTTCCGCTCCGACAACCCCTGTTACAGACGGTAATTATCCGAAATGCGTCGTAAGTCAGCCTATGTGAATCTGGTCCCGTCTCTGGCCCTCAGATCCCCCCAGGAGGCAGATCACCATGGCCAAGAACAAGAAGCAGGATCGTAAACAGCCGCAGTCCGAGCGTGGTCAGCAGCAGGCCCAGCAGTCCTCGATGCAGGACCAGGCCGAGCAGCGCATCTCGCAGGTGACGCCTGCCGATGTCGCCCGCAAGGGCCGGCAGAAGCGCTTCGGCCACAACTGACGTCCTCAGGGCGGGCTGTTGCAGCCCGGGCACACCGAGGGGCGCATCCGAAACCGGATGCGCCCCTCGCGCTTGAGTCGCGTCAGCCTCGGCTCATCAGCCCGTCAGGCCGTCAGGCCGTCAGCCGGCCAGGCAGGACGGGCCGAGCAGCACCTTCAGGTCGCCGAACAGCGCGGGGTCGGGCTTGACCCGGTGCCGGTCCAGGCGCAGCACCGTCGTCTTCGTCGGGCCCTGGAGCTTGATGCGGACCTCGCTGTCGCCCTTGTGGTGGGTGAGGATCTCGCCGAGGCGGTTGATCATCGGCGGGGTGACCCGGGTGGCCGGGATGGTGAGGATCACGGGCGCGTTGGTGCCCGCGTTCGACAGGTCCGGCACCTGGAGCTCCATGGCGACGAGCCGCGGCACATCCTCCCGCTTGTCGAGGCGGCCCTTGACGAAGACGACGGCGTCCTCGACGAGTTGGGTCGACACGAGCTGGTAGGTCGCCGGGAAGAACATGCACTCGATGGAGCCGGCGAGGTCCTCCACGGTGGCGATCGCCCAGGCGTTGCCCTGCTTGGTCATCTTGCGCTGGAGACCGGAGATGATGCCGCCGATGGTCACCACCGCGCCGTCCGCGTGCTCGCCTCCGGTGAGCTGGGCGATGCCCGCGTCGGCCTTGTCGGACAGCACGTGCTCCAGGCCGAACAGCGGATGGTCGGAGACGTACAGACCGAGCATCTCCCGCTCCTGGGCGAGCAGATACGTCTTCTCCCACTCGTCGGTGGTGAACTCGACGTCGAGTCCGAAGCCGGGCTCGCTCGTCTCCTCCTCGCCCATGCCGCCGAAGAGGTCGAACTGGCCCTCGGCCTCCTTGCGCTTGACCGCGACCACGTTGTCGATCATCGGCTCGAACTGGGCGGTGAGGCCCTTGCGGGTGTGCCCGAGGGTGTCGAAGGCGCCCGCCTTGATCAGGGACTCCGTGGTGCGCTTGTTGCAGGCGACCGCCTCGACCTTGTCGAGGTAGTCGGGGAAGGAGGCGTACTTCCCCTTGGCCTTGCGGCTCCTGATGATCGACTCCACCACGTTGGTGCCGACGTTGCGGACGGCTTCGAGGCCGAAGAGGATCACGTCGTCGCCCTGGGCGGCGAAGTTGTGCACCGACTCGTTGACGTTCGGCGGGAGCACCTTGATGCCCATGCGCCGACACTCGTTGAGGTAGACGGCAGACTTGTCCTTGTCGTCCTTGACGGACGTGAGCAGCCCGGCCATGTACTCGGCGGGGTGGTTCGCCTTCAGATAGGCGGTCCAGTACGAGACCAGGCCGTACGCGGCGGAGTGCGCCTTGTTGAAGGCGTACCCGGCGAACGGGACCAGCACGTCCCACAGGGCCTGGATCGCCTCGTCGCTGTAGCCGTTCTTCTTGGCGCCGGCCTGGAAGATGGTGAAGTTCTTCGCCAGTTCGTCGGGCTTCTTCTTGCCCATCACGCGGCGCAGGATGTCGGCCTCGCCGAGCGAGTACCCGGCGATGATCTGGGCGGCCTTCTGCACCTGCTCCTGGTAGACGATCAGGCCGTAGGTGACGGCCAGGACCTCTTCCAGGGGCTCCTCCAGCTCCTTGTGGATCGGGGTGATCTCCTGGAGCTTGTTCTTGCGGAGCGCGTAGTTGGTGTGCGAGTCCATGCCCATCGGGCCCGGACGGTAGAGCGCGGAGACGGCGGAGATGTCTTCGAAGTTGTCGGGCTTCATCAGACGCAACAGCGAGCGCATGGGGCCGCCGTCGAACTGGAAGACGCCGAGGGTCTCGCCGCGCTGGAGCAGTTCGAAGGTCTTCGGATCGTCGAGCGGCAGGGCCAGCAGGTCGAGGTCGATGCCCTTGTTGGACTTCACCATCTTGACGGCGTCGTCCATGATCGTCAGGTTGCGCAGGCCGAGGAAGTCCATCTTCAGCAGGCCGAGCGACTCGCACTGCGGGTAGTCCCACTGGGTGATGGTCACGCCGTCCGTGTGCCGCACCCAGATCGGGGCGTGGTCGACGATGGGCTCGCTGGACATGATCACGCCGGCGGCGTGCACGCCCATCTGCCGGACCAGGCCCTCGACGCCCTTGGCGGTGTCGATGACCTTCTTGACGTCCGCCTCGTTCTCGTACATCGCGCGGATCTCGCCTGCCTCGCTGTAGCGGGGGTGCGAGGGGTCGGTGATGCCGTTGAGGTCGATGCCCTTGCCGAGGACGTCGGCGGGCATCGCCTTGGTGAGGCGGTCTCCCATGGCGTACGGGTAGCCCAGCACGCGCGCGGAGTCCTTGATCGCGTTCTTGGCCTTGATCTTGCCGTAGGTCCCGATCATGGCGACCTTGTCGGCGCCGTACTTCTCCGTCACGTACCGGATCACCTCGACGCGCCTGCGCTCGTCGAAGTCGATGTCGACATCCGGCATGGAGACGCGCTCGGGGTTGAGGAACCGCTCGAAGATCAGACCGTGCGGGATGGGGTCGAGGTCGGTGATGCCCATGGCGTAGGCGACGATCGAGCCGGCCGCGGAGCCTCGGCCGGGGCCGACCGCGATGCCGTTCTTCTTGGCCCACATGATGAAGTCGGCGACGACGAGGAAGTAGCCCGGGAACCCCATCTGGATGATGACGTCCATCTCGTACTCGACCTGCTTCTGCCGGTCCTCGGGGACGCCGCCGGGGAAGCGGCGGTCCATGCCCCGGCGGACCTCCTCCTTGAACCAGGTGACCTCGGTGAAGCCGTCGGGGATGTCGAACTTCGGCATGAGGTTCTTCGCCTCGAACATGCCGGCGGTGTCGATCTGCTCGGCGACCAGGAGGGTGTTGGCACAGCCCTCCTGCCAGGCGTCCGAGGAGTCGATGGCGTACATCTCGTCCGTGGACTTCAGGTAGTAGCCGGTGCCGTCGAACTTGAAGCGGTCGGGGTCGGAGAGGTTCTTGCCGGTCTGGATGCACAGCAGCGCGTCGTGCGCGGTCGCCTCGTGCGCGTACGTGTAGTGCGAGTCGTTCGTCACCAGCGGCGGGATGCCGAGCTTCTTGCCGATGTCGACGAGGCCGTCACGGACCCGGCGCTCGATCTCGATGCCGTGGTCCATCAGCTCCAGGAAGTAGCGGTCCTTGCCGAAGATGTCCTGGTAGTCGGAGGCCGCCTTCAGCGCCTCGTCGTACTGGCCGAGGCGCAGCCGGGTCTGGAGCTCGCCGGAGGGGCAGCCGGTGGAGGCGATGAGCCCCTCGGACCACTGGGCGATGGTCTCCTTGTCCATCCGGGGCCACTTCTGCAGCCAGCCCTCGGCGTACGCGTCGGAGGACAGCCGGAAGAGGTTGTGCAGGCCCGTCGCGTTCGCCGCCCAGATCGTCTTGTGGGTGTAACCACCCGAACCGGAGACGTCGTCGCGCTTCTGGTGCGGCTGGCCCCACTGGATCTTGCGCTTGTTGCGCCGCGACTCGGGGGCGACATACGCCTCGATCCCGATGATCGGGGTGACTCCGGCCTTCTTCGCGGAGTGGAAGAAGTCGTACGCCCCGTGCAGGTTGCCGTGGTCGGACATGGCGATATGGGTCATGCCCATCTCGTTGCACGCGTTGAACATGTCCTTCAGCCGCGCGGCACCGTCCAGCAGCGAGTACTGGGTGTGGACGTGCAGGTGCGTGAACGGCGGCTTTGACACGGCGTGGCCTCCATGGGGCGGTGCTGCGGCGCGAAGCGCCTCGTTGAGGGGTGGCGGTCGGGCGACGGGTGGGCACTCGGCGACAGGCTGGCGGACAGTCTGGGGGACAGCGTCGAAGTCTATGCCTCGGCACTGACACCCGGGCCGCTTCGCCGCGTACCTTCACTGCGGGGTGCGGGCACTTTCGTCCGACCCCGCCCGTTGGAGACGACAGAAACGCTGTCGTACATGTCATGCACCAGGAGGCACCCAGCGATGTCGGTTCCGCAGCTCAACGACGAGCACCGCGGCGAGGAGATCCTCGCCGTCTTCGACACCGCGTTCGGCGAGCTCCTGGCCGCCGACCCGGCCGCGTTCCGCGTGAAGTTCCGGAAGATGGCGGCCTCGGCGTTCGCGTTCTACCGGGGCACGGCGGGCCTCTTCTATCACGACCTCGACGCGGAGAAGCGGGGCGGCCCGTTCCTGGACGAGCGCACCTCGCGCGTGTGGATCCACGGCGATCTGCACGCGGAGAACTTCGGCACGTACATGGACGCCAACGGTCGGCTGATCTTCAACGTCAACGACTTCGACGAGGCGTACGTCGGCCCCTTCACCTGGGACCTCAAGCGCCTGTCCGCCTCCCTCGCCCTCATCGGCTACGCCAAGGCGCTCAGCGACGAGCAGATCAGCGAGCTGGTGGAGGTGTACGCGGGCGCGTACCGCGAGCGCATCCACGCCCTGGCCACCGGCGCCAAGAGCGACGAGGTGCCGCCGTTCACCCTGGACACCGCCCAGGGCCCGCTGCTCGACGCGCTGCGCGACGCCCGCTCCCTGACCCGCTTCGGACTGCTGGACTCCATGACGGAGATCCGTGACTTCGAGCGCCGCTTCGCGCCGGGCGGCGGCTCCATCGAGCTGGACGCCGCGACCCGCTACAAGGTCCTCGCGGCCTTCGACGGCTATCTGGAGACGCTGCCGGAGACGTCGCTGGCCCGCCCGGACTCCTACCGGGTGAAGGACGTCGTCGGCCGCCGTGGCATCGGCATCGGCTCGGCCGGTCTGCCGTCGTACAACATCCTTCTGGAGGGCCACAGCGACGCCCTGGAGAACGATGTCGTGATCTACATCAAGCAGGCCCAGACCCCGGCCGTCTCCCGGCACATCACCGACCCGGCGATCCGTGACTACTTCCAGCACGAGGGGCACCGCACGGTGATCTCCCAGCGGGCCCTGCAGGCGCACGCGGACCCGTGGCTGGGCTGGACCGAGCTGGACGGCGCGGGGCAGCTGGTCGCCGAGGTCTCGCCGTACGCGGTCGACCTGGACTGGGGCGACATCGACGACCCGGAGGAGATCGCCGGCGTCGTCGCCGACCTGGGCCGCGCGACGGCCACGATGCACGCGGCGGCGGACGACACCTCCGGCGAGTCCCTGGTCCCCTTCTCCACGGAGCGGGCCATCGACGCGGCGATCGCTGCCGACGAGGAGGGCTTCGCACCCCTGCTGGTCGACTTCGCGCACGCCTACGGGGCACGCGCGCGCGCCGACCACCAGATCTTCGTCGACCTGTTCCGCAACGGCCGGATTCCCGGCCTCTGACAACAGCTCTCTAACAGTCCGCCTTCTCACAGGGACCCTTTAGGGGTCTCTTACCGGAGCGCGTGACACACTTCCTCCGCTATGGACATATCCGGGACCCGCCTCAGAGCCGTACGCGCGGCGCTGTTCACGGCACTCGTCGTGACGCTCAGCACCGCGTCGCACGTGCTGCTGTCGCGGGCTCCGCTGCCGCTCAACACGGTGGCCGCCGTCGCGGCCGCCGTGTTCGCACTGGCGTACACGCTGGCGGGCCGCGAGTGCGGCTTCGGACGGATCGCCGCCCTGCTGATCCCGCTGGAGCTGGCGGCCGACACCGTCTTCACCACCGGCCAGCACGTCTGCTACGGCCGGGCCGGCGGCCCGGTCGCCGGCCCGCTCGCCTCGGTCGGCTGGGACGTGCTGTGCGGCAACGGCACGCCCGTCGGCAGCCCGCTGGCCCAGGTCACCGGCACCGACACCGACAAGCTCGGCGGTCTTCTCGCCCACGCCGACCCGGCCACCGCATGGCTGCTGCTCGCCGCGCACGTCACCGTCGGCCTGATCGCGGCCGCCTGGCTGCGCCGGGGCGAGCGGGCGCTGGCCCAGCTGCTGCGGGCGGCGACCGCGACCACCTTCCGCCCACTGCTGCTGGCCGTGGCCGCGGTGACCGTACGACGCGCCCCGGCGGCCCGCCGCCTGCCGCGGACCACGCGCCGTGCGACCACCGTCCGCGAGCGGATCCTCGTGCACTCCCTGGGGCGGCGTGGACCGCCGTGCTCGGCCGCCGCGCTCTGACCGGACCGTCCGTCCGACCAGGCTCGCGCACATGAGCGCCTGAGCACCCACCAGCAGTCCCCACACACACTTCCGCGCACCCCCTGTGCGCGTCCCCTTTTGGAGAACACCATGAGCAAGCGGAACAGCGCGGCGGCGAAGACGGCGGCCCGCGAGCGGCTGCGCATCGAGCGCGAGCGCGAGGCCAAGCGCGCCAAGGTCAGGCGGCAGATCATCGTCGCCTGCTCGGCCGTCGGCGTCCTGGCCGCGGCCGGCGGCATAGGCTACGCCGTCGTCCAGGCCAACAAGCCCAGCTACTGGGACGAGGCGAAGGACGCCAAGGTCGTCGCTCCCGCCAACACGACGGGCGCCGACGGCACCACCGTGGTCATCGGCAAGAGCACCGCGAAGAAGACCCTCAAGATCTACGAGGACCCGCGCTGCCCCGTGTGCGCGCAGTTCGAGCAGACCGTCGGCTCGACGGTGAAGAAGGACATCGACGACGGCAAGTTCAAGTTCCAGTACATCGGCGCCACGTTCATCGACAACAAGGACAACGGCGAGGGCTCCAAGAACGCGCTGAGCGCCCTGGGCGCCGCGCTGAACGTCAGCCCCGAGGCGTTCCTCGAGTACAAGACCGCGCTGTACTCGGCGAAGTGGCACCCGGACGAGTCGAGCGACGAGTTCAAGGACGACGCCTACCTCATCAAGGTCGCGAACACCGTCACCGCGCTGAAGAACAACACGAAGTTCCAGGACGCGGTCAAGAAGGGCACCTACGACGCCTGGGCGATGGCCATGTCGAAGACCTTCGACACCAACAAGGAGGGCGTGAACGGCACGCCGGGCTTCGTCATGGACGGCAAGCAGCTCAACAACGGCACCCCGCTGCTGACGGTGGCCGACTTCGACAAGGTGGTGGGCGAGGCCCTCAAGGGCTGACGCCGACGGGGAATCCAGCCGCCGCGTGAAGAGCGGGCGAACTTTCCGAGTTCGCCCGCTCTCTGCGCATACCGATCAGTAACCTGATCGGTCGTGACCAGTCGATACAGATCATCCGAGGCGCCTCAGGGCCCCAACTCCCTTTCGCCCCGCCGCCGTACGGTCGTCAAGGCCGCGGCGGCGACCGCTGTTCTGGCCGGCCCGCTCGCCGCCGCGCTCCCGGCCCGCGCCGCCGCGGACACCCCGGCCTTCCTGCACGGCCTCGCCTCCGGCGACCCGCTGCCCGACGGCGTGCTGCTGTGGACCCGCGTGACGCCCACCGCCGAGGCGGTACCCGGTTCCGGGCTCGGCCCCGACACCGAGGTGAGCTGGGTCGTCGCCAAGGACAAGGCGCTGACGAACATCGTGGCCAAGGGCTCCACCACCGCCTCGGCCGCGACCGACCACACCGTCAAGGCCGACATCCGGGGCCTTGCGCCCGCGACCGACTACTACTTCCGCTTCTCGGCCGGGGGCGCCGACTCCCCGGTGGCGCGCACCCGCACCGCGCCGGCGGCGGACGCGGCCGTCGCCTCCTTGCGCTTCGGCGTGGTCTCCTGCGCCAACTGGGAGGCCGGCTACTTCTCCTCGTACCGTCATCTCGCGGCCCGCGGCGACCTGGACGCCTGGCTGCACCTCGGCGACTACATCTACGAGTACGGCACCGGCGAGTACGGCGCCCGCGGCGTCGTCGTCCGGCAGACGGCGCCCACGCACGAGATCCTCACGCTCGCCGACTACCGCACCCGGCACGGCAAGTACAAGACGGACCCGGACCTCCAGGCCCTGCACGCCAAGGCGCCGGTCGTCGCGATCTGGGACGATCACGAGTTCGCCAACGACACCTGGTCGGGCGGCGCGGAGAACCACACCGAGGGCGCCGAGGGCGCCTGGTCGGCCCGTCAGGCGGCTGCCAAGCAGGCCTACTTCGAGTGGATGCCGGTCCGCCCGGCCCTCGCCGGCACCACCTACCGGCGGCTGCGTTTCGGCAAGCTCGCCGACCTGTCCCTGCTGGATCTGCGCTCGTTCCGTTCGCAGCAGGTCAAGGTCGGCAACGGCACCGTCGACGACCCGGACCGCACGATCACCGGCCGCGCCCAGCTCGACTGGCTGAAGGCCGGGTTGAAGGCGTCCGACACCACCTGGCGGCTGGTCGGCAACTCGGTGATGATCTCGCCGTTCGCCATCGGCTCGCTCTCCGCCGACCTGCTCAAGCCGCTCGCCAAGCTGCTCGGTCTGCCGCAGGAGGGCCTCGCCCTCAACACCGACCAGTGGGACGGCTACACCGACGACCGCCGCGAACTCCTCGCCCATCTGCGCTCGAACGCCATCGGCAACACCGTCTTCCTGACCGGTGACATCCACATGGCGTGGGCCAACGACGTGCCGGTGGACGCGGGCACCTACCCTCTGTCGGCCTCGGCCGCCACGGAGTTCGTGGTCACGTCGGTGACCTCCGACAACCTCGACGACATCGTCAAGGTCCCCGAGGGCACCCTCACCGCGCTGGCCTCACCGATCATCCGGGCCGCCAACCGGCACGTCCATTTCGTCGACACCGACCGGCACGGGTACGGCGTCCTGGACATCACCGCCGAGCGCGCGCAGATGGACTACTACGTCCTGTCCGACCGCACGAAAGCCGACGCGACCTCGGCCTGGGCCCGTTCGTACCGCACGCGCACCGGCACGCAGAAGGTCGAGCGCACCTACGACCCGGTGTAGAAAACAATTCCGGGCGGGGTCGGGAAGATCTTGGTAGCGTCGCGCACATTGTCGGATCGTCACACTGGCGACCCGTCAGTTCCACCAGGATTGGAGTCACATGGCCACCCCCCAAAGTGTCCTGACGAAGACCGCAGTGCTCGGCGCTGCCCTGGCCCTCGCCGGCCTCACCGCCACCTCCGCCCAGGCGCAGGAAGCCTCGGCGGCGGCCCCGGCGTTCGTCAACCTGACCACGGCCGAGAGCTCGCCCATATATTCGCAGCCCTCCTCGTCGTCGACGAGGTACCGCACGGAGCCGCGGGGCACGACCCTGCGGATCCAGTGCTCGACCACCAAGACCCCGTCGGGGAACCTGTGGTACCGGATCTACGACTCCCAGCCGACGGCCTGGGTGTGGTCCGGCCACTTCCCGTCGCAGGTGCACCGGCCCAAGGAGTGCTTCCCGGGCTAGGGTCTTCGACGTTCCGCTACAGCGAGTCGAGGAAGCCGAGCGCCACCCGCCAGGTGGCCTCGGCGGCCTCCTCGTCGTAGTCGGGCAGGTCGGGGTCGGTGTACAGGTGCCCGGCGCCCGCGTACCGGTAGATCTCCACATCGGCGCCGGCTCTGCCCATCTGCAGATACCAGGCGCTCAGCCAGTCGTCCGTCTCGAACTGATCCGGCTCCGCGACATGCAGCTGCACCGGCAGGTCGTCCACCGAGACGTTCGGCGCGAGGTCCGAGGTGCCGTGCAGGAGCAGCAGACCCCGCGCCTTGTCGTCGCCGAGGGCGAGGGTCTGCGCGATCGACGCGCCCAGCGAGAACCCCGCGTACACGAGCCCGCGCTCCGAGTAGGGCGCGGCGGCCAGGACGGCTCTCTTCAGCAGCTCGTCCTTGCCGATCTCCTCGTTGTGCGCCATGCCCTCCTCGACCGTGTCGAACGTGCGCCCCTCGAAGAGGTCCGGCGTCCACACCTCGTGCCCGGCGGCGCGCAGCCGGTCCGCCGCCGCGCGCACCGCGGGCCGAAGGCCATAGGTCGAGTGAAAGAGCATGATGTTCATGCGCCCATGGTGCCAGCCTGCACTGACAACGCCGTGCGTGCGCCTCTTCACAGAAGTCGCATGTTCAAGGTCCCGCCCGTCCGGTTACGTTCGAAGGCATGGAGAACCTGCTCCGCCCCGTGATCGTGGTCGGCGGTTCGGTCGTGCTGACAGTCCTCATCGGCTGGGCCACCGACCGTCTGCTGTCCAAGGCCGACCTGCGCCACCCCGAGACCCCGATGTGGGGTCTGCTGCGCCGTGGCCGCATCCCGTACCAGCTCGTGCTGTGCGCGGCGATGCTGAGAGGGTCCTACGACGCCGCACAGATGCTGGAGGACCACCGGACCGGCATCGGCCAGGCCCTCACCCTGGTGCTGATCGGCTCGGCGGCGTGGCTGGTGATCCGGATCGCGGCGGCGATCGTGGAGACGTCGTACTCGCGCTACGCGCGCATGCACCGCGATCCCGCACGGGTGCGACGGGTGCGGACCCAGGTGTCGCTGATCATGCGGGTGGTGGCGGCCGTCGTCGGCGTGGTGGCCGTGGCCGCGATGCTGCTGACGTTCCCCGCCATGCGCGCCGCGGGCGCCTCGCTGCTGGCCTCGGCCGGCATCCTCGGCATCGTCGCCGGTGTGGCCGCCCAGTCGACGCTGAGCAACATGTTCGCCGGGCTGCAGATCGCCTTCGGCGACATGGTGCGCATCGGCGACACCGTGGTGGTGGACGGCGAGTGGGGCACGGTCGAGGAGATCACCCTGACCTTTCTGACCGTCCGCACCTGGGACGAGCGCCGGATCACCATGCCGGTGTCGTACTTCACCTCGAAGCCGTTCGAGAACTGGTCGCGCGGCACCCCGCAGATGACCGGCATCGTCTACTTCCACGTCGACCACACGGCGCCGATCGACGCGATGCGCGAGAAGCTGCGCGACATCCTGCGCGAGTGCCCCGCCTGGGACGGCCGCGCCTGCGGCCTGGACGTCACCGACACCACCCCGAACACCATGCAGGTGCGGGCCCTGGTCACGGCGAAGGACGCCGACGACATCTGGACGGTGCGGGTCACGGTCCGCGAGCAGATGGTCCGCTGGCTGGCCCGGGAGCATCCGTACGCGCTCCCCCGGGTCAACACGGCGGACGCGACCCCACCGCCGGGCGGCCGCATCCCGGGCCAGTCCTCCTCCTCGAGGGACGGAGCCGCCTCCCCGGACGGGGCCGCCCGCCGCGGGTGAGACGGGCCGGTCGGTCGCCGCACTCGGCACCGCGGTCGGCCTGTCCGCGGGTGGGGGATCACCGCAGGCTGCGGACGTCCAGGTGCCGCAGCACCCGGTCCACGATCTCCGGATCCGCGCCCGGCTCGCTGCGCGCCGCCACCACCTCGTGCCGCGCCGCGCTCAGCATCTCCCCCTGGATCCGCCGCACCCGCTTCAGCCGCCGCACCCGGTGCTCGTGCGCCTCCCGCCGCTCGTCCTCCCCGACGTCCGGGCTGATCCGCAGCCCGATGTCGAAGGCCCGCCGCAGCATCTGCTCGGACAGCTCCTCCGGCAGATCCTCCTCGGCCTCGATCTCCCGCAGCCGCCGCTTCGCCGCCTTCGCGGCCCGCACCGCGAGCTCCTTCTCGAACTCCTTCTCGTGGTCGGCGTCCGACTGCACGTCGAGCCGCTTGACCAGCCACGGCAGGGTCAGCCCCTGCAGGATCAGCGTCGCCATGATCACGCCGAACGCGATGAAGATGATCTCGTCCCGGTCGGGAAAGGCGCCCCCGTCCTCGGTCTTCAGCGGAACGGCCAGCGCCAGCGCCACCGACGCCACCCCACGCATCCCGGACCACCACATGACGACGGTCTCCCGCCAGCCCATCGGAATGTCCTCGTCGTGGTCCCGTCGGGCGTGCAGCCGCTTCGTCAGCCAGGTCGCCGGCATCAGCCACAGCAGCCGTACGACGACGACCACGGCCACGATCACCCCGGCCCAGCCCAGCATCTCCCCCCAGCGCCCGGACGCCGTGCGGATCGCGTTGTGCAGCTCCAGGCCGATCAGCCCGAACGCGACTCCCGTCACGAGGGTGTCGATGATGTCCCAGAAGGTGTGACCGGCCAGCCGGGTCAGCACGTCGTCGGGGTCGGTGGCGTACTCGGCGAGGAACATCGCGGTGGTCAGCACGGCCAGCACCCCGGACCCGTGGAACTCCTCCGCCAGCACGTACGAGGCGTACGGCACCAGCAGCGTCAGCCCGATCTGCAGGGTCGTGTCGCCGAGCACGTCCAGCAGTCTGTTCGCGCCCCACCCGAGCGCGACGCCGACCGCCACCGCCACCACGGCGGACAGCACCAGGTCGAGCCCGGCCCGCCACGGTGAGAACGTCCCGCTCACGGCCGCGGCGATCGCGACGTGGTACAGCACGATGGCCGTCACGTCGTTGAACAGCCCCTCGCCCTCCAGGATGGACACCAGCCGGCGGGGCAGCCCGAGCTGTCCCGCCACGGCGGTGGCGGCGACGGGATCGGGCGGCGCGACCAGAGCCCCGAGCGCGACGGCCGCGGCGACCGGCAGCCCCGGCACGATCGCGTGGGCCACGGCCGCCACGCACACCGTCGTGACGAACACCAGCGCCACGGCGAGCAGGATGATCGGCCGCACGTTCGCCGCGAACTGCCGCCAGGAGGTCCGCCGTACCGCCGCGTACAGCAGGGGCGGCAGCAGGAGGGGCAGGATGAGGTCCGGCGGAATGTCCACGTTGGGCACGAAGTCGAGCACCGCGAGAACGATCCCGAGCAACGTCATGAGCACCGGCGCGGGCAGCCCCAGCCGGTCGCCGACCGGGACGCTCACCACGGCCCCGAGCAACAGGATGAACAACAGGGCCAACTGATCCACGGTCAGGCTCCGGGGTCTAGACGATCAGGAGCATCCAGACCTCAAGCGTCGCACGGCCACCTGGTGCTACAGCGAACGCCGCATCGACCGGTGCGCGATCCCCGCCTCCAGGTCCTCCGGCCCGTACGCCACGTACCCCAGCCGCTCGTAGAAGCCCAGTGCGTGCGTCTGCGCGTGCAGGTCCACGGCCGTGAGCCCACGCGCGCGTGCCGCCTCCTCGACGGCCCGCACCAGCGCCACCCCGACGCCCAGCCCGCGCGCCTCGCGCGTCACGGCGAGCCGCCCCAGCGAGCCCACCGACGGATCGCCGTCGGTCCTGGCCGCGGCCGCCTCGCCGTACAGCAGCCGCCCGGTCCCGAGCGGCAGGCCGTCCTCCCGGACCGCCAGCACGTGCACGGCGCCGGCGTCGTGCGCGTCGTACTCCAGGTCCTCCGGCACGCCCTGCTCGCCGACGAACACCTCCTTGCGCACCGCGAAACACGCCTCACGGTCGGCGGGGTCCTCGGCGACGCGCACCGTGTACGCGCGCGGGGCGCTCATCCGTAGGTCTCCTCGCGAACCTGGTCGAGGGCCTTCTGCAGATCCTCGGGGTAGTCGCTGGCGAACTCCGCCCACTCCCCGTCCCCGGGGTGCTCGAAGCCCAGCCGGACGGCGTGCAGCCACTGCCGGGTCAGACCCAGCCGCTTGCCGAGCGTCGGGTCGGCGCCGTACGTCAGATCACCGACACAGGGGTGGCGGTGGGCGGCCATGTGGACGCGGATCTGGTGCGTACGGCCCGTCTCCAGCTTCACGTCGAGCAGGGAGGCCGCGCGGAACGCCTCGATCAGGTCGTAGTGCGTGACGGACGGCTTGCCCTCGGCCGTGACGGCCCACTTGTAGTCGTGCTGGGGGTGCCGGCCGATGGGCGCGTCGATCGTGCCGCTCGTCGGGTCCGGGTGGCCCTGGACGAGCGTGTGGTAGCGCTTGTCGACCGTGCGCTCCTTGAACTGGCGCTTCAGCGACGTGTACGCCCGCTCCGACTTGGCGACCACCATCAGACCGGACGTGCCGACGTCGAGGCGGTGCACGATGCCCTGACGCTCGGCGGCGCCGGAGGTGGAGATGCGGTAGCCGGCCGCGGCGAGCCCGCCGATGACGGTCGGCCCGCTCCAGCCCGGCGACGGGTGCGCGGCCACGCCGACCGGCTTGACGATCACGACCACGTCCTCGTCGTCGTGCACGATCTCCATGCCCTCGACCGGTTCGGCCACGATCTGCACGGGCGCGGGGGCCTGCGGCATCTCGACCTCCAGCCAGGCCCCGCCGCTCACCCGCTCGGACTTCCCGACCACCGAGCCGTCGACCGAGACCTTCCCCGCCGCGGCGAGCTCAGCGGCCTTGGTACGGGAGAAGCCGAACATGCGGGAGATGGCGGCGTCGACGCGCTCGCCCTCCAGGCCGTCCGGCACGGGCAGGGTACGGATCTCGGGAATCGTGCTCACCCGTCGAGTATGCCGGACGGGTCGGACGCCCCCGAACGCACGCTCAGTCCTTGTGGACGGTGCCGTCCGGGTCCAGCCCCTTGAAGGACAGCAGCACGATCAGGATGCCGCCGCACACGATCGCCGAGTCGGCGAGGTTGAAGACCGCGAAGTGCTTCGGTGCGATGAAGTCCACGACCGCGCCCTCGAAGACGCCCGGCGCGCGGAAGATCCGGTCGGTGAGGTTGCCCAGCGCGCCGCCCAGCAGCAGGCCCAGCGCGATCGCCCAGGGCAGGCTGTAGAGCTTGCGGGCGAGCCGGGCGATCACCACGATCACGGCCGCGGCGATCACCGTGAAGATGATGGTGAAGGCCTCGCCCATGCCGAAGGCCGCGCCCGCGTTGCGGATGGCCTCGAACTTCAGCCAGTCACCGACGAGCTCGATCGGCGCGTGGTGCTCCAGCTTGGCGACCACGATCATCTTGCTGACCAGGTCGAGTACGTACGCGAACGTGGCCACGGCGAAGAGCACGGCGATCCGGCGCTTGCCCCTGGGCCGTGCCTCGGTGCTCTCCTGCTCGCCCGGGCCGGACGACTGCTCCGGCTCGGACCCCGCCTCTGGGGTGTCCGGCGTACCGATGACGCGCTCCGCCTCTGCCACGTGAGTCCCTCAACTTAGGTACCTGACTGAGGACGAGGGTACGGCACGCCCCCCGACAGCCAGGAGATCAGTACCGGCGCTCCTGCTTCTGCTTGCACTCGACGCACAGCGTGGCCCGTGGGAAGGCCTGCATCCGGGCCTTGCCGATGGGTTTGCCGCAGTTCTCGCACAGGCCGTAGGTACCCGCGTCCAGCCGTTCCAGTGCGTGCTCGGTCTGGATCAGCATCTCGCGCGCGTTGGCGGCCAGCGCCAGTTCGTGCTCGCGCGTGATGTTCTTCGTCCCGGTGTCCGCCTGGTCGTCGCCGGCGCCGTCCCCCGAGTCCCGCATCAGCCCGGCCAGGGCCGTCTCGGACGAGGCGAGCTCCGCCCGCAGCCGCGCCTGCTCGGACTCGAGGTCCGCGCGGGCCTCCTCGACCTCCTTAGGCGTCCACGGCTCCTCGCCGGGGCGCACCGCGAGCTCGCCCGGCTCCACCGCGGCGAGGCGCGCCTTGGGGACGGCGGTCTTCGCCGCCGTGGCCGTACCCGGAGTCTTCTTCGCAACCACAGTCGTGGCTCCCGTCTGCTCCGCGGCCGAGGCCGCGCCCACCTTCTTGGCCGTGCTCTTCCTGCCCGCGCTGGTCGCGGCCACGCCCTTGGCGCCGCTGTTCTTCTTGGCGGCCGTCTTCTCGGCGGTGGCTTTCCTGGCGGCCGCCTTCTTCGCGGTCGTCTTCTTCGTGGCCGCCTTCTTGGCCGGCCTCTCCCTCTCAACGGGTTCCGCCGCCTGCTCCACAGGTCTTCGGTCCACCGGCTTCTTGGCCGCCGGCTTCTTGGCCACCGCCTTCTTCGCGGTCGTCTGCTGGCTCGTCTTCTGGGTCGTCTTCTCGGCGAGTGCCTTCTTGGGCGCCGCCTTCTTCGTCCCCTTGAGGGCGGACGACCGCACCGTCTTCACGGCCTTGGCGTCCTTGGCGTCCTTGGCGTCCTTGGCCGCACCGCCGGAGGCGCCCCTGGACCTGCCGGACGCCGACTGCTGTACGGCGGTCTTCTTCGCCACCATGGCCGCGGCCCCTTCACATATTGTGATCTTGCACGCGAATCGTGCTGGGACGATAAATCGACTTGGAGCCCGCGGCAACGGGGCACACCGCCCGATTCGCCCGCCTCGCGCACGCCGCGCGGCAAGCCTGCATGCGTTGTGCCCAGCTCCCCGCCGGGTAATCCGCCGAGCCCGGCATCCCGTAATGCGAACATGCACACCTCCACATTTAGCCACCATTCGGGGCATTCCGGGCACGGCTGGAGGCAGCGCCCGACGGCCCCGTAAACCGGTCGGCCGCTGTCGTCGTGGAGCCGTACACTGGGCGGAGCGAAAAGCGTGGATGGGGACGAGTAGCGGCGTACGCAGCCCAGAGCGACCCGGGGACGGTGGAAGCCCGGGGGCGAGCGCGACGCGAAGATCACCCCGGAGCCGCCGGAAGAGGACCCTCCCCGGGTCGGTAGAACCGGCATCGCGACCCCAATGAGGGGGCTCACCGGCGCGTAGGGCGCACCGGAGGGCCAAGGAGGGTGGTACCGCGGGAGCGCGCCGCACACGGCGTAGACATGCAAGAAGGCTCTCGTCCCTCCGACGGAAGGCAGTACGTCCGCCGGAGGAAGATCGATGACGCAGTACCGCCAGGTGCCCGCCCAGGTCGACCTGCCCGCCCTCGAGCACGCGGTGCTCGACTTCTGGCGCGAGCAGAAGATCTTTGCCAAGAGCCTGGAGCAGTCCGAGGGCCGCCCCGAATGGGTGTTCTACGAGGGCCCGCCCACCGCCAACGGCATGCCCGGCGCCCACCACATCGAGGCACGCGTCTTCAAGGACGTCTTCCCCCGCTTCCGCACCATGCGCGGCTACCACGTGGCCCGCAAGGCCGGCTGGGACTGCCACGGCCTCCCGGTGGAACTGGCGGTGGAGAAGGAGCTCGGCTTCGCCGGCAAGAAGGACATCGAGGCGTACGGCATCGCCGACTTCAACGCCAGGTGCCGCGAGTCCGTGCTCCGCCACACCGACGCCTTCTCCGAACTGACGACCCGCATGGGCTACTGGGTCGACCTCGACGACGCGTACGTCACGATGGACCCCGAGTACATCGAGTCGGTCTGGTGGTCGCTCAAGGAGATCTTCGACAAGGGCCTGCTGGTCCAGGACCACCGCGTCGCCCCCTGGTGCCCGCGCTGCGGCACCGGCCTCTCCGACCACGAGCTGGCCCAGGGCTACGAGACGGTCGTCGACCCTTCCGTGTACGTCCGTTTCCCCCTCACCTCCGGTCCGCTCGCCGGCCAGGCCGCCCTCCTGGTGTGGACGACGACCCCCTGGACGCTGGTCTCCAACACGGCCGTGGCCGCGAACCCCGACGTGACCTACGTCGTAGCGACCGACGGCAAGGAGAAGCTCGTCGTCGCCGAGCCGCTCGTCGCCAAGGCACTCGGCGAGGGCTGGGAGACCACCGGCCAGACCTTCACCGGCGCCGAAATGGAGCGCTGGACCTATCAACGTCCGTTCGAGCTCGTGGAGTTCCCGGCGCCGGCCCACTACGTGGTCAACGCCGAGTACGTCACCACCGAGGACGGCACGGGTATGGTCCACCAGTCCCCCGCCTTCGGTGAGGACGACCTCTTGGTCTGCCGCTCCTACGGCCTGCCGATGGTGAACCCGGTCCGCCCGGACGGCACCTTCGAGGAGTCCGTCCCGATGGTCGGCGGCGTCTTCTTCAAGAAGGCGGACGAACAGCTCACCGACGACCTCCAGCAGCGCGGCCTCCTCTTCAAGCACATCCCGTACGAGCACAGCTACCCGCACTGCTGGCGCTGTCACACCGCGCTCCTCTACTACGCGCAGCCGTCCTGGTACATCCGCACGACGGCCGTCAAGGACCGCCTCCTCCAGGAGAACGAGAAGACCAACTGGTTCCCGGACACGGTCAAGCACGGCCGCTTCGGCGACTGGCTGAACAACAACATCGACTGGGCGCTGTCCCGCAGCCGCTACTGGGGCACCCCGCTGCCGATCTGGCGCTGCGAGGAGGACCACCTCACGGTCGTCGGCTCGCGCGCGCAGCTCAGCGAACTGACCGGCGCCGACCAGTCGGAGCTGGACCCGCACCGCCCGTTCATCGACGCCGTCACCTTCGCGTGCACCCACGACGGCTGCGAGCGGACGGCCACCCGCGTGCCCGAGGTCATCGACGCCTGGTACGACTCGGGTTCCATGCCGTTCGCGCAGTGGGGCTACCCGTACAAGAACAAGGAACTCTTCGAGTCCCGCTACCCGGCGCAGTTCATCTCCGAGGCCATCGACCAGACCCGCGGCTGGTTCTACACGCTGATGGCCGTCGGCACGCTGGTCTTCGACAAGTCGTCGTACGAGAACGTCGTCTGCCTCGGCCACATCCTCGCCGAGGACGGCCGCAAGATGTCCAAGCACCTGGGCAACACCCTGGAGCCGATCCCGCTCATGGACCGGCACGGCGCGGACGCGGTGCGCTGGTTCATGGCGGCCGGCGGGTCCCCGTGGGCGGCCCGCCGGGTGGGCCACGGCACGATCCAGGAGGTCGTCCGCAAGACGCTCCTCACCTACTGGAACACGGTCGCCTTCCAGGCCCTGTACGCCCGTACGTCCGGCTGGGCGCCCAGCGAGGCCGACCCGGCTCCGGCGGACCGGCCCGTCCTGGACCGCTGGCTGCTGTCCGAGCTCCACGCCCTCACCGACCAGGTGACACAGGCGCTGGAGGCCTACGACACCCAGCGCGCCGGCAAGCTGCTCTCGGCGTTCGTCGACGACCTCTCCAACTGGTACGTCCGCCGTTCCCGTCGCCGCTTCTGGCAGGGCGACAAGGCCGCGCTGCGCACCCTGCACGAGGTCGTCGAGACGGTCACCAAGCTGATGGCCCCGTTGACCCCGTTCATCACCGAGCGGGTCTGGCAGGACCTGATCGTGCCGGTCACCCCGGGCGCCCCGGAGTCGGTCCACCTCTCCTCCTGGCCGGAGGCCGACCTCTCCGCCATCGACCCGGAGCTGTCGAAGCAGATGGTCCTGGTCCGCCGCCTGGTCGAGCTGGGGCGCGCCACGCGCGCGGAGTCGGGCGTCAAGACGCGCCAGCCGCTGCAGCGCGCGCTCATCGCGGCCACCGGCTTCGACGCCCTCTCCCCCGAGCTGCACACGCAGATCACGGAGGAGCTGAACGTCGAGTCACTGGCGTCCCTGTCGGAGGTGGGCGGCAGCCTGGTGGACACCACCGCCAAGGCCAACTTCCGGGCCCTGGGCAAGCGGTTCGGCAAGCGCGTGCAGGACGTGGCCAAGGCCGTCGCGAACGCCGACGCGGCCGCGCTGTCCCTCGCGCTGCGCGAGGGCACGGCGTCCGTGGAGGTCGACGGCGAGACCGTCACTCTCGCCCCCGACGAGGTGATCATCACGGAGACCCCGCGCGAGGGCTGGTCGGTCGCCTCCGACTCCGGCGCCACGGTCGCCCTGGATCTGGAGATCACCGAGGAGCTGCGCCGGGCCGGCCTGGCTCGTGACGCGATCCGGCTGATCCAGGAGGCCCGCAAGAACAGCGGCCTCGACGTCGCCGACCGCATCGCGCTGCGCTGGACCGCGACGGACCCGGCGACCGTCGACGCGCTGGCCGGTCACTCGGCCCTGATCGCCGACGAGGTCCTCGCCACGGACTTCGCCCAGGGCGAGGCGGACGACGCCTACGGCGTCCCGTTCACCGACGAGGGCCTGACGCTGACGTTCCGCCTGCGCAAGGCGTAACGGCGGACGAGAAGGGCCCGGTTCCCTGGGGAACCGGGCCCTTCGACATCTCCGGTCGACATCTCCGGTGACTTCGTCAACATCGTCAACACGCGTAAAAAGGGCGGGACCCCGGATCGAAAATCCGGGGTCCCGCCCTTTGAACGCTGCCGACGCCTAAGGCGTACTACTGGCCGTCAGTTGTCGTCCTCGTCGATGAGGAAGCCGCGCATCGGCGAGGGAGCCTGGCCCATCGGGGAGGGGCCCTGCTGCGGTCGCACCGGCGCCATCGGCTGTGTCATGGCCGGGGACATCTGCTGCTGGCCGCCGTAGGACGGAGCGGCCGGGCTCGGCGCACCCATGCCCGGGTTGCCGCCGTAGGACGGGGCGCTCGCGCCGGCCGGAGCCATCGAGGGCGCCGGGGACGGCGGCAGGGAGGCCGTGGCCGGAGTGCGCGGCGGCGCGAGCGAGTCGTCCGCCTGGGTCTCCAGCTGACGGAGCTGCGACTCCAGGTAGGACTTCAGTCGCGTGCGGTACTCGCGCTCGAAGCCACGCAGGTCCTCGACCTTGCGCTCCAGCGTCGCGCGGGCGGACTCCAGGGAGCCCATGGCGACGCGGTGCTTCTCCTGCGCGTCCCGCTCCAGGGCGTCGGCCTTGGCACGGGCGTCACGCTCGAGACCCTCGGCACGCGAACGCGCCTCGCCGACGATCTTGTTGGCTTCGGAGCGGGCCTCGGCGATCGCCTGGTCGGCGGTCTGCTGGGCCAGCGAGAGGACACGGGCGGCGCTGTCGCCACCGGGGCCCTGACCGGGGCCGCCCATCGGACCGCCCATGGGGCCGCCCATCGGACCACCCATCTGCTGCTGCATGGGGGGCTGGCCGCCCATCGGACCCTGACCCATGGGGCCCTGGCCCATCGGACCCTGACCCATCGGGCCGGGACCCTGGGGACCACCCTGACCGCCGCCGGGACCGGCGGGCAGCTGCGGGGCACCGCTCGGCAGCTGGGGCGGGCCACCCATGGGGCCGCCCATCTGCTGCTGCGGCGGGCCCGATATGCCGGCGGGCACCGGGCCGCCGGGACCTCGCATGCCCTGCTGCGGCATCCCCTGCGGAGGCATCCCCTGCTGGGGCATGCCGCCCTGCTGCATACCGCCCTGCTGCATACCCTGCTGCTGCATGCCGCCCTGCTGCATGCCCTGCTGCTGCATGCCACCCTGCTGCTGCATGCCGCCCTGCTGCTGGTCCTGCTCCGGAGGCTTGCGCATGTTCTGCTGGTTCTGGGCAGCAGCACGCGTCGCCGCGGCCAGTTTGGCGCGCAGGTCCTCGTTCTCCCGGAGCAGGCGGGTCAGTTCGGCTTCGACCTCGTCGAGGAAGGCATCGACCTCGTCCTCGTCATAGCCTTCTCGGAGGCGGACGGTCGTGAACTGCTTGTTCCGCACGTCCTCGGGGGTCAACGGCATCTCTTCACCTCAACGTAGTCGTCGGCATCGGCAAGACGGTAGTTCACATCGCTCACAGCCGGCTCACGATCGAGATCAGGATGTAGACGATGATCATCAGTACGAAGAAGGACAGGTCGAGCGCCACGCCCCCGAGACGCAACGGCGGGATTACCCGCCGCAGAAGCTTGAGCGGTGGATCGGTGACAGTGTAGGTGGCCTCCAATACGACCACCATCGCCTTGCCGGGCTGCCATGAGCGGGCGAACTGGAAGACGTAGTCCATGACCAACCGGAAGATGAGCACGATGAGGAAGACCATCAGCGCGATGTAGACGACATCCAGGACCACGCTCATGTTCGGTGCTTCCCTCTCCCCTGTTCCGTGCTGCTGATCTGTACTGCTCTGTACTGCTTTTCCGGTCTTGCGTCTCAGCTCTGGTTGAAGAACCCGCCCTCTGCGATGCGGGCCTTGTCCTCCGCCGTGACATCGACGTTAGCAGGCGACAACAGGAACACCTTCTGCGTCACCCGCTCGATGCTGCCGTGAAGACCAAACACCAAACCGGCCGCAAAGTCGACAAGTCGCTTCGCGTCTGTGTCATCCATCTCAGTCAGATTCATGATCACCGGGGTGCCCTCACGGAAGTGTTCCCCGATGGTACGGGCCTCGTTGTAGGTCCGGGGGTGAAGCGTGGTGATCCGGTACGGCTCTCGTTCCGACACGACCTTGGGCATGATCACCGGTGCGTTCTTCTCCAGGGACTGACGTTCTTGTGTGATGGATGCCACGGGCGCGATCCGCGCCGGACGCCCGGATTCCGCGGCGAGCGAAGCGGACCGGGCTACCGGCTCGCGGGGCGCGGGCGGCTGCACGATTCGCACCTCTTCGTCCCTTTGGGACTGATGTGCACCGTGGGACTGGTGGGCCGGCTCGTGCCGCCGGTGGTCCCGCTCGGGCTCAGGATCGAGCTCGGGTTCGAAGTCGTCGTCGGGATCGAATCCCCGGCCGTCGTACCCATCGTCCTCCACGAGGCCGAGGTAGACCGCCATCTTGCGCATCGCGCCGGCCATGCTCTGAGTCCTCCGCTCTGTGGTGGATCGACTTCCGACTGCCAAGTCCCGCGATCCACGTGGCCGTTATACCCGCCTTTCGGCGGTAATGACCATATTTTCTGCTGTGGTCCGACTTCCTGGCGACGTTACCCGAGCCTGGGGCGGACTCCGAGTACCGCGGTGCCGACGCGTACATGTGTCGCTCCGGCCGCCACGGCCTCCTCGAGGTCCGCACTCATCCCTGCCGACACCATGTTCGCAGCCGGATGGCTTCGGCGCAGGTCAGTCGACAAATCCATCAACCGCCCGAACGCCTCTCGTTGGCGTCCCGCGTACTCGCCGGTCAGAGGTGCGACGGTCATCAGTCCGTCGAGCCGCAGCCCCGGGGAGCCGGCGACCAGAGCCGCCAACTCCTCGACGCCGTCGGGGGCCACGCCGCCCCGCTCGCCCCGCCCGCCGCCCCCGGCGTCGAGGGCCACCTGGATCAGGCAGCCCACCTCGCGGCCGGCGCGCACGGCCTCCTTCGACAGGGCCGTCACCAGCCTGGCACGGTCGACCGACTGCACGACATCCGCGTAACCGACCACGGATCGCACCTTGTTGGTCTGCAACTGGCCGACGAAGTGCCACTGAAGGGGCAGGTCCGAGCAGTCGGCCGCCTTGGGCGCCGCGTCCTGGTCCTTGTTCTCGGCGACATGGCGCACGCCGAGCTCCGACAGGATCCGCACGTCGCTCGCCGGGTAGGTCTTGGTGACCACGATCAGGGTCACCTCCTCCCGCCCCCGGCCGGCGGCCGCGCACGCGGCGGCGATGCGCTCCTCCACCTTCGCCAGATTTCCGGCGAGTTCGTCCTTACGGTCCGTCATGTCCGATCAGTCCAGCCAGACATATCCCGCGAGTCGCCCCGTGGTGCGATCGCGGCGGTACGAGAAGTGATCATCCGACTCCCGTGTGCACACCGGCGACCGCTCCCGGTCGTGCACTCCGAGCCGGTCGAGCTGCGCGTGCACCCCGGCGGTGACGTCCACGGCGGGGGTGCCCCAGCTCGTCTCGGCGTGCGCCGACGGCTCGACGGCGGCCACCTCGGCGCGCATCGCCTCCGGCACCTCGTAGCACCGGCCGCAGACGGCGGGTCCGGTGCGGGCGACGATCCGGGCGGGGTCGGCGCCGAGCCGCACCATGGCCCGTACGGCTTCGGGAACGATCCCGGCGACCATGCCGGGCCGGCCCGCGTGGGCTGCGCAGGCCACCTTGGCGACCGGGTCGGCCAGCAGGACCGGCACGCAGTCGGCGGTGAGCACGGCGAGAGCGATGCCCCGCCCGGCCGTCACCACCGCGTCGACCTGCGGCACGTTCTGCACGTTCCACGGGCCGTCGACCTCGGCCACCTCGCTGCCGTGCACCTGGTTCATCCAGACGACCAGACCCGGGTCGAGCCCCAGCGTCTTGGCGGCCAGCTCGCGGTTGGCGCGTACGGCCTCGGCGTCGTCGCCGACCGCTCCACCGAGGTTGAGCTCCGCATACGGAGCGGCGCTCACCCCGCCCCACCGGTCGGTGAAGGCGAAGTGCGCGCCGCTCACGCTCTCGCGCTGTCCTATCACTTCAGGAAGTCCGGGACGTCCAGTTCCTCGGCGGCGCTGTCCGAGTAGGTCCGCGACGGCGGCACCGGCGGGGAGACCGGGAGGTCGGCCACCGGCTCGGGCGCCGGCTCCGGCTCCTCCTTCGGCGTCACGCTGCCGAGCGAGCCGAAGGACGGGCGGCTCTCGGGCTGGCGTACCGGGGTGGGCTCGTCGCGCCGGGCCGACGAGGAGGACGACCCCATGACCGTCTCGCGGCGGGCCGGCGGCTGCCCGCCGTCGAAGCCGGCCGCGATGACGGTGACCCGGACCTCGTCGCCGAGCGCGTCGTCGATGACCGCGCCGAAGATGATGTTGGCCTCGGGGTGGGCGGCCTCGCTGACCAGCTGGGCGGCCTCGTTGATCTCGAACAGGCCGAGGTCGGAGCCGCCGGAGATGGAGAGCAGCACCCCTCGGGCGCCGTCGATGGAGGCCTCCAGGAGCGGCGAGGAGATCGCCATCTCGGCGGCGGCCACCGCGCGGTCGTCGCCGCGGGCCGAGCCGATGCCCATGAGGGCCGAACCGGCCTCGGACATGACCGACTTCACGTCGGCGAAGTCGAGGTTGATCAGACCGGGGGTGGTGATCAGGTCGGTGATGCCCTGCACGCCGGAGAGCAGGACCTGGTCGGCCGACTTGAAGGCGTCGAGCACCGAGACCTGGCGGTCCGAGATGGACAGCAGCCGGTCGTTGGGGATGACGATGAGGGTGTCGACCTCTTCGCGGAGTTCGGCGATGCCGTCCTCGGCCTGGTTGGCGCGGCGCCGGCCCTCGAAGGTGAACGGGCGGGTGACCACGCCGATGGTGAGGGCGCCCAGCGAGCGGGCGATGTTGGCCACGACGGGCGCGCCGCCGGTGCCGGTGCCGCCGCCTTCACCGGCCGTCACGAAGACCATGTCGGCCCCCTTGAGGACCTCCTCGATCTCCTCGCGGTGGTCCTCGGCGGCCTTGCGGCCGACGGCCGGGTTGGCGCCGGCGCCGAGTCCGCGGGTCAGTTCGCGGCCGACGTCGAGCTTGACGTCGGCGTCGCTCATCAACAGCGCCTGCGCGTCGGTGTTGATGGCGATGAACTCGACGCCCTTGAGACCGACCTCGATCATCCGGTTGATGGCATTGACACCACCGCCGCCGACACCGATGACTTTGATGACTGCGAGGTAGTTCTGCGGTGCTGCCACGTCGAAGGCCTCTCGCCTCGAGTTACGTGTCGCCGCCTCGCGTGGTCGCGCGATCCGACGACTGATGCCGAATGGGACGGTCCGTTTCGCCGACCCGAACCCTAACGCTGAAGTTTAGGGTTACCAGTGTGTCTGTTCCTTGAAGTCTTCTGAACAGGACACTAAGTCGACAAGTGGCGCCCGTTCAACGAACACGCCGAACCTCCCGTTTTTCTTTTCACCCTATGTGATCAGCCGTGTCACTGCCCAACCAGGGTGCTGGCCTGCGCGGATGTGCGTCAACTCCCTGATGACGCAGGGGCGGTGGGAGCACTGACATCGAAGTGCCGTGCGGCCGGGACGGCTTTCATGAGAGCGGTGAGTGCACGGCCCTTCGCGGCGCCCTTCTCGGCGCTCCCCCACGTGACCGTGCGGCCGTCGCTCAACTCCAGCGAGATGTCGTCGTAGGAACGGACCTTGACCGCCCGGGTGTTCCGCGCGACGGCGGCCGGGAGGGAGCCGGCGGCCTTCACGGCCTCCCGCACCAGTCGGTCCTCGCCGAAACGGCGCAGGCTCGCGGCGGCCGAACGCGAGGAGGAAACGGCCATTTCGAGAAGCGGAACGCCTTTCGGAGCCTCGGAAACCGTGGCGAAACGGACGCCTTCGTCGTCCACTTCCACGAACTTCGCCCCTTTTTGAACCAGCAGAACCGGCGTACGTTCGGTCACTTTCAGGCCGATTCCATGGGGCCAGGAACGGACCACGTCGACCGAGCCGATTCGGGGCAGTTCCGTACGGAGTCGGGCTTCGATCGCATCGGTGTCGACAGAAATCAACGGCGATCCGACCGGCACGTCGGCGGCTTCGCGCACCTGCTGCGGCGTCAGCACGTTCGTGCCGGAGACCGTGACGCGCTCCACCCGCAGCCACTGCGAGCCGTACACCACCCAGACCATGCCCCCGCCGAGGAGCACGACGACCAGCGCGAGAATGATGATCATACGAAGTCGGCGTGGCCCCAACCGCCGGACGAGGGGCGGGCCGGACGACTCCTGCTGGCGTGCCCCGCGCTCGGCGGTGGCGGATCCGGCCACGCTCCCTGTCCTTTCGTCACCCGCGCCTATCGGTGTGCACGAGAGGCCGCGATCGCCTCGTACACCATGCCGACGAGCAGGTCGTCGGCGTCCCGGCGGCCGAACTCGCTGGCCGCGCGGGACATCTCGTACAGCCGGTGCGGGTCGGCGAGGACGGGCAGGACGGTCTCCCGGACCCACTCGGGGGTCAGTTCCGCGTCGTCGACCAGCAGTCCGCCGCCCGCCTTGACCACCGGCTGGGCGTTCAGCCGCTGTTCGCCGTTGCCGATGGGCAGCGGGACGTAGGCGGCCGGGAGCCCGACGGCGGAGAGTTCGGCGACGGTCATCGCGCCCGCGCGGCAGAGCATCATGTCGGCGGCGGCGTACGCGAGGTCCATCCGGTCCACGTACGGTACCGGGATGTAGGGGGGCATTCCCGGCATCTGCTGTACGTGCGGCAGTTCGTTCTTCGGGCCGACCGCGTGCAGGATCTGGATGCCGGCCTGCTGCAGCCAGGGCGCGACCTGCTGGACGACCTCGTTGAGGCGGCGGGCGCCCTGCGAGCCGCCGGAGACCAGCAGCGTGGGCAGGTTGGGGTCGAGGCCGAACATGTGCCGGGCCTCGGGACGCATGGCGGCGCGGTCCAGGGTGGCGATGGAGCGGCGCAGCGGGATGCCGATGTAGCGGGCGTCCCGGAGCTTGCTGTCGGGCGTGGAGACGGCGACCCGGGCCGCGTAGCGCGAGCCGATCTTGTTGGCCAGGCCGGGGCGGGCGTTGGCCTCGTGCACCACGATCGGCACGCCGAGCCGCTTGGCGGCGAGGTAGCCGGGCAGGGCCACGTAACCGCCGAAGCCGACGACGGCGTCCGCCCGGGTGCGCTCCAGGATCTGCTCGGCGGCCTTGATCGTGCCGCGCAGCCGGCCCGGGACGGTGATCAGCTCAGGGGTGGGCTTGCGCGGCAGCGGCACGGCGGGGATCAGCGCGAGCTCGTAGCCCCGCTGCGGAACGAGCGTGGTCTCCAGGCCGCGCTCCGTGCCCAGGGCCGTGATCCCCACCGAGGGGTCCTGCCTGCGCAGGGCGTCCGCGAGGGCGAGCGCGGGCTCGATGTGGCCGGCGGTCCCCCCACCAGCGAGTACGACATGCACCGAAATTCACCGCTCTCCGGACGGGCGCGCCGCCGAGGCACGCCGTCGCATCGTGTTCCATCTCCGGGAGACTCCGGCCGGCCTTCTGGACCGGGCAGAGCCCCCCGCCCCCCGTTTTCTACCAAAACGGGGTTGTCGCATCGCAAGCGACGCCCGCGCAGCGGGCTCGTCGCGTGCGAAGGCGATCAGCAACCCGATGGCGAACATGGTCGGCAGCAGGGCGGAACCCCCGTAGGAGAACAGCGGGAGCGGGACGCCGGCGATCGGCAGCAGGCCGAGCACCGCACCGATGTTGATCACCGCCTGAGCGGTGATCCAGGTGGTCACGCCTCCCGCGGCATACCTCACGAAGGGGTCCTCCGTGCGTCCGGCCACGCGGATACCCGCATAGCCTAGAGCCGCGAACAGGGCGAGCACCGACAGCGTCCCCGCCAGGCCCAGTTCCTCACCGGTGACGGCGAAGATGAAGTCGGTGTGCGCTTCGGGGAGTTGCCCCCATTTCTCCACACTCGCGCCGAGCCCCGAGCCGAAGATCCCGCCCGAGGCCAGGGCGTAGATCCCGTGCACGGCCTGCCAGCAGGCGTCGCCCGGACCGGGGTCGGTCGCGCCGATGCACTGCAGCCGGGCCATGCGGTTCGGGCTGGTCTTGATGAGGATCACGCCGAGGGCAGCGGCGATCGACAGCACCCCGACGAAGAGCCGGGTGGGCGCTCCCGCCAGCCACAACAGGCCGAACAGGATCGCCGTCAGGATGATCGCCGTGCCCATGTCGCCGCCGAGCATGATCAGCCCGAGCAGCATGAACGCGACCGGCACGAGGGGCACCAGCATGTGCTTCCACTGCGTGAGCAGCTTCTTGTCCTGTTTGCGGGCGAGCAGGTCGGCGCCCCACAGCACCAGCGCGAGCTTGCCGAACTCGCTGGGCTGGATCTGGAAGGAGCCGCCGAGCGAGATCCAGTTCTGGTTGCCGTTGACCGACATCCCTATCCCCGGCACCTGCACCAGGGCCATCAGGAAGACGGCCCCGGCGAGGATCGGGTAGGCCAGCGCGCGGTGCAGCTTCACCGGCATCCGGGAGGCGACCAGCAGCAGCACGGCCCCGATGGCGGCGGCCAGGAACTGTTTGCGGAAGAAGAACGATCCCGGCAACGACATCTGCAGCGCGGTGATCTGGGAGGCCGAGTAGACCATCACCAGGCCCAGCACGGTGATCAGCAGGCTGCCGCCGAAGATCAGGTAGTACGCGGTCAGCGGCCGGTCCCAGGCCCTTTGCGCACGTGTGTACAGCTGGCGCAGGGGGTTGTCGCGGCGCGGCCGCGAGGCCGCGGGTCTGCGGACGGTCCGCTGGACGGGCGGACGCCCGGTACGGCTACCGGGCATCCGCTGCTCCGCTGCACGCGGTGCGGGCGCCGCGCCCGCTTGCTGCGCCGTACGTCGGCCGTGACGGTCCCACGCGTCCCTCCCAAGGTCGCCCGGCAGGCGGCCGGGTCAGGTTCCGAGTTCGCCAACCGCCTGAGCGAACGCGTCACCGCGCTGGTTGTAGTTGACGAACATGTCCATGGAGGCGCAGGCCGGGGCGAGGAGCACCGTGTCGCCTTCGACGGCGAGGCGCCGGGCCTCCTGGACAGCCGCGAGCATCGCCCCAGTGTCGGTCCGGTCGAGGTCGACGACGGGTACTTCCGGGGCGTGTCGCGTCAGGGCTTCGTGGATCAGGGCACGATCCGCGCCGATGAGCACGACCCCGCGAAGTCGCTTTGCCGACTTGGCGACCAGTTCGTCGAAGGTCGCGCCCTTGGCCAGCCCGCCCGCGATCCAGACGATCGACTCGTACGCGGCCAACGAGGCTTCCGCGGCATGTGTGTTGGTCGCCTTGGAGTCGTCGACGTAGGCGACGCCGTCCAGGTCCGCCACGAGGGCGATGCGGTGGGCGTCGGGGGTGAAGGCCCGCAGACCGTCCCGGACGGCCTTGGGGGGCACCCCGAAGGCGCGGGCGAGGGCCGCCGCGGCAAGGGCGTTGGCGATGTTGTGCGGGGCGGGCGGGTTGACGTCGGAGACCTCGGCGAGCTCCTGGGCGTTTTTCTGCCGGTCCGCCACGAAGGCCCGGTCGACCAGGATGCCGTCCACCACGCCGAGTTGGGACGGGGCGGGCGCGCCGAGGGTGAAGCCGATGGCCCGGCAGCCCTCCTCGACGTCCGCCTCGCGCACCAGGTCCTCGGTGGCCTTGTCGGCGACGTTGTAGACGCAGGCGACCCGATTGCCCTCGTAGACACGGCCCTTGTCCTTGGCGTACGCCTCCATGGAGCCGTGCCAGTCCAGGTGGTCGGGGGCGAGGTTGAGGACGGCGGCGGAGTGGGCGCGCAGCGAGGGCGCCCAGTGCAGCTGGTAGCTGGAGAGTTCCACGGCGAGGACGTCGTAGCGCTCCTCGCCGAGGACGGCGTCCAGCAGGGAGACGCCGATGTTGCCGACGGCCGCCGTGCGCAGGCCGGCCGCCTTCAGGATCGACGCCAGCATCTGGGTGGTGGTCGTCTTGCCGTTGGTGCCGGTGACGCACAGCCAGGGGGCCGCGTCGGGTCCCCTGAGCCGCCAGGCCAGTTCGACGTCGCCCCAGACCGGCACGCCGGCTTCGCGGGCGGCCGTGAAAAGGGGCTTGTCGGGCTTCCAGCCGGGTGCGGTGACGATGAGTTCGGCGCCCTCGGGCAGGGTCGCCCCGTCGCCGAGGCGCACGGTGACGCCCAGGGCCCGAAGCTCGGCGGCCTGCTCCCGCGCGCGCGTGTCGTCGCCGTCGTTGACGACCGTGACGTTCGCGCCGAGTCCGTGCAGCACCTTGGCCGCCGGGACGCCGGAGACGCCGAGCCCGGCGACGGTGACGTTCTTCCCCTGCCAGTCGGTCACTTGTCCGCTGCCCATCCCGCGTAGAAGAGGCCCAGTCCGACGATCACACAGATGCCCTGGATGATCCAGAAGCGGACCACCACCAGAACCTCGGACCAGCCCTTGAGTTCGAAGTGGTGCTGGAGTGGCGCCATCCGGAAGACGCGCTTGCCGGTGAGCTTGAAGGAGCCGACCTGGATGACCACCGACATGGTGATCAGGACGAACAGGCCGCCGAGGAGGGCGATCAGCAGCTCGGTGCGGGAGCAGATGGCCAGGCCCGCGAGGACGCCGCCGAGCGCCAGCGAACCGGTGTCGCCCATGAAGATCTTGGCCGGCGAGGTGTTCCACCACAGGAAGCCGAGGCAGGCGCCCATCAGCGCGGAGGCGATGACCGCGAGGTCCAGCGGGTCGCGTACCTCGTAACAGGCGCTGGGGTTGGTCAGGGTCTCGCCGTTGGCGCAGGACTCCTGGAACTGCCAGACGCCGATGAACGTGTACGCGCCGAAGACGAGCACGGAGGCGCCGGTGGCGAGGCCGTCCAGACCGTCCGTCAGGTTCACGCCGTTGGACATCGCGAGAATCATGAACAGCGCCCAGACGACGAACAGCACCGGGCCGATCGTCCAGCCGAAGTCCGTGATGAACGACAGCTTGGTGGAGGCGGGCGTGTTGCCGCGGTTGTCCGAGAACTGCAGTGACAGCACAGCGAAGGCGATGCCGACGATCAGCTGGCCGGCCATCTTCGCCTTGGCCCGCAGACCCAGCGAGCGCCGCTTGACGATCTTGATGTAGTCGTCGAGGAAGCCGACCAGGCCCATGCCGCACATCAGGCCCAGCACCAGCAGACCGGAGTAGGTCGGCGGCTTGCCCGTGATCACCTTGGACAGGAAGTACGCGGCGACCGTCGCGAAGATGAAGGCGATACCGCCCATGGTCGGCGTACCGCGCTTGCTGGCGTGCTCGCGCGGGCCGTCGTCGCGGATGTACTGGCCGTAGCCCTTGCGCGCCAGCAGCTTGATCAGCAGTGGCGTGCCGACCAGCGTCAGGAAGAGGCCGATCACACCCGCGAACAGGATCTGATTCATCATCGGGCGGCGACCTCACCCTCGGCGCCGGTCGCGAGCAGCGCCTGCGCGACGCTCTCGAGGCCGACCGAACGGGACGCCTTCACGAGCACGACGTCCCCCGGGCGCAACTCGCTGCGCAACAGGTCGACCGCCGCCTGTGCGTCGGACACGTGCACCGACTCCTCACCCCACGAACCCTCGTTATATGCGCCCAGTTGCAGCCAGGAGGCTTCCCTGCCCCCGACCGCGACGAGCTTGCCGACATTGAGCCGGACGGCGAGCCGTCCGACCGCGTCGTGCTCGGCGAGCGCCTCGTCCCCGAGCTCGGCCATCTTGCCGAGCACCGCCCAGGTCCGCCGCCCCTTGCCCATGGCCGCCAGCGCGCGCAGAGCGGCTCGCATGGACTCGGGGTTCGCGTTGTAGGCGTCGTTGACGATCGTCACGCCGTCCGGGCGCTCGGTGACCTCCATCCGCCAGCGGGAGAGGGAGCCCGCCTCGGAGAGTGCGGTGGCGATCTCTTCCACGGACATGCCCAGCTCATGGGCGACGGCGGCCGCGGCGAGCGCGTTCGACACGTGGTGCTCACCGTACAGGCGCATGGTCACGTCGCTGCACCCGGAGGGTGTGCGAAGGCTGAAGACGGGCTGTCCGCTGTCCGTGAGTCGTACGTTCTCGGCGCGTACGTCCGCTTCGCCGGACTCTCCGAAAAGGACCACCTTCGCCTGCGTACGGGAGGCCATGGCCCGGACCAACGGGTCGTCGGCGTTGAGGATCGCCGTGCCGCCCTCGCTCGCCGGCGGCAGGCTCTCGACGAGCTCGCCCTTTGCCTGTGCGATCTGTTCGCGGCCGCCGAACTCGCCGATGTGGGCGGTGCCGACGTTGAGGACGAGGCCGACCTTGGGGGGTGTCAGATCGGCGAGGTAGCGGATGTGTCCGATGCCTCGGGCGCCCATCTCCAGGACGAGGAACTTCGTCTCCTCGGTGGCGGACAGGGCGGTCAGCGGCAGTCCGATCTCGTTGTTGAGCGAGCCCGGCGTGAAGACGGTCGGCGCCCTGCGCCGCAGGACCTGGGCGATGAGGTCCTTGGTGCTGGTCTTGCCGGCCGAGCCGGTGAGCGCGACGAGCGTCGTGCCGAGCTTGTGCACGACGTGCCGGGCGAGGGCGCCGAGCGCCGCCTGGACGTCGTCCACGACGATCGCGGGGACGCCGACGGGCCGCGAGGCCAGTACGGCCGCCGCGCCCGCCTCGACGACCGCGGCCGCGTAGTCGTGGCCGTCCGCGTGTTCGCCGACGAAGGCGACGAAGAGGCTGCCGGGCTCCACCTCGCGGGAGTCCCGGACGACCGGTCCGGTGACCTGCGCGGACGGATCCGGTATGTCGTGCGTCTGCCCGCCGACGACTGCTGCGATCTCGGCGAGGGAGAGGGCGATCACAAGTTCATCCCTGGGTCTGCTGGATAGCTTCGCGAAGCACCTGGCGGTCGTCGAACGGACGGACGACGCCGGCGATGTCCTGGCCCTGCTCATGGCCCTTGCCCGCGACCAGCACGGTGTCCCCGGCGTGCGCGCGGGCGACGACGGCGGCGATCGCCGCGGCCCGGTCCTCGAACAGCAGGACCTCGCCGCGCTCGTGCGCGGGCACGGACGCCGCGCCCTCGAGCATGGTCGCGAGGATCGCGAGGGGGTCCTCGGAGCGGGGGTTGTCGGAGGTCAGCACGGCGGTGTCGGCGTGCCGTGCGACGGCGGCCCCCATCGGGGCGCGCTTGGTGCGGTCCCGGTCGCCGCCGCAGCCGAGGACGACGTGCAGCCGGCCCTTGGTGACCTTGCGCAGCGCCTTCAGGACCGACTCGACGGCGTCGGTCTTGTGCGCGTAGTCGACGACCGCGAGGTAGTCCTGGCCGGCGTCCACGCGCTCCAGGCGGCCCGGCACGCCCGGCACGGCGGCGACGCCGTCGGCGGCGGTCTGCGGGTCGAGGCCGGCGACGGCGAGGGAGACGATCGCGGCGAGCGTGTTCGCCACGTTGAAGGAGCCCGACAGCGGCGACCTGGCCGCGACCCGCACGCCTTCGGGGCCGACGACGGTGAACGTCGAGTCCATCGGTCCGACCTCGACGTCCACGGCGCGCCAGTCGGCGTCGGGGTGGCCCTCGGCGGAGAAGGTGACGACGGGGACCTCGGCCTCCTGGACCAGCCGGCGGCCGTACTCGTCGTCGAAGTTGACCACGCCGAGTTTGCTGCGTTTCCGGGTGAACAGCTGCGCCTTGGCCCCGAAGTAGTCCTCCATGCCGGAGTGGAACTCCATGTGCTCCGGGCTGAGGTTGTTGAAGACGGCGATGTCGAAGACGCAGCCGTCGACCCGGCCGAGGACCAGCGCGTGGCTGGAGACCTCCATGGCGACCGCCTCGACGCCGCGCTCGCGCATGACGGCGAACAGCGCCTGGAGGTCGGTGGCTTCGGGGGTGGTGCGCTCGGACTTGATGCGTTCGTCGCCGATGCGCATCTCGACGGTGCCGATGAGCCCGGCGGATCTGACGGACTTCAGGCCGCCCTCGACGAGGTAGGCGGTGGTGGTCTTGCCCGAGGTGCCGGTGATGCCGATCTGCAGCAGGTCGCGGCCGGGGTGGCCGTAGATCGTGGCCGCCAGCTCGCCCATCCGCCCGCGCGGGTCGTCGACCACCAGGACCGGCAGGCCGGTCGCGGCGGCGCGCTCGGCGCCGGTGGGGTCGGTCAGGACGGCGACCGCTCCGAGGCCCGCGGCCTGCGTGACGAAGTCGGCGCCGTGCAGGCGGGCGCCCGGGAGGGCGGCGTACACGTCACCGGGGCGGACCGCGCGCGAGTCGTGGGTGATGCCCGTGACCTCGGCGGCGCTCTCCGGCCGCTCTGCGTCCAGCTGATCGGCGAGCTCCGCGAGGGGTGTGGCGGAGACCTGGGCCGGCCTGGGCGGTCCCGGATATGTCACGGAAGCGCCCTTCTGGGTGATTTGGGACTGATCAGCGTGTGGCACGGCGGTGAGCGTACCGGGCGCACCGCCCTGCGGGCGAAGCGAGGGCGCACTGGGCGCCGCGGGCGGTGCGTGGTTCCCGGGGTCGGGAGTGATCATGGTCACGGGTCGGTTCCTGGCTTGTTCGGCGCTGAACAGGGGCGGGCGGGGGTCGGAGGCGGGCGGGGGACGAAGGGTGCGGGCGGTCAGGGCGTGAAGGAGACCGGGAGGTTCGCGGCCTTCGCGCCGGTCGGCGGGACCTGCAGGGTCTTCAGGGCGAACTCCATGACCTGCTTGAAGACGGGACCGCAGATCTGGCCGCCGAAGTAACTGCCCTTGGTGGCGTTCTGGATGGCGCAGTACACGGTGACGCGGGGGTTGTCGGCGGGCGCGAAGCCGGCGAACGACGAGGTGTAGCCCTTGTAGGTGCCGGTGGCCGGATCCACGCGGTTTGCGGTGCCGGTCTTGCCCGCGACGCGGTAGCCGGGGATGCGCGCCTTGGCGCCGGTGCCCTGCTCGTCGTCCACGACCGACTCCAGCATCTGGGCGAGGGTCTTCGCCGTCTTCTGGCTGACGACACGGGACTTGGCGGGCGCCTCGGCGGGGGTGAAGCGGCCGTCCGGACCCTTGGTGCCGCGCACCAGGGTGGGCTCGACGCGGACGCCGCCGTTGGCGATGGTCGAGTACACGGAGGCCGCCTGCAGCGCGCTCAGGGACATGCCCTGGCCGAAGGGAATCGTGTACTGCTGCGAGGTCGACCACGCGGCGGGCGCGGCGAGGATGCCCTTGGTCTCGCCGGGGAAGCCGAGCCCGGTGGGGCCGCCGATGCCGAACTTGCGCAGGTAGGAGTAGAGGACCCGGTTGGCCTCGGCCTGCGTCTTGCCGAGCTGGCCGGTGGCCAGGATGGTGCCGATGTTGCTGGACTTGGCGAGCACGCCGTTGAGGGTGAGGTACCAGGTGGGGTGGTCGATGTCGTCCTGGAAGAGCCGGTCGCCGCGGTGCAGCCGGTTGGGCACGGTGACGTGCGTCAGCGGCGTCGCGGCGTTCTCCTCCAGCACGGCGGCCATCGACATGACCTTGGCGGTGGAGCCGGGCTCGTAGGCGTCCTGGACGGCGGCGTTGCCCAGGTCCGCGGAGTGGGCCTGGGAGAGGTCGCCCGGGTCGAAGCCGGGCGAGTTGGCCATGGCGAGGATCTCGCCGGTGCGGGTGTCCTGGACGATGACGTAGCCGCGGTCCGCCGCGGACTCCTTCACCTGCTCGGTGATGGCGTTCTGCGCGGCCCACTGGATGTCCCGGTCGATCGTCAGCTCGACGTCGGAGCCGGGCACCGCGGGGGTCTCGGTGGAGCCCGCGGTGGGCACCTGACGCCCACCGGACTGGGCGTAGCGGATCTTGCCGTCCTGACCGGCCAGGGTCGTGTTCAGCTGCTGCTCGATGCCGCCGCCGCCCTTGCCGTCGGCGTTGACCCAGCCCAGTATCCCGGCGGCGAGCTCGCCGTTGGGGTACACGCGCTTGGTGCTGGGGACGGCGAGCACGCCCGCGAGGACGTTGACCGTGGAGCTGTCCGCCTCCGCCTTCGTGGCGAGCGCCGACTTCAGGTCCTTGATCTGCTTCCAGACCTGCGGGGTCTGCCGGCCGGCGAGCATCGTGTACCGCGCGGTCGGGTCCTTGGGCCGCAGCTTGCGCACGAGCGCGGACTGCTCCTGGCCGAGGATCGGCGCGAGGAGCGCGGCCGCCTGTTCGGGGCCGTCGCCGACCTTCAGCTGCTTGCGGTTGAACATCGTGGGGTCGGCCGTGATGTCGTACGCGTCCTCGCTGGTCGCGAAGGAGATGCCGCTGCGGTCGGTGATCTCGCCGCGCTCGGCGGGCAGCACCCGGCCGATGTACCGGTTCTGCTCGGCCTTGGCGGTGTAGGTGCTCGCGTCGACGGCCTGCACCTGGAGCAGGCGGACGACGAAGGCGAGGAGGACCAGGGCGAGCGCGAGGCCCACCATGCGCAGCCGGGGGCGGGGGCTGCCGAGCCGGATCACGGGCGCGGGTCGGGGGGCGGGGGCGGTCGGACGGCGGGCCGGGCGGGCGCCGGGTCCCGGGCGCCGCTGGGCGGAGGCGGGGCGGGCGGGCCGGGCGGGGCCGGGCACGCGCCGGCGGGGCGGTTCCCTGTCGGACACTTCCGTCACCTGCCGGGGGTCTCGGGGGCGGCTGCGGTCGGGGCGCTGTTCTGGGCCGGAGGGTCGCTCGGCGCGGAGGACGCGGAGGACGTGGGGGTCGTGGGGGTCGCGGAGGACGGCGACGCGATCGTCTGGGAGAGCGTGATGGCCTCCGGCGGCCGTACGACGACCGGAACGTCCTGCGCGGACTGCTGGGCGGCGGCCGAGGGGACGCCCTTCACGGTGCCGTCGGGGTTCAGGAACGCCGGGTCCCCGCCCGGGACCATGCCGAGTTCGCGTGCGCGGCGCTGGAGGGCGTCCGGGGCGGAGTAGGAGTCGATGTCCCGCTGGAGCGCCTGCTCCTCGTCGGTGAGGCTCTTGGTGTCCTTCTGGAGGTCGTCCATCCTGAACGAGCCCTCGCTGAGCGCGGAGTTCATCACGAGCAGTCCGATGAGGCCGCCGCCGAGGAGGAGGACGACGAGGAGGACGAACGGAGTGCGGGCCGCCTGCTGCGGGCCGGCCGGAAAGAGCCGCGCGAGCCGGGCGGCCCTCCCCTTCAGTTCGGGTTTCCTGTTCACACGCCCACCCCCAGGTGGAATTGCGGACCCTCGGCTCACGCCCGTCATTCGATGGACTCCCTGATTCGCTCGGCCCCGCGCAGTCGCGCCGGGGCGGCGCGCCGGTTCTCGGCGACCTCTTCCTCGGTGGGAAGTTCGGCACCACGGGTGAGCAGCTTGAGTCGCGGCTGGTAGCGCTCGGGCACGACCGGCAGTCCGGGCGGCGCGGTGTTGGCGGCGCCGGCCGCGAACACCTGCTTGACCAGCCGGTCTTCGAGCGAGTGGTACGACAGGACGGCGATCCGTCCGCCCACGTCGAGCGCCTGCACGGCGGCCGGGATCGCCCGCTCCAGTACGGAGAGTTCGCCGTTGACCTCGATGCGCAGCGCCTGGAAGGTGCGCTTGGCGGGGTTGCCGCCGGTGCGCTTGGCGGCCTGCGGCAGCGCGCCCCGGATCAGCTCGACGAGGCGCGCGCTGTTGGTGAACGGCTCCTTGTCGCGCTCGCGCACGATCGCCGAGACGATCCTCTTGGCCTGCTTCTCCTCGCCGTACGCCCGCAGGATCCTGACGAGTTCGCCGGGCGGGTAGGTGTTGAGGACCTCGGCGGCGCTGATGCCGGTCGTCTGGTCCATGCGCATGTCGAGCGGGGCGTCCTGGGCGTAGGCGAAGCCGCGGTCGGCCTCGTCGAGTTGCATGGAGGAGACGCCGAGGTCGAACAGGACGCCCTGCACGCGCGCGAGGCCGAGCCGGTCCAGTACGTCGGGGAGTTCGTCGTAGACCGCGTGCACGAGGGTGGCGCGCTCGCCGAAGGGAGCGAGGCGCTCACCGGACAGGCGCAGGGCCTCCTTGTCGCGGTCGAGGGCGACGAGCCGGGCCTCGGGGAACTGCGTCAGCAGGGCCTCGCTGTGCCCGCCCAGACCCAGCGTGCAGTCGACGACGACCGCTCCGGGCCGCTGCAGGGCGGGGGCCAACAGGTCCAGGCACCGCTGGAGCATCACCGGGACATGTCGACTCTGGCTCAAGGGGCCCTCTCAGATCCGGCGGGGATACGCACCACCGGTCCCCGCCCTCCGGTGAGGGGAAGGCCTGCCGGCGCGGGTTGGAATCCAGCGGTGAGATCGCCGAAGTGATGGCCGCCTCCCGCTTCGCGCCACTTTAGTCCACGGTGTCTCGCGGTCAATCAACCGGCCTGCGCGTCGCCGGGGCGGGGGTGGCCTACCTCACAAAACACGCGTGATGACGCTCTTTTTCCCTTCTCACAAGAGGCTTGCACGGCCTGTGACCAGTAACGTCATGGTTATGACGACTTCCGCATCCGTACCCGCAGAGTCCGAAAGCGCCATACGCGGCGGCACCGTGACCGACCGGCTCGTCGACGCGAACGAGCGGTACGCCGCCGCGTTCACCGATCCCGGCATGGACGCCCGTCCCGTCCTGCGCGTGGCCGTCGTGGCCTGCATGGACGCCCGTCTCGACCTGCACGCCGCGCTGGGCCTGGAACTCGGCGACTGCCACACCGTCCGCAACGCGGGCGGGGTGGTCACCGACGACGTGATCCGCTCGCTCACCATCAGTCAGCGCAAGTTGGGTACCCGCAGCGTCGTACTGATCCATCACACCGGCTGCGGTCTGGAGGCGATCACCGAGGAGTTCCGTACCGAGCTGGAGATGGAGGTCGGTCAGCGTCCGGCCTGGGCCGTGGAGGCCTTCCGGGACGTCGACCAGGACGTCCGGCAGTCGATGCAGCGGGTGCGCACATCGCCGTTCCTGATGCACACCGACGACGTGCGGGGCTTCGTGTTCGACGTGAAGACGGGCCTGCTGCGCGAGATCGACCCCTCGTGATCACTGTCATTCCGCTGTTGATTTCCGCCCCTCGGATGCCCAAACAGCCATAACACCGACATATCACGGACAGTTGTCCACAGGCGAGTGACACGAATCGGTAACGGCAGCAAGAATGCGGGTGTGACGCCACGCTGAGCACTTTGCGAACGGCGTCCGTGATTCGGGGTGGGCCGGTTTGCCGCACAGAGCGTCGGCCCGGAGAAAGTTTTGGGCCGAGGAGGGCCGGGTGACGACCTATGACGAACGAGCGAGCCTCACAGATCTGACCGCCACTGTGGAGCGCGTCCGCAGTTCGGTGGAAGGAGTGATCGAGGGCAAGCCCGAGGTCGTACGGCTTTCGCTGACCGTGCTCCTCGCCGAGGGGCATCTGCTGATCGAGGACGTGCCGGGCGTCGGCAAGACGATGCTCGCCAAGGCGCTGGCGAAGTCCATCGACTGCTCGGTGCGCCGTATCCAGTTCACGCCCGACCTGCTGCCCTCGGACATCACCGGTGTCTCCATCTGGGACCAGCAGCGCCGGGACTTCGAGTTCAAGCCGGGCGCGATCTTCTCGCAGATCGTGATCGGCGACGAGATCAACCGCGCCTCGCCCAAGACGCAGTCGGCGCTCCTGGAGTCGCTGGAGGAGCGCCAGGTCACCATCGACGGGACGACGTACGAGCTGCCCAGCCCGTTCATGGTGGTGGCCACGCAGAACCCGGTCGAGATGGAGGGCACCTACCCCCTGCCCGAAGCGCAGCGCGACCGCTTCATGGCCCGCGTCTCCATCGGCTACCCGAGCCCCGAGGCCGAGCTGCAGATGCTCGACGTGCACGGCGGGGTCAACCCCCTGGACGACCTCCAGCCGGTCGCCCACGCGCACGAGATCGTGAAGCTGATCGACGCCGTCCGCGGCGTCCACGTCGCCGACTCGGTCCGCCGCTACGCGGTCGACCTGGTCACCGCCACGCGCACCCACCCCGACCTCAGACTCGGCGCGTCCCCGCGCGCGACGCTGCACCTGGTGCGCGCCGCCAAGGCGACCGCCGCCCTCAGCGGCCGGGACTACGCACTGCCGGACGACGTCCAGAACCTCGCCGTGGCCGTGCTGGCCCACCGTCTGCTGCCCACCGCGCAGGCCCAGCTGAACCGCCGCACGGCCGAGCAGGTCGTCGAGGAGATCATCCAGCGCACCCCGGTACCGGCCACCCCCCAGCAGCACGGGTACGGGCTGGGCCACGGCACACAGGCGTACGGCCAGCAGCAGCCGCGGAGGCTGTGATGACCACCGGGGGGACCGGACAGCCGTCGACCGGCCGCGGCGAGGGCGTGAAGAACGGTGCGCGGACGGCCCTGGCCGGGCTGACCACCCGCGGCCGCTCCTTCCTGGCCGCCGGCATCGCCGCCGCCATCTGCGCCTACGTGCTCGGACAGCCCGACCTGCTGCGGGTCGGGCTGCTGCTGGCCGCGCTGCCGCTGATCTGCGCGGCCGTCGTCTACCGCACCCGCTACCGGGTGGCCGGCAGCCGCCGGCTCTCCCCCGCGCGCGTGCCCGCCGGCAGCGAGGCCCGCGTCCATCTGCGGATGGACAACGTCTCGCGGCTGCCCACCGGCCTGCTGATGCTCCAGGACCGGGTGCCGTACGTGCTCGGCCCGCGCCCCCGCTTCGTCCTGGACCGGGTGGAGGCGGGCGGCCGTCGCGAGGTGTCCTACCGGGTCCGCTCCGACCTGCGCGGCCGCTACCCGCTGGGCCCGCTCCAGCTGCGGCTGAACGACCCGTTCGGCATGTGCGAACTGACCCGCTCCTTCTCGACGTACGACACGCTGACGGTGATCCCGCGCGTCGAGGCGCTGTCCCCGGTCCGGCTGACCGGCGAAGCCAAGGGGTACGGCGACGGGCGGCAGCGCTCGCTGGCGCTGGCCGGCGAGGACGACGTGATCCCGCGCGGCTACCGCTACGGCGACGACCTGCGCCGCGTGCACTGGCGTCTCACCGCGCGCTACGGCGAGCTGATGGTGCGCCGCGAGGAACAGCCCCAGCGCTCCCGCTGCACGGTCCTCCTGGACACCCGGGGCCTGGCCTACCAGGGCTCGGGCCCGGACTCGGCCTTCGAGTGGGCGGTCTCGGGCGCCGCGTCCGTGCTGGTGCACATGCTGGAGCGGGGCTTCTCGGTACGGCTGCTGACGGACACGGGCAACTCGGTGCCCGGCGAGGGCGCCGACGGGTTCGCCGGGGCCAACCAGGAGTCGGCGGACGCGGCCGGGCTGATGATGGACACCCTCGCGGTGGTCGACCACTCCGACGGCACGGGCCTGTCCCGGGCGTACGACGTGCTGCGCGGCGGCAACGAGGGGCTGCTGGTGGCGTTCCTCGGCGACCTCGACGAGGAAGAGGCGGCGGTTGCCGCGAAGATGCGCCAGCGCAGCGGAGGCGCGGTCGCCTTCCTCCTGGACGGCGACAGCTGGGTGCGTGAACCGAACAGCGGGCCCGATCCGATGAACAGGCAGGAGGAGCGGCTGCGGATGCTGCGCGAGGCGGGCTGGACGGCCCTGAGCGTGCCGCGGGGCGCTTCGCTGAACGAGCTGTGGCGCCAGGCGGACCGCGACCGGGCGGGCGTGCTGACGGCGGGCGCGGCGAGCGGCGGGGAGGGAGGCGCATGAGCGGGCGGGCTCGACTGACGCTGTGCTCCGCGGCGGCGACGCTGCTGGCCTCGTGCGCCCTGCTGCCCCTGGTGGAGCCGGCTACGTGGCTTCTGCAGGCGGCGTTCCTGCTGGCGATCCAGTCCGGGGTGGGCGCGGCGACCCGGCGGGTGCCGTTGGCCCGGCCGCTGACCGTGGCCGCCCAGGCCCTGGTCACGCTGGTGCTGCTGACCCTGGTCTTCGCCCGGGAGCACGCCCTGGCCGGTCTGATCCCCGGCCCGGAGACGTTCCGGTACTTCGGCGATCTGCTCCAGACGGGCGCCGACGACGTCGGGCGGTACGCGATCCCGGCCCCGCTGTCCGACGGCATCCGGCTGATGGTGATCGGCGGGGTGCTGGTCATCGGCCTGGCGGTGGACACCCTCGCGGTGACGTTCCGCAACGCGGCCCCGGCCGGACTGCCGCTGCTGGCGCTGTACTCGGTCGCCGCGGGCCTGTCCGACGGGGCGGCCGACTGGCTGTGGTTCCTGGTCGCCGCCGCCGGCTATCTGATGCTGCTGCTCGCCGAGGGCCGGGAGCGGCTCTCGCAGTGGGGCCGGGTCTTCGGCGGGGCTCCGCGCGCCGCGGGCACGCCGCCCGGCCCGGTGGCCCCGGTGCGCACCGGCCGACGCATCGGCATGGCCGCGCTGGGCGTCGCCCTGGTGGTGCCGCTGCTGCCGCTGCCGGCGATTCAGGGCGGCCTGCTGGACGGGGCGGGCACGGGCGTCGGCGCGGGCAACGGCAGCGGGGGCACGATCTCCGCGGTGAACCCGCTGGTGTCGCTGCGCGACAGCCTGAACGTGGACGAGGACCGCACGGTCCTGACCCTGCGCACCGACACCAGCAACACCTCGGACCTGTATCTGCGGATCGTGTCCCTGGACGACTTCGACGGCACCACGTGGAAGCCCGCGAAGCGCCACATCGTCGCCGTGCCGGACAAGTTCCCCACGCCCACCGGCCTGGGCTCCGAGATCAAGCGCGCGGAGATCACGACCCGGATCGCGGCCGCCTCCGGCTACGCCCAGGACTGGCTGCCGATGCCTTACCCGCCCAGCAGCGTGCAGATCAAGGGCAACTGGCGGTACGAGCCGGTCGGCATGACCCTGGTCGGCGACCACGGCCAGAACACCAGCGGCAAGACGTACCAGGTGACGAGCCTCGACGTGCAGCCGACGGCGGAGCAGCTGGCCTCGGCTGCCAAGGCGCCCGGCTCGATTCGGAGGGACTACACCAAGGTCCCCGACTCCCTGCCGAAGATTGTGGGGGAGCAGGCCGGTGAGATCACCAAGGGCGCGACGAGCGACTACGAGAAGGCGGTCAAGCTCCAGGACTACTTCGCGGTGACGGGCGGCTTCGAGTACGACACCCAGGTCGAGGTCGGCAGCGGGCCGGGCGCGATCGCCCGCTTCCTGCGGGACAAGCAGGGATTCTGCGTGCACTTCTCCTTCGCGATGGCCGCGATGGCCCGCACGCTGGGCATACCGGCGCGGGTCGCGGTGGGCTTCGCGCCGGGGTCCCCGCAGGCGGACGGCTCGGTGGCGGTGAGCCTGAAGGACGCGCACGCCTGGCCGGAGCTGTACTTCGAGGGCGTGGGCTGGACCCGCTTCGAGCCGACCCCGACCCGGGGCACGACGCCCACGTACACGCTGCCGGACACCTCGGGCACGACGGTCCCGGACCTGCCGCAGGCCTCGCGCTCGGCGAACGCGGCGCCGTCGGCCCAGCCCTCGGCGAGCACCAGCTGCTCGGCCGAGGACAAGAAGCTCGAGGGCTGCGCCGCCGCGCTGCCGGTGGACCAGGCGGGCCAGGGCGGCGGCGGTACCCCGTGGTACGAGATCGCCGGCTGGACGCTGCTGGGGGCCTCGGCGCTCGCTCTGCCGCTGCTGCCGATGCTGTGGCGGCTGAGGCGGCGTTCGGTGCGGCTGGCGTCCGCCCAGCACTCCGCGTCCGCGGCGTCCGGGGCTCCCCCGGCCCGTCGCAAGGGCCGCGACGGGCGGCAGGCGGACGACGCCGGTCCGGCGGTGCTGCTGGACGTGCCGGCGCAGGAAGCCGGTGAGGCGGCCGTGGGGCACGTCCTGGCGGTGTGGCGCGAGCTCACCGACACGGCATGGGACTACGGCATCGAGCCGGACGAGGCGCTGACGCCGCGGCGTGCGGCGGCGCGGATCGTCCGGACCGGGGAGCTCGACGACACGGTGGGCCGTGCGGTGCACCGGATCGCGGGCGCCGTGGAGCAGGTGCTGTACGCCCCGGAGCCGAGGGCCGAGGCCGGGCTGGCCGACGAGGTCCGCAAGGTCCGGGGGGCTCTGCGGGAGAAGGCCGACTGGACCACGCGCGTCCGTGCCGTCGTGGCGCCCCGATCCGCCGTCCGCGCGGTCTGGGACCTGAGCGACCGCTGGACGGCCCTCAAGGCGTCCTGGGCGGCCCGTCTGACGGCTCTGGTGCGCCGGCCCTCCGGCCAGCAGAGCGGCTGACCTCCGGCCGCAGAACGGCTGGGCACCGGCCGCAGAACGGCTGGGCTCCCGCCGCTCTGCGGCAGGGGAAGGGCGTCTGCGGCAGGACATGCGCGAGGGGGCAGTACACACGTTGAGGGGGCGACCACCCGGCCGGGTGGTCGCCCCCTCAACGTCGTTCGGGTACGGGCGGTGTCAGTGGCCGCCCTGCTCGTCACGCCGGCGCTGCCAGCGCTGCTCGATCCGGTCCATCATCGAGCGCTTCTGCCGAACCTGACCGCGGGTGTGCGGGGTGCCCGAGACACCGGCCGCGGGCTGTTCGCCCGGCTTGGGCGCCTTGCGCCAGCCGGTCACGGCGAGCACCGCACAGCCCAGCATGACGAGGAAGCCCACCACGCTCAGCCAGACCTGTTTCGCGACCATACCGGCCATGAGGAGCGCGATTCCCACGAGGAAGCCAGCGACCGCCTGGTAGACCCGCCGCCGGGTGTACGTACGCAGCCCGCTTCCCTCGAGCGCCGACGCGAACTTGGGATCTTCGGCGTACAGCGCTCGCTCCATCTGCTCGAGCATGCGCTGCTCGTGCTCCGAGAGCGGCACGGAGTCCTCCTCATCGTGCAGTCGCCGGGGCGACCCGGGGGGTCCCTTCAGGATAGGCAGGGAATCGCCCCCGTGAAACCCGCCCCTCTACGCCAATTGGCCAACCGGAGCCCGTCATGGACGTCCCGGCTCGCTGAGGTTTCCATTCCCCGGCGGCCGACCCGTCATGCCGGGCGGTCTCCCTCGATCATACGGCGCACAGCGCCGGAACGGGGGGCCTGTGGCGTACTCCATGCCCAGCCAAGGCCCTGATCAGGGGTGCGCCCCGGGAGGCGCTCAGGCCCCTTCGGTCCCCCGCGTCTCACCGAGCACATGGAGCTGGGTGGCCACGGAGTGGAATGCGGGGAGTTCGGCGGCGGCCTCCTCCAGCTTCAGCAGGGCCTCCAGGGCGCCCGGCTCGGTGTCCACGAGCACGCCGGGGACGAGGTCGGCGAAGACCCGCACGCCGTGGACGGCGCCGACCCGAAGGCCCGCGCCCTCGACGAGTTCGGTGAGCTGCTCGGCGGTGAAGCGCCGCGGCACGGGGTCGCCCGCGCCCCAGCGGCCGTCGGGGTCGGCGAGGGCCTGGCGGGCCTCCTTGAAGTGGCCGGCGAGAGCTCGCGCGAGCACGGCGCCGCCGAGGCCGGCGGCGAGGAGGCTGAGGACGCCCTCGGAGCGCAGGGCGGCCACCGCGTTGCGGACGCCCTCGGCCGGGTCGTCGACGTACTCCAGGACGCCGTGGCACAGAACGGCGTCGTAGCCACCGCGGTCGACCACGTCGAAGAGTCCGTGGGCGTCGCCCTGGACGCCCGTCACGCGGTCGGCGACGCCGGCCTCGGCGGTGCGGCGTTCCAGGGCGAACAGCGCGTTGGGGCTGGGGTCGACGACGGTGACCCGGTGCCCGAGGAGGGCGGCGGGCACCGCGAAGTTGCCGCTGCCGCCGCCGGTGTCGAGGACGTCCAGCGACTCACGGCCGGTCGCCTTCACCCGGCGTTCGAGGGCGTCCTGAAGGACCTCCCAGACCACGGCGGTACGGAGAGAGGCGCGGGGTCGAGGGTGGGAGGCGGGCGGGCGCATCGGGTCCGACACGGCAGTTGACTCCTCGGCGCGGCACCGCCTCTTGCGCGGCGGAGCGAACGGGCTGCCTCCCCGGAACCGGTCCGGCCCGGGGTTCGGGCGGGCCGCGGGAAGGCTTCAGGCGCCTTCCACCTTATTGCCTCCGCCTCGGCTCCCGCGCCCTGCCCGGGCCTGGTGGCGCGGCACGGCGGCGGGCCGCGCCGGCCCGCGTCCGGCAGGGCGCCTCAGCCCGCGTCCGGCAGGGCGCGCTCCGCGCCGGAGCCGCCCGGATCGCCCTCTTCCCGGCGCCCTTCCTGGCGTGGCTGGGGCAGGATCGGCTGGAGCACCAGCATGCGTTCGACGAGGCGGAGGAACATCGCCACGTCACGGATCAGGTCGTCGGCGTCCCGGCGGCTCGCCGCGCCCTGGATGCCCGCCTCGGCCCGGGCACGGCGCCGGGCCCCGGAGGCGAACAGCGCGCTCCACTCGGTGAGTTCGGGCGCTATCTCGGGGAGCACTTCCCAGGCGCTGCGGATGCGGGCCCGGCGGCGGGGGGAGGGTTCGGGGCGGCCCCGGGCGGCGAGCACGGCTGCCGCGGTGCGCAGGGCCGCGAGGTGGGCCGTGGCGTAGCGCTCGTTGGGGGTTTCGAGGAGGGCCGCCTCGTCCAGCCCGGCGCGGGCCTGGGCGAGGAGGTCGAGGGCGGCGGGCGGGGCCGTGGTGCGGCGCAGCACGGGGTGCACGTCGCTCGCGGGGCCGGTCAGTGAGGGGGCAGGGCCGGTGGCGCGGCGCCGGTGTGCGGCGGCTGCGTGGTGGTGGGCCATGACGAGCCTCCTGTCGTCTGTTGACGGCACGTCCTCATACGGGGGTGCCGTATGTGCCCATCGTGCGGTATGCCACTGACAATCCGTTCTGACCTGGGCTTTTGCTTCACTCGAAGGTTCGGGTTAGTTTTTGCACTGACCAGTCAGTTCAAATTCGGGTTCTCAGGGGGACCAGTGGACGGAGTCGGTGTCACAGCCGACGGCTTCGGGCTCCGAGGCCCTCGCGGGTGGGTGTTCCGCGGCATCGGCGTCGACGCGGAGCCGGGCTCGCTGATCGCGATCGAAGGGCCGTCCGGCTCCGGCCGGACGAGCCTGCTGCTCGCCCTCACCGGACGGATGAAGGCCACCGAAGGGACGGCGACCGTGGGCGGGGCACGGCTGCCGAGGCAACGGGCGGCCGCGCGGCGCGTCGCCGGACTCGCGCACGTCGCCGGGGTCACCGACCTCGAACCGGCCCTGACCGTCGGGGAGCACCTGCGCGAGCGGGCGCTGCTGGAACGGAGGTTCGGCGGCTCCGTACGGGAATTGCTGCGCCCGCGCGCGGAGCGGGTGACGAGGGCGCGGCTGCGGATCGAGACCGCGCTCGCCGCCGCCGGGCTCGACCCCGAGGCCCTGCCCAAGGGAACGCGGACCGCCGTCCGGGATCTGGAGCGCCTCGAAGCGCTGCGGCTGTCCGTGGCGCTGGCGCTCATCGGGCGTCCCGGCCTGCTCGGCGTCGACGACGTCGACCTGAAGCTGACGGCCGCCGAGCGGGAGGAGGCCTGGTCGCTGCTCAGGTCCCTCGCCGAGGCGGGCACAACGGTCCTCGCGGTGTGCGGCGAGGCCCCTGAGGGCGCCGTCCCGCTCTCCACGCGCACGGACGCCGTCCCCGCCGACCAGGAGGCCGACACGGCGGCCGAACAGGAACCCGCCTGGTCGCTGCTCAGGTCCCTCGCCGAGGCGGGCACGACGGTCCTCGCGGTGTGCGGCGAGGCTCCCGAGGGCACCGTCCCGGTCGCCACGCGCGCGGACGCCGTCACCGCCGGCCAGGAGGCCGACACGGCGGCCGAACAGGAACCCGAGAAGGAACCCGAGCAGGGAGAGGAGAAGGCGGATGCGCTCGCCGAGACTGGCCGCGCTTGAGCTCCGGCGCTTCGGCCGGGGCCGACTCCCCCGGGCCGCGCTCGTCGCGCTCTTGCTGCTGCCCCTGCTGTACGGCGCGCTGTACCTGTGGTCCTTCTGGGACCCGTACGGCAGGCTCGACCGGATTCCCGTGGCGCTCGTGAACGACGACCAGGGGGCGACCGCCGACGGGAAGCGGATCAGCGCCGGGGACGACCTCGCCCAGGGCCTGCGCGACAGCGAGGTCTTCGACTGGCACGAGGTGAGTGCGGCCGAGGCACGCGCGGGCGTGGAGGACGGCCGGTACTACCTGTCGCTGACCATGCCGGCCGACTTCAGCCGGCGCATCGCCTCCAGCGCGGGCGCCTCCCCCGCCACGAGCGCCCTTCAGGTGCGCACGAACGACGCGAACAACTACATCGTCGGGCAGATCTCGCGGACCGTCTTCAACGAGGTGCGCACGGCCGCGTCCACGAAGGCCTCGCGGTCCTTCCTGGACAAGATCTTCGTGTCGTTCTCCGACATTCACGGCGCGACCGCGAAGGCCGCCGACGGGGCCGACGACCTCAAGGGCGGCATCGGGAAGGCCGAGGCGGGCTCCAAGGACCTCGCCGACGGGCTGAGCGACGCCAAGGACGGCAGCGGCAAGCTGACGAAGGGGCTGACGAAGCTCGACACGGGCGCCGACAACCTGCAGGACGGCTCGCAGAAGGTCGCGGACGGCACCCAGACGCTCGCCGACAAGGTCAACGGGGTCGCCGATGCGGTGGGGCCTTACCTGAAGGACAACGAGAAGACCATCGGGAACACCGCCCAGCTGGTCGCCGACTCCGCCAAGGTGATCGGCGACAACCTGGACACCCTGGTGAAGGCGGCGCCGACCGCCGCCGAGGGCGCCCACACGGCCTCGGACACGCTCGCCACCGTCCACAAGGCCCGCTGCGAGACGCAGCTGCTGCCCGACCCCGCCTGCGCCGACCTGGCGAAGGCCAAGGACGCCGCCGCCGACGTGGCGAAGGTCGCCGACGACCTCAACACGCTCATCGCCGACCAGGACGGCGACCTGAAGACGCTCCGCACGAACCTCACCACCCTCCAGACGCAGGCCCAGGCCCTCGCCGACAGCGCCCCGCACCTGTCCGAGGACCTCGCCGACGCCGTGTCCAAGGTCAACGCGCTGAACACCGGCGCCGCGAAGGTCGCCAAGGGCGCCGAGAAACTGAACACCGGGCTCGGCACGGCCAAGACGGGCTCCGTCGACCTGGACGCGGGCGTCGGCAAGCTGGAGACGGGCGCCGAGGACCTCAACGGCGGCATGTTCAAGCTCTCCGACGGCTCCGGGAAGCTCGCCGACGGCCTGCACGACGGCGCCGAGCAGATCCCCGACTACGACCGACGGCAGCGCGACGCGCGCACCGCCGTCATGGCCGACCCCGTGCAGCTCGCCTCCCAGGACCTACACAAGGCGCCCAACTACGGCACCGGCTTCGCCCCGTACTTCATCCCGCTGTCGCTGTGGGTGGGCGCGATGGTGGCGTACATGCTGATCGCGCCGATGAACCGGCGCGCCCTCGCCGCGGGCGCCCCGGCCTGGCGGATCGCGCTGGCGGGCTGGCTGCCGGTGGTCGCGGTCGGGGTGCTGCAGACGACGGCGTTGATGGCCGTGCTGCACTGGGCGATCGGCCTGGAGACGGCGCGGGCGGCCGGCACGGTGGGCTTCCTGTTCCTCGTGACGGCGTGCTTCGCGGCCCTCGTGCAGTGGCTCAACGCGCGCTTCGGAGCGGCGGGCCGGATTCTCGTACTCGCGCTGCTGATGCTGCAGTTGACGTCGGCGGGCGGCACGTATCCCGTGCAGACCAGCCCCGGCTTCTTCAACGCGATCCACCCCTACCTGCCGATGAGCTACGTCGTCGAGGCCCTCAGGAGGCTCATCACGGGCGGCGGCCTGGAACCGGTGTGGCACGCGTGCGTGGTGCTCGTCGCCTTCACCGCGGGCGCCCTGGCGCTGACGGCCCTGTCGGCGCGCCGCCGCCAGGTGTGGACGATGGACCGGCTGCACCCGGAGCTGAGCCTGTGAGGATCAGGCGTCCGGGAGGCCGCGTTCCTGTGACAATCAGGACCATGGAAAGCAGCACCGCCCCGGGCGGCCGCACCCGCCGCGAGACCACCCGGCAGAAGCTCTACGAGGCGGCCGTCACCCTCATCGCCGAGCAGGGTTTCTCCGCGACCACGGTGGACGAGATCGCCGAGCGGGCCGGCGTGGCGAAGGGCACCGTCTACTACAACTTCGCGAGCAAGTCGGTCCTCTTCGAGGAGCTGCTGAGGCACGGCGTGGGCCTCCTCACCGCCTCGCTGCGGGAGGCCGCCGAGCGGACGGCGCGGGAGGGCGGCAGCAAGGTCGACGCGTTGGACGCGATGGTCCGCGCGGGCCTCGTCTTCATCGACCGCTACCCGTCGTTCACGCAGCTCTACGTGGCCGAGCTGTGGCGCACCAACCGGGCCTGGCAGTCCACGCTCATGGTGGTCCGGCGGGAGGCGGTGGCCGTCGTGGAGGGGGTGCTGCGCGAGGGCATCGAGAACGGCGAGTTCAGCGAGGAGATCGACGTGCAGCTGACGGCGGCCGCGCTGGTCGGCATGGTGCTGGTGGCCGCCCTGGACTGGCAGGCCTTCCAGCCGGAGCGGTCCCTGGACGACGTCCACTCGGCGCTGTCGCGGCTGCTGCAGGGGCGGGTCAGCGGCCACCGCTGACGGGGCCCGCGCGCGTGCGGCCGGTAGGGACGGCACACGCGCGTGCACACGAAAGCGCCGGTCCGTGGTGGCCACGTCCCCCGTGGGCCGCCTCGAACCGGCGCTTCCTCGTGCTCCCCCGTTTCCCCCGATCCCCCGTTGAACCCCCGTTCGGTCTTCCCCCGGGGTGCCCCCCGTGCCTCGCTCCCGCCGAACTGGCCGGCGGAAGGAGCGGATCGAGGGCCGCTCCGTTCCGGCGCCCCGTGTCGCCGGTACCGGAGCCGCGCCCCTTCTCCGTGCCTCCACTCTCCCGTTCGCGCAGGTCGGCCCCCATCCGCGCGCGTACTCAACTCACCCCCTAGGTACGCGTACTCAGGCCTGCGCACTCATCCCCAGGACGCCGCACGGCCGACTGGTTACGATCGCGTCCGTGTCCGTACTCCCCCTCGTGTTCACCAGCGGCTGGGCCAGCGGCGTCAACGCCTACGCGGTGGTGCTGCTCCTCGGCGTCTTCGGTGCGACCGGCCTGAGCGACGACATCCCGCAGACGTTGCAACGCCCCGAGGTGCTCGTCGCCGCGGGCATCCTGTTCCTGTGCGAGGCGGTCGCCGACAAGATTCCCTACGTCGACTCGGCGTGGGACTCGGTGCACACGGTGGTCCGGCCGCTGGCCGGGGCCTGGGTGGGAGCGCTCCTCGCGGGGCAGAGCGGTTCGCTCTCGGACGTGGCGGCGGGGCTGCTCGGCGGTTCGACGGCGCTGGCCAGCCACACCGTCAAGGCGGGCGCCCGGATGGCGGTCAACGCCTCCCCGGAGCCGTTCAGCAACGTGATCGTGAGCCTGGCCGAGGATCTCGGGGTCGGCGGGATCGTGACGTTCGCGATGTTCCACCCGGGCGCGGCCGCGATCATCGCGGGCGCCCTGCTGCTGGCCGGACTGACGGTCCTGTTCTTCCTCGTCTCCCGGATCCGCCGCTTCCTTCGGCGCCGGGCGCAGCGGCGGGAGGAACGCCGCCTGACGGCGCGGACGGAGTCCCCGCCCTGGTGAGACGCCGCTGGTCACGGGCCCGCGACGGCGCTGTCAGTGGCGGCCGATAAAGTCGCGGGCATGGGACGGATTGCGGTGATCGGCGCCGGGATGGGCGCGCTGTCGGCGGCCGCCCGGCTGGCCGTGGCAGGCCACCGGGTGACGGTGTACGAGCGGACTGAGACGTACGGCGGTGCGGTGCGCCGCTTCGAGCGGGCCGGCTTCGGCTTCGACACCGGGCCGGGTCTGCTCCCCCTCCCCGCCGTCTACCGCGACCTGTTCGTCAAGACCGGCAAGGAGCCGCTGGAGGCCTGCGTCGAGCTGGTCCAGGTCGACCCGTCCGCACGGCATGTGTTCGCGGACGGCGCCGAGGTGTCCCTGCCGAACGCCTCGCGCGCGGGGGTCGTCTCGGCGCTGGACGAGGCACTGGGGGCGCGGGCCGGGCAGCGCTGGGGCGACTTCCTGGTCCGGGCCCGCGAGGCGTGGGACCGCACCCGCCGCCCGCTCCTGGAGGAACCCCTGTGGTCGAACTGGTCGGTGCTGGCCGACCGCGAGCCCTACCCGGCGGTCCCGCACAAGCGGCTGCTGCGCACCCGGCAGGCGGGCACCCTCGCCGAGGTCGGCGCCTGGGAGCTGCGCGACCCCCGGCTCACCGCATTGTTGGAGGGCCACGCGCTCGCGTACGGCCTGGACCCGCGGGTCACCCCGGCGAGCGCGGCCGTCCTGCCGTACATGGAGCACGCCTTCGGCACGTGGTACGTGCGCGGGGGGATGCGGGAGCTCGCCCGCGCGGTGTACGAGCGGTGTCTGGCGCGCCGGGTCGCGTTCGTGTTCGGCGCCGAGGTCACGCGGGTTCTGGAGAAGGACGGCCGCGTGGGGGGTGTGGAGTTGGCCGAGGGCGCCTCCCAGGCGTTCGGCTCTGGGGGAGGTGCGGTGGCGGAGGCGGACTTCGTTGTCGCCCCCGGCGGTGTCGAGGGCCTGCCCGCGCGCGCGGACGGCGAAGTGGTGCCTCAGCAGGGCCTGCCCAGCCGGCTGACCGTGCTGCTCGCGCTGCGCGGCGCCCGGCCGGAGGGGGCCGCGCACCGGACGGTGGTGCACACGGCGGACCGCGAGGGGGAGTTGGAGAGCCTGTTCGGTGCGGCGCCGTCGGTGCCATCGCGGCCGACGGTGACCGTGCTGCGGCCCGACGACCCCGCGCTGGTGCCCGACGGCCACCATGAGGCGGTCACGCTCAGTGCCGTCGTTCCCGCCGGGGCGGAGATACGCGACGCGCACGTGGACGCGCTGCTCGCCGTCGCCGAGCGGGCCGTCCCCGGTCTGCGGGACCGCGTCCTGTGGCAGGAAGTGCGCACCCCCGCCGACATCGCGCGGGAGACCGGCGCGGCGGGCGGGGCGGTCCCGGCGCCGGCGCTGGCCGCGGCCGGGGGGCGGCTGCTGCACCCCGCCAACTCCACGGGCCTGCACGGCCTGTTCACCGTCGGCGGCTGGTCGCACCCGGGCGGCGGACTGCCGCACGCGGGTATGTCGGGCGCGCTGGTGTCCGGCCTGATCGTGGAGGGACCGGAGTTCCGGGGCTCGCAGTGAGGCCCCGATAGCCGTCGGGCGGGGGCGTCCCGAGGCGGACGGCGGCCGTCAGAACCGATACTGCTGCTCGTCGAAGCCGTTCCCCTGGCCCTGGCCCTGCCCCTGCCCCTGCTGGTGTCCGTCGCCCGGGTACGGGTACGGGTGCTGCTCGGACGGGAGTTCACCGCCGAGCGGGTCGTCGGTGTTGCGCTGCTGCGGGACCCAGACGCCGCCGGCCGGGGTCTCCCCGTAGCCGCCGTTGCCGTACTGCTCCTGGCCGTAGCCCTGTTGCCCGTACTGCTGCTGGTAGCCGGCGTCGTAGGAGCCGCCGCCGTAGGTCTGGGTGCCGATGTACGGGTCGGAGTAGGCGGCGTACTGCTGCTCGCCGGTGGCGTCGTAGCCGTACTGCTGCTGGTGGTATCCGGCGTACGTGTCGTAGCCGTAGTTCTGGTCCGCGCCCTGGCCGGCCGCCGCGTACTGGTCCTGGGGCTGGGCCTGGCCGTTCGCGGCGGCGTACGCGGCATCGCTGTATACGCCGTACGAGCCGGTCTCGTCGGGCATCGGCTGCGGCTCGTAGACGGAGGTGGTCTCGGCGGCCGTCGGGTCGCCGCCCCGGGCCGCGGGCGTGAAGACGTCGTCTTGGTCGTAGTCGTCGTCGCCGAACGTGTTCCGGTCGCCGAAGGCGTTGTCGTTCCGGCCGAACGCGTCGCTGTCGGGGCCGTACGGGCCGTCGGGGCCGGCCCCGGCCGCCTCCATGCCGGTGACGTCGAACGCCGGGTCCTGCTGCTCGGCCTTGCCGCGACGGCGCTTGGGCAGCTTGCCGACGAGGCCGCTCGCGCCACCGGCGTCCGCCCCTGCGTCCGTGTCCGTGCGCCGGAAGGCCCAGCCCTCGGCGAACCCGCGCCGGAACGAGAGCGTGACGTAGGTCTGGCCGACCGCGAAGGCGACAGCGCCCAGCGCGATGACGACGACCGACGGGATCAGGACGCCGAGGACGACGCCGAGGAAGCCCACGAAGGCCAGCAGTCGCCAGCGCAACCGCGCCTTGTACTGCAGCAGCACCTCACCGAGCAGCCACAACGCGACGATGCCGAACGCGATGTAGAGGACCGTCCAGCCCATGTACGCCCCTCTCCCAGTGGCCGCTACGCAGTGTGTCGTATATCGGTGCGACCGGTCTAGGCCTGCGGCGGGTGGTGCAGACCCAGGTTTTCGTAGATTTCCAGCGTCGCCGTGGAGTTGTTGAGCGTGATGAAGTGCAGTCCGGGCACTCCCTCGGCCAGCAGCCGGGCGCAGAACTCCGTGGCGAAGTCGATGCCAATGGAGCGTACAGCGGCCGGATCGTCTTTGGCTGTGAGGATCCGCTCTTTCAGGGCGTCCGGGAAGTGGGCGTTACTGAGCTTGGGCAGGCGTTCCAGCATCTTCACGCTCGTCACCGGAAGAACCTCGGGAATGACCGGAGTCACACAACCGGCCCCCGCGACCCGGTCGCGCAGCCGCAGGTACGACTCGGGCTCGAAGAACATCTGCGTGATGGCGTAGTCGGCGCCGGCCCGGCACTTGTCGACGAAGTGCGCGACGTCCGTGTCCCAGTCGCCGGAGCGCGGGTGCATCTCGGGGAAGGCGGCGACGCCCACGCAGAAGTCGCCCGACTCCTTGATGAGCCGGACGAGTTCGGCGGCGTACGTCAGACCGCCCGGGTGCGGGACCCAGGCGCCCATCGGGTCGCCGGGCGGGTCGCCGCGCACGGCGAGCATGTTGCGGATCCCGGCGTCGGCGTACTGGCCGATGATGTTGCGCAGTTCGGCGATGGAGTGGTCCACGGCGGTGAGGTGCGCGACCGGCGTGAGCGTGGTGTCCACGACGATCTGCTGGGTCTCCTTGACCGTGGTCGTCCGCGTGGTGCCGCCGGCGCCGTACGTCACCGACACGAAGTCGGGGGCGACGGCCTCGACCCTGCGCAGCGCGTTCCACAGGCTCCGCTCACCCTTGGGCGTCTTCGGCGCGGTGAACTCGAACGAGCACGTCGTCTTGCCGGTCGCGAGGATGTCGCGCACGGTGCGCGCGCGGTCCGTCCTGGTGGATGCGGTTCCTAGGGCCATACCCGCAGGTTAGCCAGGGGTGGACGGTCCCCCAACCGGATGGGGTAAATTTGCCCGAATTGTCGCCTTGTTGTCCATCCCTTGGACAACCGCACGAGCTCTACGCGCAGCTCAGTCGCTTCGCGAACTCCGCCGCCGCGGCGCCGGGGTCGTCGGCCTCCGTGATCGCCCGGACGACGACGACCCGGCGGGCGCCCGCCGCCAGCACCTCGTCGAGGTTGCCGAGGTCGATGCCGCCGATGGCGAACCAGGGGCGGTCGGCGCCCAGCGAGGCCGTGTGCCGGACCAGGTCGAGGCCGGGGGCGAACCGGCCGGGCTTGGTGGGGGTGGGCCAGCACGGGCCGGTGCAGAAGTAGTCCACGCCCTCCTGGACGGCGGCGGCCTCGGCTTCCGCCTCGGAGTGCGTGGAGCGGCCTATGAGGACGTCCTCGCCGAGGATCGCGCGGGCCGCGGGGACCGGCAGGTCGGCCTGTCCGAGGTGGAGGACGGCGGCGTCGGCGGCGTGCGCGACGTCGGCGCGGTCGTTGACCGCGAGCAGCTTGCCGTGCCGGGCGCAGGCGTCCGCGAACACCTTCAGGTGCTCCAGCTCCGCGGCCGCCTCCATGCCCTTGTCGCGCAGCTGGACGATGTCGACGCCGCCCGCGAGGACCGCGTCCAGGAACTCGGGAAGGTCGCCCTGGCGGGTGCGGGCGTCCGTGCAGAGGTACAGACGGGCGTCGGCCAGGCGGCCGCGGGCGGTGTCGGGCATACGAAGTCCCCCCAGGGTGGTGGCGTACGAGGGCGGGCGAGCCCCCGTACGCCGGGTGATGGTGCGAATCCTCGGCTCAGACGGCGAGCGCCTGGGCGCGGCGCTTCACCTCCGTGCCGCGATTCTCACTCAGGGCCTGGGCCGGCGTGCCGGGCAGGCTCGGGTCGGGGGTGAAGAGCCACTCGAGCATCTCCTCGTCCGTGAAGCCGTCGTCCCTCAGCAGGGTCAGGGTCCCGGACAGGCCCTTCACCACCTTGTCCCCGTCGATGAAGGCGGCGGGAACGTGCAGCGCGCGGTTCTCGCCACGCCGTACGGCGATGAGCTGGCCCTCCTTGACCAGCTGCCGGACGCGCGTCACCTCGACATCGAGCATTTCCGCGATGTCGGGCACGGTGAGCCAGGCGGGGACGAGAGCATCGATCTTTGCGTCAATCTCGGTCACGGGAACAAGCCTGCCATCTGCCACTGACAGTCGGAAGCCGGGCCGGTCCGACCAGGTGCTCACGCGGAGGCCGTCGCCGCCTTCAGCGGACGTGCCGGGTCCGCCAGAAGCCGTGGGTTCATGGGTGTGGCGGCCTCGATCAGCCGTCTGCCCTGGGCGAGGTCGCGGGGGCGCCCGACGGCCAGCAGGGCGACCAGGCGGTCCTCGCGCAGCCAGCACACCGTCCAGGCCGGTCCCGACGGGTCGCCGCGCCACAGCGTGCGGTCGGCGCCGGTGTGGTGGCCCGCGTACTGGACGAAGCGGCCGAACTGCTCGGACCAGAAGTACGGCACCGGGTCGTAGACGGCCAGGGGCTCGCCGGTGGCCTCGCCGAGGATGTTCGCGGCGACCGTGCGCGGCCCCTGGAGGGCGTTGTCCCAGTGGTGGACGAGGAGCCGCTCGCCGTACCGTCCCGAAGGGAAGGAGGCGCAGTCGCCGACCGCGTACACGTCCGGCACGGAGGTGCGCAGGCAGGCGTCGGCCACGACCTCGCGGTGCGCGCCGAGCTCGACGCCGGAGCCGGCCAGCCAGGCGGTGGCGGGGCGGGCGCCGATGCCGACCACGACGGCGTCGGCGGGCAGCCGCGAGCCGTCGTCGAGGACGACCGCTCCGGGCTCGACGCGCTCCACGCGCGCGTGGGTGCGCAGCTCCGTGCCGCTGTCGGCGTACCAGGCGGCCATCGGGGCGGCCACCTCTGCGGGCAGCGCTCCGGCCAGCGGCCGGTCGGCGGCCTCCACGACGGTGACCGTGCAGCCGGCCTCGCGCGCGGCCGTGGCGAACTCCGCGCCGATCCAGCCGGCGCCGACGACCACGACGTCATGCTGCCGGGCGAGCACGGGCCGCAGCCGTTCGGCGTCGTCCAGGGTGCGCAGCAGGTGCACGCCGGGCACGCCCTCGGCGCCGGGCAGCCGGATCGGTTCGGCCCCGGTGGCGAGGACGAGGACGTCGTACGGGACGGGCCCGGCCTCGGTGTCCAGCTCGTGGTCGGCGGGGCGCAGGCCGAGGACCTCGCGGCCGAGGACCAGCTCGATGCCGAGGCCGTCGAAGTCGACGTCGAAGGCGGAGCCCTCGGACTTGCCGAGCAGGACGGCCTTGGACAGCGGGGGCCGGTCGTAGGGCTGGTGGGGTTCGGCGCCGATCAGCGTCACGGTGCCGTCGAAGCCCTGTTCGCGCAGGGCGACCGCGGTCTGCACGCCGGCCATGCCCGCGCCGACGACCACCACGCGCCGCCCGGCCGGGCTGCCTTCTTCCTGCCTCTGCTCACTCACCTGATCACCTTAGACAACTGACTATTCGTCAGTCAGCCGTCGTGTTCCGTGACCTGCTCCACAACGCTGGCGCCGCTGCCCGGCTGCGACTCCCACTCCCAGGTCTCCTCCAGGCGCACCCGCCCGTCCGGCAGCTCCACGACCGTCGACACGCAGTGCCCCGAGGACGTCGTCGCGTCCTGCTTGAGCTGGACGTACCGGAAGTCGAGCCGGTCTCCCTGCCGGGTACCCACCAGATGGCCGCGTACGACGTCGCCGCCCGCGTAGTCCGCCCAGATCACGCCGTCCTGCTCGCGGTAGGCGAAGCGGGTGCGGGTGCCGACCTGGCCCGGGGCCTGGTCGGCGACGGGGGCGAGGACGAGACCGTCGAGCGAACGGGGCACGGGCGGAGGCTCCCTTACTGAGACATACGGCATCGGGCTAGGGTGGCCAACCTAGAGCACTCGCGGGAGCCCGGACGCACCGGGCTGAGAGGGAGGCTGGCGGCCTCCGACCGTACGAACCTGATCCGGGTCATGCCGGCGAAGGGAGGGGCTGGACGCCCATGTCGTCTCCACGTACGTCAGACGTCCTCGTCATCGGGGGCGGGATCATCGGGCTGGTCACGGCCTGGCGGGCCGCGCAGCGCGGCCTCGCCACGGCGGTGGTCGACCCGGAGCCGGGCGGCGGGGCCGCCCAGGTGGCGGCCGGGATGCTGGCCGCCGTCACGGAACTGCACCACGGCGAGCAGACCCTGCTCGGCCTGAATCTCGCGTCGGCCCGCCGCTATCCCGACTTCGTGGCGGAGTTGACGGAGCTGACCGGCCACGACCTCGGCTACCGGCGCTGCGGCACCCTCGCGGTCGCGCTGGACGCCGACGACCGCGCCCATCTGCGCGAACTGCACGCCCTGCAACGCCAGTCGGGGCTGGAGTCGGAGTGGCTGTCGGGGCGCGAGTGCCGGCGTCTGGAGCCGATGCTCGCGCCGGGGGTGCGCGGCGGGCTGCGGGTGGACGGCGACCACCAGGTCGATCCGCGGCGGCTGGCCGCGGCGCTGGTGGCCGCGTGCGAGCGGGCGGGCGTGGTGTTCCACCGCGCGTGGGCCGAGCGGCTGTCCGTGGCAGGCGAGCGGGCCGCGGGGATCGTGACGCGGGAGGGTACGGCGCTGGGGGCGGGGCAGGTGGTCCTCGCCGGCGGCAGTCTGAGCGGGCGGCTGGCCGGGGTCCCGCAGGACGTGCTGCCGCCCGTGCGGCCGGTGAAGGGGCAGGTGCTGCGGCTGACCGTGCCGCAGCGGTACGCGCCGTTCCTGAGCCGGACCGTGCGGGCCGTGGTGCGCGGCAGCCAGGTCTATCTGGTGCCGCGGGAGAACGGCGAGCTGGTCGTGGGCGCGACCAGCGAGGAACTGGGCTGGGACACGACGGTGACGGCGGGGGGCGTGTACGAGCTGCTGCGCGACGCCCATGAACTGGTGCCGGGGATCACCGAACTGCCGCTGACGGAGACGCGCGCGGGGCTGCGCCCCGGGTCCCCGGACAACGCGCCGCTCCTCGGGCCGACCGGTCTTGAGGGGCTGCTGCTGGCCACCGGGCACTACCGCAACGGCGTGCTGCTGACGCCGGTGACCGGCGATGCGATGGCGCACGTCCTGGCCACCGGGGAGCTCCCGGACGAGGCCCGACCCTTCACCCCCCGGCGTTTCGGCGCCGCCGCACTCTCGGAGCAGCCCGCATGAACATCTCGGTGAACGGCGAGCGGCGGGAGCTCGCTCCCGGTACCGCTCTCGACAGCGTCGTACGGTCTCTGACGGCGGCGCCCTCCGGGGTGGCAGCCGCGCTCAACGAAACGGTCGTCCCGCGCGCGCGGTGGTCCGCGACGGCGCTCAGCGACGGCGACCGGGTGGAAGTCCTGACCGCCGTGCAGGGAGGCTGAGCGCCATGGCCGACGATTCCTTCGTCCTCGGGGGCACGTCCTTCTCGTCCCGGCTGATCATGGGCACGGGGGGCGCGCCCAGCCTGGAGGGGCTGGAGCGGGCGCTGGTCGCCTCCGGGACCGAGCTGACGACGGTCGCGATGCGGCGCGTCGACCCCTCTGTGCACGGTTCGGTGCTGTCGGTGCTCGAACGGCTGGGCATCCGGGTGCTGCCGAACACGGCGGGGTGTTACACGGCCGGTGAGGCGGTGCTGACGGCGCGACTGGCGCGGGAGGCGCTGGGGACCGATCTGATCAAACTGGAGGTCATCGCCGACGAGCGGACGTTGCTGCCGGATCCGGTCGAGTTGCTGGAGGCGGCGGAGACGCTGGTGGACGACGGGTTCACGGTGCTGCCGTACACGAACGACGATCCGGTGCTGGCGCGGAAGCTGGAGGATGCGGGGTGTGCGGCGGTGATGCCGCTGGGCTCGCCGATCGGCTCCGGGCTCGGCATCCGCAACCCGCACAACTTCCAGCTGATCGTCGAGCACGCGCGCGTGCCGGTGATTCTGGACGCGGGGGCCGGTACGGCGTCGGATGTGGCGTTGGCGATGGAGTTGGGGTGCGCGGGGGTGATGCTGGCGTCGGCGGTGACGCGGGCGAGGGATCCCGAGCTGATGGCGTCGGCGATGCGGGCCGGTGTCGAGGCGGGACGGCTGGCCCACCTGGCGGGGCGGATCCCCCGCCGCTACTTCGCCGAGGCGTCGTCCCCCACGGCGGGCCGGGCGGCGCTGGACCCCGAGCGCCCCGCCTTCTGACCGCCGGCCCACTCGCCCACGAAATCCGGCCACTCCGGCCCGCCCCAGGGGGATTCGGCCCGCTGCGCCTTCTCGCTCGCGTCACAGGTCGGCTGCAGTCAGGAGGCGATCGTGATGGAGGCTGCGGCGGTGTCAGTCCTGGCTCGTACACTCGCCTGCGTGGACACGACCCTTCAGGACCCTCTGGTCGGGCAGGTGCTCGACGGCCGGTATCGCGTCGAGGCGCGGATCGCGGTCGGCGGGATGGCCACGGTCTACCGGGCCGTGGACACCCGCCTGGACCGCGTGCTCGCGCTCAAGGTGATGCACCCGGCGCTCGCCGCCGACGGGGTGTTCGTCGAGCGGTTCATCCGGGAGGCGAAGTCCGTCGCGCGACTCGCGCACCCGAATGTCGTTCAGGTGTTCGACCAGGGTGCGGATGCGTCGTACGTCTATCTCGCCATGGAGTACATCGCCGGCTGCACGCTGCGTGACGTGCTGCGGGAGCGCGGGGCGCTGCAGCCGCGGGCCGCGCTGGACATCCTGGAGCCCGTGCTCGCCGCGCTCGGCGCCGCGCACCGGGCCGGGTTCGTGCACCGGGACATGAAGCCCGAGAACGTGCTCATAGGGGATGACGGGCGGGTCAAGGTCGCCGACTTCGGGCTGGTGCGGTCCGTGGACACCGTGACCAGCACCACCGGGGCCGTCCTCGGGACCGTCGCCTATCTCGCTCCCGAGCAGATCGAGCAGCCCGGCGCCGCGGATCCCCGCGTCGACGTGTACGCGTGCGGGGTCGTGCTCTACGAGATGCTCACCGGTGAGAAGCCGCACGACGGGGACTCCCCGGCGATCGTGCTCTACAAGCACCTCCATGAGGACGTGCCGCCGCCGTCGGCCCTCGTCCCCGGGCTGCCGTTCGAGCTGGACGAACTGGTCGCCTCGGCCACCGCCCGCACGCCCGCCGTCCGGCCGCACGACGCCGTCGCGCTGCTCGCGCAGGTGCGACAGGCCCGCGGCCCGCTCACCGAGGACCAGCTGGACGCGCTGCCGCCGCAGGCCGTCTCCGCCGGGCACGACATCGCCGAGGACCGGACGAGCGTCATCCCGCGCTCGCTGACGGTGCCACGGCCGCTGCCCGTCAACGAGGACGACCCCGCCGCCGACGAGGTCTCCCTGAACCAGACCTCCCGGTTCCACAGTCCGCCGCCCCTGCCGCCCCGGCGCCGTTCCGTGCCGCGGCCCCGGCGGGGAGTGCTCGCGCTCGTCACCGTGGCCCTGCTGGTGTTCGGCGTGGGCGCGGGCGTCTGGTACATCAACTCCGGGCAGTTCACCAGGGTCCCGGCGGTGCTGACGCAGAAGGAGGCCGAGGCCAGGACGCGGCTGGAGGCGGCCGGGATCGAGGTCGGCAAGGTCCGGCACGAGTACAGCGACACCGTCAAGCGCGGCACGGTCATGGACACCGACCCCGACCCGGGCGCCCGCATCCGCAAGCACGACTCCGTGACGCTCACCGTCTCCGACGGCCCCGAGATGGTGAAGGTGCCGGACGTGCAGGGCTCCCGGCTGGACAAGGCCGAGCAGTTGTTGAAGACGGACGGCCTGGAGCCGGGTCTGGTCACCCGGGAGTTCAGCAAGGACGTCATCAAGGGCTTCGTGATCAGCACCGACCCGCAGGCGGGGGCGAAGCGCCGCGCGGGCACCGCCGTGTCCATCGTCGTCAGCAAGGGCAGCCCGGTCGACGTCCCGGACGTCACCGGCGAGGACCTCGACGACGCCAGGGCGGAGCTGGAGGGGGCGGGCCTGAAGGTGAAGGTCTCCGCCGACGAGGTCAACTCCGAGTTCGACAAGGGCAAGGTCGCGGCGCAGACCCCGAAGGCCGACAGCGAGGCCGCCGACGGCGACACGGTGACGCTGACGCTGTCCAAGGGGCCGGAGATGGTCGAGGTCCCGGACGTCGTGGGGGCGAGCGTCGGCGACGCGAAGTCGCTCCTCGAGCAGTCCGGGTTCAAGGTCAAGGAGGACCGTGGGCTGCTGGGGCTGTTCGGCGACACCGTGAAGAAGCAGTCCGTGGACGCGGGCGACACGGCGCCCAAGGGGTCGACGATCACGATCACCATCCGGTGACCGGCGGGGCGGCCGGGCATGACACCCTGAACGGGTGAGTCCTGAAGCCCCCTGCCCCTCCCCCTCCGCCGCCTCCCCTTTCGCCTCCCGCAACCCCGTCGGCGGTCACGTCCCCGTGGCCGGCGGCCTGCACGACGTGGGCATGTCCTACGCCCATGACCTCAAGGCCGAGACGGTCCAGGTGTTCGTCGCCAACCCGCGCGGCTGGGCCACGCCCGTCGGGAACCCGCGGCAGGACGAGGCCTTCCGGGAGCGCTGCGCGGCGGAGTCGGTCCCGGCGTACGTGCACGCGCCGTACCTGATCAACTTCGGCTCGCACACCGAGGCGACGGTGGAGAAGTCGGTGGAGTCGCTGCGGCACTCGCTGCGCCGCGGGCGGGAGATCGGCGCGCTGGGCGTGGTCGTGCACACGGGGAGCGCGACCGGCGGCCGGGACCGGTCCGTGGCGCTGAAGCAGGTCCGCGAGCACCTGCTGCCGCTGCTGGACGAGCTGACCCACGACGACGACCCGTTCCTGCTGCTGGAGTCGACCGCCGGCCAGGGCGCCTCGCTCTGCTCCCGGACCTGGGACTTCGGGCCGTACTTCGAGGCGCTGGACGCCCATCCCAAGCTGGGCGTCTGCCTCGACACCTGCCACATCTTCGCGGCCGGGCACGACCTGACCGGCCCGGCCGGCATGCACCAGACCCTGGACCTGCTGGTGGACACCGTCGGCGAGGGCCGGCTGAAGCTGATCCACGCCAACGACTCCAAGGACGTGGTCGGCGCCCACAAGGACCGGCACGAGAACATCGGCGCCGGTCACATCGGCGAGGACCCGTTCCGGGCGCTGATGACCCACCCGGCGACCGCGGGCGTCCCCCTGATCATCGAGACCCCCGGCGGCAAGGAGGGACACGCGGCGGACGTGGAGCGGCTGAAGAAGCTGCGCGACGGCTGAGGCGGTCGGTCCTCGTTCTCCCACCCGCCGCGGAAGCCCCGCAGGTCAGCCGCGCAGGTCAGCCCCGCAGGTCAGAGCTCGGGCCCGTCCCCCGGACCCTCCTGGTAGGAGTAGCGCTGTTCCTTCCAGGGGTCGCCGATGTTGTGGTAGCCGCGCTCCTCCCAGAAGCCGCGACGGTCCGCGGTCATGTACTCGACGCCGCGGACCCACTTGGGGCCCTTCCAGGCGTAGAGGTGCGGGACGACCAGGCGGAGCGGGAAGCCGTGTTCGGCGGTGAGCAGTTCGCCGTCCTTGTGGGTGGCGAAGATCGTGCGCTCGGCGGCGAAGTCGGCGAGACGCAGGTTGGAGCTGAACCCGTACTCGGCCCACACCATCACATGGGTGACGCTCGGCGCGGGCGGCGCGAGCTCCAGGATGGTCCGGGCCGGGATCCCGCCCCACTCGGCGCCGAGCATGCTGAACTTCGTCACGCAGTGCAGATCGGCCAGGACGGAGGCGTACGGAAGGGCCGTGAACTCCTCGTGGTTCCAGCAGCGCTTCTCGCCGTCGGCGGTGGCGCCGAAGACCCTGAACTCCCAGCGCTCGGGCCGGAACCTGGGCACCGGGCCGTAGTGCGTGACGGGCCAGCCGCGCTGCAGTCGCTGTCCCGGCGGAAGCTCGGACACCGCTTCTCCTCCAGATTCGCGCTCCACCGGATGACCCATGACTCCATCCTGACAGACCCCGGACGGTGCACATGACCAGCCATGACCGCCCATATCCCGAATCGGGCAACTGCTACTAAGCATGCACTAACTTACTAAGTACGCACTTACTGGACGATCTTCGGTGCCGGTGAAATCATGCGGCGGCAACCTCCCCGATCCCCCACGTGGAAGGAGCCTCTGCGATGCAGGGCGACCCCGAGGTCATCGAGTTCCTCAACGAGCAGCTCACCGGTGAGCTCACCGCGATCAACCAGTACTTCCTCCACGCCAAGATGCAGGAGAACTTCGGCTGGACGAAGCTCGCGAAGTACACGCGGCACGAGTCCTTCGACGAGATGAAGCACGCGGAGGTACTGACCGACCGGATCCTGTTCCTCGACGGGCTGCCGAACTACCAGCGGCTGTTCCATGTGCGGGTGGGCCAGACCGTCAAGGAGATGTTCGAGGCCGACCGGCAGATCGAGGTCGAGGCGATCGACCGCCTCAAGCGCGGCATCAAGGTGATGCGCGAGAAGGGCGACATCACCTCGGCGAACATCTTCGAGTCGATCCTCGAGGACGAGGAGCACCACATCGACTATCTCGACACCCAGCTGGAGCTGGTGGAGAAGCTCGGCGAGGCCCTCTACATCGCGCAGCTGATCGAGCAGCCGGAGAGCTAGCCGAGGGGCTAGGCCGCTTCCTCGAGCTCGGGGAGCTCGGCGAGGGCCGGCTCGGCGAAGGCGGGCTCGCCGCGGTCGGCGACGGCGAGGTCCCGGCGCGGACAGGCGCCCCGGCCGAGGATCGCCTGGATCCGGCGGACGCAGGAGCCGCAGTCCGTCCCGGCCTTGCAGGCGGAGGCGATCTGGCGGGGCGTGCAGGCGCCGCCGTCCACGTGCTGCTGGACCTGCGCTTCAGTCACTCCGAAGCAGCTGCAGACGTACACGCGGATTCACCTCCCGCCGAGATCGATAAGGCTAACCTAACCTTACCCGGCGCTCGGAGACCGCAAAAGTGGAGTGGGGCGCGGATCGTATGTGATCCGCGCCCCATTGCCATGACCGACGACTACTGGTCCCGGTACATCTCCGCCACGAGGAACGCCAGGTCGAGCGACTGGCTGCGGTTCAGGCGGGGGTCGCAGGCCGTCTCGTAGCGCTGGTGGAGGTCGTCGACGAAGATCTCGTCGCCGCCGCCCACGCACTCGGTGACGTCGTCGCCCGTCAGCTCCACGTGGATGCCGCCCGGGTGGGTCCCGAGGCCCTTGTGGACCTCGAAGAAGCCCTTGACCTCGTCGAGCACGTCGTCGAACCGCCGGGTCTTGTGACCGGAGGCCGCCTCGAAGGTGTTGCCGTGCATCGGGTCGGTCACCCACGCCACGGTCGCACCCGACGCGGTGACCTTCTCGACCAGCTCGGGCAGCCTGTCGCGGACCTTGTCGGCGCCCATGCGGACGATGAACGTCAGCCGGCCCGGCTCCCGGTCGGGGTCGAGGCGCTCGATGTACTGCAGCGCCTCCTCGGCCGTGGTCGTCGGGCCGAGCTTGATGCCGATCGGGTTGCGGATCTTCGAGGCGAACTCGATGTGCGCGTGGTCCAGCTGCCGGGTGCGCTCACCGATCCACACCATGTGCGCCGAGACGTCGTACAGCTTCCCGGTGCGGGAGTCGACCCTGGTCAGGGCGGACTCGTAGTCGAGCAGCAGCGCCTCGTGCGAGGAGTAGAACTCGACCGTCTTGAACTCCTCCGGGTCGGTCCCGCAGGCGTGCATGAAGTTCAGCGCGTTGTCGATCTCACGCGCGAGCTGCTCGTAGCGCTGGCCGGACGGGGACGACTTCACGAAGTCCTGGTTCCAGGCGTGCACCTGGCGCAGGTCGGCGTAGCCGCCGGTGGCGAAGGCGCGCACCAGGTTGAGCGTGGAGGCGGACGCGTTGTACATCCGCTTCAGACGCTCGGGGTCCGGGATGCGGGCCGCCTCGTTGAAGTCGAAGCCGTTGACCGAGTCGCCCCGGTAGGTGGGCAGCGTCACGCCGTCGCGGGTCTCGGTGCCCTTGGAGCGCGGCTTGGAGTACTGGCCGGCGATCCGGCCGACCTTGACGACCGGCACGGAGGCCGCGTACGTCAGCACCGCGCCCATCTGCAGCAGCGTCTTCAGCTTGTTGCGGATGTGGTCGGCCGACACTGCGTCGAAGGCCTCCGCGCAGTCGCCGCCCTGGAGGAGGAACGCCTCTCCCTTGGCGACGGCCGCCATCCGGGCGCGCAGCTGGTCGCACTCGCCCGCGAAGACGAGCGGCGGATACGACTCCAGCTCCGCAACGACTGCGCGCAGAGCCTCGGTGTCGGGGTACTCGGGCTGCTGCGCCGCGGGCAGGTCTCGCCAGGTGTTGCCAGCGCTCGCGCTGGTCTTAGCGTTCACGGTCACGCCCTCAACATTACGGGGTCGTGTCGAGTCGTTTTCGCACGGCTCGACAGGTGAGACACGCTCCTGCTCACCTGCGCGTGGGGTAGGGTGCGTCGCATGTTCGCGCATTCGACCCAGAACTGGTGGTGGACCGCTCATCCGGCGGCCCACTGACTGCGCGTACGCAAGACTTCGCGAAGGCCGCCCGAGGGGGCGGCCTTCGGCGTTTGTCGGGGTCCGTTCCTCTCCACCTCACAGCGAGAAGGAAACGGACCCATGCAGCTGCTCGACCTGCTCGACGATCCCCGCCCGTTCGCCCTGCTGCGCCGCCGCACGCCCGGACACGACGAGAACACCGTCGAGGTGTTCCTCGGCCCGGTCCGCGCCTACGACCGGCTCGCCGACCTCCCCGACGAGGGCCTGGCGCTCGTCCCCTTCCGGCAGATCCGCGAGCGCGGCTTCGACGTCCGCGACGACGGCACCCCGCTGGCGTTCCTCACCCCCGAGGAGTCGCACGAGATCCCGCTCGCCGACGCTCTCGCCCAGCTCCCCGCTCACGACGTCGACGTGCGGGACGGCGGCTTCGACGTGGCCGACGAGGAGTACGCGGAGATCGTCGGGCGGGTGCTGCGGGACGAGATCGGGCGCGGCGAGGGCGCGAACTTCGTGATCCGGCGAACGTACGAGGGCGCGATCCCGGGGTTCGGCCGGGGCGACGCGCTCGCGCTGTTCCGCCGGCTGCTGGAGGGCGAGCGGGGGGCGTACTGGACGTTCGTCGTGCACACCGGGGACCGGACGCTGGTCGGGGCCAGCCCGGAGGTGCACGTCCGGATGTCGGGCGGCACGGTCGTCATGAACCCGATCAGCGGGACGTACCGGTATCCGGCCGAAGGGCCCACCCCCGAGCATCTGCTCGGCTTCCTCGCCGACGGCAAGGAGATCGAGGAGCTGTCGATGGTCGTCGACGAGGAGCTCAAGATGATGTGCACCGTCGGGGACATGGGCGGGGTGGTGATCGGGCCCCGGCTGAAGGAGATGGCGCATCTCGCGCACACCGAGTACGAGCTGCGCGGGAAGTCCTCGCTGGATGTGCGGGAGGTCCTGAAGGAGACCATGTTCGCGGCGACCGTCACCGGCTCGCCGGTGCAGAACGCCTGCCGGGTCATCGAACGCCACGAGCCGCTCGGGCGGGACGGCGTCGCACGGGGCTACTACGCGGGTGCGCTGGCGCTGCTCGGCCGTGACGCAGGCGGGGCCCAGACCCTCGACTCGCCCATCCTCATCCGGACCGCCGACATCGACGCGGCCGGACGGCTGCGGGTGCCGGTCGGGGCCACGCTGGTGCGGGGCTCCGACCCGGCGGGCGAGGTCGCCGAGACGCACGCGAAGGCGGCGGGCGTCCTGGCCGCGCTCGGCGTACGGCCGGGCCGGCCCCCGGCGGAGCACACCCGTCCCCTGCTGGCCGACGACCCCCGGGTGCGGGCCGCGCTGGACGGGCGCCGGGCCTCGCTGGCGCCGTTCTGGCTGCGGATGCAGGAGCGGACCGAGGAACTGACCGGGCATGCCCTCGTCGTCGACGGCGAGGACACCTTCACGGCGATGCTCGCGCACGTGCTGCGGTCGAGCGGCCTCGACGTGAGCGTGCGGCGGTACGACGAGCCCGGGCTGCGGGAGGCGGTGCTCGCGCACGAGGGGCCGCTCGTGCTGGGCCCCGGTCCCGGCGACCCGTCCGACCTGGCCGACCCGAAGATGCGGTTCCTGCGGGAGCTGACGACCCGCGTCCTGCGGGAACACCGGGACGGTGTCCTCGGGGTCTGTCTCGGCCACGAGCTGATCGCGGCGGAGCTGGGGCTGGACATCGTGCGCAAGGAGGTGCCGTATCAGGGGGCGCAGACCGTCGTGGACCTGTTCGGGCGGGCGGAGACCGTCGGGTTCTACAACAGCTTCGTGGCGCGGTGCGACGACGAGGCGCAGCGGGAGCTGGCCGCGCACGGCGTGGAGGTGAGCCGGGCCGCGAACGGGGAGGTGCACGCGATGCGCGGGCCGGGGTTCGCGGGCGTGCAGTTCCATCCGGAGTCGGTGCTGACGCTGAACGGGGCGTCGGTCGTACGGGAGTTGGTCGCGCAGGTGCGCGCGACGCACCTGCGCGCCCGGTAGGTCAGCCGAAGAACACGCCCACTTCCGTGTACAGCTTCGGGTCGACGGTCTTCAGCCTGGCCGTCGCCTCCGCGATCGGTACGCGGACGATGTCCGTGCCGCGCAGGGCGACCATCTTGCCGAAGTCGCCCTCGTGGACGGCGTCGACGGCGTGCAGGCCGAAGCGGGTGGCGAGCCAGCGGTCGAAGGCGCTCGGGGTGCCGCCGCGCTGGACGTGGCCGAGGACCGTCGTACGGGCCTCGTTCCCCGTCCGGCGCTCGATCTCCTTGGCGAGCCACTCGCCGACGCCGGACAGCCGGACGTGCCCGAAGGAGTCCAGCGAGCCGTCCTTGAGGACGACGTCGCCGTCCCTCGGCATGGCGCCCTCGGCGACGACCACGATCGGGGCGTACGACGCCCGGAAGCGGGAGGTCACCCAGGCGCAGACCTGCTCGACGTCGAAGCGCTGCTCGGGGATGAGGATGACGTTGGCGCCGCCGGCCAGGCCCGAGTGGAGGGCGATCCAGCCGGCGTGACGGCCCATCACCTCCACGACGAGGACCCGCATGTGGGACTCGGCGGTGGTGTGCAGGCGGTCGATGGCCTCGGTCGCGATGCCGACGGCGGTGTCGAAGCCGAAGGTGTAGTCGGTGGCCGACAGGTCGTTGTCGATGGTCTTCGGGACGCCGACGCAGGGCACCCCGAACTCGTCGTAGAGGCGGGCGGCGACGCCGAGGGTGTCCTCGCCGCCGATGGTGACGAGGGCGCCCACCCGCTGTTCGGCGAGGGTGTCCTTGATACGGCGGACGCCGTCCTCCTCCTTGAGGGGGTTGGTCCGCGAGGAGCCGAGGATCGTGCCGCCGCGGGGCAGGATGCCGCGCACGGCGGGGATGTCGAGGCGGACCGTCCTCCCGTCGAGGAGACCCCGCCAGCCGTCCCGGAAGCCGACGAACTCGTGGCCGTAGCTCTGGACGCCCTTGCGGACGACGGCCCGGATGACGGCGTTGAGGCCGGGGCAGTCCCCGCCTCCGGTCAGTACTCCGACGCGCATGGACGGGTCCCTTCGCCGTGAGTCACGACCGTGAGCCATGACTGCCTGACGAGGAGTCAGTGTCGCGCGCCCCTCACTCGTCGTCGAGACCTCGCTCAAGGGCGTACCGGACCAGTTCCACCCGGTTGTGCAGTTGCAGCTTGCCGAGGGTGTTCTGGACGTGGTTCTGGACCGTGCGGTGGGAGATGACGAGACGTTCGGCGATCTGCTTGTAGCTCAGGCCCTTGGCGACCAGGCGCAGCACCTCGGTCTCGCGGTCGGTGAGCCGGGGCGCGTCGGGTTCGTCGCCGGCGGCGGGACCGGGGTCGGAGGCGAGCCGGCGGTACTCGCCGAGGACCAGTCCGGCCAGACCCGGCGTGAAGACGGGGTCGCCGACGGCCGTGCGGCGCACCGCGTCCAGCAGTTCCTCCGTGGACGCCGACTTCAGCAGGTAGCCGGTCGCGCCGGACTTCACCGCCTCCAGCACGTCGGCGTGCTCGCCGCTCGCCGACAGCACCAGCACCCGCAGGGCCGGGTTGGCGGCGACGACCTCCTTGCACACCTGGACGCCCGGCTTCGCGGGCAGGTTCAGGTCCAGCACCAGCACGTCGGGCGTGGTGGCCCTGGCCCGGCGCACGGCCTGCTCGCCGTCGCCGGCGGTGGCGACCACGTCGAAGCCGGACTCCGCCAGGTCCCGGGCGACCGCGTCGCGCCACATGGGGTGGTCGTCGACCACCATGACCTTGATCAGGCCCTGTTCTCCGCGCTTGTCTTCACTCATCGCCGTCCCGCCTTCCCCCGCTTCACGTTCGTTTCCTTCGGCACCGTCAGCTCGACCTCGGTGCCCTGCCCCGGTGTCGAGACCAGCTCGGCGCTGCCGCCCAGGTCGCGCAGCCGGCCCCGGATCGACTGGGCGACCCCGAGCCGCCCCTCGCCCTCGGCCTGCGCGAGCCGCCCCTCCGGGATGCCGGGCCCGTCGTCCCGCACGGTGACGATCACTTCGTCCGGCTCGTCCTCGACCAGGATCCAGGCCCGGGCGTCCTCCCCCGCGTGCCGGCGGACGTTGTCCAGGGCGGCCCGGACGGCGGCGGCCAGCTCCCGTGCGGCGGGCGCGGGCAGCAGCACCGGCGCGCCGGGCTCGGCGAGGTTGACGCGGGCGGCGGCGAAGGGGGCGAGCAGCGTGCGCAGGTCGACGGGCGCGCTCGCGTCGTCGTCGGTGTCCTCGTCCACCACGCGGACGACGGCCCCCTCGGCCTCGTCCTCCGACACCCGGGAGACCGGCAGCAGCCCGCCGGAGACGAGCGTGCGCAGCGCGACCTCCTGCTCGCCGGCCATCCGGCCCAGTTCGGCCGCGTCGCCGCCCAGGACCGCGCCGCGCCGCTGCACCATCGCCAGCACCTGGAGCACGCCGTCGTGGATGTCCCGGGCGAGCCGCTCCCGTTCCCGCGTCGCGGCCTCGATCTCCAGGGCGCGGGCGAGGGTGCGCTCGGAGGCGCGGGCGACCTCGACGACGTAGCCGATGGCGATGGAGGCGACCCAGACGAGGATCACGTTGTGGACGGTGTCGCGGGCCGGGTGACCGCGCTCGATCAGGTTGGCGGCGGCGACGGGCGTGGAGGCGAACACGGCCCAGCGCCAGCCGCCCTTGATGGCGAACGCGAGGACCGACCCGGCCGTCCATATCGACGGCAGGGTGGGGCCGCCGTCCTGGATGTGCTGGGCGTTGGCGACCAGCGGGGTCAGGACGATCCCGATGAGCGCGACGGCGAGGTCGAGGGTGAGGAAGCGCTTGGTGCAGGCCGCCGCGTTCTGCACCCGGGGCAGGGTGGCGAGCGTCCACCCGAACAGGACGACGTAGTAGGCGATGGCGACGCCGGGCCGGTCGTAGTCGTCGAAGGCGGTGGCGAACAGGCCGACCGCGTACAGCATCGTCAGCACCCGGTAGGCGGCGAGCGCACGCCACAGCGGCAGCTCGACCGACATCCTCATGACTTTTTCGCGCCTGGCCATCCGTCCAGTCCCCCCGCCCCCGGAGCGCCGACTACCGCTCTTGTTCCTTCTCGGCCTGTGCTTCCCCGGCCTGTTCCTCGTCGGCCTGTTCCTCGTCGGCCAGTTCTTCCTCGGCCTGCGCTTCCTCGGCCCGTTCCATCTCGGCCAGTTCCTTCGCGGCCCGTTCCTTCTCGGCCTGCGCGAGGGCCGCCTTCGCGGCCTTCTCCGCTTCCTTGTCGGCCTTCGCCGCGTCCGCCATCTGCCGCTTCGCGGCGGTCGCGTACATGTCGACGTACTCCTGACCGGACAGCTTCATGATCTCGTACATGACCTCGTCGGTCAGCGCGCGCAGCACGAAGCGGTCGTGGTCCATGCCCTGGTAGCGGCTGAAGTCCAGCGGCCTGCCGATGCGGATGCCGGGCCGCATGACCTTCGGCAGGACCTTCCCCGGGGGCTGGATCTTCTCGGTGTCGATCATGGCGACCGGTATCACGGGCGCGCCGGTGGCGAGCGCCACGCGCGCGAGGCCGCCCGGCTTGCCGCGGTAGAGACGGCCGTCGGGCGAGCGGGTGCCCTCCGGGTAGATGCCGAACAGTTCGCCGCGCTCCAGCACCTCGATGCCGCTCCTGACGGCGGCCTCACCGGCGCCGCGCCCGCCCGAGCGGTCCACCGGGAGCTGGCCGACGCCCTTGAAGAACGCCGCCGTCAGCCGCCCCTTCACACCGGGCGTGGTGAAGTACTCGGCCTTCGCGATGAACGTGACCTTGCGGTCGAGGACCGCCGGCAGGAAGAACGAGTCCGAGAAGGACAGGTGGTTGCTCGCCAGGATCGCGGGGCCCTCGGCGGGAATGTTCTCGAGGCCTTCCACCCAGGGCCGGAAGGTGACCTTCAGCGGTCCCCCGATAGCGACCTTCATCGCGCCGTACAACAACCGAGTGCCTCCTGTGTGTGTCATCAGACCTTATCCCGGAGTCCCGGCAAAGGCTCCGACGACCCTGGTCGGTGTCAGTGGGGTCGCGTACGGTGAAGCACACGTCCCTCCCACGAAGAACAGACGAAGAACAGGAGACCGAAGTTGCCGGTCCTTCCTGGAGCCGAGCCGTACCGCCATGACGGCGGGGAGGTCGGGGTCCTCCTCTGTCACGGTTTCACCGGTTCCCCGCAGTCGCTGCGCCCCTGGGCGCGTCACCTGGCCGGGCAGGGCCTGACCGTCTCGCTGCCCCTGCTGCCGGGGCACGGCACGCGCTGGGAGGACATGGCGCTCACCGGCTGGCAGGACTGGTACGCGGAGGTGGACCGCGAGCTGCGCGCCCTGCGCAACCGCTGCACGCGCGTGTTCGTGGCCGGCCTGTCGATGGGCGCCACGCTGGCCCTGCGGCTGGCCGCGAAGCACGGCGAGGGCACGGGCGGAGTCGAGGGCGTCATCGTCGTCAACCCGTCGAACAAGCTGCACGGCCTGTCCCCGTATGCCCTTCCGGTGGCCCGGCATGTCGTGCGGACGACGAAGGGGATCACCAGCGACATCGCGAAGGAGGGCGTCCTGGAGACCGGTTACGACCGGGTGCCGCTGCACTCGGCGTACTCCCTGCGCACCTTCCTGCGCCTGGTCGACGCCGAGCTGCCACAGGTCACCCAGCCGCTGCTGCTCCTGCACAGCGTGCGCGACCATGTCGTGCCGCCGGCCGACTCGGCCCGGATCCTCAGCCGGGTGTCGTCGACGGACGTGACCGAGATCCTGCTGGAACAGAGCTACCACGTGGCAACGTTGGACCTCGATGCGGACCGGATCTTCGAGGAGAGCTACGCGTTCATCGCCCGGATCGCGCCCAGTGTCGGCAAGGAAGGGACGGCCGTAGGTGGCTGAGCACGACTCCGACCGCGAGGACCGGGAGAACCGGGACGAGCGGGACGGCCGGGAGGGCCAGGAGGGCCGGGAGGGCCGCGAGTCGCAGGAACAGAACGTGCCCTTCGACGAGGACGCCGCGTGGGCGGCGATCGTCGCGGGGTACGGCGAGGAGCCGCCGGACCCGCCGGGGGCGAAGCCGTTCAAGTCGATCGAGGACCTGGCGCTCCTCGAGGTCGGGACGAACGACGAGGAGTCCGGGGCGGACGCCGGCGCCGAGCCCGGCAAAGAGCCCGGCAAAGAGCCCGAGCAGGAGCCTGGCGAGGAGAAGGGGCCGGCCAAGCCGCTGGGCAGCTCGATCGCCTTCGCGCCCGGCGTCGGTCCGCGCGACTACACGGCACCCGAGCCTGCGGAGGAGGACTTCGACGAGGACGACGAGGGTCACTTCGTCCCGCCGGAGCCGCCGCCGCTGCCCGCCGCCGACACCACGGCCAAGTTCGCCTGGCTCGGGGTGATCGGCGGGCCGGTGCTGCTGCTGCTCGCGGTGCTGCTGGGCTGGGAGATGACGTGGTGGCTGTCCACCGTCGGCATCGGCGGCTTCCTCGGCGGGTTCGCCACGCTGGTGATGCGGATGCGGACGGACGACGAGGACGAAGGGGATCCGGGGCGGGGAGCCGTCGTCTGAGGCAGCCGTCGGACGGCGGTCGTCTGACGCGGGGTGTCAGGCGGCAGTCGTCTGACGCGGGGTGTCAGGCGGCGGTTGTCTGACGCGGGGCGGCTGACGCAGGGCGGCTGACGCAGGGCGGACGCAGGGCGGACGCAGGGCGGCTGACGCAGGGCGGCTGACGCAGGGCGGACGCGGGACGGCTGACGCAGGGCGGACGCGGGACGGCTGACGCAGGGCGGACGCGGGACGGCTGACGCGGGACGGCTGACGCGGGACGGCTGACGCGGGACGGCTGACGCGGGACGGCTGACGCGGGACGGCTGACGCGGGACGGCTGACGCGGGGCGGCTAACTGGTGGGGATTCTGAGGGCGGCGAGGACCGGGAGGTGGTCCGTGGCCGTCCTCAAGTCGCTCTCGGCGATGCCCGGCAGGCCGAGGGGCACCCCGCAGCCCAGTACCTCCACGCCCTTCGTCACGAAGATTCCGTCGATGCGGCGGGTCGGTCCGGTGGCCGGGAAGGTGCGCTCGGCGCCCCAGGGGGCGGCGGTGCGGCAGTCCCTCAGGGCGGTGGACAGGCGGGCGAAGGCGCGTCCCTCGGGTCTCTCGTTGATGTCGCCGCCCGCGACCGCGTGCTCCACGCCCATCCCGGCGAGCCGGTCGAGGAGCATGCCGCCCTGGTCGTAGCGCTCGTCCTCGCGGAGGCTGAGGTGGCAGCTGACGACGCCCAGGCGGGCGTCCCCGAAGCGGACCACGGCGGTGGCGAGACCGCGGCGGAACTCACCGGGGGTGAGGGGCAGCAGGACGTCCTCGGTGCGTTCGACGGTCGCCCGGAGCGAGCAGAGGATCGCGGGGCCCGCGGCCGTGCCGCCGCCGGTGAGGATCACCTGGCCGGTGGCTGAGGCGAGGCGGGCCAGTTTCTTGCGCCAGCGGAAGAAGATCGGGGATTCCTGGACGAGGACCAGGTCGGGGGCGCAGGCGGTGATGACGCGGGCGAGGGCGTCGGTGTCGTCCCTCATGGAGCGGATGTTGTAGCTCAGGACGCGGATGACGGCGGAACCGTCGGGCTCGGTGCGGGAGCTGGGGAGCAGCGTCATGGTGATCAATTTACGCCCGATGGCTGGAGGCGCGAGGTTGGTGTGCGGAGCCGCACGTTTGTACAACCCCGCGCCCCTGGGCGGCCGTCACATGATGGGGTCGGGCTCTCTTGCCAGGTCCGCTGCGCCGACCAGGCCTGCCTCGTTGCCGAGTTGGGCGGCGATCACCTCGGCGACCGGGCGCCAGTTGCCGCCGACCAGCCAGCGCTTGTAGGACTTGCGGATCGGGTCGAGGACCAGTTCGCCCTCGTCGGAGAGGCCGCCGCCGACGATGAAGGCGGACGGGTCGAAGAGGGAGGCCAGGTCGGCGAGTCCGGCGCCGGCCCAGCGGGCGAGCTCGCGGTAGGAGTCGACGGCGACCGGGTCGCCCTGGCGAGCGGCCATGGAGATGTGCTTGCCCTCGATGCCCTCGGGGCTGCCGTCGCCCAGGCCGAGCAGCAGCTCGGCGTTCTCCGGGGTGGCGTTGGCGCGCTGCTTGGCGTAGCGGACGAGGGCGCGGCCGGAGGCGTACTGCTCCCAGCAGCCCTGCGAGCCGCAGCCGCACAGCAGGCCGTCCGGCACCATGCGGATGTGGCCGAACTCGGCGGCGACGCCGAAGTGGCCGCGGCGCAGCTTGTTGCCGATGATGATGCCGCCGCCGAGGCCGGTGCCGAGGGTGATGCAGATGACGTTGCGGTGGCCCTTGCCGGCGCCGAACTTGTACTCGCCCCAGGCGGCGGCGTTGGCGTCGTTCTCCACGACGACGGGGAGGCCTACGCGGGCCTCGACCTTCTCCTTCAGCGGCTCGTTGCGCCAGTGGATGTTGGGCGCGAAGTAGACCTCGGAGCGCTGACGGTTGACGTATCCGGCGGCGCCGATGCCGACGCCGACGATCTGGTGCCCGACGCGTGCGCCCTCCACCGCCGAGGCGATGGCGTCCACGATGCCCTCCGGCGTGCCCGGGGTCGGCACCTTGTGGGTCGAGAGGATGTTGCCTTCCTCGTCGACCACGCCGGCCGCGATCTTCGTGCCGCCGATGTCGACGCCGATGGTGAGTCCCATGAATCCCTCAGTTTCGGTCGAGCCCCGCTACGGCCAACCGTACCCGAGGCCCTGCCGTGGGAGGGCCTCAGTCCAAGTCGATGCGCTGGCCGGGACCGGTGTCGTCGCCGCCGTCGCGGCGGGGGTCGTCGCGCGGGTCGTCCGGTCCGGTCGTCCAGCGTCGTTCCTGGGTCTGGACGGCGGAGCGGTACGCGGCGAGGAGCTCGGTGCCGGCCGCCGCGAGGTGGTCGAAGACGTCCGGGTTGCGCTCGATGACGGGTTCCACGGCGGCCTTGGCCTGCTGGACGACCTGGCGGACCACCTGCTGGGCGGCGGGCCCGGCGACCGCTCCGAGGAGCGGGGACTGGATCGACGACAGTTTCTCGCCGACCGCGTCGACGAGCCTGCGCAGTTCCTCGGCGGCCGAGCCCTGGGGCGGGCCGTACTCGGCGCGGCGGCGGGCCTTCTCCGCGGCCAGGTCCTCGGCGGCGGCGGTGGCCCAGGCGTCGGCGTCGCTCGCGCGAGGCCCGTCGTCGGTGTGCTCTGTTCCGGCGGGCTCCCCGGCGGCGTCGGGCGTGGGACGCTCTTCGCTCATGGCGGACTCCTGACGACTCCTGGTGGACGACGCCTGATGACGGCTCGTTCTTACGACGTTACCCGAACGGCGGTACGTCGTTCATCGTGCCGCGGTTCCTCGTGCCTGCGGCCACAGGTCGGGGTCGGGTGCGAACCGCACGCACAGCTCCCCGTCGCGCAGGGCGGCGCCGTCGACGGTGCAGCGGCGCAGGACGGAGGGCAGCGCGACGATGCGGCGGAAGGGGCCGGCGGCGACGACGAGTTCGTCGCCGCGGCGGACGAGGTCGAGGTCATCGCGTATGGCGCCGGGCAGCGGGAGGCGCCAGACGAGCACGCCGTCCTGCGCGAGCCGGTCGGCGACGGGCCACTCGACCGGGGAGGTCGCCGGGTTGACGGCGGGCGCCGCGAGCGCGGTGAGGTCGTCGGCGCCGCGGGGGTCGTGCCCGAGGTGGGCGACGGGCCGCGCCGTCCCGCCCCACTCCCCGAGGGCCTTGTGCTGCTGGGTGACGAGCCTGCCGAGGGGGCCGTCGTCGGCGGCCGTCTCCGGCAGGACGCGGTTGGCGACGAGGGACTCGACGGGCAGGGCGCGCAGGGCGAGGCCGAGCCGGGCGTCGCGGACGGCGTCGGCGCCGGCCGGTCCCGGCTCGGCGACGAGGCGGACGGCGGTGTCGGGGTCGGCGAGGACGGCCTCGACGGCGGCCAGCTCCAGGTCCCAGCGGGCGGTCGTCTCGTACAGCCACTCGGCGGGCATCGGCACGCCGGCGAGCCGGCCGAGCATGGGGCGCAGGGCGCGGGCGGCCTGCCGTTCCGGCGGGAGGAGGCGGCGCAGGTAGCGACGCAGCTCCTCCGGGAGGGCCAGCAGGGCGAGGGCCTGCGGGACGGGCGGCAGGTCGACGACGAGGAGTTCGTGACGGTCCTCGCCGTCGGCGAGGGCGGCGTCGCGCAGGGCGCGCAGGAGGGTGAGCTCCTCGGCGCCGGGGAGGGGGGTGACCTCCTCCGGGTCGAGCCGGGAGGCGCCGAGCAGGTCGAGGACGGTGGCGGCGCGGTCCTGGAAGCCGGCCAGGTCGTCCCGGAAGCCGGCCGCCGCGTCGGGCCGCCAGGCGGTGAGGTGGGGGGTGACCCTGGTGGGGTTCGCTCCGGTGCGCACGCCGAGCGCGGCGCCGAGGGTGTCGGTGCGGTCGGCGCTGAGGACGAGCGTGCGGGTGCCTCCGGCGGCTGCGTGGTGTGCGGTGGCGGCCGCGATCGTCGTACGGCCGCTGCCGCCGGGGCCGGTGATCAGGAGGGTGCGCATGGGGGTGAACGGTACCGGTCGTATCGTCCTGGGGCTGCGCCCCCAGACCCCGCTTCGGCCCTTGAGGGGCCTCGTCCTCAAGCTCCCCCGGAGGGGGCGCCCCCAGACGGGCTGATGGTGCTCGGCCGTGCCCCAAAAGGAACCGAAGAAGGAACCGAAGGCGGAGTCGCCTACTTCTCCCCCGACTCCACGCGCTTCTTCAGGCCTGCCAGGGCTCGGTCGATGATGACCTTCTCGGCCTTGCGCTTGATCATGCCCAGCATGGGGATCTTGACGTCCACGGTCAGCTGGTAGGTGACCTCGGTCGCGCCCGCGCCGGCCGGCTTGAGGAGGTAGGAGCCGTCGAGCTGGCGCAGCATCTGGGACTTCACCAGGGTCCAGGACACCTCGTGCTCACCGGTCCAGGTGTAGCCGAGGACCTGGTCGTCCTTGATGGCGCCGGCGTCCATGACGAGGCGGACCTGCTCGGCGCGGCCGCGCTCGTCCGTCTCGAGGACCTCGGCCTGCTTCACCTCTCCGGTCCAGTCCGGGTAGCGGGCGAAGTCGGCGATCACCGCCATGACGTCGGCCGGTGCCGCCTCGATCGTGATGCTCGAGCTGGTGTGTTCCGCCATCGCGGTGGCTCCTCCAGATGCGGGCCGGTACGTGTACGTGTGTGCAGCGTGAAGGCTACCGCGCGGCCGACCAGCCTCCTTCACCCGGAGTCTCACCACTCCAGCGCCCACGGCTTGCCGCTTCCCGCGAAGTGCCCCACGTTGACGCACTCGGTCGACCCGATGCGCATCCGGCGGGCGAGCGGCTGGTGGACGTGGCCGAAGAGCGAGTAGCGGGGCCGGGTGCGGCGGATGGCGTCCAGCAGGGCGCGGCTGCCCCGTTCGAAGCGGCGCGCCACGGTGTCGTAGACGAGTTCGGGCACCTCGGGCGGGATGTGGGTGCACAGGACGTCGACCTCGCCGACGGCCTCGATCTTCGCGGCGTACTCCTCGTCGCTGATCTCGTACGGGGTGCGCATGGGCGTCTTCAGTCCGCCGCCCACGAAGCCGAAGACGCGGCCGCCGATCTCCACGCGCTCGCCGTCGAGGACGGTCGTGCCCGGTCCGGCGAACTCGGGCCACAGCTGGGGGATGTCGACGTTGCCGTAGGTCGCATACGTCGGAGTGGGGAACGCCGTGAACATCTCGGCGTACTGCTTGCGGACGGCCTTCTCGATGAGTGCGGCCCGGTCGCCGCCGATGCCGCCCCACAGCCGGGCGCCGAGTTCGCGGGCCTCCTCGAAGCGGCGGGCGGTGCGCAGTTCCACGATGAGGTCGGCGTTCTCCTCGCCGAAGAGGTCGGGGAAGATGCCGCGCGAGTGGTCGGCGTAGTCCAGGAACAGCACCAGGTCGCCCAGACAGATCAGCGCGTCCGCGCCCTCCCCGGCCCGGGCCAGGTCGCGCGCGTTGCCGTGCACGTCGCTGACCACGTGAATGCGTGTTCTGTGGTTTCCGGACGGTGTGGATGCCATGGCGATCAAGGGTAGGCGTGTGCGGCATACGTGAACAGTGGCGGCCGGAATACCGGTTACTGGCCAGTCAGTAAAGCGGTGGACTACTGTCAGCCGGGAAACACCAATCTGTGTGACGCAGCGAACATCTCGTCGGACCCCCCTGTCGAAGAGGCCATACCGGCGGGTAACGTCCGGGCAGTCCAGTCGTGCTCTGGATTTCAACCACCGAGATCCACGAGTCCCGAGCACACGCCCGAGCCTTGGACCGCACCGTCGCATCGCACAACGTCGTGGCGCCGGCGCCCTATGAGGAGCAGCAGTCTTGCGCGAGTTCAGCCTTCCGGCTTTGTACGAGGTCCCTGCGGACGGCAATCTGACCGACATCGTCCGCAGAAACGCCGCGCAGCATCCCGACGTCGCCGTCATCGCCCGCAAGGTGGGAGGCGCCTGGCAGGACGTGACGGCCACGGCCTTCCTGGCCGAGGTGCACGCCGCGGCCAAGGGCCTCATCGCCTCCGGCGTGCAGGCCGGCGACCGGGTCGGCCTGATGTCGCGCACCCGCTACGAGTGGACGCTGCTCGACTTCGCGATCTGGTGCGCCGGCGCGGTCACCGTGCCGGTGTACGAGACCAGCTCGCCGGAGCAGGTGCAGTGGATCCTCTCCGACTCGGGGGCGACGGCGATCGTCGTCGAGCTGGACAGCCACGCGGCGGCCGTCGAGTCGGTGCGTGACTCGCTGCCCGCGCTGAAGCACGTGTGGCAGATCGAGGGAGGCGGCGTCGAGGAGCTCGGGCGGCTCGGCCAGGACGTCTCCGACCAGGCCGTCGAGGAGCGCAGCTCGCAGGCCAAGGCCGACGATCCGGCGACCATCGTCTACACGTCCGGCACGACCGGCCGGCCCAAGGGCTGTGTGCTGACGCACCGCAGTTTCTTCGCCGAGTGCGGAAACGTCGTGGAACGCCTGCGGCCGCTGTTCCGCACCGGTGAGTGCAGCGTGCTGCTCTTCCTGCCGCTCGCGCACGTCTTCGGCCGGCTGGTGCAGATCGCCCCGATGATGGCGCCGATCAAGCTGGGCACCGTCCCGGACATCAAGAACCTCACCGACGAGCTGGCGTCCTTCCGGCCGACGCTGATCCTGGGCGTGCCGCGGGTCTTCGAGAAGGTGTACAACAGCGCACGCGCCAAGGCGCAGGCGGACGGCAAGGGCGCGATCTTCGACAAGGCGGCGGACACCGCGATCGCGTACAGCAAGGCGCTGGAGCTCCCGGCGGGCCCGCCGCTCGCTCTGAAGATCAAGCACAAGGTCTTCGACAAGCTGGTCTACAGCAAGCTGCGCGCGGTGCTCGGCGGCAAGGGCGAGTACGCCATCTCCGGCGGAGCCCCGCTGGGCGAGCGCCTCGGTCACTTCTTCCGCGGCATCGGCTTCACCGTGCTGGAGGGCTACGGCCTGACGGAGTCCTGTGCCGCGACGGCGTTCAACCCCTGGGACCGGCAGAAGATCGGCACGGTCGGGCAGCCGCTGCCGGGCTCGGTGGTGCGGATCGCGGACGACGGCGAGGTGCTGCTGCACGGCGAGCACCTGTTCAAGGGGTACTGGAACAACCCGGGCGCGACCGCCGAGGCGCTGGCCGACGGCTGGTTCCACACCGGTGACATCGGCACCCTCGACGAGGACGGCTACCTCCGCATCACCGGCCGCAAGAAGGAGATCATCGTCACCGCGGGCGGCAAGAACGTCGCCCCGGCCGTGATCGAGGACCGCATCCGCGCGCACGCGCTGGTCGCGGAGTGCATGGTGGTGGGCGACGGACGGCCGTTCGTGGGCGCGCTGGTCACCATCGACGAGGAGTTCCTGGGCCGTTGGGCCGCCGACCACGGCAAGCCGACGGATTCGACCGCGGCGTCGCTGCGCGACGATGCCGACCTTCAGGCCGCCATCCAGTCGGCGATCGACGACGGCAACGCCGCGGTCTCGAAGGCGGAATCGGTGCGGAAGTTCCGCATTCTCTCCTCCCAGTTCACGGAGGACTCGGGCCATCTCACGCCGTCGCTGAAGCTCAAGCGCAACGTGGTGGCGAAGGACTACGCGGGCGAGATCGAGGCGATCTACGCCAAGTAGCGGCCCCTGAAAGGCTGCTGACGGAACGTCATGGCGCGGTGTCCTCGGCGAGGACCCGCGCCATGGTGCGTTCGGCGAGCGCGGTGATCGTGACGAACGGGTTCACCCCGATGTTTCCGGGCACCAGCGAGCCGTCGGTGACGTAGAGCCTCGAATACCCCTTCACCCGGCCGTAGTCGTCGGTCGCCTTCCCCAACACGCAGCCGCCGAGCGGGTGGTAGGTGAAGTCGTCGGCGAAGATCTTGTTGCCGGAGCCGAACAGGTCGTACCGGTAGATGGTGGAGTTCGCCGAGTTGATCCGGTCGAACAGTTTCTTCGCCATGCTCACGGAGACGGCGCTCTGCGCGGCGCTCCAGCCGAGCTTCACCCCGCCGGAGGCGGCGTCGTACGTGAACGCCGCCCGCTGCGGGTTCTTGGTGATCGCCAGGTAGAGGCTGACCCAGTGTTCGAGTCCCGTGGGCAGCGGGGCGATCTCCGCGAAGACCGGGTTGGCGGTGTTGGCCCAGTCGTCGATGCCCATGACCGGCATGGTCGACTGGTTGGCGCCGACGGTGTCCCACAGGTGGTTGGCCCGCCCGAGCATGACGTTCCCGTTGGGGCCCCAGCCGGCGCCGACGGATGCGTTCAGCGCGGGCAGTGTGCCCGTGTCCCGCGCCCGGACGAGGAGTTCGCTGGTCCCGAGGCTGCCGCCGCCGAGGAAGAGGTAGGTGCAGCCGTACTGCTTGGTCTCGACGACCTTGCCGGTGACGTCGATGCGGTCGGCGGTCAGGAGGTACGTGCCGTCGCTCGCCCGGCTGATCCCGCGCACCTTCTCCATGGTGTGGATCGTGACGTTGCCGGTGCCGAGCGCTGACGCCAGATACGTCTTGTCGAGGCTGCGTTTGCCGTTGTTGTTGCCGTAGATGACCTCCTGGCCGAGGGCGGACTTGACGGCGGTTCCGGCGGCTTCGCGCTGCATGTAGCCGAAGTCGTAGACGCTGGGCACGAAGGTGGTCTTCAGGCCGGTGTTCGCCGCGTGTTTCCGGGAGACGCGGGTGAACTGGTACCACTCGGTCGACTCGAACCAGGCGGGGTCGACGCTGTTGACGCCGAGCATGGCGCGGGCGCGCGGGAAGTACGTGGAGTACATCTCGCTCGCGTCGACGGTGGGGAACTGCTCGGCGAAGTAGGACTGGAGCGGGGTGACGGCCATCGAGCCGTTGACCAGGGAGCCGCCGCCGACGCCGCGGCCCACGAAGACGGACATGTCGCCGAAGTGCACCCGGTCCAGGACGCCGGGGTAGAGGCTGATGTCCTTGTTGACGACGTCCAGCCACAGGAAGGTGGCCAGGGGCGCTTCGGTGCGGGTGCGGAACCACATGGACCGCTGGTCGGGGTTGGCGGTGTTGCAGAAGACCTTGCCGTCGGCGCCGGCGGTGTTCCACAGCCGGCCCATCTCCAGGACGAGGGTGCGGATGCCGGCCTGGCCGAGGCGCAGGGCGGCGACCGCGGCGCCGTAGCCGGAGCCGACGACGATGGCGGGGGCGGATTCGACGGCGGCGGGCTCGGCCGCCTGGGCGGACTGGAGTCCTACGCGGGTGAAGCCGAGGGCAGCCGCCGTCTGGAGGGCGGCCATACCAAGGATTTGACGTCTCGTCAGCTGACGCTGCATCAGTTTGGCTGTCATGTGCGCAGCATCAGCGGATTTTCACCCTCCGCCTAGAGCAAAAGGAGAAAAGTCTAGAGCAATGTTCTCAGCTTCTCCGCGAGCAGGTCCCAGCGCCACTTCTCCTCGACCCACTGCCGCCCCCGCTCCCCCATCCGGCGGCGCAGTTCGGCGTCCCCGAGCAGCACGACGATCCGCTCGGCGGCCTCGGCGGGCGAGCCGCCCCGCACGACCCACCCCGTCTCCCCGTCGAGCACGGCGTCGGGCGCGCCTCCGGAGTCCCCGGCGACGACCGGCAGCCCGGTCGCCGAGGCCTCCAGGTAGACGATCCCGAGGCCCTCGACGTCCAGTCCGCCCCGCCGCGTCCGGCACGGCATCGCGAAGACGTCCCCGGCGCCGTAGTGCGCGGGCAGCTGCGACCAGGGCACGGACCCGGTGAACCGCACGGAGTCCGCCACCCCCGTCTCGTGCGCGAGCCTGCGCAGGTCCTTGTCGTACGGGCCGCCGCCGACGATCAGCAGGACCGTCTCGGGCTCGGCCGCCAGGATCCGGGGCATGGCGAGGATCAGCGTGTCCTGCCCCTTGCGCGGCACCAGCCGTGAGACGCACACGACCACCGGCCGGTCGGTCAGCCCGAGCCGCGCCCGCACCTCGTCGCCGCCCGAGCCCGGGTGGAAGGTCTTCTCGTCGACGCCCGGCGGCAGCTGCACCATCCGGCCGGCCGCCTCGGCGCTCAGCGCGGCCGCTATCCGCGAACGCGTGTACTCGCCGAGGTAGGTGATCGTGTCCGTGGCCTCGCCGATCCGGCCGAGAAGCTGCCGGGAGGCGGGCAGCTGCGCCCATCCGGCCTCATGCCCGTGCGTCGTCGCCACCAGCCGCTCGGCGCCCGCCCTGCGCAGCGCCGGCGCCATCAGCCCGAGCGGCGCGGCCGCCCCGAACCACACCGACGTGCACCCGTGCTCGCGCAGCAGCCCGACGGCCCGCCGACTCGCCCCGGGCGTCGGCAGCAGCATCGTCGTGGAATCCCGTACGACGGTGAAGGGCTGCTCGGCGTCGAAGGCGGCCATCGCCTCGACGCCCTCGCGCGAGCGCTTCCAGGTGGAGGCGTAGACGACGAGACGGTCCGGGTCGAGCCGGAGCGCCATGTTGTGCAGGAACGCCTGGATACCGCCCGGGCGGGGCGGAAAGTCGTTCGTCACGATCAGGGTCTTGTGCATCGCAGCCGACCTTATCCAAACGCCGTTCACAGCTGCGCGGGGCGGCGGCTCACAGGCCGGCGGGAGATCATGTGCGCCATGGAGACGACGGACGCGACGCGGCCCCTGACGGGTCTGCTGACGACCTGGGGCGTGACCCGGCTCGCCCTGCTGCTCTGCGTCTTCAAGGTGTTCCTCTTCCCCGGCCCGGACGTCACCGTCGACGTCTCGGTCATCTACCAGGGCTGGTACGACGTCCTGCGCACCGGCGCGTTCCCGGCGGCCGACGTCACCTGGCAGTATCCGCCCGCCGCCGCCCTCGCGATCCTCTCCCCCGCGCTGCTGCCCTTCCTCGACTACGCGTCGGCCTTCTTCGTCCTGGCCTTCCTCGCCGACCTGGCCGTCCTCATGCTGCTGCTGAACTCGGGGCTGCGCCCCGGCCGGTCCGTGCGCGGCGCCTGGCTGTGGGCGGCGGGCCTCCCGCTGCTCGGCCCCACCGTCTACTCCCGCTACGACGTGATGGTCACGGCGGTCGCGGTCGCCGCGCTGCTCGCCGGCGCCCGCCACCCCCGGACGATGGGCGCGCTGACGGGCTTCGCGGCGCTGCTGAAGGTGTGGCCGGTGCTGCTGCTGGCGGGCGCGGTGCGCAAGCGGGCGTGGGGCGCGGCGGCGGTGACCGTCGGCGCTCTGGCCGCCCTGTTCGCCCTCGCCATGCCCGGCGCCTTCGCGTTCCTCACCTTCCAGCGCGACCGGGGCACCGAGGTGGAGTCGCTGGGCGCCCTCGCCCTCCATGCGGCCCGGCAGTTCGGCTGGCGGGGCGAGGTGCTGCTCCACTACGGCTCACTGGAGTTTCTCGGCCCGTACGTGGACGTCGTCAGCGAAATGTCCCTGGGGCTGACCGCGGTCGCGTTCGGGTGGCTGCTGCTGTGGCGGCTGACGGCGCGACGCCTCGCCGCGCACACCCTCGCGGAGGCGGCCTTCACGGCGGTCCTGTCGTTCACGGTGACCAGCCGGGTGATCAGCCCGCAGTACCTGATCTGGCTGGTCGGCCTCGCGGCGGTCTGCCTGTGCTTCCGCGACAGCCGGATGACCGTGCCCGCCGCCCTGGTCCTGGCCGCGTGCTGCGTGACGGTCCTGGAGTTCCCGGTCTTCTTCGCGGACGTCGTGACGAGCACCCCCTTCGGCGTCACCCTCATGGTCCTGCGCAACGGCCTCCTGGTCGCCGCCACGCTCACCGCGGCCGTACGCCTCTGGCGCTCGACGGCGCCGAGGCCCGCCGCCCCCGTCCCCGACACCGCCCCTGTCCCCGATACCGCCGCCGACCCCGTCTCCGATCAGGCCGCCCGCGCCGGCGAGCCCGCCGTCTCCCCCTGACGCTCCCGCCACGCCCGCCGGCGCCAGACACACCCCCGGCAGCCCGAGCCCCGACAGCCCGTATCCCAGCGGCAGTCGGACGGCCGTGCCGAGCAGGGGCACCCGCAGCAGCACCGGTGCTCCCCCGCTTCCCTCGAAGACCGCGCCCAGCGCGATGCGGGCCACGCCGGGCCCGGCGCCGAAGGCGGCCATGATCCAGGGGGGCGGGCGAGGCGGAGCGGGCGTGGCTCAGGGAGGCCGTCGATGTACTGAGTCAGCCGAGCTGAGAGCGCAGATACGCCTGCCAGTCCGCCGTGAACTGCGGCAGGGTCGTGCCCAGCACGCTCTGCAGCGCGCCCTCCACCGCCCCCGGCCGCTTCTCGTGCTCGCCCACGGCCCGGTAGAACGCGTCCAGCTTCACCTCACCCCAGCGCCCGGCGATCATCCGGCAGGCCAGCCAGCCGCCCTCGTACGCCGCGGCCAGCCGGCTCGCGTCGCCGGAGAAGCCGAAGTCCCCGTCGGTGGGCAGCGCCGCCGGGACGGTCCCGCCGGTGACCGTGTGCTGGAGCTCCGGGGCGGCCTCGGCGGGGGTGCGGCCGGTGTCGCGGTAGCCGACCCAGTCGGCGTAGCCCTCGGACAGCCACAGCGGGGTGGCGGCGTTGGTGTGGGAGCGGGTGGCGACATGGGCGGTCTCGTGGGTGAGGACCACCTGCCGGCCGACGCGGCCGAGCATGCCGTACGCGTCGGGATTGACGATCACCCGGTCCGCGGGCGCCTTCGGCCCGCCGCCCGTCTCGCCCGTCGTCACCGCGGCGATCCCCCGGTAGGAGGAGGCGGGCGAGCCGAGCAGCCTCGCCATGCCGTCCAGCGAGTGCGGCACGAGGACGACGACGCGCCCGGCCCAGTCGGTGCCCCAGGCCGCCGACACCGCCGGGACGGCGTCGTCGGCCAGGTCCGCGAACGACCGCAGCCGCTCGCCGGCCTGCCCGACCCCCAGCACGAGGCTGTGCTCGCCCCGGACGACGTTCACCGTGCCCTGGTCCCACAGCTGTTCGCCGGTCTTCTTCGCGGGCTTCTCCGAGGTGACCGACCACCGGCCGTCCGCGCCTCGGATCAGGCCCAGGGTGCGGGGCGTGGTCACCGGGGCCTTGTCGTAGCCGTCGACCCGGTAGCTCAGCTCGGCGTCGGCGGTGGCCGAGTCGCCGTCCCGGTGGACGGCCGTCACGCGGTACGACCAGGCCGCGAGCGGGACGGCCCGCACGGCGGCGTACCCGGCCGCGGCGCCGGTGGCCGCGTAGGCGCTCGCGTCATGGCCGAGGACCGCGGCGGCCCGCCGGTCGAGGACCCGCTGCACGTCGGCCCGCACGCTGTCCGTCGTCGGGCGCCCGCCGCAGGCGACGAGCGAGACGAGCAGCAGACAGAGCCCCAGGACCCCGGATCCGCGCGCCCGCCTTCGACCAGCCATTCTCCCGATCGTACGGCGGCGGCCCCGCTCGGGCTGCGGTCAGGGCCTGGTGACGGACGAGACCGGCATCATCCCGACCGGGTCGTAGCGCACCGGCGCGCCCGGATAGGGGGCGTGGATGACCTGGCCGTTGCCGACGTACATGCCGACATGGCTGGCGTCGGAGCGGTAGGTGACGATGTCGCCGGGCTGGGCCTGGGACAGCGGGATGCGTCGGCCGGCGTGCGCCTGGGCCTGCGAGGTGCGCGGCAGGGAGACGCCGGCCTGCGCGTACGACCACTGCATGAGGCCCGAACAGTCGAAGCCGGAGGGGCCGTTGGCGCCCCACACGTACGGCTTGCCGAGCGCGGAGCGGACGGCGGCCAGGGCGGCGGCCGCACGGCCGGACGCCGGGACGGCGCCCGCGAAGTCGGGCAGGTCCTCGCGGCCGGAGCGGGAGGCCCGGTCGTACGCGGCACGGTCCGCGGACGGCAGTGAGTTGAGCAACTGCCGCGCCCTGGCGAGCTTCTGCTCCACGGTCCGCTTGTGACTCGCCACCGCCTTGCGGCTCTTGTCCAGCTCGGTGAGCTTGGCGGCGGCCTCGGCGCGCTCCTGGGTGAGCTCGCGCATGGCGCCCTGGAGTTCCTTGAGTTCACCGGCCTGGTGGGCGGTGATGCGGTCCAGGACGGACGCCTTGTCGAGGTAGTCCTCCGGGTCGTCGGAGAACAGCAGCGCCACGGAGGGGTCGAGGCCGCCGGAGCGGTACTGGGCGCCGGCCAGCGAACCGAGCTGCTCGCGCAGGCCGTTGATGCGGGCCTGCTGCCGCGCGATGTGGTCCTGGGCCTCGCCGACCTGCTTGCGCAGGGTGTCGGCGCGTTCGTCGGCCTTGTTGTAGGCCTCGGTGGCCTTCTCCGCCTCCTCGAAGAGACGGTCCACCTCGGCGCGGGTGCCGTCGTGGGGCGCGGCCGTGGCCGGCGCGGCGGAGACGGCGCCGAGTGCGGCGGCCGCGAGGGACAGCACGCTCAGGGCGCTGAGGGCGCCCCGGTCGAACCCGGACTGTGCAAGGCGGCGATGGGACCCCACGGGAAGCCGCGCTCCTTCCACTGGTGGACAGGGAAACGCGGCCGACAGTAGCCCCGCGGGAGGGGGCCGACCAAAGACCTCGGTGGGCACGCACAGTGACGCCCCGCCGCTGACGCAGGTCACCGGCGGGGCGTGGGGTCACTTCTCGTCGTCATGATTCGCCCGTTCGGGCGGCGTGGTGTCCTGATCTTGAGGTTGATCAGATCCCGATCCCGGGACGAGTCTGATCCCGATCCCGGGACGGGGTCAGACCCGGACGCCGAACATGAACGGGCCGCCGATGGTGCTCATCGACTCGTAGCGCACGACGGTTCCGGTGCGCGGGGCGTGGATGATCTGGCCGTTGCCCGCGTACAGACCGACGTGGTGCAGGTCGTTGAAGAAGAACACCAGGTCGCCGACCTTGAGGTCGCTCTGCGAGTAGATGCGCGTGCCGATGGTGGCCTGCGACTCCGAGGTCCGCGGGATGCCGACGCCGGCCTGCGCGTAGGCCCAGGAGGTGAGGCCCGAGCAGTCGTACATGGCGGTGCCGGTGGAGCCGTAGTGGTACGGCTTGCCGAGCTGGCTCTGCGCGGCCTGGAAGGCGGCCATGGCCCGGCCGGAGCCGACGGGGGCGTCGCCGAGGTCGACACGTCCGCCGGAGTCCCGGCTGGCGCGGGCGTCGGCGGCGGCGAGGTCGGCCTTCTCCTTGGCCGTCAGCGTGTTGAGGAGCTTGCGCGCCTCGGCGAGCTTGGCCTGGACTTCCTTCTTGTTCTTGCCCAGCGCGGCACGGGTGGTGGCGAGGTCCTTGAGCTTGGCGGAGGCCTCGGTCCGCTCCTGCGCGAGCTCGCGCTGCTTCTCCTGGATCTTCTTCAGCGCCTCGACCTGCTGGGCGCTCAACTGGTCGGCGGCCGAGGCCTTGTCCAGGAAGTCGTCCGGGTTCGAGGAGAGGAGAAGCTGCAGGGAGGAGTCTATGGACCCGGTGCGGTACTGGGCGGCGGCGGCCAGGCCCATGGAGTCGCGCAGCTCGTTGAGATCCGCCTGCCCCCGGGCCACGTTGTCCTGGATGGTGGAGATCTCCTTCTGGAGCTTCTCCTGCTTCTCCTGGGCGCCGTTCAACGCCTCGGTGGCCTGCTCCGCCTCTTCGTAGAGCTTGTCGACCTTGCTCTTGACCTCGTCCTTGGAGAGCTTCTCGCTGGGCGCCGCGTTGGCGGCCTGGGAGCTCAGCACGACGGCAGCGGCGGCTGCGGTGGTCAGCACGGTCACGCGCGCGCGACTGGGCTGCTTCGGTCGACGGTGGGACGCCACGGAGACGGGCTCCTTCTTTTGAGTGATCACCCGTGTGGAGGTTCGAGCACCAGACCTTAGTGACCTCGCCGTGATCAGTTCAAATCCTCAGGCGAAAAAATCCCATCACGCAACGCAGTTTTTTCGCATAACTCACGTGCAGTGATGCGCGATTGACACTACGTTGCGTGACGATAGCGTCAATTCGGTCATTAAACCTGCAACTTCGACCTTCAGGACAGTCGCTTCAGAAGTACCGCGGAAGCCACCGGCCGGGCGCCCGCCTTGGCGATCCCGTCAGCCACCTCGCGGTCGGTCGAGGCCACGATGACCGGCCGGCCGGGCGGCTCGGCCCGCACCAGCTGGCGGATCAGCTCGTCGGCCGTGACCCCCGGTTTGGAGAACAGCACCCGCACCCCGCGCGGCGGCGCCAGCAGCACCGGAGCGGCGAGTTCGGCCCCGTCGAAGACACAGGTGACCTCGGCGCCGGTCTGCGCGGCGAGCTGCGAGAGCTGCCCGAGCAGCCGCAGCCGCTGCTTCTCCAGGGGCATCTGCGGATAGCCGGTCTTGGTGACGTTGTAGCCGTCGACGACGAGATGCGCCTGGGGCAGCGCGAGGAGCTGGTCGAGAATGGCCGGATCGTGCTCGGACAGGGCGCGGGCGGCGATGTCCTTCGGGGTCATCCGCCCCGGTTCGACCGCGTCCACGGTCTCCGCCGGCCGCACCGACACCGGCGGCAACGCCAGTTCCCGGCGCAGCCCCTGGGCCGCGTCCAGCACGGTGTCCAGCAGCAGCCGCACCCGCATGTCCTCGACGCTGCGGCCCTCGCGCGCCGCCCGCCGGGTGGCCTCCAGGGTGGCCTCCACCTCGCCGAGCCGCCCCTTCAGCCGCCGGCTCTCGCTCTCCGCGGCGGACACCTGGGTCTGCGCCTCGGCACGCACCGTCTCCATCTCACCCTGCACCTTGCGCAGCGCGGCCTCGCCGCGCTTGACGTCGCTGAGGGCCGAGCGGAGCTTTCGGTGCAGCGACTCGGCCTCCTTCTTCGCCGCGTCCAGGTCGGCGCGCAGCCGCTCGGTGTCCGCCCGGGTCTGCTCACGGGCCCGGTCGAGCTCCTCGCGCAGCCGCTCCAGCTCGGCCCGGCTCTCCTCGTCGGCGCGTTCGGCGTCGGCCCGCAGGGCCTCCTCGCCGGCCGCGGTGACCAGCTTCACCCAGCCGGTGGGCCGCAGCACATAGGCCGCGGCCGCCACGTCGAGCGGGTCCGCGGCCGGGGTCGGCGAGCCGGAGTCGAGCGCGCCGGACAGTTCCGGCTGGGCCTCTCTGTACTTCTCGGCGATGCGTTGCCGGAACAGCGGATCGGTCTCCAGTGCGGCGGCCATCGCGTTGCCCGCGAACTTGGCCCGCCGGTTCGGGGCGAACCGGGCGTACTGCCGCAACTGGGCGGGCAGCTCGCCGACGGTCAGCCCGCCGAAGCCGTCGGAGACGATCGTGACGACTCTGCGCCGCACGCCGTCCGGCAGCGGACGGTCGAGCATCTCGGCGGCGCCGTCGCCCGGCCCCCCGCCTGCGCTCTCCACCATCCGTCACACCCCAATACCTGTGCGGGCCCGCCTCCCGTCAGGAGCCGGCGCCCGGCCGATCCACGAGTTCCACCTGGTCCACGGCGTTGCACCAGCGGCACCGCACCGACTCGATGGTCTCATCGACCACCTCGCGCTCCTCGACCTTCGGCTCGCCCGCGAGGTCGAGGTGCACGTACTCGACGACCTTCGACGAGCGCGTCACGTCGAACCGCGTGAGGTTGCCGCAGAGCGTGCAGCGCCACCGCGTCGTGGCGGTCGGCAGGGGAACCGTCATCGTGACTTTCCGCTTCCTTCTAGTGTGGTGCTTCCGTCGTGCTGCCTGTGTCCGGGTCGGGCCGGAGGCTCCCCCGTTCACATGGCTCGTAACCCTACGGCCTGGCGGGTACTCGACGCCCGTCCGTCCGCGGGGCCCGTGCGGCGGATCCCGTCGCAGACGCGGGGTGCGGCACACCCTCCCGCACCGGCCGACTCCGTCCTCCGCCGCGCAGCCGGACGCACCATACCCCGCTCACCTGCGCCGATGAGGCGCCGTCTCGCCCCTTCGACCCGACCCGCCCGACGGGCCCCGGCGGCGAGGCGGTCCGTGCCGATGCGTCCCGTTACGACATGCTCTGTGTTCGTGATCAGTGACTGGAGCGGGACCGTCCGCAGAGCCCTCCGCAGACCCTCGGCGCCGGTGACCTACGGAGTGATCGCCCTGTGCTGTCTGATCTTCGTGATCGGGCCGGCGTCGGGGCTCGATCCGGCGTACGGATCCGGTGACGAGCTACTGGCGGCGCAGCGGTCCTACTTCCGGCGCTGGGGCGTCGTGCCCGCCGAGCTCTTCGAGGGCTCGGCGCCCGGCGCCCTGACTCCGGCCACGGCGCTCTTCGTCCACGGCAGCTGGGTGCACCTGCTGGGCAACATGCTCTTCCTCTACGTCTTCGGGGCGATGACCGAGGACCGGATGGGCCGCGTCGAGTTCACGCTCTTCTACCTCGGCTGCGGCTACCTGGCCCTGCTGGGCTACGCCGCCGCCAACGCCGAGTCGTCGCAGTCCCTGGTCGGCGCTTCGGGGGCGATCTCCGCGGTCCTCGGCGCGTTTCTGTATCTGTTTCCCCGGGCGCGGGTGACCAGTCTCCTGCCGTTCCTGTTCTTCCTGCCGTTGCGCTTCCCGGCGTGGGTCGTGCTGCCGTTCTGGGCGGCCCTGCAGTGGGTGGCGGCGGGGCAGGCCGCCCAGGGGCCCGGGGTGGCGTACCTGGCGCACCTGGTGGGCTTCGGCCTGGGGCTCGTCTACGCCTGGGCCCGGTTCGGCCGCAGGACCACCCGGGTGGCGCCCGACTCCGGCGCGGGATGAGACGCGGACACCCGAAGAGGGGACATGCGAAGAGGGGGCACGCGAAGAGGGGGCACGCGAAGAGGGGAGCGTCGCCGCTCCCCTCTTACGTCTTTCACGTCCGACGCTTACGTCTCGCGCGTCTGCGGATGCCTCCGAGCGGGGTCAGAGCCCCATCGACTTGGCGACGATGGTGCGCATGATCTCGCTGGTCCCGCCGAAGATCCGGCCGGCCCTGTTGTCGGCGTACAGCCGGGTGATCGGGTGGTCCATGGTGAAGCCGAGACCGCCGTGCAGCTGAAGGCACTTGTCGAGCACCCCGGTCGCCGCCTCCGTGCAGTACAGCTTGGTCGCGGCCGCCTCCTCCGCGGTCAGCTCCCCGGCGTCGAACGCCTCCAGGGCCTGGTCGACGACCGCCTGCAGCGCGTTCACCGTGACCTTGCAGTCGGCGAGCACGAACTTGGTGTTCTGGAAGGCGGCGACGGGCTTGCCGAAGGCGGTGCGCTCGCGGACGAAGGCGGTGGCGAGCCGGACGGCCGCGGCGGCGTGGGCGTACGCGCCGACGGCGATGCCCAGCCGCTCCTGCGGGAAGATGCCGGCCAGACAGGCGAAGGCGTCGCCCGGCCCGCCCACCACGTCGCCGAGGGGGACGCGCACGTCCGTGAAGGTCATCCCGACGATGTCGGACGAGCGCAGGCCGAGCGTGGCCGGCTCCGAGTCGACCGTCACGCCCGGGGCGCGGGTGTCCACGGCGAGCAGGGACATGCCGCCGCGCCGGTCGGTCCCGTCGGCCGCGGTGCGGCAGGCGACGAGCACCAGATCGGCCTGGGCGCCCCCGGACACATAGGCCTTGCTGCCGTTGAGCACGTAGTGCGTGCCGTCCTCGGACAGTTCGGCCGCCGTCCGGATGCCGGCCACGTCGGAGCCGGCCTCCGGCTCCGTGATCGCGATGGCCGTCATCAGCTCGCCCGTGACGAACCCCGGCAGCCAGCGCCGCTTCTGCTCGTCGGTGGTGTAGTCCACCAGGGCGGCTATGCGGCGACTGCGCGAGACGCTGCGCGGATCGCTGACGGATCTGGCCCGCTGACGGATCCGGCCCGCTGACGGATCCGGCCCGCCGGCGGCGGCCGGGCGGGGGCGCCTCTCCCTTTGGTGAGCCACCCCTCACGTCATAGAGTGAAGCCCGCCCAGCTCCGGCCCCCCGAGGGAGAGAACCAGCCGTGATCACCGCGATCGTCCTCATCAAGACCAGCGTGGACCGGATCCCCGAGATCGCCGAGCGGATCGCCTCGCTGGATTCCGTGAGCGAGGTCTTCTCCGTCACCGGGACCTACGACCTGATCGCCATGGTGCGGGTGAAGCAGCACGAGGACCTGGCGGACGTCATCCCGGGCAGCATCAGCAAGATCCCCGGGGTGGAGGCGACGGACACGCACGTCGCCTTCCGCACCTACTCGCAGCACGACCTGGAGGCGGCGTTCGCGATCGGCCTGGACTCCTAGGTCGTGTCCGCAAAGTAGCGCCGGCTGCCCGGAGGGCAGGGCTCGCGGCGTCCGGTGCGTGCGATCGCAAGGCGGAGGGTCGCCCTCGTACCGGGTGTACGTGGGCGATCCCGACAACGCGGCGAGCGGGCGTGCCGGGCGTCGCGAGCCAGGCGGGACTTTGCGGACACGACCTAGGGCCTGGACTCCCAGGGCCTGGTCGTCAGCGCACCGCCTCCGGCGGAGCGAGCGCTCAGACCGCCGGGACGCAGCGGCCGTCTTCCGTGCGGTACTGCCAGCGCGCGCCGTCGGCCACCAGTTCCCGCACCGCGTTGACGAACCGCTCCACGTGCTCGTCGGGGGTGCCGGCGCCGAAGCTCACCCGGATCGCGTTGAGGGACTTCTCGCCGGGGGCCGCCTCGGGGGCGCCGCACTCGCCCTGGCTCTGCGGGTCGCTGCCGAGCAGGGTGCGCAGCAGCGGGTGGGCGCAGAAGAGGCCGTCGCGGACGCCGATGCCGTACTCGGCGGAGAGGGCGGCGGCGAAGTGGGAGCTGTTCCAGCCCTCGACGACGAAGGAGATCACGCCGACCCGCGGGGCGTCGTCGCCGAAGAGGGAGAGGATCCGGACCTCCGGCAGCTCGGCCAGCCCCGTCCGCACCTTCTCGATCAGGTACTGCTCGCGGGCCACCAGCGTGTCGAAGCCCGCCTCCGTCAGCGCCTTGCAGGCCGAGGCGATGGAGTAGGCGCCGATCACGTTCGGGGAACCGGCCTCGTGACGGGCGGCGCTCTCGTGCCACTGCACGTCCACTCCCCCGTCCTCGCGCCGGGCGACCTTGCGGCTGGCGCCGCCGCCCGCGAGGTACGGGTCGGCCGCGAGAAGCCAGTCGGCGCGGCCGGCCAGGACGCCGGAGCCGAAGGGCGCGTACAGCTTGTGGCCGGAGAAGGCGACCCAGTCGACGTCGAGGTCCCGCACCGACACCGGGTGGTGCGGGGCCAGCTGGGCGGCGTCCAGGACGATGCGGGCGCCGTGGGCGTGGGCCGCCGCCGCGAGCTCACGGACGGGCCACAGCTCGCCGGTGACGTTCGAGGCGCCGGTGACGCACACCAGGGCCGGGCCGTGCTCCCCTTCATGGGACACCGTCCGGTCGGCGAGGGCGCGCTCCAGGGTCTCGACGGCCTGGCGCGGGGTGCGCGGGGCGTCGAGGTAAGTGACGCGGTCGTCCTGCCAGGGCAGCAGCGAGGCGTGGTGCTCGGTCTCGAAGACGAAGACCTGGCAGTCGGCCGGGAGCGCCCGCGCCAGCAGGTTGAGGGAGTCCGTCGTGGACCGGGTGAAGATCAGCTGGTCGTCGGCGCGGCAGTCGAGGAACTCGGCGACCGTCCTGCGGGCGTTCTCGAAGAGGTCCGTGGAGAGCTGGGAGAGGTAGCCGGCGCCGCGGTGGACGCTGCCGTAGTACGGGGCGTAGGCCGCCACGTCGTCCCAGACGCGCTGGAGGGCCGGGGCGCTGGCCGCGTAGTCGAGCGCCGCGTAGGCGACCTCGCCGCCGGTGACGAGCGGGACGGTGACATCCCGGCCGAGAACGGGCAGAGCGCCCGGAAGGCCGGTGCGAAGGGTCTGGGCGGCGGCAGCGGTGGAGACGGACATGGCGAACTCCCGTGAGAGGCAAGGGGGAACCGCCGTGCGAGCGGGTACGGCTCAAGCACGGAGGAAGGTGAAAGGGGGATGCGGAGGCGGGGCTCTACGCCCTATCGCATTCGCTTGCTCACGGAAGACTCCCTCGTACGACCCAGGACCCCTGGGCTGTGCTCGCTCGAAGGAGCGTGAGGGGCCCGCGCTTGCCGTAGACCTCATTGCCTACGGCCTGGTCTTCACCCGGGGCACCCCGCCACGGAAGGAGGGTTGCCGGACAGTCGGCCGGGGCCTCATGACTGTCACTCATGACCTGGTACAAGAACGTACGTGACGTGATCGCGGTCCCGCAACCCGTGTCCGGATCGCGGGACCGCGTCACCGACGGCTACGCGTTGCTGGCGGCCACCCAGCGCTCCAGGGACCGCTTGGCGGCACCGGAGTCGATCGACTCGGCCGCCCGGTCCATGCCGGCCCGGATCTGCTCGGCCAGCGGCCCGGCGCCCGGGTCGAGGGCGACCAGCGCCGCCGCCGAGTTCAGCAGCACGGCGTCCCGCACCGGGCCCCTCTCACCCTCCAGGAGGCGGCGGGCCACCTCCGCGTTGTACGAGGGGTCCCCGCCCCGCAGCGCCTCCACCGGGACCAGGTCGAGGCCGACGTCCCGCGGGTCGAAGGTCTCCTCGGAGACCTTGCCGTCGCGTACGACCCACACATGGGACGTGGCCGTCGTGGTCAGCTCGTCCAGGCCGTCGTCGCCCCGGAAGACCAGCGAGGAGTTGCCGCGCTCGGCGAAGACGCCCGCGACGACCGGCGCCATGCGCGGGTCCGCCACCCCGACCGCCTGGCTGCGCACCTGCGCGGGGTTGGTCAGCGGGCCGAGCACGTTGAACACCGTGCGGATGCCCAACTGGCCGCGGGCCGCGCCCACATGACGCAGCGCCGGATGGAACTTGATCGCGAAGCAGAAGGTGATGCCGGCCTCCTGGGCCACCTGCGCCACCCGCGCCGGGGTCAGCTCCAGATTGACGCCGAGCTTCTCCAGGACGTCCGAGGCGCCGGACGCGGAGGACGCGGCCCGGTTGCCGTGCTTGACCACCGTGGCGCCCGCGCCGGCCACGACGATCGCCGACATCGTGGAGATGTTGACCGTCTTCGCGCCGTCGCCGCCCGTGCCGACGATGTCGACGGTCCGGCCCGGGACCTCGATCAGGTTGGCGTGCTCGTACATCGCCCGCACGAGCCCGTTGATCTCCTCGACGGTCTCGCCCTTGGCCCGCAGCGCCACCACGAACCCGGCGATCTGCGCGTCGGTCGCCTCACCGCGCATGATCCGGTCCAGCGCCCAGAACGTGGCGTCGGCGCCCTGGTCCTGGCCGTACAGCAGGCCGTTCAGCACCTCGGGCCAGGAACGGCCCGCCGCGGTGTCGCCTCCAGCGGGGGTCACAGCGCTCATAGCCGCTCCTGTGTGTCGTCGTGCGTCGCGTGGGTCGTCCGGACCCATGTGAACCCCACCCTATCCAGCCCGTGGGCGCGGCAAAGGGCCCCGTCCGAAGACCGGACGGGGCCCTTTGCAGGTGGCGTGGCGACGCCTGGGATCAGTGGTGGCCGTGGCCGCTCGTGATCTCCTTGTACTCCTCGACAGTCGGCTTCGGGATCTGCTGGTCCTCGCCGAAGTACGCGTTGCTGATCTTGGCGCGGAGCTTCTCCGAGCCCTTCACCTTGCGCTCGACGCCGTTCTCGTCGACGGTCGCGCCGATCGCGGCCGGCGCGTACTGCTCGTGCGCGGTGAGGGTGTGCAGCTGCTCCTGGCTGAGCGGCTCGTGGATCTCGATGAACTCACCGTGCGGCAGCCGCTTGATGGTGCCGGTCTCGCGACCGTGCAGCACCTTGTCGTGGTCGCGACGCTGCAGACCGAGGCAGATCCGCTTGGTGAGGATGTACGCGATGACCGGTCCGACGAAGAAGAAGATCCGGACGAACCAGGTGATCGAGTTGATCGACAGGTGGAAGTGGGTGGCCCACAGGTCGTTGCCACCGCCGACCAGCGTGATCATGTACATCGTGACCCAGGCGACGCCCAGCGCCGTACGGGTCGGCGCGTTGCGCGGGCGGTCCAGGATGTGGTGCTCGCGCTTGTCGCCGGTGATCCAGGACTCGATGAACGGGTAGGCCGCCATCGCGCCGAGGACCACGCCGAAGAGGACCAGCGGGATGAAGACGCCCAGGACGAGCGTGTGACCCCAGAGGTTGATCTCCCAGCCCGGCATGAACCGGATCAGACCCTCGGCGAAGCCCATGTACCAGTCGGGCTGGGCGCCGGTCGACACCTGGTCCGGACGGTAGGGGCCCATGGCCCAGATCGGGTTGATCTGCGCGATCGCCGCGATGGCCGCGATGACGCCGAAGACCAGGAAGAAGAAGCCTCCGGCCTTGGCCATGTACACCGGCAGCAGCGGCATGCCGACGACGTTCTTGTTGCTCTTGCCGGGGCCCGCGAACTGCGTGTGCTTGTGGTAGAAGACCAGGATCAGGTGGCCGACCACCAGGCCGAGCATGATGCCCGGCAGCAGCAGGATGTGGATCGAGTAGAACCGCGCCACGAAGTCGTGGCCCGGGAACTCCCCGCCGAACAGGAACATCGAGATGTACGTGCCGACGATCGGCATCGACAGGATGGCGCCCTGGGTGAAGCGGACACCGGTGCCGGAGAGCAGGTCGTCCGGGAGCGAGTAACCGGTGAAGCCGGTGAACATGCCCAGGACGAACAGCAGGAAGCCGAACAGCCAGTTGATCTCACGCGGCTTGCGGAACGCACCCGTGAAGAACACGCGCATCATGTGCACGAACATGCCGGCGAGGAAGATCAGCGCCGCCCAGTGGTGGATCTGCCGGATGAGCAGACCGCCGCGCACGTCGAAGGAGATGTGCAGGGTCGAGCTGAACGCCTCGGACATCAGCTGTCCCTGGAGCGGGACGTAACTGCCGTGGTACTCCACCTCGTTCATCGACGGGTGGAAGAACAGCGTCAGATACACACCCGTCAGGATGATGATGATGAAGCTGTACAGGCACACTTCGCCCAACATGAACGACCAGTGGTCGGGGAAGATCTTGCGCATGTTGGCCTTGGCCAGGGAGTAGATCCCGAGCCGGCCGTCGGCCCAGTCGGCGACGCGCTCGCCGGCCGGGGCCTTCCCGCGTGCGCGGGTCTCGGTGGTCTCTGTGGTGCTCATCCGCGCTCCCAGAAAGCAGGACCGACGGGCTCTTCGAAGTCGCCGAGCGCCTCGAGGTAGCCCTCGTCGTTCACACCGATGCGCAGCTGCGGCAGGGCGTGACCGGCGGGGCCGAAGATCACTCGGGCACCGTCGGAGAGGTCGAAGGTGGACTGGTGGCAGGGGCACAGCACGTGGTGCGTCTGCTGCTCGTACAGGGAGATCGGGCAACCCACGTGGGTGCAGATCTTCGAGTACGCCACGATGCCCTCGTGCGACCACTCGAGCTCGCGCTTGTCCTTGATGTTGTCCGGCTGCAGCCGGACGATCATCAGGGCCGCCTTGGCGATCTCGTTCTGGAAATCCTCGTCGTGCTCCTCCAGGCCCTCGGGCTTGGCGAAGGTGAGCGAACCGACGGCGACGTCCGAGGGACGCAGCGGCTCGTTCGTGTTCATGTTGACGAGCAGCTTGCCCTTGGCCCACAGCGTGTGCCGCAGCTTGTCCTCGGGCAGCGGGCCGAGGTCGCGCAGCAGCACGACACCGGAGAGCGGCACCAGGGCGACCGCTCCGAACAGCGTGTTGCGGATCAGCTTGCGACGGCCGAGCGCGGACTCCTTGGCGCCCTGCTTGAAGTCCGCGTGGACCTTCGCGCGGACCTCGGGGTCGGCCGCGATCGCGTGCCGCTCGTCGGCGACCTCCACGTCCGACATCAGGGTGCGGGCCCAGTGGACCGCGCCGGCGCCGATGGTGAACAGCGCCGTGCCCAGCGTCAGACCCAGCGCGAAGTTCAGCGCGCTGAGGTGACCGATCGGGAACACGAAGATCGACTTGTCGGCCGGGATCGTCACGTACGAGGCGATGAAGCCGACCGTGGCGAGCATCGACAGCGTGAACAGGAAGGCGACGGCACGCTCGGACCGCTTGGCGGCCCGCTCGTCGATGTCCTGGACGCGGTGCTCGTGGGGCGGCAGGCCGGGGTCGGCGAACGGGTTCTTCTCGTCCGCGACGCCTACCGCCGTACCGTGCGCGTGGCCCTGCTCAGCGGGCAGGTTCTCTTCTGGAATGTCTTGGCTACTCATGACTTCTTGGCCTTTGCGGTCCGAGCGGCGACCCAGACGGCGACCGCGATCAGGGCGCCGAGACCGAAGATCCAGGCGAACAGGCCCTCACTGACCGGCCCGAGGCCGCCCAGCTCCAGACCACCGGGGTTGTTCGTCTCGTCGCTGTTGACCGCGTGCAGGTACGCGATGATGTCCTTCTTGTTCTGCTCCGACAGGGTGGTGTCGGGGAAGGAGGGCATGTTCTGCGGGCCGGTCTGCATGGCCTCGTAGATGTGCTTCGGGTCCACGTCCTCAAGGGTCGGAGCGAACTTGCCCTTGGTGAGGGCGCCGCCCTTGCCGGTGAAGTTGTGGCACTGCGCGCAGTTGGTGCGGAACAGCTCGCCGCCCTTGGCGATGTCCGCGCCCTCCGGGCCGTACTCGGCCTCGGTCGGGACGGACGGGCCGGCGCCGAGGGAGGAGATGAACGCGGCGAGCTGGTCGATCTCGGCCTGCGTGTAGATGACCTTCTTCTTCGGCACCTGGGCGCCCTGGGAGGTCGCCGCCGGCATGCGGCCGGTGCCGACCTGGAAGTCGACGGCCGCGGCGCCCACGCCGACCAGGCTCGGACCGTCGGAGCTGCCCTGACCGCCGGTGCCGTGGCAGCTGGCGCAGCCTACGGCGAAGAGCTTCTTGCCCTCGTCGATGGCGAGGGACTGGGCGGTGTCGTCTGCCTGCGCCTTGCTCGCGGGCGCGAGCGCGGCGTACAGCCACCCTGTGCATGCCAGCGCGAGGACTAGGACGACGAGCGCCGCCAGCGGATGGCGTCGTCGTGCGGAGAGCTTTTTCACGGATTACCCCGGTGTCAGGATCTTCTGCGTCGATGCTTGCGGAGGTGCGGGAGAGCGGGCCCGGCTACTTGATCATGTAGATCGTGGCGAAGAGGCCGATCCAGACGACATCGACGAAGTGCCAGTAGTAGGACACGACGATGGCCGCTGTCGCCTGCTCGTGGGTGAACCTCTTGGCCGCGTAGGTGCGCCCGAGAACGAACAGGAAGGCGATGAGGCCGCCCGTCACGTGCATGCCGTGGAAGCCGGTGGTCAGGTAGAACACCGAGCCGTACGGGTCGGAGGAGAGCGAGAGCCCGTCCTTCTTCACCAGCTCCGTGTACTCGAAGATCTGCCCGCCGATGAAGATCGCACCCATGATGAAGGTGACGATGAACCACATCCGGAGCTTCTTCACGTCACCGCGCTCGGCGGCGAAGACGCCGAGCTGGCAGGTGAGCGAGGAGAGCACCAGGATCGTGGTGTTGGTGGCCGAGAACGGGAAGTTCAGGGACTCGGCCATTTCCTTCCAGTGATCAGGACCCGTCACCGATCGCAGGGTGAAGTACATCGCGAAGAGGGCCGCGAAGAACATCAGCTCGGAGCTCAGCCAGATGATGGTTCCGACGCTGGTGAGGTTCGGCCGATTGACCGACGGGTGCGCGTGCCCGGTTTCTACTGTCGTTGCTGTCGCCACGACCGACATTATGTCGGTCCCTTATCCCGCCCTCACTCCGGGGGGTGCCGTTCGGAGCGATCGCACCGTGTGTACTGCCCGTATGGCCCATCGAAGTCGCGTTCCAAGCGGTGTTGACGAGGTGTGCAAGGGGGTAGCATCCGCGGCATCGGTTCTGTCCGTACGACGCTTACGACGCTGATGTCACGGAGGAAGCATGCAGGCGACCGCCACGGTGCTGGTCTACAGCGACGACTCCAACACCCGCGAGCAGGTACGGCTCGCGACCGGGCGCCGGCCCGCTCCGGACGCCCCTGTGGTGGAGTTCGTGGAGTGTGCGACGCCGGCCGCGGCCGTCAGGGAACTGGACAAGGGCGGGATCGACGTCTGCGTCTTCGACGGCGAGGCCGTGCCGATGGGCGGCATGGGGTTGTGCCGGCAGGTCAAGGACGAGGTGTTCCAGTGCCCGCCGGTGCTGGTGCTGATCGGGCGGCCGCAGGATGCGTGGCTGGCCACGTGGAGCCGGGCTGACGCGGCTGTGACGCACCCTGTGGAGCCTGTGGAGTTCGCTGCGGCTCTTGCTTCCCTGTTGCGGACCAAGAGGCTCCAGCAGAGCGCGTAGCGCCCGAGGGGCGGGGGCGTCGGGTTGCACGGCGTCGCCCCTCGCCCCTGACGGCCTACACCGTCGCCGGGCTGAGGCGTGCTGTCTGCTGGGCTGTTTCCTGCTTGGCGCCTGTCAGAGCGCTGCCCTTGGCCCACTTGGCCCAGTCCAGGTTCCAGTCGCCGAAACCGTTGCCGAAGGTCTCCATGGTGTCGCCGTCGCTGTTGACCACCTGGACGACGTCGCCGGCGCGGACGTTGTTGAAGAACCACGCGGCGTTCGACGTGCTCATGCCGGTGCAGCCGTGGCTGACGTTCGCGTACCCCTGGGAGCCCACGGACCAGGGGGCCGCGTGCACGTACTCGCCGCTCCAGGTGACGCGGGTGGCGTAGTAGACGGGCAGGTCGTAGGAGTCCGAGGAACCCGCGGAGATGCCCACGGTGGTGCTGCGCATCCGTACGTAGTACTCCTTGCCGAGCACGACCTTGACGCCGTTGCGGGTCTCGAAGCCGGGCTTTCCGGTGGTGACGGGGATCTGGTTGATCTCCTCGTCGTTCTTGAAGACCGTCATGGAGTGCGCCGCCGCGTCCGTCACGGCGATGACCCGGTCGCCGATCGTGAGCCTGAGGTCCTTCGTGGGGCCGCCCCACAGACGGTCGCCGATCTTGATGCCGTCCAGGTTGCTGTGGGCGCGGATGACGGCGTGGGCGGGCCAGTAGTCCTTGGGGCGGTAGTGGAGTTCCTTGTCGTCCACCCAGTGCCAGCCGCCCGGCACGGCGGGCGTGGAGTCGACCTTGAGGGCCCGTTCGACGACGGCCCGCTGGGCGGGGTCCTTGACGGGCTGGTCCAGCTTGGCGGTGACGGGCTGGCCGACGCCGTACTCGCCCGCGTCGGGGCCGAAGGCGACCGTCAGGCGCTTCTTCGCGGTGGGCTTGCCGGTCTCGAAGGTGAGCATCCGGCGGCCGGGGGCGCCGTCGTCGTCCTCGGTGCTCACCCGGACCGTGTAGCGGACGCCTGCGGCCAGCGGCTCGGTGCTGTGCCAGCGGCTGCCGTCGGCGGAGAGTTCGCCCGCGACGTAGCGGCCTCGGCCGTCCACGGCGGTGACGTCCGTGATGCGGTCGTCGTCCTCGGCGGTGACCTCCAGGGGCTTGTCCGGATCTGCCTTCTTCGCGTCGTCCTCGAGGCCGTTGAAGGAGATCTGGTCCGTCGCGTCGTAGGGGCGCGCGGAGAGGGGGTCGCCGTCCGAGCCGCAGGCGCTTGCGACCGCGCCCAGGGCGATCACCAGCAGGGTGCAGCCGACGACGGTGCGGGGGCGGGGTTGGTGGCTCATGACTTCACGCTAGGGAGCCGCGTCAACCGCGGCGCGCTGAGTGACACGGACGGAGGACGCCCGGTACGCCAAAAGCGTGAGCCCGGACCCTCCTGACGGAGTGTCCGGGCTCTCGCCTCGTTCAGGGCGTGCTACTGGGTGCGGTTCTCACCGCGGTAGTACTCGAAGACCCAGCCCCACAGGCCGATGAGGATCAGCGGCAGCGAGAAGTACAGCAGCCACCAGCCGACCGCGACCCCCAGGAAGGCCAGGGCGCCGCCGATGCCGAGCGACAGCGGCTGCCAGCTGTGCGGGCTGAAGAAGCCCAGCTCGCCGGCGTCGTCCGCGACGTCCGCTTCCTTGTTGTCCTGCGCGCCGGCGTCGACCCGCCGGGCCGTGAAGCCCAGGTAGAAGCCGATCATGATGCACAGGCCGAAGGCCAGGAAGAGGGCCGTGGTGCCGGCCGGCTCCTTCGACCACACGCCATAGACGACCGCCATGGCGAGGACGAAGACGCTCAGCCAGACGAACATCTTGCCCTGGATCTTCACTTGCCGGCCTCCTTGCTGCCCGTGATGGCGCTGCCACCGTGGCCGGCGTGCTCCAGCTGCTCGAGCGCGGCGATCTCCGGGTGGTGCAGGTCGAACGCCGGGGATTCACTGCGGATCCGCGGCAGGGTGAGGAAGTTGTGGCGCGGCGGCGGGCAGGACGTGGCCCACTCCAGGGAGCGGCCGTAGCCCCACGGGTCGTCGACGCCGACCGGCTTGCCGTACTTGGCGGTCTTCCACACGTTGTAGAAGAACGGCAGGACGGAGAGACCGAGGACGAACGAGCTGATCGTCGAGATCGTGTTCAGGGCGGTGAAGCCGTCCTGCGCCAGGTAGTCGGCGTAACGGCGCGGCATGCCCTCGGCGCCCAGCCAGTGCTGGACCAGGAAGGTGCCGTGGAAGCCGACGAACAGCGTCCAGAAGGTGATCTTTCCGAGGCGCTCGTCGAGCATCTTGCCGGTGAACTTCGGCCACCAGAAGTGGAAGCCGGAGAACATCGCGAAGACGACGGTGCCGAAGACGACGTAGTGGAAGTGCGCCACGACGAAGTACGAGTCGGACACGTGGAAGTCCATCGGCGGCGAGGCCAGGATGACGCCGGTCAGACCGCCGAAGGTGAAGGTGATGAGGAAGCCCGTCGCCCACAGCATCGGCGTCTCGAAGGACAGCGAGCCCTTCCACATCGTTCCGATCCAGTTGAAGAACTTCACGCCCGTCGGGACGGCGATGAGGAACGTCATGAAGGAGAAGAACGGAAGCAGCACGCCACCGGTGACGTACATGTGGTGCGCCCACACCGTCACGGACAGACCGGCGATCGAGATGGTCGCGGCGATGAGGCCCATGTAACCGAACATCGGCTTGCGGGAGAAGACCGGGATCACTTCGGAGATGATCCCGAAGAACGGCAAGGCGATGATGTACACCTCTGGATGGCCGAAGAACCAGAAGAGGTGTTGCCATAGCAACGCGCCGCCGTTGGCGGCGTCGAAGACATGGGCGCCGAACTTGCGGTCCGCCTCCAGGGCGAACAGCGCGGCCGCGAGGACCGGGAAGGCCAGCAGGACCAGGACACCGGTCAGCAGCACGTTCCAGGTGAAGATCGGCATGCGGAACATGGTCATGCCCGGTGCGCGCATGCAGATGATCGTGGTGATGAAGTTGACCGAGCCGAGGATCGTGCCGAAGCCGGAGAAGGCCAGACCCATGATCCACATGTCGGCGCCGATGCCCGGCGAGCGGACCGCGTCCGACAGCGGGGCGTAGGCGAACCAGCCGAAGTCGGCGGCGCCCTGCGGGGTGAGGAAGCCGGCCACGGCGATGAGCGAGCCGAACAGGTACAGCCAGTAGGCGAACATGTTCAGCCGCGGGAAGGCGACGTCCGGCGCGCCGATCTGGAGCGGCATGATCCAGTTCGTGAAGCCGGCGAACAGCGGCGTCGCGAACATCAGCAGCATGATCGTGCCGTGCATCGTGAACGCCTGGTTGAACTGCTCGTTCGACATGATCTGCAGACCCGGTCGGGCTAGCTCGGCGCGCATGAAGAGCGCCATCACGCCACCGATGCAGAAGAACGCGAACGACGTGACCAGGTACAACGTACCGATGGTCTTGTGGTCGGTGGTCGTCATCCACTTGACCACGACATTGCCGGGCTGCTTGCGCCGGACCGGCAGCTCATTCTCGTAGGAGTCTTCAGCTGCCGCGGCACCCTGGGGTTCGTTGAGGATGCTCACAGGTTGTTCGTCTCCCGGTTCTTCTCGTGCGGCGTCTGCTCGATGCCCGCGGGAACGTAACCGGTCTGCCCCTTCTTCACGAGGTCCTTGAGGTGCTGCTCGTAGCGCTCCTGAGAGACGACCTTCACGTTGAAGAGCATCCGGGAGTGGTCGACGCCGCACAGCTCGGCGCACTTGCCCAGGAAGGTGCCCTCGTGGTTGGGGGTCACCTGGAAGGCGTTGGTGTGGCCCGGGATGACGTCCTGCTTCATCAGGAACGGCACCACCCAGAAGGAGTGGATGACGTCACGCGAGGTGAGGATGAAGCGGACCGTCTTGCCCTCGGGGAGCCAGAGGGTCGGGCCCGGGTTGTGGGTTTCCGGGTTCTTCTCGCCGGGGGTGCCGCAGGTGTAGGTGCCGCCCGCGTTGTCCGGGAAGTCTGCCTTGAACCGGTCCGGGATCGCGGCCAGGTTCTTGTCGGTCTTCGCGTTCCCGTCGGAACCTTCGACGTTCTCGATGTAGTTGAAGCACCAACTCCACTGGAAACCGACCACGTTGACCGTGACGTCGGGCTTCTTGTCGAGGCTCAGCAGCTTCGACTCGTCGCGTGCCGTGAAGTAGAACAGCACCGAGACGATGATGATCGGCACAACCGTGTACAGCGCCTCGATGGGCATGTTGTACCGGGTCTGCGGAGGAACTTCGACCTTTGTGCGGCTGCGCCGGTGGAAGAAAGCACTCCACAGGATCAGGCCCCACACCAGCACGCCGGTGGCCAGCGCGGCAGCCCAGGAGCCCTGCCACAGGGAGAGGATCCGCGGAGCCTCTTCCGTGACCGGGGTGGGCATGCCAAGGCGGGGGAAGTCCTTGTATGTGCAACCGGTGGCGGTCGCCAGGACCAGGCCCGCGGTCATTGCCTGCAGCAGCTTCCGCCGCATCGGGCGCCGCGGCGAGCGGTCGGAGCCGTTGGGACTCACGTAGCGCCTTCCCGAGAGTCTCGCCCGCGCGGTTGGCTGCGGCCTGCCTTCTCGCTGGTCGGTCGCCGCCCTGCGTCGGGCAGGGGTTTGGATGTTTATGCGGACCAAACCCTAGCCGACGCCCTCCGGGGGTTCGCGGGGAGGGTGGCATACGCGCCGCCGGTCACCCCGAAGGGGTGGGGACGGGCAGCTGATAGCGCCTAATAGCTCGTCAATGCGGCTTGTACGGCGAGTACGGGACCATCGTGACTGATCGCGCCCGCGCGGCGGAGCCGCAGCTCGAAACAGTCCCGAGCCCCGCGTGGAGCTGCCCCACGTCTTAACGTTGACGTGTGTCCTACTTCGACGCCGCCTCCGCCGCTCCCCTGCATCCCGTGGCCCGCCAGGCCCTGTTGGCCTCGCTCGACGAAGGGTGGGCCGACCCTGCCCGGCTGTACCGGGAGGGGCGGCGGGCGCGGATGCTGCTCGACGCCGCCCGTGAGGCGGCCGCCGAGGCGGTGGGGTGCCGACCGGACGAACTGGTCTTCACATCCTCGGGAACGCGGGCCGTGCACTCCGGCGTCGCGGGCGCGCTGGCCGGGCGTCAGCGGGTCGGACATCACCTGATCGTGTCAGCTGTCGAACACTCCTCAGTGCTCCATTCGGCCGAAGCGCATGAGCGGGACGGCGGCACGCTGACACGGGTGGCCGTCGACCGGGCGGGGGCGGTGGCCGTCGAGGCGTATGCCGAGGCCCTGCGGACCGATACCGCGCTCGCCTGTCTGCAGTCGGCCAACCACGAGGTGGGGACCGAGCAGCCGGTGGCCGGGGTGGCCGAGGCGTGCCGGGCGGCCGGGGTGCCGTTGCTGGTGGACGCGGCGCAGTCGCTCGGGTGGGGTCGGGTGGCGGGGGACTGGTCGTTGCTCGCGGCCAGCGCGCACAAGTGGGGCGGGCCGTCGGGCGTCGGGATGCTCGTGGTGCGCAAGGGAGTGCGGTTCGCCGTCCAAGGCCCGGCGGACGAGCGGGAGTCGGGGCGGGCGGCCGGGTTCGAGAACCTTCCGGCGATCGTGGCCGCGGCGGCCTCGCTGCGGGCGGTGCAGGCCGAGGCGGCGGCCGAGGCGGTGCGGCTGCGGGAGCTGACGGCGCGGATCCGGGCTCGGGTGGGGGCCGTCGTCCCGGAGGTGGAGGTCGTCGGGGATCCGGAGCGCCGGCTGCCGGGGATCGTCACCTTCTCCTGTCTGTACGTCGACGGGGAGGCGCTGCTGCACGAGTTGGACCGGGAGGGGTTCTCCGTCTCGTCCGGTTCGTCCTGCACCAGCAGCACGCTGACGCCCAGCCATGTGCTGAAGGCGATGGGGGTGCTGAGTGAGGGAAACGTGCGGGTTTCGTTGCCGGCGGGGGCGGCCGAGGAGGACGTGGAGAGGTTCCTCGCCGTACTGCCGGGGGCCGTGGCGGGGGTGCGGGAGAAGCTCGGGGCGCCCATGTCCGCGCAGGCAGCGGACGTACGGGGCGAGGAGCTCGTGGTGGACGCGCTGGGCAGGCGGTGCCCGATCCCCGTCATCGAGCTGGCGAAGGTCATCGGGGACGTGCCGGTCGGGGGCACGGTGCGGGTGCTGTCCGACGACGAGGCGGCCCGCCTCGACATCCCCGCGTGGTGCGAGATGCGGGGACAGGAGTACGTCGGCGAGGAGCCGGCGGACCGTGGCTTCGCCTACCTGGTCCGCCGGGTCTCCTGAGTCACGCCAGGTGCGTGCGGACCTCGTCCGCGGCCTCGTCGCCGTACGCCTTGGTGAAGCGGTCCATGAAGTGGGCGCGGCGGAGCTGGTACTCCTGGGTGCCGACCGTCTCGATGACGAGGGTGGCGAGCATGCAGCCGATCTGCGCGGCGCGCTCGTGGGAGACGCCCCAGGCGAGACCGGAGAGGAAACCGGCGCGGAAGGCGTCGCCGACGCCCGTCGGCTCGACCTTGGCCTCCTCCTCCGGGCAGCCGACCTCGATCGGGTCAGCGCCGGCGGCCTCGATGCGGACGCCGCGCGAGCCGAGGGTGGTGACGCGGTGGCCGACCTTGGCGAGGATCTCGGCGTCGCTCCAGCCGGTCTTGGACTCGATGAGGCCCTTCTCGTACTCGTTGGAGAACAGGTACGTGGCGCCCTCCAGCAGTATCCGGATCTCGTCGCCGTTCATGCGGGCGATCTGCTGGGAGAAGTCGGCGGCGAAGGGGATCGAGCGGGAGCGGCACTCCTCGGTGTGCCGGAGCATCGCCTCCGGGTCGTCGGCGCCGATCAGGACCAGGTCGAGGCCGCCCACCCGGTCGGCGACGGTCTTCAGCTCGATCAGGCGGGCCTCGCTCATCGCGCCCGTGTAGAAGGAGCCGATCTGGTTGTGGTCGGCGTCGGTGGTGCACACGAAGCGGGCGGTGTGCAGGGTCTCGGAGATGCGGACCGAGCCGGTGTCGACGCCGTGCCGGTCCAGCCAGGCCCGGTACTCGTCGAAATCCGCGCCGGCGGCGCCGACCAGGACCGGGCCGGTGCCCAGCTGGCCCATGCCGAAGGCGATGTTCGCGCCCACGCCGCCCCGGCGCACGTCCAGGTTGTCGACCAGGAAGGACAGCGAGACCGTGTGCAGCTGGTCCGCGACGAGCTGGTCGGCGAAGCGGCCGGGGAACGTCATGAGGTGGTCGGTCGCGATGGAGCCGGTGACTGCGATGCGCACGGCGTGGACTCTCCTGTGGGGAGGGGGATTGACAGTTCACGCTACCCGGTGACCCGGTGACCCGGTGACCCGGTGCCACTGAAGCAGCTGAAACTACCCGATAGTAGATCTTTCTTCGCGGGCCGTGGCGTGCATACGGTTCGGTTATGACGAACCTCAAGGTCCATGCACCCCTTCCGGCCGACCTCGACGGCGACCTGGCGTCGCTGCGCGGTGACTGCGCCCGGATGGCTCCGCACTGGGCCGCCCCGGAGAAGAGCGCTTCCCGTCCGGTCTCCCCGTCACTCATCCACGGCGTGAGCGTCCCGGCGAAGTCGGCGCGGCTGCTGGAGGCCATGCTGGACGACGTCGTACTGGATTACGGGAACTAGGGGGTTTTCCCTCGGTTTCTCTCGGCTTTCCTCGGTAGGGCGCTCGGAAGGGAACCGTGCGCTCCCCTGTCGCGTCCCATCGCCGTCCCCCGTAAAGGGGATGTGAGGTACGACAGCAGGGCAGCCGAAGGAGCGATGCGGTGAACACCGAGCGACCCGAGAACGACGACGCCGCGCGCGAGCCGGAGGAGACGGGCGCCGAGGGCGGTGCGGCGGAGACGGGCGCCGAGGGCGGTGCGGCGGAGGAGAGCGCCGTTCCCAAGGCCTCGCCGCTGCGCAAGGCGGGCGACGCACAGGGCATGCCCCCTGCTCCGGCCCCGGCCCCGGCCCCGGCGAGCGAGGTTCCCGAAGAGGCCCTGGCGAGCGAAGCTCCCGAGGAGGCCCCGGTCAGTGAGGATCCCGAGGGAGCCCCAGGCCGTGAGGATCCCGAGGGAACTCCGGTCAGTGAGGTCCCTGAGAAGACCCCGGCCCGTGAGGTTCCCGAAGAGGCCCCGGTCGGCGAGGTTCCCGAAGAGGCCCCGGTCGGCGAGGTTTCCCAGGAGACCCCGGCCCGCGAGGTTTCCGAGGCGGGCACGGCCCGCGAGGTTTCCGAGGCAGGCACGGCCCGCGAGGTTTCCGAGGCAGGCACGGCCCGCGAGGTTCCCGAAGAGGCCCCGGTCGGCGAGGTTTCCGAGGCAGGCACGGCCCGCGAGGTTTCCGAGGCAGGCACGGCCCGCGAGGTTTCCGAGGCAGGCACGGCCCGCGAGGTTTCCGAGGCGGGCACGGGCTGCGAGGTTTCTGACGAGGTCCAGGTGAGCGGGGTTGACGAGGAGGCCGCGGCCGGCTCTCGGCGGCGCTCCCCCGTGCTCATCGCCTCCGTCGCCGCCGCCGTGCTGCTCGTGGGAGGCGGCGGGGCGTACCTCACCTCCAGTGTCGTGAGCGGCTCGGGCGGCGGGTCCGGCGGGTCCGGTTCCGGGGCGCCCTCCGGGGACGGCGCCCCCGCCGCGCTCCCCCTGGACGACTACTCCGGGGGTACGGGTACCTCCGACGGCGGTTCGAACGGCATCGCGCCCGGCGAGCCGAACCCCTACGGGGTGACCTACAAGGCCGCCGGCACGCTTCCGGAGGGTCCGGCCTCCGCGCCCGCGTACTGGGCGAAGGGCGCGGTCACAAAGGACGAGGTGGCCCGACTGGCGAAGGTCCTGGGGGCCGACGGGACGCCCATGGTCGACGGGGAGGCCTGGAAGGTCGGCGCGGCCGACGGTTCGGGACCGGTGCTGCGGGTGAACCGGCAGGCCCCGGGAATCTGGACCTTCACCCGGTACGCGCCCGGCACCGACGACTGCACGGGCGGCACGGTCAAGTGCACCCGGGATCCCGCGGCCCCGGCCGGCGACGCGGTGAGCGAGGCGGTCGCGAAGCAGGCGGCGGCGCCGATCCTGAAGGCGGTGGGCCAGGACGACGCCAAGGTGGACGCGAGCCAGCTCATGGGCGCCCAGCGGGTGGTGAACGCCGATCCGGTGATCGGCGGTCTGCCCACCTACGGCTGGACGACCGGGATCAGCGTCAACGCGCAGGGCGAGGTCGTCGGCGCGAACGGCCAGCTGAAGGCGCCGGTGAAGGGCGACACGTACCCCCTGCTGAGCGCTCGGGAGGCGCTGGCCGCGCTGAACGCGGCGCCGGGGAGCGACCACCGGATGGGCATCGGCGGCTGCGCCAGCCCGGTGCCGCTGAAGGACCGGCTGGAGAGCCCGTGCGGTACGTCCACGGCGGCGCCGCAGCAGGAGACGGTGACGGTCGAGGACGCGGTGCTCGGGCTCGCCCCGCACACCTCGGGCGGCCGGCAGGTCCTCGTGCCGTCCTGGCTGTTCGACGTGAAGGGCGCGGGGGCCGCCGCCGGGTACACGGTGACGCAGCCTGCCGTCGAGCCGGCGTATCTGAAGTCCGCGACGACGCCCACGCCGACGCCGACCGGCAGTGCCCCGAAGACGCGTGACGTGCACCCGGACGGGTACACCGCCGAGGGCAAGGAGCTGACCGTGACCTTCACCGGCGGGGTGTGCGCCGACTACAAGGCGACGGCGACCGAGAGCACGGGCGAGGTGAAGGTCACCGTCACGGAGACGCCCTGGCCGGACAAGATCTGCATCTTGATCGCCAAGCAGTTCTACAAGACCGTGCAGCTGGACCAGCCGCTGGGCAGTCGGAAGGTGGTCGGCACGGACGGCAAGGCGATCCCTCTGGAGAAGCCGGGGGCGCGGCTGCCGCAGGCCCAGTGACGGCCGGCGCGGCGAACGGCGAAGGCGGCGGCCCCATCGGAGGGGGCCGCCGCCTTCGCCGTTCGCTTATGCCTTCAGGAACGACCGGAATCAGCTGAAGGAGTCGCCGCAGGCGCAGGAGCCCGTCGCGTTCGGGTTGTCGATCGTGAAGCCCTGCTTCTCGATGGTGTCGACGAAGTCGATGGACGCGCCGCCCAGGTAGGGGGCGCTCATGCGGTCGGTGACGACCTTGACGCCGTCGAAGTCCTTGACGACGTCGCCGTCGAGGGACCGCTCGTCGAAGAAGAGCTGGTAGCGCAGGCCGGAGCAGCCACCGGGCTGAACGGCGACACGCAGGGCCAGGTCGTCACGGCCTTCCTGGTCGAGCAGGGCCTTGACCTTCGCCGCGGCGGCGTCGGACAGGATGATGCCGTCGGTGACGGTGCTGGTCTCGTCCGATACGGACATCTACATCTCTCCCGGGTTGTACGGAGACTGCTTGCCGACGGTTGCAACCGCCGGGGCCGCGGATTCATTCCGGGCCGAGCTCTTGTCTTTTTCGTTCCCTTCTCATGCTCGCACACACGGTTGCGGGCGGAAAACGCCTCACCGGGATTCATGTCACATCGACGCTATGACCATCGTCAAAGTGACGTGAAGCGGGTTATGATAGATAACGTCAGATCGACGAAAAGTAGAAAGGGTGCGTGTCGTGACCACCGCCCAGACCACGGAGCTCGACGTACAGCCGTCTCCGCTCGCCCTGTTGCTGCTCGGCCGTGAGGCCGACCCGAGGAGCGAGCGGGGTGTCGAGTGTCCCGGCGACCTGCCCTCCCCGTCCGACCCGGACCTGGTGGAGCGGGCCCGCGCGGCCAAGGAGAAGCTCGGGGACAAGGTCTTCGTGCTCGGCCACCACTACCAGCGCGACGAGGTCATCCAGTTCGCCGACGTCACGGGCGACTCCTTCAAGCTGGCCCGGGACGCGGCCGCCCGCCCGGAGGCCGAGTACATCGTCTTCTGCGGTGTGCACTTCATGGCCGAGTCCGCCGACATCCTGACGTCGGACGACCAGAAGGTGGTCCTCCCCGATCTCGCCGCCGGCTGCTCGATGGCCGACATGGCGACGGCCGAGCAGGTCGCCGAATGCTGGGACGTGCTGACCGAGGCCGGCATAGCCGAGCAGGTCGTGCCCGTCTCGTACATGAACTCGTCCGCGGACATCAAGGCGTTCACGGGCAGGCACGGCGGCACGATCTGCACCTCCTCCAACGCCCAGCGGGCCCTGGAGTGGGCCTTCCAGCAGGGCGAGAAGGTCCTGTTCCTGCCCGACCAGCACCTCGGCCGCAACACGGCGGTGCGGGACATGGGCCTGTCCCTGGAGGACTGCGTCCTGTACAACCCGCACAAGCCGAACGGCGGGCTGACCGCCGAGCAGCTGCGCGACGCGAAGATGATCCTGTGGCGAGGCCACTGCTCGGTGCACGGCCGCTTCAGCCTGGAGTCGGTCGAGGACGTGCGCGCCCGGATCCCCGGCGTGAACGTGCTCGTGCACCCGGAGTGCCGGCACGAGGTCGTGGCCGCGGCGGACTACGTCGGCTCGACCGAGTACATCATCAAGGCGCTGGAGGCGGCCCCGGCGGGCTCGAAGTGGGCGATCGGGACCGAGCTGAACCTGGTGCGCCGGCTGGCGAACCGTTTCGCGCCCGAGGGCAAGGAGATCGTCTTCCTCGACAAGACGGTCTGCTTCTGCTCGACCATGAACCGCATCGACCTCCCCCACCTGGTGTGGACCCTGGAGTCGCTGGCCGAGGGCAACCTGGTCAACCGCATCGAGGTCGACCGGGAGACCGAGACGTTCGCGAAGCTGGCGCTGGAGCGGATGCTGGCGCTGCCGTAACCGAACCCCGCCGGCCCCGGATCACTCCGACAACGGTTTCTGGTCGGGGTGGCCCGGGTCCAGCGTGAAGACGGTCCCGTCGGGGCTCAGCACCGCCAGGGCGCCCTGGTCGAGGAACACCTGTGCCGTGGCGAAGCCGGCTCCGACGACCTGCTCGGCCCGCGCGGGGGACTCCCACAGCAGGCTGCCCGTCGCGATGTCGAGGGCGGCGGCCCGTCCGGAGGCGCTGGCCGCGAACACCGTTCGTCCCCGCCTGTCAGCGACGGGTGTGCCGGGCTGCTGGAGGGTCGTCGAGATCTGCCACAACCGCTCGCCCGTCTCGTGCGCGTGGGCGGTCATCCGTCCGCTGGAGGCGGCGAAGCAGAGCACCCCGCCCACCAGGGCCGCTTCGCCGCGCGGGCTGCCCGTCAGCTTCCTCTTGCGGACGGCGCCGGTGTCCGAGTCGATCAGCATGACCTCGCCGTACGCCGCCTCCTGTGGGCTTCGGGGGTCTTTCGGGACACGCACCAGGAAGACCAGGTCGCCGTCGGCGGCGCCGACGTACTCGGCATCGCCGTCCGGCACGCCGACCTTCCGGGTCGAGCCGTCGGCGGGGTCGACCGCGTAGAACACGGTGCGTGTCGGTGTACCCGCGTCGCTGCAGCCGACGTACGGGACACTGTCGATGTCGTGCAACGCGCAGTGATAGGTGGGCCCGGCGGACACGGTCGCCGTCCAGCGGACGGCTCCGTCGCGCGGCTCGCGGGCGGTCACACGGGAGCCCTCGGCGGTCATCAGCAGACCGCCCACGACCGCGGAGGCACCGGGACCTCCCTGGTTCGACGTGCGCGACCAGAGCCGCTTGCCGCTGGTGGCGTCCAGGGCCACGACGGTGAAGATCTGGCCGTCGCCCGCGCTGTTCAGAACGGCCTGGGAGACCAGCAGCACGCCGTCGTGCACCCCGAGGACCACACTGTCGTACGCCTCCCGCGCCACGCCCGAGGCCGGGGAGTCGGCACGCCAGGCGAGCCGACCCGTCGCCCCGTCGAACCGGACCGGGAGCGTGCCGTTGCCGCCGCAGTACAGCGCGCCCTCGCCCATGACGCAGGAGAGCCAGGCGCCGCTGCCCGGGGCCCCGCCGCCCAGCGGCTTCGTCACGCCTGTCTCGGCCTTGAACACCGAGGTCCGCCAGGGCTTCCAGCCGTCGGGCAGGGGATCCGGGGCAGGGAGCTTGGCGGTGGTGGTGTCGGACCCCGCCGGGGGGTCGTTCCCCTTGAAGGGGTCGAACAGGAGGTAGCCGGTGAGCGTCACGGCCAGCAGGCCCGCCACCCCGGCCAGGACCGGCCACCGGCGCGGCCGAGGACGGCGGCCCGGGCGGGGTGCGGCGGCGGGCCGGCCCAGTTCCTCGCTCGCAGCGGGCGGGGGCGGCACCCGCAGGGCCACGGTCTGCGCGTCGCCCGCCGCGGTTTCGGGCAACGCCTGCGCGAACTCCTCGGCCAGTTCGCCGAGTCCGGGCCGGTCGGCGGTGTCCTTTGCCAGGCAACGGGTCAGGACCGCGCGCAGCGGCTCGGCGACCGCGTCCACCGCCGGTTCCTCGTGCAACACCCGCCACGCCGTGAGGTAGGGGCTGTCGGCGTCGAAGGGTCCGCGGCCGGTCGCGGCGAACACCACCAGCGCGCCGAGGGAGAAGACGTCCGAGGCGGGCCCGACCGACCGGGCGTCCCTGAACTGCTCGGGGGACATGAAAGGCGGGGTGCCGATCATGTGGCCGGTCTCGGTGAGGGTCTGGTTCTCGGCGGCGCGAGAGATGCCGAAGTCGATGACCCGGGGGCCGTCCTCGGCCATCAGGACGTTGGCGGGCTTCAGGTCGCGGTGCACGACCCCGGCCCGGTGGATGTCCCTCAGCGCCTCCACGAGCCCCAGGGCCAGCCGCCGCAGCTCCGCCCCCTTCAGCGGGCCGGTGCCGCGGATCCGGGCGGAGAGCGCGGGCCCGGGCACGTACTGGGTGGCCATCCAGGGCCGGACGGCCTCCGGATCGGCGTCCACGACCGGGGCCGTGAAGGCCCCGCTCACCCTGCGGACGGCCTCGATCTCCTGCCGGAAGCGGGCCCGGAAGACCTTGTCCTCGGCGTACTGGGCGTGCACGACCTTGATGGCGGCCTCACGCCCGGAGCGGGACCGGCCCAGGTAGACGACGCCCATGCCCCCGGATCCGATGCGGTCCACGATCCGGTATCCGCCGAGCGCCTTCGGGTCGTCCTTGTGCAGCGGCAACGCCCCGGTCCCCTTCCCCCGCCGAGCAGTTCGAATTCACAGGATAGGGAACGCATACGGGGGAAGAAGAGCGGCGCGCTCCGCGGGCTGCCGCTCGGCGACGCGCTTTGCACGGTTGACGACCGCCGGGAGGCCTCACGGAAACGGCCGGGCTCACTCCACCCGCGGGCGGACCAGTCCCGACTCGTACGCGATGACCACGAGCTGCGCCCGGTCGCGTGCGCCCAGCTTGGCCATGGCCCGGTTGACGTGTGTCTTCACCGTCAGCGGGCTGACCTCCAGGCGCTCGGCGATCTCGTCGTTGGAGTGGCCGCCGGCGACCTGCACGAGGACCTCGCGCTCGCGCACGGTGAGCGCCTCCAGGCGGGCGGAGCCGGCGGGGGGGTCGTGCTCGTCGTCCGCCGCGCCGCCCTGGGCCAGGAATCGGGCGATCAGGCCCTTGGTGGCGGTCGGCGAGAGCAGGGCGTCCCCACCCGCGGCGACCCGGATCGCGCTCAGCAGTTCCTCGGGCTCGCTGCCCTTGCCGAGGAAGCCGGAGGCGCCGGCCCGCAGCGACTGCACCACGTAGTCGTCGACCTCGAAGGTCGTCAGGATGACCACCCTGACGTGCGCGAGGGTGGGATCGGCGCTGATCAGGCGGGTCGCGGCGAGACCGTCGACGCCGGGCATGCGGATGTCCATCAGGACGACGTCGGCGCGCTGCTCCTTCGCCAGCCGGACCGCCTCCGCGCCTTCGGACGCCTCGCCCACGACCTCCATGTCGGACTCGGAGTCGACGAGCACGCGGAACGCGCTGCGCAGCAGCGCCTGGTCGTCGGCGAGCAGGACACGGATGGTCATGCGCTCTCTCCCGTGGTGGCCGTGCGGGTCTTGATCGGCAGGATCGCATGGACGCGGAAGCCGCCTCCGTAGCGGGGGCCCGTGGTGAGGGTGCCGCGCAGGGCGGTGACGCGTTCGCGCATGCCGAGCAGGCCGTGACCGCCGCCTTCCCGAGGGGACTCCTCGCCCTCGGAGCGACCGTTGTCGAGGACGGTGACCTCGATGTTCGGCCCGACGCGCACGACGCTGACCTCGGCCTTCGCCTCCCCGCCGGCGTGTTTCTGCACATTGGTGAGGGCTTCCTGAATGACCCGGTAGGCGGCCAGGTCGACCGCGGCGGGGAGCTTGGTCTCGTGGTCGGTGCGGGCCACCTCGACGTGGAGGCCGGCGTTGCGGAAGGTGCCGGCGAGCTCGTCGAGGCGTTCCAGGCCGGGGGCGGGTTCGGTGGGGGCCTCGGGGTCGCCGGACTGGCGCAGCAGGCCGACGGTGGCCCGCAGTTCGTTGAGCGCGGAGCGGCTGGCCTCGCGGACGTGCGCGAGGGCCTCCTTGGCCTGGTCGGGCCGCTTGTCCATGACGTGGGCCGCGACGCCCGCCTGGACGTTGACCAGGGCGATGTGATGGGCGACGACGTCGTGCAGGTCGCGGGCGATGCGCAGGCGTTCCTCGGCGACCCGGCGGCGGGCCTCCTCCTCGCGGGTGCGTTCCGCGCGCTCGGCGCGGTCCCGGATGGCCTGGACGACGGCCCGACGACTGCGGACCGCGTCCCCCGCGGTGGCGCCGATGCCGGTCCAGGCGAGGATGCCCAGGTTTTCCTGCGCGTACCAGGGCAGCGGTCCGGCGAGCATGGCGGCGCCGGTGAGGACCGTCATGGTGAGCAGGCCGGCCCGCAGGGTGGTGGCGCGGTCGGTGCCGGCGGCGACGGTGAAGAGGGCGATGACGGCGGACATCGCGACGGGGGCGCGGGGGTCGCCGGTGACGGACTCGATCACGGAGGCGGCACCGGTGAGGGCGAGGACCGTCATGGGGGCGCTGCGGCGGAAGACGAGGGCGACGGCGCCGAGGGTCATCAGCAGCAGGCTGAGCGGGTCCGGGCTGTGGATGCTCCAGCTGACGCTGTGCTCTCCGTGCGGGTCGACGAAGGAGCCCGCCAGCATGCAGAGCAGGACGCCTGCGGCGAGCGAGGCGTCCAGGGCCAGGGGGTGGGCCTTGAGCTGGCACTCGGCCCGGGCAAGGAGGGTCACCTTCTCGTTACCGTCGCTTTCCTTGCCGTGGCTGGGGGCTGGCGCCCCCGGACCCCCGCTTCGGCCCTGAAGGGGCCTCGTCCTCGAACGCCGGACGGGTCAGAGGAAGATCACCCCGGGATCAGGCCGTCGTCGCTGAGCATCTCCCGGACCTGCTCCAGGCTCGCGTCCGGGGCCGGAAGGATGAGTTCCGAGGGTTCCAGGGCGTCGTCCGGCAGGGGGTCGCCGAGGCGGCGGACGGCGGCCAGGAGGGCGCCGAGGGTGCGGTGGAAGCCGTCCTCGTCGCCGCTCTCCATCTCGCCCAGCAGCTCGTCGTCCAGCTTGTTCAGTTCGACGAAGTGGGAGTCGGCCAGCGTCCACTGGCCCTCCCCCATGATCCGTACGATCATGTCGCCCTCCTCGGCTCCGGGCCCGGCGCCGGTTACTGCTTGTCGAAGCGCGGGGTGTCCTGCGGCTGCTGCTGGGACTGCGACTGGCTCGTGCCACCTTCGATGGCCTGCTGTCCGGAGGACGAGCCCCCGGCGAGCTCCGCCTTCATGCGCTGCAGTTCCAGCTCTACATCCGTACCACCGGAGAGGCGGTCCAGCTCGGCCTGGAGGTCGTCCTTCGCCATGCCCGTCGGGTCGTCCAGGGCGCCGGAGGCCATGAGTTCGTCGAGGGCACCGGCACGGGCCTGGAGCTGGGCGGTCTTGTCCTCCGCGCGCTGGATGGCCAGGCCGACGTCGCCCATCTCCTCGGAGATGCCGGAGAAGGCCTCGCCGATGCGGGTCTGGGCCTGGGCGGCGGTGTAGGTGGCCTTGATGGTCTCCTTCTTCGTACGGAAGGCGTCCACCTTGGCCTGGAGGCGCTGGGCCGCGAGGGTGAGCTTCTCCTCCTCGCCCTGGAGCGTGGCGTGCTGCGTCTCGAGGTCGGTGACCTGCTGCTGGAGGGCGGCGCGGCGGGAGAGCGCCTCGCGGGCGAGGTCCTCACGGCCGAGCGCTAGGGCCTTGCGGCCCTGGTCCTCCAGCTTGGTCGACTGCGACTGCAACTGGTTCAGCTGGAGTTCCAGACGCTTGCGCGAGGTGGCCACGTCGGCGACGCCGCGGCGGACCTTCTGGAGGAGCTCCAGCTGCTTCTGGTACGAGTAGTCGAGGGTCTCGCGCGGGTCCTCGGCCCGGTCAAGGGCCTTGTTCGCCTTCGCGCGGAAGATCATCCCCATACGCTTCATGACACCGCTCATGGGCTTCGCGCGCCCCCTTCTGACGTCCAGCCTGAACCTCTGCGACAGAACCCACAGTACGGGCCCTGCATCTATTGACGCACTGTTCGGGGACGGATGCGCTCATCCCCAAGGACGACTGACCGCGCTCCTGCTCCGGCGTGAGGAGTAGGTGGCCTTCAGGGTGAGCGACCGATCACCCTGTGCCCCTTCCGCCTCACTCCTGCCCGGTCTGTCCCCTCTACAGACGACTGGTGTTGCCGGATCGTTCCCCTCCGGGCTGGGGTCCATGCCCCGAAGCGCTTACCCTTGGGTTTTGTGTTCCGTAGCCGTGCCAAGGAAGAGAAGGCCCCCGCCGACGCGGTGGTGACCGACTCCAAGCAGACCCGCGACCCGCAGGCCCCCAAGGGCAGGCCCACGCCCAAGCGCAGTGAGGCCCAGTCCCAGCGCCGCAGCGTCGCCAACACCTCGACGTCGCGCAAGGACGCCGCCAAGCGTCAGCGCGAGGAGCGCCGTGCCCAGCTGGACCGCCAGCGCCAGGCGCTGGCCGGCGGTGACGAGCGTTACCTGCCGGTCCGTGACAAGGGCCCGGTGCGCAAGTACGCCCGGGACTTCATCGACTCGCGGTTCAACGTGGCGGAGTTCTTCCTGCCGATGGCCGTGGTCATCCTCGTGCTGAGCATGGTGCGGGTGGGCTCGCTGCAGACCATCGCGCTGCTGCTGTGGCTGGTCGTGATCGTGCTGATCGTGCTGGACTCGTTCGTCACCGCTTTCCGGCTGCGCAAGCAGCTGGCGGAGCGCTTCCCCCAGCAGAACCGGCGGGGCGCGGTGGCCTACGCGCTGATGCGCTCGCTGCAGATGCGTCGGCTCCGGCTGCCGAAGCCGCAGCTCAAGCGTGGAGCACGGCCCTGAGCGCTGCGGCTTTCTCCGGGGGAGCGGCCGAGGCCTGGCTGAGCAGGCTGGGCGGGCTGCGTGACGTCGTACGACAGGAGCTGGTGGCCCGGCAGCTCGACGAGCAGATAGCGGCGCGCTACCCGGTCGGGCAGCGGCTGCGGGTCCTCGACGTCGGCATGGGCCAGGGCACGCAGGCACTGCGGCTGGCCCGGCTCGGGCATCAGGTGACCGGTCTCGAGCAGGACGCGACGATGATCGCCGCGGCCCGTGAGGCGCTGTGCGGCGAGCCCGAGGGCATCCGGGAGCGGATGCGGATCATCGAGGGCGACGGCCGCGACACCGGCGTGCACTTCCTGCCCGGCAGTTTCGACGTGGTGCTGTGCCACGGCGTGCTCATGTACGTCGCGGAGCCGGACCCGCTGCTCGCGGGGCTCGCGCGGATGCTGGCGCCGGGCGGTCTGCTGTCGCTGCTGGTCAGGAACGCGGACGCGCTGGCCATGCGGCCGGGCCTGTCCGGCGACTGGGCGGGCGCGCTGGGCGCCTTCGACTCCGACGCCTACCTCCCCCATTCTCGAACAGACTCGAACGGGGGGACCCCCACCCGGCTGGGGCTCGACGTACGGGCGGACCGGTTGACGACGCTGACCGGCACGCTCGCCGGGATCGGCGCACCGCTGCAGGCCTGGTACGGCGTGCGGGTCTTCACGGACACGGCGGCGGACGGGGCGGAGATCCCGGGTGACGTCGAGACCCTGCTGTCCGCCGAGGAGCGGGCCGGGCGGACCGACCCCTACCGGCAGGTCGCGGCGCTGCTGCACCTGTGCGGGGTGCGCGGCTGAGCGGTCGCGCTCCGCTCGTTCGAGTGAACGGCATACGGAGTGAACGGCATACGGGGGTTACGGGGCGCCGGGTGGCGGCGTACGGGGTGGCCGTGGTGCGGCCACCCCGCTGTGCGGCTACGCCTCGTTCGCGTGCAGGCTCATCGGGCCGTAGATCTCGGTGGAGTCCTCGAACAGCCGCACCTGGTCCGCGCCGCCTTCGAGGAGGTCCTTCCACACTTCCCCGATCCAGGACTCGGCGTCCCCCTGCGTGGTGAACTCCTCGGGCTGGACCGCGGGTTGGACCTCCGTCCCGTCGGCCTTCTCGAACCGCCACGTCCATGCCGCCATGTACGCCTCCCAGATGTGACCACGTGCAGAGCAGAAGCCGGATCTTGGTCCGGCTCCTGCCGAGCAGCCTAGTCGGATGCGCAAGACCAGGTCAGACAGGCGAAAATCAGCTCCGTGGAAGTCACTCTGCTCGGTACCGGCGCCCCCGCGGGCCTGCCCCGCCCCGACTGTTCCTGCTCCGTGTGCGCGACCTCGCTCGGTCCGCACGCGCGCGCGGCGACCGCGTTGCTCGTGGACGGGACGCTGCTGCTCGATCTGACGCCGGGCGCCGCGTTCGCCGCCGCGCGCGCGGGTCATTCGCTGGGCGGGGTGCGCCAGGTGCTGCTGACGCATCCGCACGACGGGCCCCCGGTGGAGGTGGCGGCCGGGCTGCCGCAGCCCGGCCGGGTGCCGGACGGGCGGGAGTTGGCGCTGCTGACGGGGCATCGGGTGCGGGCCGTGGCCATGGACGCGCCGGGCACCGGGTACGCGGTCACCGGCCCGGACGGGCAACGGCTGCTGTACGCGCCGCCCGGGGGCGCGCCGGCCGGCCTGGAGGAGGGGTCGGGGCCCGCCGAGCGGTACGACATGGTCTGTGCGGATCTCCTGGGGCGGCCGGACGCGCTCGCGAAGCTGCGGGCGGTGGGCGCGGTGGGGCCGACGACGGACGTGGTCGCCGTCCACCTGGACCACGACGTGCCGCCGGGCGCGGAGCTCGCGCGGCGGCTCGCCGCGGCGGGGGCGCGGGCCGTGCCGGACGGGTCGACGCTGACGGTGGGGGTGTACGAGGAGGTGCCGGACGTGCCGAGGCGGACGCTGGTGCTGGGCGGGGCCCGGTCGGGGAAGTCGGTGGAGGCCGAGCGGCGGCTGGAGTCCTTCCCGGACGTGCTGTACGTCGCCACCGGGGGGACGCGCGGCGGCGACACCGAGTGGGCGTCGCGGGTCGCGGCGCACCAGGAGCGGCGGCCGGGGTCCTGGCGGACGAAGGAGACCTGCGACCTCGTGCCGCTGCTCGCGGCGGAGGGGGCGCCGCTGCTGATCGACTGTCTGTCGCTGTGGCTGACGGACGCCATGGACTCCGTCGGGGCGTGGGACGACGCGGTGTGGGCGGACGGCGGCGAGAAGGCGCTGCGCGCGCGGGTGACGGAGTTGGCGGAGGCCGTGCGCTCGGCGCGGCGGACCGTCGTGCTGGTGTCGAACGAGGTCGGCTCGGGGATCGTCCCGGCCACGGCGTCGGGCCGACGATACCGGGACGAGCTGGGGCGGCTGAACGCGGCGGTCGCAGCCGAGTGCGAGCAGGTCGTCCTGGTGGTCGCGGGCCAGTCACTGGTGCTGCGCGGCTGAGCAGCCGGTCGCCGAGTTCCTGGTCGCTCAGTTCTTGCGGGCGATGATGCGGTAGGTGTTTGAGAAGCGGGTGCGGCGTAGGGCCGGGGCCAGGAGGTGGTCGAGTGCGGCGGCCAGGGCGGTCAGGGGTCCGGCCGTGCGGCGCAGGCGGCTCCGGTCGAGGTAGAGCGAGGCCGCCGTCGCCAGGTCGTGCGGGATGTGCGCGGCCTTGCGGTCCGTCACGACGATCTCGCAGCCCTGGGCCCGGAGTTCCGTGCGCAGGTTGGCCAGGGGGATCAGGTGGAGATGGCGGGGCTGGTCGTGGGAGTGCCACCACTTGCCCAGGACGGCGGCGGACGCGCTGGAGGGGTCCGGGAGTTCCAGGAGGAGGTGGCCGCCGGGACGCAGGGCGGTCAGCGCCGCCGTGAGCTCCTTCCTCGGCTCCCGGGTGTGCTCCAGGTGATGGAGCATGCTGACCACGTCGTAGCGGCCCCGCACGCGGGACAGGACCTCCGGGGCCGTCAGATGGCCCACGTGGGCCTCCTCCAGGCGGCCCGCGGCTCTCGCCCGCTCCACCCTGGGGGTCGGGTCCACCCCGTCGAACGCCGTGTAGGCGAACAGTTCCCTCGCCGCGGCCGGGAAGGGCGCGTCCCCCGTCCCGACGTCCAGCCAGCTCTCCGGTTCGGGGAAGGGCAGCATCGCCCGCGCCGTGGCCCTCAGCTGCCCGTGGCCGGCCCGCTGGTCGCCCTCCGAGCCGTACAGCTGGAGTCCCTCGGCGGTCAGGCGCGGGTTCTGGAAGGCGTGGGCGCAGTCCCGGCACTCGTCGACCACGAACGTGCCGGGTCTGCGGTGGCGCAGGTCCGGTGCGCGCAGCCGGGTGCGCAGGCGCTTCGAGCCGCACCAGGGGCAGTCGTCGCGGCGCGGCTCGTGGACGGGCCTGGGGGGCATGAGCGGCTCCGGGGGAGGACGGGATCAGCACACGACAGGGGAACGACAATTTGCAGCAAAACGGAACGTATGGGATACCGATCTCCGGTGCAATGACGTCACGGGGGCGTGGTGACGATGTAGCGCGGAACCGTTCGATCAGTGCCGGTACTGTTCGGCGAATGAGCTCGCTTAATCTCGACGACTTCACCGATCTGATCGAGCGCCCCGACGGCGGGGTGCGCCGCGACGCGGAGGCGCGCCGCGAACGTCAGGTCGTGCCGCCCGGATCGCTGGGGCGCCTGGACGACCTGGGTGAGTGGCTGGCGGCGGCGCAGGGCGCGGCGCCCGTGCGACCGGTCGAGCGGCCGCGGGTGGTGCTGTTCGCCGGCGACCACGGCATCGCCGAGCTCGGCGTCTCCGTCCGACCCGCGGGCAGCGCCGCGGAGTTGGTGCGGGAGGTCCTGGAGGGCGGCCGTCCGGTCTCCGTGCTCGCCCGCCGTCTCGGCGTGCCCGTGCGGGTCGTGGACATGGCCCTGGACTGCGACCCGGACCTGTTCCCCGAGGACGTCGTACGGCATCGGGTGCGGCGCGGCAGCGGCCGGATCGACATCGAGGACGCGCTGACGGTCGAGGAGGCGGAAGCCGCCTTCCGGGCGGGCGTGGCCGTCGCCGACGAGGAGGCCGACTCCGGCACGGATCTGGTCGTGCTCGGCGACGTCAGCGTCGGCGGGACGACGGCGGCGGGCGTGCTGGTCGCCGCGCTGTGCGGGACGGACGCGTCCGTGGTGACCGGGCGGGGCGGCGAGGCGATCGACGACCTGGCCTGGATGCGCAAGTGCGCCGCCATCCGGGACGCGTTGCGCCGGGCGCGGCCGGTGCTCGGCGAGCAGCTGCAGCTGCTGGCGACGGTGGGCGGCGCCGACCTCGCCGCCATGACGGGCTTTCTGCTCCAGTGCGCGGTGCGGAAGTTGCCGGTCGTCCTGGACGGGGTCGTGGCGGCGGCCTGCGCGCTCGTCGGGCAGCGGATCGCGTTCCGGGCGCCGGACTGGTGGCTGGCCGCACACAAGAGCGGTGAACCGGGGCAGGCGAAGGCACTCGATCGGATGGCTCTGGAACCGCTCCTTGACCAGGGCGTGAGGGTCGGCGAGGGCGCCGGCGCCCTGCTCGCACTGCCGTTGGTGCAGGCCGCGGCGGCACTGGCCGCGGAACTCCCCGAGAAACCCGAGGCGTCCGACGAGAAGACCGAGGGCTCCGAGGAGGAGCCGACGCAGGAGTAACCCCCCGGGGGAAAACGGACAGGCGGCACTAAAAGAGCGGTTTCCCGGAAGTGCACCCATATGATCACCGCTCATGGGCAACACCCGGGGCGCCGCCGCCTTCGCCGTCTGGTACCTGCGGGCCGTCGCGTTCGTCAACTTCCTCAGTGCGGTGTGGGTCTCCCTGGGGCAGGACGTGCGGCGGCACAACCAGGAGAACCTGTTCACGCCGTACCTGCTGACGGCCGGCTTCGCGTCCGGGGTCTTCACGGCGTTCCTGGCCGTCACCATGCGGCGGCGCAAACGGGCCGCGTGGATCCTCAACCTCGGTCTCAGCGGGGCGTTCCTGGGGCTGTTCTCGCTGGCCATGGCGTTCCCGGAGATCCGGCGCCGCCCGCAGAACTGGGTCTCGCTCGCGCTGACCGCCGCCTTCGTGGTGGCGCTGCTCGCCGGGCGGCGGGAGTTCTACGCCAAGGGCGACCGGTCCAACCCGAAGCTCGCCGCGGCCGTCGGCGTCGGCGGGCTGCTGGGCGCCTCGCTGCTGGCCGCCCTGCTGGTGACGGTCACCAACCGGGCCTCCACGCCCTCCACCTTCCTGGACCGCTGGCGCTACGGCACGCTGCGGCTGGTCTCCGTCGCCGCCGACGACTACCGCGTCCCCGGGATCGCCACGCCCACCTGGGTGGACGTCGCCGTCAACGTGCTGAGCACGGTCCTCGTCCTGGCCGTCCTGTACGCGGCGTTCCGCTCCCGGCGGGCCGTCGACCCGCTCACCGAGGACGATGAGAAACGGCTGCGGGAGCTCCTCGACCGGCACGGCGAGCGGGACTCGCTCGGCTATTTCGCGCTGCGCCGCGAGAAGAGCGTGTGCTTCTCGCCGACCGGGAAGGCGGCCGTCGCCTACCGCGTCGTCGGCGGGGTGTCGCTGGCGTCCGGGGATCCGCTCGGGGATCCGGAGGCGTGGCCGGGGGCGATCGAGCCGTGGCTCGCCGAGGCGCGGGCGCACGGGTGGATCCCGGCGGTGATGGGCGCGAGCGAGGAGGCCGGGACCGTGTACGCCCGGCACGGGCTGGACGCGCTGGAGCTCGGGGACGAGGCGATCGTCGAGGTCGCCGAGTTCACCCTCGAAGGGCGCGCCATGCGGACCGTCCGGCAGGCGTACAACCGGGTCCGCCGGGCCGGGTACACCGTGCGGGTACGGCGGCACGAGGACATCCCCGCCGACGAGATGACGTACCTGCTGCGGCGCGCCGACGACTGGCGCGACGGGGCCACCGAGCGCGGGTTCAGCATGGCGCTGGGGCGGCTCGGGGACCCGGAGGACGGCCGCTGCGTGATGCTGGAGTGCACCGACGCCGACGGTGAGCTGCGGGCCCTGCTCTCGTTCGTGCCGTGGGGGCCGCACGGCCTGTCCCTCGACCTGATGCGCCGGGACCGCGCCTGCGACAACGGCCTGATGGAGTTCGCGATCCTCGAACTCCTGCGCCGCGCCCGGGAGACGCGAGAAATCCGGATCACCCAGGTTTCGCTCAACTTCGCCGTGTTCCGGTCGGTCTTCGAAAGGGGCGCACGCCTCGGCGCCGGGCCGGTGCTGAGGCTGTGGCGGTCGCTGCTGAGCTTCTTCTCACGCTGGTGGCAGATCGAGTCGCTGTACCGCGCCAACGCCAAGTACCGGCCCATCTGGGAACCCCGCTTCCTGCTCTTCGAAAAGAGCGCGGACCTGCCGCGCATCGGCATCGCCGCGGCACGGGCGGAGGGGTTCCTGGAAGCGCCGGGGCTGCCGAAGTGGTTGCACCGCAAGCACCTGGAGACCCACCGATGAACCGGATCGCCCGCTGGGCCCACGCCGAATGGGGTGCGCTGTACCTGGCCGTGCGCGCTCCGTCGGTGCGGCGGCGCCGGGGGGCGGCACGTGTGAGCCTGGCGCCGATGACTCTCGCGCCGATGACCCTGGCGGCGGTGTGTCTGACGTCGGTGACGCAGATCGTGCAGAACCAGTCCTGGGGCTACCAGCCGGTCCAGAACATCGGTGCGGTGCGGGCGGAGGACCCGTTGTGGCTCGCCCTGCTCCGTACCCCGCTCTCGCTCTTCGTCCCCGCGCTGGACCTGCCGGTCTGGGGCGCCCTCGCGCAGCTTCTGCTGGTGTTCGGCGTCGCGGAGCTCTGCCTCGGCTGGTGGCGCACCCTCGTCATCGCCTACGCCGCCACCCTCGCCGGCACCCTGTACGCCCGCGTGGGCATCGCCCTGGGCCCCGACAGCCCCTTCGGCCTGCCGGTGGCCGACGCCCGCATCGTGGACACCGGCCCGTCGGCGGCCGTGGTCGGCCTCGCGGTGTTCCTGGGCTGGCGCCATCGCGCCCATGCGACGACGGCCGCGGTGATCGTCGCCATGGTCGTGGAGGTCCTGCTGAAGAACAACCTGGCAGGCAAGGAGCATCTGGCGGCGATCGGGGCGGTGGCGGCGCTGTGCGCGTGCCGGCGCAGGGCACGGCTCGGCGGCGCCCAGTCGGCCGACGCCCCTGCCCCGCCCTCCGGCGCCCTCACTCCCCCTCACGGGACCGGGCGAGCTCCGCGTCCGTCTTCCCGCCCAGCCAGTCCCCCACCATCCGCTGGGGCCCGGCCCACCGCCGGTCGTGGCGATACGCACGAAGCACGGCCCTGGCCCGCGCACGCGGACGACGCCCGTAGAACCTCCGGGCCCACGGCGACCCCGGCCGGGCCAGCCGAATGAACCCCACCAGCCCCACGAACGGCACGAACACGCTGAAGACCGCCATCTTGGCCTTGCCCTTCGCCAGCACGGCCAGCGCGAACAGGAAGTTCACGACGACGGTCGAGATGACGCCCCCCCGGTCCTGAAGCTCCTCGTCGCTCATGTCGTTGACGCCGAACGGCGAGAAGCCCACCAGCAGGAGTCCGACCAGGGCCACGGTCAGCACCACGGCCTCCACGCTCTTGCGGCCCGCCTCCGTCCAGTACACGTCGTCGAGGTGCAGGATCAGCGCGAACTCGTCGAGGACGAGGCCCGTGCCGATGCCGAAGACGATCGCGAAGGCGGCCGACCCGAAGCCCTGCCGGCCGCTCGCCACCGCGCCGAAGCCGCCCGCGACGGTCAGGGCCACGCCCGGCACCACGTGGTGGATGTGCACCCCGCCGGAGCTGATGTTGCCGAACGGGCCCTTGCCCGCCCGGATCAGACGCGTGATGACCCGAGTGATCAGGAACGTCAGCACGAACGCGGTCAGCGCGAGGAGCAGCGGGAGCTTGCCCGGTTCGACGATGTTGCGCTGCAGCCAGTCGCCCATGCCGCCAGTCTCCCGGCGGCGGGGGCGGGCTGCCTCGCGGGTGCGGCGTCCGGGCTACGGCCTGTCCGGCGGGCCAAGTCGCGGGACGGCAGCGGCGCCTGATCAGCGCAGGTGAACGACGGAGGGCGGGCCGTGCCCCGCGTCTGCGGCATCCGCCGGACAGGCCATAGGCTGCCGCGGTGTCCACCACCTCGCCGCTCGACGGCCTCCGCTTCGCCTTCGGCACCCTCAGCGTGCTCCCGGTCAGGGTGACCCGCTGGGACCGACAGGCCGCGCGCGGGGGCATGCTGAGCGCCCCTCTGGTCGGGCTGGTCGTCGGCGGCTGCGCGGCCGGGCTCGGACTGCTGCTGCTCCGGCTGGGCGCGAGCCCGATGCTGGCCGCCGTCGCCTCCGCCGCCGTGCCCGCCGTCCTCACCCGCGGTCTGCACCTCGACGGGCTGGCCGACACCGCGGACGGCCTCGGCAGCGGCAAGCCCGCCGAGGACGCGCTGCGGATCATGAAGCAGTCGGACATCGGCCCGTTCGGCGTGCTCACGCTCGTCGTCGTGCTGCTCGCCCAGGTGGCCGCGCTGACGCAGCTCTACGACGCCTCGTGGGCCCTGGGCGCGCTGGGCGCCGTCGTCTCGGCGGCGGCCGCCCGGCTCGCGCTGACCCTGGCGGCACGCGACGGGGTGCCGGCCGCGCGACCGGAGGGGCTCGGGGCGGCGGTCGCGGGCGTGGTCCCGGTCCGGGGCGCGGTGATCGCCGCCGTCGCGGTCACCCTGGCGGCGGCGGCCGCGGGTGCGTGGCTCGGGCCGTACGGGGGCGACGGCGTCGTGGTCGTCATCGGGCCGGTCGAGCCGGGTCCCCTTTTCGAGCCGTACGACGCCGTCCGCCCGGCCCTCGCGATCCTCGCCGCCCTCGCCGCCGCCGAACTCCTCCTACGGCACTGCACGCGCCGCTTCGGCGGGGTCACGGGGGATGTGTTCGGCGGCCTCGCGGAAACCGCGGCGACCACCGCGCTCGTGGTGTTCTGCCTGGGCTGCCAGGGGGCCTAACAGGCCTCGCGCCACGCGCCCAGTTCGTACTTCTTCAGCAGGGAACTCAGCCGCAGGCGGCGGGAGTCGGCGCAGAAGTCGCTGGTGGGGAGTTCGTACTCGACGTGGAAGACGGCCTTGCCCGCCTCGATGAACGGGGTCAGGTCCGCGCACTCGTCGTACTGGGCGCACTGTTCGTTGACGGCGAAGTCGAAGTCGTCGACGAGGGCGGGGATCTGGTCGAGGTCGTTCTTCAGGCCGACGGACATGCCCCGTTCGTGGGCGAGGCCGGCGATGAGACGGTTGTAGCGGAGCTGATCGGCGGCCTTGATCGGGAAGCCGGTGGTGTTCTTGTAGCCGTCCATGTTGTCCGGCTCGACCGCGTCGAAGCCCTTGGCCCGGCACATGTCGAGGCGGGCCGCCATCAGCGGTTCGAGGACGTCGGTCCGGCGGATGTCGAGCCAGCGTTCGCCTTCCCAGCCGTTGCCTTTGCCGATCACCGAGCTGGGGAACTTCCCGGCGTCGGGGCGCCAGTCCTCCCAGGCGCCGGTGGAGAGGTAGCAGATGACCTTGCGGCCGTCGTCGTGCAGCCCGGCGACCGCGTCCTTGGTCTGGTCGAAGCCGTCGACGTCGTAGACGGGCACGTCGACGGAGGTGTCGAGGCGTCCGCTGAGCTGCCACTGCCAGTCGATGCCGGGGGCGGGCCGCCAGACCTTCCGGCTCGCCGACGTCGCGCCCGATGACGAGCCGTCAGGCCGGTCCTGCGGTGGGTCGTTGGACGCGGAGGCGCAGCCCGCGAGCAGCAGGCCGAGAAGGGGCAGCAGAACGGTCGGGCGTCTCACCGGGCGGGCTCCAGAATGTGCGGCAGCGTACTCGACGATGATCGCCGTCTGACGCACCGGAACCCGATGGGTGTGACCCAGTTCATGGAGTGCGAGGATCGAGAAGTGGCTACGACGCCACCGACGGGCGAACACTCGCGTGCATGAGCGAACGCACACGCACGCGTACGCTCGTTCCGGGATGTGCCCCGCCGGTCCGCCGCGCCGGTGAGGCAGACCCCGGATACGACCGCACCCTCTGCCCGGCTCTAGGGTCGGCTGTCGGGCCTGGTCGACCCACACACTCCGGCCACAGCAACTCCACATCGGAAGCGAGATTTCACCACCGTGACTGCTCTCACTCTCAGCACCGCCGCGGCGCCCGGCCTCCGGGCCGACGCGATCGTGATCGGTGTCGCCAAGGGCGCCGCATCCAGGTCTGGCGACCTGATCGTTGCCCCAGGCGCCGAAGCCCTCGACAAGGCCTACGACGGCCGGCTCGCCGGCGTCCTGGAAACCCTCGGCGCCTCCGGGGCCGAGGGCGAGGTGACGAAGCTGCCCGCGCCGGCCGGCTTCAAGGCGCCGCTCGTGCTCGCGGTGGGGCTCGGAGCCGAGCCCGAGAAGGACGCCGGTTTCGACGCCGAGGCGCTGCGCAGGGCCGCCGGCGTGGCCGCCCGCGCCCTCGCCGGCTCCAAGAAGGCCGCGTTCGCCCTGCCGGTGACCGACGCCGCCGAGATCGGCGCGATCGCCGAGGGCGTGGTGCTCGGCGCGTACTCCTTCGACGCCTACAAGCAGACCGGCCAGGGCGGCAAGGACGCCAAGGCCAAGAACGGCAAGGCGCCGCTCGCCGAGGCCTCCCTGCTGGGCGGGAAGCCGCGCGACGCCGCCCACAAGGCCGCGCTGCTGCGTGCCGCCGCCGTCGGCGAGGAGCTCAACCGCGCCCGCGACCTGATCAACATGCCGCCGAACGACCTCGACCCGCAGGCGTTCGCCGCGCTCGCCCAGACGGCGGCCAAGGAGCACGGCATCAAGGTGCAGGTGCTCGACGACAAGGCCCTCGCCAAGGGCGGCTACGGCGGCATCCTGGGCGTCGGCTCCGGCTCGGCGGCCGCCCCGCGCCTGGTGAAGCTGTCGTACACCTCCGGCAAGGCGAAGAAGCACCTCGCCTTCGTCGGCAAGGGCATCACCTACGACTCGGGCGGCATCTCGCTGAAGCCGGCCGGGCACAACGAGACGATGAAGTGCGACATGAGCGGGGCGGCGGCGGTCTTCGCCGCGGTCGTCGCCGCCGCGCGGCTCGGGCTCGAGGTCAACGTCACCGGCTGGCTGGCGCTCGCCGAGAACATGCCGTCGGGTTCCGCCACCCGACCGGGTGACGTGCTGCGGATGTACAGCGGCAAGACCGTCGAGGTCCTCAACACCGACGCCGAGGGCCGGCTGGTCCTGGCGGACGCGCTGTGGGCGGCCTCCGAGGAGAAGCCGGACGCGATCGTCGACGTGGCGACCCTGACCGGCGCGATGATGCTGGCGCTGGGCAGCCGGACCTTCGGGGTCATGGCCAACGACGACGCGTTCCGCTCCGCGGTGCACGAGGCCGCCGAGGAGGTCGGCGAGCCGGCCTGGCCGATGCCGCTGCCGGAGCACCTGCGCAAGGGCATGGACTCCAGCGTCGCCGACATCGCGAACATGGGTGAGCGGATGGGCGGCGGGCTGGTGGCCGGGCTCTTCCTGCGGGAGTTCGTGGGCGAGGGGATCACCTGGGCGCACCTGGACATCGCCGGGCCCGCGTTCAACGAGGGGGGTCCCTTCGGGTACACGCCGAAGGGCGGTACCGGTACGGCGGTGCGGACGCTGGTGCGGCTCGCGGAGCTGACCGCCTCCGGCGATCTGGGCTGACGTTCGCCTGACAACTCGGTGCATTCCGTCACAGGGCGACCGCAGGGGCGTGGGGGCTGGTCGCGCAGTTCCCCGCGCCCCTTGGGGGCGCTCATCTGAACGTGGGACGTCTCACACCCCGGCCCCGTGTCTCGTCTGCCTCCGACAAGTGCGAGGATGGGGCTCGGCAGGACAGGGCCCCCACCACAGGGCCGATACAGAGCGGCCGGACACCAGCCGCCGACCGGTCACTGGAGACCGGCGTGGCGCACATGCATGGAGGACGTGACGTGGCGAACGACGCCAGCACCGTTTTCGACCTAGTGATCCTCGGCGGTGGTAGTGGCGGTTACGCCGCGGCCCTGCGCGGGGCGCAGCTGGGCCTGGACGTCGCCCTGATCGAGAAGGACAAGGTCGGCGGCACCTGCCTGCACCGGGGTTGCATCCCCACCAAGGCCCTGCTGCACGCGGGCGAGATCGCCGACCAGGCCCGCGAGAGCGAGCAGTTCGGCGTCAAGGCCACCTTCGAGGGCATCGACATCGCCGGGGTCCACAAGTACAAGGACGGCGTGATCTCCGGCCTGTACAAGGGCCTGCAGGGTCTCGTCGCCTCCCGGAAGGTGACGTACATCGAGGGTGAGGGCCGGCTGTCCTCCCCCACCTCCGTCGACGTGAACGGCCGGCGGATCCAGGGGCGCCACGTGCTCCTGGCGACCGGCTCCGTGCCGAAGTCGCTGCCGGGCCTGGAGATCGACGGCAACCGGATCATCTCCTCCGACCACGCCCTCGTCCTGGACCGCGTGCCGAAGTCCGCGATCATCCTGGGCGGCGGCGTCATCGGCGTCGAGTTCGCCTCGGCGTGGAAGTCCTTCGGCTCCGACGTGACGGTCATCGAGGGTCTGAAGCACCTCGTGCCGGTCGAGGACGAGAACTCCTCCAAGCTTCTTGAGCGCGCGTTCCGCAAGCGCGGCATCAAGTTCAACCTGGGCACCTTCTTCTCGAAGGCCGAGTACACCGCCGACGGCGTCAAGGTCACCCTGGCCGACGGCAAGGAGTTCGAGGCCGAGGTCCTGCTGGTCGCGGTGGGCCGCGGGCCCGTCTCCGCCGGTCTGGGCTACGAGGAGCAGGGCGTCGCGATGGACCGCGGCTACGTCCTGGTCGACGAGTACATGCGGACGAACGTGCCGACGATCTCCGCCGTCGGCGACCTGGTCCCGACGCTCCAGCTCGCGCACGTCGGCTTCGCCGAGGGCATCCTGGTGGCGGAGCGTCTGGCCGGTCTGAAGACCGTCCCGATCGACTACGACGGCGTGCCCCGGGTGACGTACTGCCACCCCGAGGTCGCCTCCGTGGGCATCACCGAGGCCAAGGCCAAGGAGATCTACGGCGCGGACAAGGTCGTCGCTCTGAAGTACAACCTCGCCGGCAACGGCAAGAGCAAGATCCTGAACACCTCGGGCGAGATCAAGCTCGTCCAGGTCAAGGACGGCGCAGTGGTCGGCGTCCACATGGTCGGCGACCGCATGGGCGAGCAGGTCGGCGAAGCCCAGCTGATCTACAACTGGGAGGCGCTGCCGGCCGAGGTCGCGCAGCTCGTCCACGCCCACCCGACGCAGAGCGAGGCGCTCGGCGAGGCCCACCTGGCCCTGGCCGGCAAGCCGCTCCACTCGCACGACTGACCCTCGGTCGAAACACGTCGAAGCGACGACTCAGACTTCCGCAATTTCGTAAGGAGCAACCGAAACCATGGCGGTTTCCGTAACCCTTCCGGCGCTCGGCGAGAGCGTCACCGAGGGCACTGTCACCCGCTGGCTGAAGGCCGAGGGTGAGCGCGTAGAGGCCGACGAGCCGCTGCTCGAGGTGTCGACCGACAAGGTCGACACCGAGATCCCCTCCCCCGCCGCCGGCATCCTGGCCTCCATCAAGGTCGCCGAGGACGAGACGGTCGAGGTCGGCGCCGAGCTGGCCGTCATCGACGACGGCACGGGCGCCCCGGCCGCTGCTCCGGCGCCGGCCGCCGAGCCCGTCGCGGCCCCGGCTCCCGAGCCGACCCCGGCCGCCCAGCCCTCCACCGAGCAGGCCGCTCCCGCCCCGGCGCCCACCGCCGAGGCCGCCGCCGGCGCCGGTTCCGCCCAGGGCACGGACGTGGTCCTGCCCGCGCTCGGCGAGTCCGTCACCGAGGGCACCGTCACCCGCTGGCTGAAGTCGGTCGGCGACAGCGTCGAGGCCGACGAGCCGCTGCTGGAGGTGTCGACCGACAAGGTGGACACCGAGATCCCGGCCCCCACCTCGGGTGTCCTGCTGGAGATCACCGTCGGTGAGGACGAGACCGCCGAGGTCGGCGCCAAGCTCGCCGTCATCGGCGCCCCGGGCGCAGCCCCCGCGGCTGCTCCGGCGCCCGCCGCCCCGGCCCCGGCGCCCGCCGCCGCTGCCCCGGCCCCGGCTCCGGCGCCCGCCCCGGTCGCCGCTGCTCCGGCGCCCGCCCCGGTCGCCGCTGCCCCGGCCCCGGCCGCTCCGGCCCCCGCGCCGGTCGCTCCGGCTCCGGTCACCCCGGCGCCCGCGCCCGCCGCGCAGCCCACCGACGAGGGTGCGTACGTGACCCCGCTGGTGCGCAAGCTCGCCGCCGAGAACGGCGTCGACCTGGCCGCCGTCAAGGGCACCGGCGTCGGCGGCCGGATCCGCAAGCAGGACGTCCTCGCCGCCGCCGAGGCCGCGAAGGCGGCCGCCGCCGCACCGGCCCCGGCCGCTGCCGCCCCCGCTGCCGCGAAGAAGGCCCCGAAGCTCGAGGCCTCCCCGCTGCGCGGCCAGACCGTCAAGATGCCGCGCATCCGCAAGGTCATCGGCGACAACATGGTCAAGGCGCTGCACGAGCAGGCGCAGCTGTCGTCGGTCGTCGAGGTCGACGTCACCCGCCTGATGCGGCTGCGCGCCCAGGCCAAGGACTCCTTCGCCGCGCGCGAGGGCGTCAAGCTCTCCCCGATGCCGTTCTTCGTGAAGGCGGCGGCCCAGGCGCTGAAGGCCCACCCGGCCGTCAACGCCCGGATCAACGTGGACGAGGGCACGATCACCTACTTCGACACCGAGAGCGTCGGTATCGCGGTGGACTCGGAGAAGGGCCTGATGACCCCGGTCATCAAGCACGCGGGCGACCTGAACATCGCCGGCATCGCCAAGGCCACCGCCGACCTGGCGGGCAAGGTCCGGGCGAACAAGATCACCCCGGACGAGCTGTCCGGCGCGACCTTCACCATCTCCAACACCGGCTCGCGCGGCGCGCTGTTCGACACGATCATCGTGCCGCCGAACCAGGTCGCGATCCTCGGCATCGGCGCCACGGTCAAGCGTCCGGCCGTCATCGAGACGGAAGAGGGCACGGTCATCGGCGTCCGCGACATGACGTACCTGACCCTGTCCTACGACCACCGTCTGGTCGACGGCGCCGACGCGGCCCGTTACCTGACGGCGGTCAAGGCGATCCTGGAGGCGGGCGAGTTCGAGGTCGAGCTCGGCCTGTAACCCCCAGGGTTCGACAGCGAGTGCCCCCGTCCGGAGTTTTCCGGGCGGGGGCACTCGTCGTTCGGGCACCATGTAAGTCTCGTCTCACCTGCGTAAAAGCACCCCCGCCCGCCCTTCTGGAAAGCGCTCACGGCCGTATTGTCTAAACGTCAAACGCCCCCGGGGCCGATGGGCGGCCCCTGCTCGAAGGAGCTCTCATGACCGCGCCCGTCGTCCACTCGCTGCGCGAACAGATCCGCGAGCACATCGTGGAGGGGATCGTCAGCGGGCGCTGGAAGCCGGGCGAGCGGATCGTGGAGCGGCGGATCGCGACCGAGCTGGAGGTCAGTCAGACGCCGGTGCGGGAGGCGCTGCGGGAGCTGGAGTCGCTGCGGTTGATCGAGTCCGCGCCGAACAAGGGGGTGCGGGTGCGCAACCTCACGGCCGCCGACCTGGAGGAGAGTTACCCCGTCCGGGCCGGTCTGGAGGCGATCGCGGCGGAGTTGGCCGCCCAGCGGCTCGCCGAGGACTGCTCGGCCCTGGAACCGCATGTCGTCGCCCTGTACGAGGCCGACCGCAACGCCGACGGGACCGGCCAGGTGCGGCACACCGTCGGCTTCCACCGGGAGCTGGTGCGGGCGGCCGGCAACTCGGTGCTGCTGCACACCTGGGAGGGGCTCGGCATCGAGGTGTTCACGGCGCTGTCCATCCGCTGGCTCGGCACCGTGCAGCAGTCGTACGCGGAGGAGCACGAGGAGCTGGTGGCCGCGTTCAAGCGGCGCGACCCCCGCATCGCGGAGTTGGTGAAGGCGCATGTGCTGGGCTGCGCGCCGAGGGCGTGACCCAGCCGACACCAGTCGAGCACCCCTGCGCTCACCTGCAGAAACGGCGGAAAATGCGCGGCACCCGGTGCCTGCCCGAAAGGCACCCCGTGCCGACTTTCTCGTAATCGAGAGGTTTTGCCCTTCAACCCTTTGATCGATCATCGATCAGGGAGTTACAGTCGCCGACGGGCCGAACGGCGCAGTCGCACACCGACACCGCACCCGAGCCCACGCCCTGTCCTGCCAAAGACCAAGGGCACCCCCCAACCCCATAGGGAACCCCTTCGACTGAGGAAGGCGGCGACATGACCGACCCCAAGGCCATCCAGCCGAGCGCGCTCGACCAGCTCCCCGACCGGGACCCGGAGGAGACCGCCGAATGGCAGGCCTCGCTGGACGCCGTCACCAAGGCGGCCGGGCCGCACCGTGCCGCGTACCTGATGCGGCGCACGCTGGAGCGTGCCGAGGGCAACGGCATCGCGCTGCCCAAGCTGCTCGAGACGGACTACGTCAACACCATCCCCACGGCCGCCGAGCCCTCCGCGCCCGGCGACCAGGAGATGGAGCGGAAGATCACCGCGTGGAACCGCTGGAACGCGGCCGCGATGGTGACCCGGGGCAGCAAACACGGCGTCGGCGGCCACATCGCCACCTTCGCCTCCGCCGCCTGGCTCTACGAGACCGGCTTCAACCACTTCTTCAAGGGCAAGGAGGCCGACGGCTCGGGCGACCAGCTCTACATCCAGGGCCACGCCTCCCCCGGCATCTACGCCCGCGCCTTCCTCGACGGCCGGCTGAACGAGTCCCACCTGGACAACTTCCGCCAGGAGGCCGGCGGCAACGGCCTCCCGTCGTACCCGCACCCGCGCCGTCTGCCCTGGCTGTGGGAGTTCCCGACCGTCTCCATGGGCCTCGGTCCGCTGTCCGCCATCTATCAGGCGCGCTTCAACCGCTATCTCACCAACCGCGGCATCAAGGACGTCTCCGCGTCCCACGTGTGGGCGTTCCTCGGTGACGGCGAGATGGACGAGCCCGAGTCGACCGCGGCACTCGCACTCGCCTCCCGCGAGGGCCTGGACAACCTGACCTTCGTCATCAACTGCAACCTGCAGCGCCTCGACGGCCCGGTCCGCGCCAATTTCAAGATCGTGCAGGAGCTGGAGGCCCAGTTCCGCGGCGCCGGCTGGAACGTCGTCAAGTCGCTGTGGGGCTCCGCCTGGGACGAGCTGTTCGCGCTCGACACCACCGGCGCGCTCGTCCGCCGCCTGCGCGAGGTGCCCGACGCCCAGGTGCAGACGTACCAGACGCGGGACGCCGCCTATATCCGCCAGGACTTCTTCGGCAAGGACCCGGCGCTCGTCGAGCTGGCGAAGCTGCTGTCCGACGACAAGATCCTCGAGTGTTTCCACCTCTCCCGCGGTGGTCACGAGGCGCGCAAGGTGTACGCCGCGTACAAGGCGGCCGTCGAGTTCAAGGGCGCGCCGACCGTCATCCTGGCCCAGACCGTCAAGGGCCACACCCTCGGCGAGGGCTTCGCGTCGAAGAACGCCAACCACCAGATGAAGAAGCTGACGGTGGACGAGTTCAAGACGATGCGCGACCTGCTGGAGCTGCCGATCTCCGACGCGCAGTTCGTCGACGGGGTCGTGCCCTACGGCCACCCCGGCGCCGACTCCCCCGAGGTCCGCTACCTCCAGGAGCGCCGCGCGGCCCTCGGCGGCCCGGCCCCGGCCCGCCGCACGCACGCGCCGGCCCCGCTGCCGGCCCCCGCCGAGAAGGCCTTCGCCTCCTTCGACAAGGGTTCCGGCTCCCAGAACGTGGCCACCACCATGGCCTTCGTCCGGCTGGTCAAGGACCTGGTCCGGGACAAGGAGACCGGCAAGCGCTGGGTGCCGATCGTCCCCGACGAGGCGCGCACCTTCGGCATGGAGAGCCTCTTCCCCTCCCTGGGCATCTACTCGCCCAAGGGCCAGACGTACGAGCCGGTCGACCGTGACCAGCTGATGTACTACAAGGAGGCCAAGAACGGCCAGATCCTCAACGAGGGGATCACCGAGGCCGGTTCGATGGCCGACTTCATCGCCGCGTCCACCGCGTACTCCACGCACGGTGAGGCGATGATCCCCTTCTACATCTTCTACTCGATGTTCGGCTGGCAGCGCACGGCCGACCAGATGTGGCAGCTCGGCGACCAGCTCGGCCGCGGCTTCCTCGTCGGCGCCACCGCGGGCCGTACGACGCTGACGGGTGAGGGTCTGCAGCACGCCGACGGCCACTCCCCGGTCATCGCCGCGACGAACCCGGCCGCCCTGTCCTACGACCCGGCGTTCGCGTACGAGATCGCGACGATCGTCAAGGACGGCCTGCGCCGGATGTACGGCGAGGCGGCCCCGGGTGAGGACCCGAACGTCTTCTACTACCTGACCGTCTACAACGAGCCGATGCCGCAGCCGGCCAAGCCGTCCGGCGCCGGCGTCGACGAGGGCATCGTCAAGGGCCTGTACCGCTTCAACACGGCGGAGTCGGCGGGCGTGGACGTGGCCGGGGCCAACGCCCCGCGCATCCAGCTGCTGGGCTCGGGCACGGCGATCCACTGGGTGCTGGCGGCGCAGAAGCTGCTCGCCGAGGAGTGGGGCGTGGCCTCCGACGTGTGGTCCGCGACCTCCTGGACCGAGCTGCGCCGGGACGCGCTGGAGGCCGACGCGGCGCTGCTGCGCGGCGAGGAGCGCGTGCCGTACGTCCGCCAGGCCCTGCAGGGCGCCGAGGGCCCGGTCCTCGCGGTCTCCGACTACATGCGTCAGGTCCCGGACCAGATCGCGCAGTGGGTCGAGCAGGACTACTCCTCGCTGGGCGCGGACGGCTTCGGTCTCTCCGACACCCGTGCGGCGGCCCGCCGCCACTTCGGCGTCGACGCGCAGTCGATCGTCGTGGCGGCCCTGGCCCAGCTCGCCCGGCGCGGCGAGGTCAAGGCGACGGCCGTGAAGGAGGCGCGCGAGCGCTACGGGCTGTAGGCCCGGGGTTTTCGGTCGGTGAAGGGGGCTCGGCGGCTGGATTGCGCCGGGCCCCTTCAGTGATTTCCGGTCATGTGTCGGCCGCGGGCCGGTGGGGGGCTGGTCGCGCAGTTCCCCGCGCCCCTTGAGAAGCAAGACCAGCCATATGCGGGCCCGCAGCCGAGGACGCACCATGATGACCTCATGCGCGCTGCCCGCCTCATCAAGATGGTGCTCCTCCTCCAGTCCCGGCCCACGATGACCGCCGCCGAACTGGCCCAAGAGCTGGAGGTGTCGGAGCGTACGGTCACGCGCGACGCGCAGGCGCTGTCGGAGGCCGGCGTGCCGGTGTACGCGGAGCGGGGCCGGGCCGGGGGCTACCGGCTGATCGGCGGGTACCGGACGCGGCTGACCGGGCTGGGGCGCGGCGAGGCCGAGGCGCTGTTCCTGAGCGGGGTGCCGGGGGCGCTGCGGGAGATGGGCCTGGAGGACGTCGCGTCGGCGGCGCGGCTGAAGGTGTCGGCGGCTCTGCTGCCCTCCCTGCGGGACGCCCCGCGGGCGGCGGCGCAGCGGTTTCATCTGGACGCGCCGGCGTGGTTCCGGGAGCCGGAGACTCCGGGGCTGCTGACGGTGATCGCGGACGCGGTGTGGGACGACCGGTGTGTGCGGGCGCGGTACCGGCGCGACGCCGGGCAGCGTCAGCGGGAGGTGGTGCGGGAGCTGGAGCCGTACGGGCTCGTGCTGAAGGCGGGGATCTGGTACCTGTGCGCCCGGGTGCGGGAGGAGGGCCGGGGCGGCGGGGCGTTCCGCACGTACCGCATCGACCGGTTCGTCGGCGTCGAAGGCCTGAAGGATCGTTTCAGCCGGGACGAGGAGTTCGACCTCTCCGGGTTCTGGGCCGAGCAGGCGGAGCGGTTCGCGCGTTCGATCCTGCGGGACGAGGTCGTGCTGCGGCTGTCGGAGGCGGGTCTGCGGGGGCTGGCGCACGCCGTGGACCCGGTGGCGGCCCGGGACGCGCTGGCGACGGCCGGGGAGGCGGACGGGCGGGGGTGGGTCACGGTCACGCTGCGGGTGGAGTCGCAGGACGTGGCGCACACACAACTCACGGCGCTGGGGGCGGAGGCAGAGGTGGTCTCCCCCGAGCCGCTGCGCAAGCGCTTCGCCGAGGACGCGGCCCGACTGGCGGAGCTGTACCGGCCGGGGTGAGAATCCCGGGCACTCCGGGTGCGTCCCGCACCCTGAGGCACGATGCTGGACGCGTGATGGACGAGACGGAGTTCTGGGAGCTGGTGGACGCCTCCCGCGAGGCAGCCGAGGGCGATCCCGAGGAGCAGGCCGACCTGCTCGTGGAACGGCTGCTCAGGCTGGACCCGGAGGCCGTTCTCGACTTCGCCCGGCACTTCGAGTCCCGTTACAACCGCGCCTACCGCTGGGACCTGTGGGGGGCGGCCTGGCTGTTGCTGGACGGGGCGAGCGACGACGCCTTCGACTTCTTCCGGTGCTGGCTGATCGGGCAGGGCCGCGAGGTCTTCGAGGGCGCCCTGCACAACGACCCGGACTCGCTCGCCGATCTGCTGGACGACTTCGACGAGGAGATCGACGGCGACGGCGAGGAACTCGGCTACGCGGCCGACGAGGCCTACGAGCAGCTCACCGGGACCGTCGCCCCGGACCTGGGCATCGCGCCCGCGCCCTCCGAACCCGAGGGCACACCGGTGAACTTCGAGAACGAGGGGGCGCTGGCCGAGCGGTATCCCCGGCTGTGGCAGCGCTTCAAGGAGTGAGCCTCGCGGCGGGGCGCGCCGGGGGTCACACCGCGAGCTTGCGGCGGGTGCTGTCGGTCGGAAGGTAGGCCTGCGCCTGGTCGACCCGCACGGCGTGGTGCATCGGCGCCCTGTTGGCCTGCTCCAGGGCGGACGCGGTGGCCGCGGCCGGGCCCAGGACGACCGCGGCGACGGCGCAGAACACGGTCCACGGACTGCGGGCGGCCCTGGCCCAGTCGGCGCCCTGCCGCGCGGTCCGCCGGCCCTCCTCGGCCTCCCCGGCCACCGTGGACTCCGTGGACTCCGTGGACTCCGTGGACTCCGTGGACTCCGTGGCCCGGGTACGGCTGCTGTTCATGATCCCCACCTCCGGTCGGCTTGTGTTGTGCATGACCGTAGGACGCCGGCATGGGAGAACCCTGAACGCCGTCTAAGGCGTTCCTGTGAGCGTCCGCGCGGCCGTTCCGCCCGGGAGGCGGCCCTGGAGACGGGCGGCCGTCTCGCGGATCTCCGGCAGCCGGGCGGTGAGGGCCCGGCCGGGGCAGCTCGTCATGTAGCCCTCGTTGTGGCCCGCCAGGGCGGGGAGGGCGGCGGTGGTTCCGGCGGCGTAGCGGCTGAGGCTGTTGCTGGAGGTGAGCCGGACTCTCGCCCGCGGGTCGATGCCGGACAGGCCGAGCTTCCAGGCGGTCAGGGCGGCGATCGCGTCGACCATCGCCTTCGGAACCGGCACTCCGGAGGTGAACGTGCCGAGTGCGGCGATGCCGGCCGTGCGGTGGTTGAAGCCCTGGGTGTGGGCGCCGGTGACCGGGCGGTCGACGCCGCCCGCGCGGCCCTCGTAGATCGTGCCGCAGCGGTCGACGAGGAAGTTGTAGCCGATGTCGTCCCAGCCCCGGGCGGCGGTCTGGCCCGTGTACAGGTAGCGGATGATGCGGGGCGCGTCGGCGCAGGCGTAGCCGTTGGGCGAGTCGGTGTGGTGGACGAAGACGGCGACGACCTTGTCGTCGTAGCGCGGGGGCGGCTGGGCGTGCCGGGCGAGGTCGTCCAGCCAGGCGGAGCGCGGCACGATCGGCGGCCGGGCCGCCTGGTGCGCGCCGGCGGGGAGGGCGGCGGCCTGACGGCCGGCGCGGGCGGCCGGGCCGGACGTGGCGGCGCGGTCGACGCCGCCCGCGCACAGCCCCAGGGCGGCGACCGCGGCGAGCCCCGGCAGGCAGCCCAGGAGCACGAGGAGCGGGCCCGGCCTGCGTGCCGGGAACCGCCCTCGCGTGGGCCGCGGTCCGCGGGCGGCCGCTCGAAGGGCGCACATGGACCCACTGTCGGCCGGTTCCGGTCCGTCCGCGATGTGTGCTGTGCCACCTGGTGGAACCATCCTCCCGGTGCACGCCGTTTTACGAGGTACACGCGCACGTGGCCGGTTCCGGATGTACGCGCGGGCGTGATCGATGGGTAGCTGATCACTGGGCCCTTCCCGCACGTACTAGGGGATCCGAGAGAAAGGGGGCCGTGTGGACCTGCTCGACATCCTGCTGACGCTGGTGGTGCTGGCCTACGCCGGCTCCGGTTACCGGCGCGGGCTGGTGGCCGGCTGTGTCTCGCTGGCCGGGTTCGTGGGCGGCGCGGTGATCGGCGTGTGGGTCCTGCCGTGGCTGATGGACCTGGTGACTCCGGGGACGACGGCGGCGACGGTGACCGCCGTGTTCACCGTCCTCGTCCCCGCGGTGGTGGGGCACGAGTTGGCGGGACGGCTGGCGCTGCAGCTGCGCCGGGAGCTGGACCGCGGTCCGCTCAGGGTGGCCGACGGGGTCGGCGGGGCGGCGGCGAACGCGGTGGCGGTGCTGATCGTGGCGTGGGTGGCGGCGAGCGTGCTGGGCGCGTCGTCGTCGCCGGTGGTCACGTCGTCGATACGGGACTCACGGCTGCTGGGGGCGGTGCAGGACGCCATGCCGGACACCACGCCCACCTGGTTCTCGCGGGCCACGTCGGCGCTGACCCAGGCGGGCTTCCCGCAGGTCTTCAACCCGTTCGAGAACGAGTCGACGGCCGAGGTCGCCAAGCCCACCGGCGACAGCGTCACGGCGAGCGCCACCAACGCGGCGAAGACGAGCACGGTGAAGATCGAGGGCGCCTCGGGCGACCAGGGCCGCGAGGGCAGCGGCTTCGTGTACGCGAGCGAGCATGTGATGACCAACGCGCACGTGGTGGCGGGCATCGACGACCCGACCGTGCGGATCGGCGGCGTGGGGCGGTCGTTCGAGGCGCGCGTGGTGCTCTTCGACCCGGACAAGGACGTGGCCGTGCTGTACGTGCCGGGCCTGAACGCCCCGGTGCTGGGCTTCGACGACGACGCCTCCCGCGGCGACTCGGCGGTCGTCGCCGGCTATCCGCAGGACGGCGACCTGAACCTCCAGGCGGCGACGGTCGCGAACCGGGTGAAGGCGACCGGCCGGAACATCTACAACGACGAGATCGTCACCCGCGAGATCTACTCGATCCGCTCCACCGTCCGCCCCGGCAACTCCGGCGGCCCGCTGCTGACCACCGACGGCCACGTCTTCGGCGTCGTCTTCGCCCGCTCCACCTCCGACGACGAGACGGGGTACGTGCTGACGGCGGCCGAGGTCGCCGACGACGCGAAGCAGGCGGCGACGGCGACCCGGCCGGTGGACACGGGCGACCTGGTCACCTCGTGAGTCCTGAGGAGTTCTGATGAGCTCTGAGGGGGCTACAGGGAGCGGCCCATGAACACGTCGTCCACGTACTTCCCGTCCAGCAGGAACTCCTCCGGCAGCACGCCCTCCACCACGAACCCCTCGGACTCGTAGAGCGCGCGGGCCGGGGCGTTGTGGCCGAGGACGCGCAGGGTGATGCGGCGGGCGCCCAGCCCGCGGGCCTCCTCGACGGCGGCGCGGATCAGCGCCCGTCCCACGCCCCGGCCACGCACCTCGTCGAGGACGGCGAGGCCCTGGATCTGCCGCACGTGCCGGTTGCAGTCGAGCTTGGTGGGGAACGCGAGGCGGAGGTAGCCGACCACGCGGTCGTCGAGTTCGGCGACCAGGATGTCCTCGGGCGGGTGACGCTCGTCGAAGAAGGGGTCGTAGGGCGGCTGCGGCTCGGGCATGACGGCGTGCAGCGGGGACCAGGTGAGACGGTCGACGAGACCCAGCGCCCCGTCGTCGGCGAGCACCGCGGTGCGTATGCGAAGTGCGGAAGGTTCGGGCATGGCCGCCACCCTAGAACGCGGGGGCGCCGACGAGACCGGGGTTTTATCCGCTCACCGGGCAGGATGGCGGCATGGAACGTACGCGAATCGCGGTGGCCGGTGCGTCCGGCCTGATCGGCAGCGCCCTGGTGCGGTCCCTGACCGCGGACGGGCACGAGGTGGTACGGCTGGTGCGCCATGCGCCCCGGGGCGCGGACGAGGTGCGCTGGGACCCGGAGCGGGGGCAGGTGGACACGGCCGGGCTCACCGGGTGCGACGCCGTGGTCAACCTGGCGGGGGCGGGGGTCGGCGACCGGCGCTGGAGCGAGGCGTACAAGAGGCGGATCCACGACAGCCGGGTGCACGGCACGGCCGCGCTGGCGCAGGCGCTCGCCTCGCTCGACGAACGGCCGCGGGTGTTCGTGAACGGCAGCGCGATGGGGCGGTACGGCGAGACGGGCGAGCGGATCGTGGACGAGAGCGCACCCGCCGGGAGCGGCTTCCTGCCGGAGCTGTGCGTGGAGTGGGAGGCGGCGGCCGCTCCGGCCGAGGAGGCGGGGATCCGTACGGTCTTCACCCGGACCGGGCTGGTCGTGGCGCGCGGGGGCGGGGCCTGGGGCAGGCTGTTCCCCCTCTTCAAGGCCGGGCTCGGGGGGCGGATGGGCGACGGCCGGCAGTACTGGTCGTACATCGCGCTGCACGACGAGGTGGCGGCGATCCGGCATCTGATCGACCGCGACGACCTGTCGGGGCCGTTCAACCTGACCGCGCCCGAGCCGCTGACCAACCGTGAGATCACCGCGGCGATGGGGCGGGTGCTGCACCGGCCGACGCTCTTCGCGGTGCCGGCGCCGGTGCTGCGGACGGTGCTGGGCGAGATGGCCGGGGACGTGCTGGGCAGCGCTCGGGTGGTGCCGAAGCGGCTGCTGGCGTCCGGGTTCACGTTCGCGTTTCCCGGGATCGAGGACGCGATCCGGGCCGCCTGAACCCCCGCGTGACCGCATGCGACCGCCGTGCGACCGTGCCCTGTCCATGCGCGACTGTTCCTGACCGATCACGGCCCTAACCTCGATCCGAACTCGGGCATCCCGGACGGCTGTTGGGGGCATGACGTCTCCACCGGCCGCGCAACCTCGAGGAGGGGCACGTGCTTGAGCCCGCGTACCAGGCAGACGTCGTCGTGGTGGGAGCCGGCATCGCCGGACTCTCCGCGGCGCATCGGCTGACCAGCGCAGGAGTAACGACCGCGGTCCTGGAGTCCGCCCCTTGGGTGGGCGGCCGCATGTCGACGGAGAAGGTCGACGGGTTCCGGCTCGACCGCATCGGGCAGCTGCTGTCCACGGCGTATCCCGAACTCGCCCTGACGCCCGGGCTGGACGCGCTCGTCCTGCGCCCGTTCGCGCCGGGCGTCCTGCTGCACAGCGACGGGCGACATCACCGCGCGGGTGCGCAGGCGGGCGCCGGGAGCGCAAGGGGCGCACTGCACGCCGTACGCGCCCTGGCGAGCGCTCCCCTGCCGGGTGCGCTGCCCAGGCCGCGCGCCGGCGGCCCCGTTCCCGTACGGGCGGGCGCTCCGCTGGGCAGCGCCGTGGACCAGGCCCGGCTGGGCGCGGCGCTCAGCCGGATCGCGGCCACCCCCGCCGAACGGCTGCTCCGCCGCCCGGAGTTGCCGGCCGCCCGGGCCCTCGCCGCCCGCGGGCTGCCGGCCCGCGCGATCGACGGCTTCCTGCGTCCGCTGCTCGCCGCGCTGCTGTGCGACCCGGAGCTCACCACGTCCAGCCGGTGCGCGGACCTCGCGCTGCGCGCCTTCGCGGCCGGGCGGCTGTCGCTGCCGGAGGGCGGGGCCGAGGTGCTGCCGGAGCTGCTCGCGCGGACGCTGCCGGCGGGCAGCGTGCACACCGGCGTGCGGGTCACGTCGGTCTCGACGACCTCGGTAACCACCGCCGAGCACGGCGAGTTCCGCTGCCGTGCCGTCCTGGTGGCCACCGACGCGCGCACCGCGGCGGAACTGCTGCCCGGGCTGCGGGTGCCCGACTTCCACCCGGTGACGGTCGTCCACCACACCACGGACGAGCCGCCGCAGACGGGCGCGTCGCTGCTCCTCGACGCCGATCGGGGCGGGCCGGTCGCGCACACGGCGGTGGTCAGCCGGGTGGACCCGAGCCGGGCGCCCGGGGGGCGGGCGCTGATCTCGTCCACGGTCCTCGGCACGCCGCCGCCGGGCGTCGACACCGCCGTGCGCATGCACCTGTCCCGGCTGTACGGGGTCTCGACCGCGCGGTGGGAGACGCTGGCCGTGCATCACACCGCCGAGGCCGTGCCGGCGATGCGTGCGCCGCACGACCTGCGGCGGCCGGTGCGGCTGCTGGCGGGGCTGTACGTGTGCGGGGACCATCGGGACACCAGCACCGTCCAGGGCGCGCTGCACTCCGCGCACCGGGCGGCGGCAGCGATCGTCTCCGACCTTCGCTCCGCCGGTTCCCTGAACCTGGCCGACCCCGCACCGACGCCCCGCCAGGAACAGGCAGCGGCCTGAACGGGCGGGCCGGGGTTGCACCTCACCCCCTGGGGCTCCGCCCCCAGACCCCCGGCCCATGCCCACCCACCACCGGACTCGGTGGGTCGGAAGGGACCGAAAAAAGACCCTCAGCCCAGGGCTGCCACCTTGTCCCGGTAGGTGCGGGCCGGCGTCGCGTCTCGATAGGGCTCCAGGCGGCGTTCGAAGTCGCGGACGTACTCCAGGGCGCGGACGGACCGCATCTCCGCCGCCTGGCCGGCGGCCTCCGCGGCGAGCTGGCAGGCCTGGTCGAGCTCGCCGAGGCCGAGGCGCGCCGAGGCCAGGACGACGCGGCAGAACACCCGGCTGCGTGCGTACGCGGCGGGACGCAGCTGGAGCGAGCGTTCGGCATGCTGCACGGCCGCCCGGAACTGCTGCAGGTCACGGTGGCAGTGCCCGAACTCGTCGGCCAGCTGCGCCTCGTCGAAGAAGCGCGCCCAGTACGGCACCTCGTCCCCGGCCTTGGCCGCCTCCAGCGCCCGCTCGGCCCGCACGAGCGCGGCGGTCGAGGCCCGCACCTCGCCCAGCACCCCGTGCCCGCGCGCCTCCGCCGAGTGCAGCAGCGCCTGCACGACGGGCGGGGCGCCCGTGCCGATCCCCTGCTGGGCCACCCGCGCGAGCTGCACCGCCTCGCGCCCATGCCCGAGATAGACGGCCTGACGGCTCATGGTGACCAGGACGAAGGAGCCGTACGCCCGGTCCGCGGCCGCCTGGGAGAGGCGCAGGGCCTGGACGAAGTAGCGCTGGGCCAGGCCGTGCGCGGCGATGTCGAAGGAGGTCCAGCCCGCGAGCCGGGTCAGGTCGGCCGCGGCGCCGAAGAGGCGCCGGCCGGTCTGCTCGCCGTAGGAGCCGCGCAGCATCGGCTCGCACTCGTGCTCCAGGTAGCGCACCAGGGCCTGCCGGGCGTGGCCGCCGCCGTACCTGTCGTCGAGGGTGCGGAAGAGCTCACCGACCGAGCGCAGTGCGGAGATGTCGCCGCCGGTGACCCGTTGGCCGGGCCCGCGCTCGGTGACGTGACCGCGCTGCCGGGGGACGGCCGCCGGTGCGGGCGTGGCCTGGGCGGGCGCCGACGCGGGTGGGGACGAGGGGTGCTGGGGTGCGGCGGGCCTGGCGGGCGGGCGGCCCTGGACGGGCACCCGGGCGGGCGGCTCGCTGCGGGCGACCTTCTCGTCGGCCCGCCCGATCAGCCAGTCGCGGCTCGGCACGACGAGGCCCGCCGGTGTGAAGGCGATCTTGCGGAGCTCGGCGTGGCTGCCGGAGTCCTTGCGCCAGAGCCCGCCGACGATGTCGATGGCCTCCTCGGGGGTGCCGGCGAACTCCAGGCCCGCGTAGACGGGGGCGCAGGCGTCCAGACCGAGGTCCTGGGCGGTGAGCCGACGGCCCAGCCGCCGGGTGAAGACCTCGGCGATGAGGGCGGGGGTGGTGCCCCGGGGCTGCTGCCCGCGCAGCCACCGGGTGACGGACGTCTTGTCGTATCGGAGGTCCAGCCCGTGTTCGAGGCCGAGCTGATCGACGCGACGGGCCAGTCCCGCGTTGGAGAAGCCCGCTTCTGCGATGAGCGCGGCGAGCTGACGGTTGGGAGTGCGCTGCGCGGGTCGTTCCGTCATCTGCGGTGCGGTCTCCTGCCTCCCGGGCCTGTGACGTGCCCGGATGAAGTGCGCTGATGCTGTGATCAGCCCTTTTGGCCTCTGAACGGCGCGAATGTAGCGGAGAGTAAGCAGCCGCTCGCACATCTCGGCGCTCATTCATCCGATCGTGTGAGGATTGGCCGCGCGGCTGACGCGGAGGGCGCGGACGTACAGTGGCTTGGGCGCGTGACGCGCCTGACGACTTTCAGGGAGGCGCTTGCCGTGAGCGAGTTGCGGTTCGTCCGGATGGGGTTCGGCGGGGACGCCGTCGAGTACCGGGAGGCGTGGGACGAGCAACGCCGGGTGCACGCGGCCCGGTTCGCCGACGAGGTCCCGGACACCGTGCTGCTCCTGGAGCACCCGCCCGTCTACACGGCCGGCCGGCGCACCGCCGACGACGAGCGCCCCCTGGACGGCACCCCGGTGGTCGACGTGGACCGCGGCGGCAAGATCACCTGGCACGGGCCGGGCCAGCTGGTGGGCTACCCGATCCTCAAACTGCCGCGTCCGGTGGACGTCGTCGCCCATGTGCGGCGTCTGGAGGACGCCCTGATCCGCACGTGCGCGGAGTTCGGCGTGGAGACCTCCCGGGTCGAGGGCAGGAGCGGGGTGTGGGTGCTCGGCGATCCGGTGGAGCAGCGCCCCTCGCTCGGCGGTCTGTCGCTGGACTTCGACCCCCGGCTCACCGACGAGGAGTTCGACCCCCGACTGAACGGGCCGGAGTACGCGCCGTCCAACGCCGGTCAGCGGCGGGAGGACCGGAAGGTGGGCGCGATCGGCATCCGGGTCGCCAAGGGCGTCACCATGCACGGCTTCTCGTTCAACGTGAACCCGGACAACAAGTGGTTCGACCGGATCATCCCGTGCGGCATCCGGGACGCGGGCGTCGCCTCCCTCGCGAACGAGCTGGGCCGCGACGTCACGATCGAGGAGGTCCTGCCGGTGGTGGAACGGCACCTGAGGGACGTCCTGGAGAACGCGGAGCCGAAGCCGCGGGAGATCGAGAGAACACCGGCAGCCTGACGCCGCAGCGGGCTTTCAAATCCACGGGCGTACCCTGGGGGACGCCGAAGAATCAAACGCTAGGGAGCCGGTCGTGTCCGCAGTCGCACCCGACGGACGCAAGATGCTGCGCCTGGAGGTCCGCAACAGCCAGACCCCCATCGAGCGCAAGCCCGAGTGGATCAAGACCCGGGCGAAAATGGGCCCCGAGTACACGAAGATGCAGAACCTCGTGAAGAGCGAGGGGCTGCACACCGTCTGCCAGGAAGCCGGCTGCCCGAACATCTACGAGTGCTGGGAGGACCGCGAGGCCACCTTCCTCATCGGCGGCGACCAGTGCACCCGGCGCTGCGACTTCTGCCAGATCGACACCGGCAAGCCCGAGGCGCTGGACCGCGACGAGCCGCGGCGCGTCGGTGAGTCCGTCGTCACGATGGACCTGAACTACGCCACCATCACCGGCGTCGCGCGCGACGACCTGGCGGACGGCGGGGCGTGGCTCTACGCCGAGACCGTCCGGCAGATCCACGCGCAGACCGCCGAGCGCACGGCCGGCCGCACCAAGGTCGAGCTCCTCGCGCCCGACTTCAACGCCGTCCCGGAGCAGCTCGCGGAGGTCTTCTCCTCGCGGCCCGAGGTCTTCGCGCACAACGTGGAGACGGTCCCGCGGATCTTCAAGCGGATCCGGCCCGGCTTCCGCTACGAGCGTTCGCTGAACGTCATCACGGCCGCCCGCGACTACGGCCTCGTCACCAAGTCGAACCTGATCCTCGGCATGGGCGAGACCCGCGAGGAGGTCAGCGACGCGCTCCGGCAGCTGCACGAGGCCGGCTGCGAGCTGGTCACCATCACGCAGTACCTGCGGCCCTCCGTGCGCCACCACCCCGTCGAGCGCTGGGTCAAGCCGCACGAGTTCGTCGAGCTGAAGGAGGAGGCCGAGCAGATCGGCTTCTCCGGCGTGATGTCGGGTCCGCTGGTACGGTCCTCCTACCGTGCCGGACGCCTCTACCAGATGGCCGTCGAGAAGCGCGGTTCCTTCATCGCCACCCAGGCTGTCTGACGCGACGTCACCTCCCTTGCGCCGTCTGGCCGGAAGCCGAGTGTGTGAATTCGCGCACAAGCCCCTACTCGCCAGTAGCGACCGATATGACGCGGTCCCGGCCGTCCTCGCAGATGAGGGCGTCGTCGGGGCCGCGTCAGCATTTCGGCCCTGCGCATCAAGGCTTCATTCGTGTTTGACCGGTCGGTCACGCCCTGGTAACACCAATCAGTGACGCTCGTATCACATCACGTGCACCACCCCGCCCTTACCCGAAGCCGTCCGAGGGGGACCTCCACCATGCAGGCCGCGCCCGTTCGCGCCACCGCGATCCCGACCTTCACCGACGCACTGCGTGCCGTCGAGTCGCTGCTCATGAGCAGCGGCCAGCGCACCGCCCGTCGCAACGCCTGGACCTCCGTGCTGGAGGACCGCCGTCGCGCCAAGGACCGGGTCGAGGCGCAGCGCGTCCTCGAGGCGGTCACCGCACCCCTGACCTCCACCCACCCCTGATCCCCTGATCCCCCGCTCCACAGCTCCCCTCCTGCCGTCGTAGGCGCTTGAGAGGCCACGTAGACTTCGTGGCATGGCGAGAAGTGACAGCGCGGCGGACGCCGCTAACCCCGGGCGACTGAAGCAGATCGCCCTGACGTACAAGATGACCCGCAAGGCCGACAAGACGATCGGCCTGGTACTCGCGGGCGTCTTCCTCCTCATCTTCGGTGTCTTTCTCGCGATCGGTTTCCTGATCGGCCACCCGGTCTACCTCGGCATCCTGGGCTTCCTGCTCGCCTTCCTCGGGACGGCGATCGTGTTCGGGCGCCGGGCCGAGCGGGCCGCCTTCGGTCAGATGGAGGGACAGCCCGGCGCGGCCGCGGCCGTCCTCGACAACATCGGCCGGGGGTGGACGACGACCCCCGCGGTGGCGATGAACCGCAGCCAGGACGTGGTGCACCGGGCCGTCGGCAAGGCCGGCATCGTCCTGGTCGCCGAGGGCAACCCGAACCGGGTGAAGAGCCTGCTGGCCGCCGAGAAGAAGAAGATGAACCGCGTCGTCGCGGACGTCCCGGTGCACGACGTGATCGTCGGCACGGGCGAGGGTCAGGTCGAGCTGAAGAAGCTGCGCACCACCCTGCTGAAGTTCCCGCGCGTCCTGGCGGGCCCGCAGGTGACGGCCACCAACGACCGGCTGCGCGCCATGGGCGACCTGATGAGCAACATGCCGCTGCCGAAGGGGCCGATGCCCAAGGGCATGCGGCTGCCGAAGGGCGGCGGCAAGGCCCGCTGAGTCCCACGGCTTTCCTGGCGGTACGAGTACGCGGAACGAGTACGAGGAAGGGGCGCCCGGATCACTCCGGGCGCCCCTTCCTCGTACTCGTTCCGCGTACTCGAAACGTTCAGATCCGTACTTCCACCGTGCGGGCCAGTCGGTCGTGCAGGCCGCGGCCGTCGCGGTCCCAGACCAAGGCGGGGACGGCCAGGCAGAGCAGGACCGTGCGTGCCACGGAGCGCAGCGGGCTGACGGCCCCGGTGTCGGCGGAGACCACGCGCAGCCCGAAGAGGCGCTTGCCCGGAGTGAAGCCGACCGTGCCGACCGTCAGGACGCTCATCACCAGGAAGACGAGCAGCGCCCAGTTGCTAGTGGCGGCGGGCCGATAGCCGTCCGTGATCAAGCTGTATGCGATCAAGACGCTGAAGCCCCAGTCCACGGCCAGGGCGCCGAGCCGCCGCCCGGGGCGGGCGATCGAGCCCGGCCCCTCCTCCGGCAGACCGAGCTGCTCGCCCCGGTATCCGAAGTCGGCGCCCGCGTCTTCCATGGCCGCGCGGGGTCCGGAGAGCCACGAGCCGATTGCATCCCTGTTGTCCACGCGTCCACGGTACTGCGCCCGTTTCGCGATACGGACAGGTGGGGTACACCGGGCAGGGTCCGGTTAACTTGTGCGAAACAAATGGGTCACGCTGGAGAAATCACGCGTCCCTAGGGTCGACGACAGCGTGTGCCACCGCACTGGCCGCACGAACGAACTACCACCCCGGCTCGACGGCCGGGAGTAGGAGGAGCTGGATGTTCCAGAACGCCGACGAGGCCAAGAAGTTCATCGCGGACGAGGACGTCAAGTTCATCGACGTCCGCTTCTGCGACCTGCCGGGCGTCATGCAGCACTTCACGCTGCCCGTCGAGGCGTTCGACCCGGACGAGGAGCTCGCCTTCGACGGTTCGTCGATCCGCGGCTTCCAGGCCATCCACGAGTCCGACATGGCGCTGCGCGCCGACCTGTCGACCGCGCGCGTGGACCCCTTCCGCCGTGACAAGACGGTGAACATCAACTTCTTCATCCACGACCCGATCACGGGCGAGCAGTACTCCCGTGACCCGCGCAACGTGGCGAAGAAGGCGGAGGCCTACCTGGCGTCGACCGGGATCGCCGACACCGCGTACTTCGGCCCCGAGGCCGAGTTCTACGTCTTCGACTCGGTCCGCTTCCAGACCTCCGCGAACGAGTCCTTCTACCACATCGACTCCGAGGCCGGCGCCTGGAACACCGGTGCGCTGGAGAACAACCGCGGCTACAAGGTCCGCTACAAGGGCGGCTACTTCCCGACCCCGCCGGTCGACCACTTCGCCGACCTGCGCGCGGAGATCTCCCTGGAGCTTGCCGCGTCCGGCCTGCAGGTCGAGCGCCAGCACCACGAGGTGGGCACCGCCGGCCAGGCCGAGATCAACTACAAGTTCAACACGCTGCTCGCCGCGGCCGACGACCTCCAGCTCTTCAAGTACATCGTGAAGAACGTGGCCTGGCGCAACGGCAAGACCGCCACCTTCATGCCGAAGCCGATCTTCGGCGACAACGGCTCGGGCATGCACGTCCACCAGTCGCTGTGGAGCGGCGGCTCCCCGCTGTTCTACGACGAGGCCGGCTACGCGGGCCTGTCGGACATGGCCCGCTACTACATCGGCGGCATCCTCAAGCACGCCCCGTCGCTGCTGGCCTTCACCAACCCGACGGTGAACTCCTACCACCGTCTGGTCCCGGGCTTCGAGGCTCCGGTGAACCTGGTCTACTCGCAGCGCAACCGCTCCGCGGCCATGCGCATCCCGATCACGGGCTCCAACCCGAAGGCCAAGCGCGTCGAGTTCCGCGCGCCCGACTCCTCCGGCAACCCGTACCTCGCCTTCTCGGCCCTGCTGCTCGCGGGTCTCGACGGCATCAAGAACAAGATCGAGCCGGCCGAGCCGATCGACAAGGACCTCTACGAGCTGGCCCCCGAGGAGCACGCGGGCGTCGCGCAGGTCCCGACCTCGCTCCCGGCCGTCCTCGACCGCCTCGAGGCCGACCACGAGTTCCTGCTCGCCGGTGACGTCTTCACGTCCGACCTGATCGAGACGTGGATCGACTACAAGCGCGCGAACGAGATCGCCCCGCTGCAGCTGCGTCCGCACCCGCACGAGTTCGAGCTGTATTTCGACGTGTGATCGGACCGCGCGTGCACCACGCGTGAGCCGTCCGGCGCCCCCGCTCTGTTTCACAGGGCGGGGGCGCCGTCGTATGGTTTCTGGCACTGCTGTTCGAGAACGGGGTACGGGGAGATACGGGGATGCCCGAACACGACGACGCGGAGCGGGAGTTCGACCTCCGGTGGGCGGACGACGCGACGCACAAGGAACCCTCCGCGCGGGCCCGCATGCTGGCCGCCCGCTGGAAGGAGAACCCGCCTGAGCCGGTCCCGTTCCGCGGGGACCCCGGGCCGGTCACACCGCGCCGTTCGTCCTGGGCGTCGACGGCGCTCGTGCTCGGCTGTGTGATCGCGGCGATCCTGCTGCTGGGGTACCTGCGGTTCCGGGCACCGTATTAGAACGGGGCCGAACAGCGGGCAATCCGCCTTACTGCCAGGGCTGTTGGGCGACACGGTGCTACTTTGTGCCTCTTGGTTCACCGTCGGTATCCAGGTCGGCATCAAGAACGGTTGGTCCGGTGACAACAGCCCGCCCTTCGCGTACCGCCGTCGTCGTGACAGCGCTTCCCGTCGAGTTCTCCCCGTTGCTGGACCGGCTCCGGTCCGAGCACGCCCGGCCCAAGGGGCAGCGGAGAGTCAGCTCCACCGTGGTGCAGACCTTCGAGCTCGACGGCGTCTACGCCTCGTGGACCGTGCACCTGGCCCAGGTGGGCGTGACGAACGTCGTCGCCGCGCTGGGAACGCACGGTCTGCTGGAGGTGCTGCGGCCGGACGTCGCGCTCCTGGTCGGGATCGCGGGCAGCCTCAAGGACGACATCCCGCCGGGGGACGTCGTGGTCGCCACCAAGGTGTACGAGATCCACGGGGCCAAGGTGTCGGCCGACGGGCGCGGCGCCCGTCCCGACGCCGTGGACACCTCGCTCTCCCTGTGGCAGACGGCGCTGTACGCGGACGTCCGCAGCAAGTGCCACTTCAAGCCGATCGCCTCCGGCGACGTCGTCCTCGACGCCAAGTCCGGTGACATCCGGAGCCGGCTGAGCAGCACCTACCAGGATGCGGCCGCCCTGGAGATGGAGGGCTTCGGCTTCTGCAAGGCGGCGCAGCGCCACCGTACGGAGGCCCTTGTCGTCCGCGGGATCAGCGACCGCGCGGACGGCGAGAAGGGCGCGGCGGACGCCGTGGGCGGCCAGCAGCGGGCGGCCGCCAACGCGGCGGAGGTCGCCGTCGCCGTGCTCCTCCAGCACCAGCCCGAAAGCACCGGCGCCTACATGTCGACGCCGGGGACTTCGGAGACGCCGGGGACTTCGGAGATGGGGGCTCCGGGAACGCCGGGGGCTCCGGGGACGTCGGGCGCTTCTGGGATCTCCGGGGCTTCCGGGACGTCGGAGGTTTCTGGGATCTCCGGGGCTTCCGGGACGTCGGAGGTTTCTGGGATCTCCGGGGCTTCCGGGACGTCGGAGGTTTCTGGGATCTCGGGGACTTCCGGGGCGTTGGGGGCGTCGGGAGCTTCCGGGACGTCGGAGGCTTCTGGGATCTCGGGGACTTCCGGGGCGTTGGGGGCGTCGGGGGCTTTAGGGACCTCCGAGACGTCGGGGAGTTCGGGGCTGACCTCCGTGGGTCCTCCGGGGCAGTCGGGGCAGCCGGGGTCGCCAGGAGGGCAGGGCGGCGGCCGCACCTCGCGTCGGCGGCCGTTTGCGGCGCCGTGGCGTAGCGGGACGCGCGGCTGGAAGGGGCGGGCGACGGTCTGGGTGCCGCTCACCGCGGCGGCGGTGGCCCTCGGGGTCGTCCTGCAGTCGTGCGGCAGCGGGGAGACCGACGGCAAGGACGCCAAGACGCTCTCCGGCCCCGTCTCCCCCAGCCTGGCGGCCTGCGAGCAGGCGGACGCCGCGCCCCTGACCATCGCCGCCTCCGTCGACAAGTCGGAGCCGCTGCGGCGGGCGGCCGAGGCCTACGGCACCCGGTCCGCGGGCGGGAAGTGCCTGGCGATCAAGGTCGAGGACAAGAACTCGGGCGACGGGATGCGCGCCCTGGTCGCGGGCTGGGGCGAGTCCGACGGGGCGAAGCCGGACGTGTGGGCCCCGGCCGGCGGCACCTGGCTCTCGCTGGCCAGGGCCGAGGCCAAGGGGGAGAACGCGCGGCAGTTCCCGCAGCAGGCGGAGTCGATCGTGCAGAGCCCGCTGACCATCGCTATGCCGAAGCCGATGGCCGAGGCGCTGAACTGGCCCGAGCGACGGTTCACCTGGAAGCAGCTGGCCGAGTGGGCGAAGAACGCGGACGGCTTCTGGGCGGCGCACAAGAAGCCCGAGTGGGGCGCCTTCAAGCTCGGCAAGACCAACCCGCGCTACTCCACGTCCGGGCTGAACGCGACCGTCGCCGCCTTCTACGCCAAGACGGGCACCAGCGGTGAGCTGGGCATCCCGCACATCGACAACCTCGACAACCGCGCGTTCGTCAAGAGCATCGAGCAGGCCGCGGTCCACTACGGCGACACCACCCTGACCTTCCTCTCGAACCTGCGCGAGGCCGACCGGAGCAGCCCCCAGAAGGCCATGTCGTACATCTCCGCCGTCACGCTGGAGGAGAGCAGCGTGGTGGCCTACAACGCGGGCTACCCGTGCGGCGCACTCAACACGGACCCCGACTGCAAGAAGACCGCCCTGCCCGACACCCCGCTGGTCTCGTTCTATCCGAAGGACGGCGTGCCGTTCTCCGACCACCCGTACATCGAGCTGAACGGGATGAGCTCCGCCAAGAAGGCGGTGGCCGACGACTTCCTCCGGTATCTGCACACCCCTGAGGTCTACGGCGAGCAGTTCGCCCCTTACGGCTTCCGCACCCACGAGGGCAAGATCCCCAAGGGGTCCACGCAGCTCGTCCAGGCCGGCGGAGTCCTGCCCGAGGCGCAGTTCACCCGCATGCCGATGCCCCGGGGCGACGTCCTCGGCCGCCTGCTGGAGATCTGGCCCGCGCTGCGCCGCCGCGCCAACGTGCGCATCGTCATCGACACGTCGGAGTCGATGAACGACGTGATCCCCGGGATCGGCGACACCAAGATGGAGCGGCTGAAGCAGGCCGAGTCCAAGCTGTTCGGCGAGTTCGTCGGCACCGACCGGGTCGGTCTGTGGAAGTTCTCCGACGCCTCCACGCTCCAGAGCGAGCACGACTACAAGGAACTGGTTCCGCTCGGCCCGTACGACCAGAAGCTGGCCGGCGGCACCCGGGCCGGCCTGCTGGCGGACAACGTCAAGAACCTGGTGGCGGAGGGCGCGACCGGTCTCAACGACACCCTGGACGCCGCGACCGAGGCCATGCGGCACGACTACGACCCCCAGGCGATCAACGCGATCGTGCTGCTCACCGACGGCCACAACGAGGACAGCGGGAGCCTGACGCAGGCGGAGCTGCTGAAACGGATCGGCGACCCGGCTCAGCACCAGATCCGGATCTTCACCATCGCCTACGGGAGCGAGGCCGACGAGGACGACGCCAACGGCAGGAGCGCGCTCGAGGACATCGCGGACGCGAGTGGCGGCAAGGACTACGACGCCAGGAAGGCCGAGACGATCGAGCAGGTCATCACCAGCGTGATCTCCAACTTCTGACCCCTGGTGCCCTGGTTCTGTTCCTTTACCCTCCGCAGGGCCGATCTCGATCTGTCCATGGGAGGGGCGGGCGCACAATGGGCAGTGGGACGAGTGCCTGACTGCGGGGTGATGCAGATGCAGAGCCGTTTCCGGAGCGATCCGCGGCTGACCGTGCGGATGACGGTCACGATGTTCCTGCTCGGGTTGCTGTACGTGGCCTTCGTCGCCGCGTTGATCGTGTTGCTGAAGTCATGGCTGCTGGTCGTCGCCCTGGTGGCGGCGATGTTCGTCGCACAGTTCTGGTTCTCCGACCGGATCGCGATGTTCGCGATGCGCGGGCGGGTCGTGGAGCGCGAGGAATATCCCCAGCTGCACGCCGTGATCGACCGGCTGTGCGCGATCGCCGACATGCCGAAGCCGGTGGTCGCCGTCTCCGAGATGGGCATGCCGAACGCGTTCGCGACCGGGCGCGATCCCGACCACGCGGTGGTGTGCGTGACGACGGGCCTGCTGGGGCGGCTGGAGCCGGCCGAGCTGGAGGGCGTGCTCGCGCACGAGCTGTCGCACGTGGCGCACAAGGACGTGGCCGTGATCACGATCGCTTCGTTCCTCGGTGTGATCGCCGGGCTGATCGTGCGGTTCGCGTTCTACTCGCAGGTGTTCGGCGGCGGGCGCAGGGACCAGAACACCGCCGTCGTCTTCGCCGCCGTGATGGGTGTCTCCGCGGCCGTGTACGCGCTCAGCTTCCTGCTCATCCGGGCGCTGTCGCGGTACCGGGAGCTGGCGGCCGACCGGGCGGCGGCGCACCTGACCGGCCGTCCCTCGGCGCTGGCCTCCGCGCTGACGAAGGTCTCCGGCGACATCGCCCGTATCCCGACGAAGGACCTGCGCACGGCTCAGGCCTTCAACGCCTTCTACTTCACCCCGGCGACGGGCCGGGAGCCCGGCATCGAGCGGTACTTCTCCACCCACCCGAGCCTGGAGCAGCGGCTCGAACAGCTGGGGCGGATCTCCGCCGAGCTGGGCGAGGCGGCCGCTCCGGGGAAGGCGGGCTGAAGCGCATGGGGCTGCTGGACATCCTGCTCGGCCGGACCAAGCCGGTCGTGCCCGACCTCGATCAGCTGTTCGCGCTGCCGTCCGCGGCGGTGACGCTGGAGGCGGCGACCGGCTTCACCCCGACGGGGCAGGGCGCCGTGTGCTTCGCGACCGTCGAAGGCTCGGCCTTCGAGCAGACGCACCGCGAGGTACAGGCGCTCCTCGACGCGGACACCGACCGCACCGGCCCCCCGGTGCGGCTGGTGCGCGACGACTACGGCTACTCCTGGCTGGTCTCGCAACGCTCCCCCGACGAGCTGTCGCTCCTGGTCAACGACCTGCACGCGGTGAACAGCGCCATGGAGGTCAACGGCTTCGGCCCGCAGCTCCTGTGCTCTCTCGCCGGCTTCGAGGAACCGACGAACGGGCCGGAAGAGCCGGTGACCGAGAGCGGGCGTCGGCTGGCGCTCGTGTATTTGTACAAACGGGGCACCTTCTATCCACTGTGCACACGCTCTGACCAGCACAGACGCGACAACGCGCTTGAGCTACAGGTAGCCGCGCTACTCGCAGACGATCTACGCATCGAGAAGGACACATCGCGCTGGTTCCCGCTCTGGGACGCACCTGGACTGTCCGGCTGAGCTGTCTACCGGCCACGGATCACAGGCCTGGATGCAGCCGCGCCAGTCGTGGACACCTTCGGGCGCTCGAAGCCCGTCAGGGTGCTCATAGCCCTCCGCATCAGCTACCTCACCGACGAGTCCACCAGTCTTGAGCGACAGCTCTTCGACGCACGCGACTACATAGGCAAGAAGGTCGCTCAGGGGCTCAACTGGGTCGAGGTCGGCGTAGCCCGAGACGCGCACGTGTCGGCCACGAAGCAGAGCCCTTTCGAGCGCGCCGAGCTGGGCCACTGGATCAACGAGCGCGCCCCCGAATTCGACCTGATCTTGTTCTGGAAGCTGGACCGCTTCATTCGCAAGGTCATGGACATGCAAGACATGCTCCGGTGGGCGGATGACCATGGGAACAAGGCTTTCGCATCCATCACTGAGCCGATCTTCGACATGACCGGCCCATTCCGCGACGTGATCATCTCCCTCTTCTCCGCCCTCGCTGAGATGGAAGCCAGCAACACTTCTATGCGAGTCAAGAGCTTCCGAGAGAGCGTTCGGGAGCAGCAGCGTTGGCCAGGCGGGATGCCCGCGTACGGCTTCGAGGTCTACAAAGGGGAGGACGGTGCCGCCTACCTCCGCCAAAACCCATATCAGGTCAAGGTCATTCGGGAGATCGTCAGCCGACTCCTGGACAAAAGGAACCCGGAGACTCCCGCCGAGGTAGCCGACGAGTTGAACGCCCGGAAGGAACCCACCCCGCGAGGAACCCGCCCGTCCAAGCGCATCGAGGATTCCGGGCGCGAGTACAAGTGGGCCGCGGCTGGCATCCGCAAGATGCTCAAGAGTGAGGCCCTGATGGGCTGGAAGATGGAGAGCCGACCAGTCCCCGGCAAGAAGTACTACGAGACCATCCCTGTCATCGACCAGAGCGGCAACAAGATCCGCATGGCGGAGCCGATCTTCGATGACGAAGAGTGGACAACACTCCAAGCCCACCTGACTGAGCGGTCATTCTCGGTCTCCTCCCCCACCAACGTCACTCCGTTCCTCGACGTGATCCTCTGCGGGTACTGCAAGGGCAAGATGCGCTTGCACGTCTCGCGCAGGCAGAAGAGGGACGGGACACAGGCCGAGTACCCGAAGTTCCGATGCGTCAGCCCGCGCATGATCGATGGCCGGACGCGCTACGGCTGCGAAGACCAGGTGTCATGGGAGCCCGGCAGGCTGCTCGCCACCTTCGAACACCACCTCATGATCCAGTTCGGCGATCTGGAAGTGGAAGAGCGGATCTACGTCGTAGGCGAGGACAACGAGACTCGTATGCGAGCGATTGAAGAGCTGGTGCCCGTCATCATGACGGACATGGAGCCGGGTCGACGCTACGGGACAGCCCTCACGCGCCCGCAGGCCGAAAAGATGCTCGACAAGCTGAATGCCGAATACGAGGCCCTGGGCAAGGCCGCGACTGGCGACCGGTGGGAGTACCGCAGCCTCGGGAAGACTTGGCGTCAGCTCTGGGAGACAGCCGACGTACCCGAGCTGGAGAAGCTGATGCGCAAGAACGGCGTTCAGTTTCTCTGCTACAAGGACTCGTTCGAGCTGTTCATCCCTGAACGCCTCAAGGTCTGAGCACGGCACCCCCCTGGTCTAGAGGGGAGGTGCCGCAGCGGCAGCCTAGATGGCAGAAGGCCACCTCCGCAGGGAGGTGGCCTTCGAATGTTGCCCGAGACAATGGCGTCCCGTACCAGCCCGCCGAGTCCCACACCACTCGCGCGATGCCCACACCAGTGATCAGCTTCGAGCAGTCACCGCAGGGCTTGAACGTGACGTACAGCGTGGCTCCGGGCCTGTCCTCCGGGCGGCTCCAGAAGATCGCGTTCCATTCGGCGTGGGTACTCAAGGCAGCCTTCGCATGAGGACCCCGAGGGGGTGTCTCCAGCGCATCGTTCGCACTCCCCTGCAAGGCAGCTCTTACCGCCTGATGCCGAGCCGTTGTAGCCCATACTGACGATCCGGTGGTCACGGGGAGTAATTGTCAATTCGTGTGGATCAGTTGAGTCGATCATGTCGCGAGGGCGGTGGAGCCTTCGATGAGGTTGAAGGCTGGCCCCCGCTCACGAGCGCATGACGCAGAACTCGTTGCCATCGGGGTCCTGCATCGTGATCCAGTCCTCGCGCTCGGCCTGAACCGTTGCCCCGAGTGCGCATAGCCGCTTGACCTCTGCGGCTGCATCGGTCGTGCTCAGGTCGAGATGGACCCGGTTCTTCACCTGCTTGGCCTCTGGCACCAGCTGAAAGAAGACACGAGGCAACCTGCCGTCTGTGCCGACGAGCAGGACAGTAGGGTCGTCCTCCGGGTCGTTGATGCCCAATGAACGCAGCCGGGTCAGCTCCGCTTCGTCGTATGGCGCGATTTCGTAATCGTCCAGGGCTTGCGCCCAGAATCGGGCGACCGACGCCGGATGAGGGCTGTCGAAGACGATGTCCTTGATGGATGCCACAGGACTCCCTTGAGAAACGGATGTCAGCGAGATGATTCGTGCCGTCTGTGGTGAGTAACTGTCAAGAACTGTAGATCAGTTGATGTGGCTCAGGCCGCGCTGAGCTCGGGTCGTTCGACTAGCTGGCCGCGTTCGAAACGGGCGCTGGCACGGACGAGGGCGACGAGGTGGGGCGCGTTCACGGCCCGCCACCGCTGCTGGGCGGACTCGACGAGTTTGAAGACCATCGCGAGGGCGGCAGCACGGGAGCCGGCCCCGCGGGTGACCTTGGTCCGTCGGCGGCGGTGCCGTCGGCGTTCACTACGCTGAGCACGGGCGTGCCCCTTCCTTACCCGCGCGGCAACGCGGGGCCTACTCAGGCAATCGATCACTCGGGTAGGTACGCCGTCTGCGTGTGCCCTCCCGAGCCGATCCACAGGTAATGAGCATTGCCCCCTGTACGACGCGCACCATGATTGCGGGTACCCGTCGAACCATCGCACCTTCGATGAGTGGAAGTCTTCGGGGCAGATCAGTGCGGAAAACTGGCTCCTCGCGCACTACTGGAACGGGTCTCAGGTGTTCGTGCACTTCCCGCCGTGGCGCGAGTCCATGAGGAGGCCAACCGCGCATCCCCTTATCCCCGTTAGCATGACCATTGACGACGGCCAGGCCCCGAGGACGTCTTCCACGCGGTATTCCTCTGTCGCTCTGGCGCCTGGGTGCCTTCCTGGTGCGACGAATCGTTCGGCAAGTTCCTGGCTGCATGTCCCGTCGGTCGAAGAGTTGAGATCCCCCAGAACCAGTGGAACCAACCGCGCCTGGACGTAGTGCGCATGGTCGAGCTGGAAGACCAGATGCGGCCCCTGTGAATGAATGAATTAAGCTGCTCACGGCCTCCGGGCCGCAGCGGAACCCCTGTGGCGTCAACACGGGGGTTCTTCTGTTTTGGCATATGCCGACCGGGTACGCGACTGGTACCAGCGTTGCAGTGGTCTCCCCCCGAGCGCTGCTCGCTGGTGGGCCCCGGTCGTTTCTCCCCCGAGTCGACCGGGGCCGCTCCATGTCTGCACGCGTTACAGGCCCCCCTGTGCGCCCTTCCGGACCGTCGCGGGCGCTTCGCGCCGTTCCCTGGAAAGTCACCCCTCGCTCCGCCTAGTATCCGAAACGATCTTCGCGCCGGATCGAGAGGAGGAGACGAAGGGGGGTGAGATTTTGCTACCGAATCCCCAAGAGGTACCTGACGTGCTTATGGAGGTCATCTTCCAGTCAGGCGTTACCCCTGAGCAGCTACAGGAAGCAGTGTCGCTGTTGACCGCGCGCCCCGCGCCGGTTCCACAGGCGACGAACGCGGGTCCCAGGAGACTGCCGACACGGCGTTCTGAGGCCCCTTACGGAGGGACCACCACTGTGAGGGTGGTCACACAGATCCTCTAGGCTCGACGGCTAGTGAGTGTCTTTGACGCAGACACTGACGGCGGCGCGAGCGGGTAGGAGACACGTCTGCATACCCGTTCGCGCCGCTGGAGCTTCAGGTGAAGGCCGCCCTCACGAACGACCTGCGGATCGAGCAGGACCTGAGCCGCTGGTTCCCGGTGTGGGGAGCCCCCGGCCTCTGACCCGCCCGTGCTTCTCCTTCTCCGCCGGTTCGTGTCTGCCGGTTCTTCTCTACCGGTCCGTGCCGAAGTAGCGGTCGCCGAAGTCGCCGATGCCGGGGACCATGTACGCGTTCTCGTTGAGGCGTTCCTCGATGGCGGAGGTCACGATCCGCACCCCGGGGTAGCGCTCGCAGACGGCGGTGATGCCCTCGGGGACGGTGATGAAGTTGACGAAGACGATGTGCTCCTCCGGTACGCCGAGTTCCCGTAGAACCTCGATGGCGGCGAGCGCGGTGCCGCCCGTCGCGAGCATCGGGTCGAGCAGGAGGACGTGGCGGTCGGCGATGTCGTCGGGGAGCGCCGTGTAGTACAGGTGGGGTTGCTTGGTCGTCTTGTCCCGCTGGATGAGGATCTTGCCGATCCTGATGCCGGGGACCACCGCGCGCAGTTCGGCCTCCATGCTCTCACCGGCGCGGATGATCGGCACCCCGCACAGTTTCCGCGTGCAGCGCAGGCCCCGGTAGGTGCTGCCGACGGGGGTGGTGACGTCGTACGGCTCGAAGGGCAGGAGGTCCAGGGCCGCCTCGGTCAGCAGGCGGATGATGCGGCCGGCGTGGAAGACGAAGTCCTTGCGGCGTGCGTCGCGGTCGCGGACGACGGTGTGCAGGGCGCGGAGCTGGTCGGTCTGCGGGAGCAGGTGGACGTTGCGGTCGAGGTACGTCGCGAGCGTCGGCGCGGTCGTCGGTGCGGTGGTGGTCGCGGTGGTCGTCGCGGTGGTCATGCGGGGCTCCTCGTGGCAGGTGGGGGCGGTCAGTCGACGGGGGGCTGTTCGAACGTGGAGGGGAGTTCCGGGGTCGCGGTGAACTGGCCGGCGGCGACGCGGTAGATCGACCTGCCTCCGGTGCGGCGCCACATCTCGCGCATGACGTAGACGAGCTTCGGGTTGTGCTCTTCCTCCTCCTCCACGGCCCGGGCGACGAGCCACTCCCACTCGCGGGCCCAGCGCGGATCGGCGACGTCGTCCAGGGCGGTGTCGAAGAGGCCGTGGAGCGCGGTCAGCTTCGCGGGCCGGGAGAAGTGGCCGCGGGAGAACAGCACGCCGAGGATGCCCGTCCAGTAGCACCGGACCGCTTCGGGGCGCTGTTCGGCGGGGAGGGCGTCCGCGATGTGCCGCATCGCGTGCAGCGCGGTCATCAGGTGCAGCAGCAGGAAGTCGCCCGGTTCCGCCAGGTACAGCAGGGTGACCAGGTAGGTGAGCTGGTCCCAACTGGCGTCCGGGTCCTGCTCGGTGACCCAGGCGGGGGTGTCGTGGATCAGCGGGTGGCCCTCGCCGAGCATCCGGGCGATCCGGTACTGCAGTCCGGACCTGAGGAGTTCGGGGTGGATGTCGGCCGTCGTGTCGTCGACCAGGTTCTGCACCCAGGCGCCGAGGTCTCGTCGGTTGTCCTCCCAGAAGCCGGCGATGCGCAGCAGCGAGTCCACCGGCAGCTCGGCGCCGTGCGCGCCCGAGGGAACGCCTCGCTCGGGGTGGCAGTCGACGTGGGCGAAGGCCAGGTAGGAGATGCCCTCGACGGCCATCCGGCGGTTGCCGGCGTCCAGGGCCCAGCCCAGGTGGATGGTGGCGTGCTGGAGGGCTCCGGCCCAGCCCGGAAGCAGGTGCGGGAGGTAGCGCCGCAGGAGTTCCGGCATCCCGAGTTCCCGCTCGCGACGGTCGAAGAACGCGCAGTAGGCGGCGAAGTCCTCGCGTTTGCCGAGGAGTTCGAGCCAGTTGTCGTCGTCGATGACGCGCTGGGGCGCCCTGGCCGGTTCCACGGCGCAGCCGTACGGCGTGAGCGTGATGTAGTTGTCGTGGTAGGCCTGGATGCGCTGCGGGTCGACGCCGAGGCCGGCGAGGGCGACGACGGCGTGCTTGACGTGGTTGGTCAGATGGCCGTTGAACTCGATGTGGTACGTGCGGTCGTCCAGCAGCCGCCGGACGGTGTCGTCGGTCGGGGCGCCGTCGTCGAGGAGGTCGATGACGTGGGCGACGACCTCGGGGAAGGTCTCGGCGACGTGCGTCGGGCGGGCCGCTTCCAGTTCCGGCCGATGGTGCACTCCGTAGGTGACGGCGACCGAGGCGATGCCGGCCGCTTCGGCCATCCTCAGGTCGTGGGTGGTGTCGCCGACCATCACGGCGTGCTCGGGGCGGGCCTCCAGCCGTTCGAGGATCAGCAGCCCCGACTCGGGGTGCGGCTTGGGGTGGGTGACGTCGTCGGCGCCGATCAGGACGGTGATGTGGTCGCGCAGTCCCGCCGCCGTCAGCAGGGCGTCGGCGCTGGCGTGGAACTTGCTGGTGGCCACGGTCAGCACGATGCCCCGGCGGCGCAGTTCGGCGAGGCCTTCGGCGACGCCCGGGAAGACCAGCGAGCGGGCCCGGGGCAGGATGACCGTGCGGAACGCCTTCTGGTACTGCGCGACGCCCTCGGCGACCCGGGGGTCGTCCTGCGGCGCCCCCAGCAGCTTGCCGAACGCCTGCTCCAGCGGCAGGCCGATGGTGGCCCGGACGTCCGCCGGGTCGCGGGGGTCGGCGCCCATCGCGTCGAAGGCGACGGCGAACGCCTCGACGATCGCCCTCGGGGAGTCGACGAGCGTGCCGTCCAGGTCGAACATCGCCACACGGGTCACGGCTGCCTCCTGGGCCTGGGCCGGGTTCACTGGTTCTCCTCGCGTCGCAGGCGGGCGTGGGCGGCGGCGAGCCGGCCGCCGATCTCCGCGGTGTGGATGAGGACGGCCATGTTGGCCGTGGCGGACCGTCCCTCGGTGGCGCGGTCCACGGCGCGCATGACGTACTTCGTGACGGCGCCGCCCCGGACGCCGTCCCGCTCGGCGCCGCGGAGCGCTTCGCCGATGGCCGCCTCGATGTCCTGTCCGTCGATCGCGTCCTCCTCCCGGGTGGGGCTGGTGACGAGGAGGCCGCCCGGGTTGCCCAGGGCCCAGTGGGCGTCGACGGCCCGGGCGATCTGCGTCGCGTCGTCCAGCCGGTGCGGGGCGCGCAGTCCGCTGGAGCGGCAGTAGAAGGCGGGGAAGTCGTCGTAGCCGTAGGAGATGACGGGGACGCAGTGGGTCTCCAGGAACTCCATGGTCAGGCCGAGGTCGAGGATCTTCTTGGCGCCGGCGCAGACGACGGCGACCTTCGACCGGGTGAACTGGATCAGGTCGGAGGAGATGTCCATGGTGGTCTCGGCGCCGCGGTGGACGCCGCCGATGCCGGCGGAGGAGAAGAAGGCGATGCCGGCGAGCTCCGCCGCGACCAGCGAGGAGGCGACGGTGGTGGCGCCGAGGCCGCCCGAGGCGAGGACGACGGGCAGGTCCCTGCTGCTCACCTTGGGGATGCCGGGGGTGGCGGCGAAGCGCTCGATGTCCGCGTCGGTCATCCCGACCAGGATGCGGCCGCCTTCGATGCCGATGGTGGCGGGCACCGCGCCGCCGGCCCGTACCGCTTCCTCGACCTTGCGGGCGGTGGCGGCGTTGTCGGGGTAGGGCAGTCCGTGGGTGATGACGTTCGACTCCAGGGCCACCACGGGGTCGCCGTCGGCGAGCGCCGCGGACACCTCGTCGGTGAGGACCAGGGGCACGGAGCGGTGTCCGCGGGCGGGCGCGGGCGCGGGTACGGGAGCCGGGTGCGTCGTGGGGTGTGTCATGAGGGGTCTCCTTCCGGAACCTTCAGGTGCGGCGGGGGCTCAGTAGTTGGGCGTCTTGCGGAGCAGGTCCTGGCGGCGGATGATCTCCGGCACGTAGACCCGCTCGTTCCACGCCTCCTGCTCGACCGGCTCGATGGCGATGGAGACGACGTCCTCCTTGCAGCCGAAGGCGTTCTGCACGGCGGCGGTGACCGCGGCGACGAGTTCCAGTTCCTGCGCCTCGGTGATGGGCACGGGGAAGTGCTTGATGTTGATGTGGGGCACTCCGACCTCCTGGGAGACGGCGCGGGGCGCGTGGCCCGGGCGCGGGGACTGGGTGCGGCTGCGGAGCCGGTCGTTGACGAGGGCGGCGAGTTCGGCGACATGCGGCTCGCGCAGCAGTTCGTAGTGGCCGGCTTGTGACTGGTGGACGACGGGGGGCCGGGCGGACCAGCCGCCCTGGCGCTCGATGAAGGAGTAGTTGTCGTCGCTCGCCTTGACGAGCGTCACCGGCGCGTCCAGGCGCCGTCCGGTCAGCTCGTGGAACTCGTAGGTGAAGGAGTAGGTGCGCTGGACGATGCCCGTGACGGCCCGCACCAGTTCCTCGCCGAGGCCGGGGAAGCGGCCGGTGACGAAGGCGACGAAGGCGTCCTCGTCGTCGACGGTGCGCAGGCACTCGTCGAGCAGGGGGCCGCTGAGCGTGCCGGCGAACACGGAGAAGAGGAGGGCGAGGAAGGCCCGGTCGCCGAAGTCCGCCTGCCCGCTGCTGCCGGCCTTGTCCTCGGCGCGCAGCCGCGGCGCGCCCGGGGCGAGGAGGAACAGGTGCTCCACGCGTTCGCCGGCCTGCTCCAGCTGGTACGCCGTCTCGAAGGCGACCCGGGCGCCGAACGAGTAACCGCACAGGATGTAGGGGCCGTGCGGCTGGACGCCGCGGATCGCCTCGACGTCGGCCGTCGCCATCTCGCGGACCGTGGCGTAGGGGGTCTCGCCGCGGTTGATGCCGTGCGCCTGCACGCCGTGGACGGGCCGGTCGGCGCCCAGGGCGGCGGCCAGCGGGCGCAGGTTCATCGGGTAGCCGCCGAGGCCGGGCCAGCAGTGGATCGGGGTGCCCGTGCCGAGGGGCTGGAGGGGGACGAGCCGGGTGAGGGGCGCGGACGAGTCGGCGTCCAGCCGGGCGGCGAGCTTCTCGACGGTCGGGGCCTCGAACAGCACCTGGAGCGGGATCGTGCCGCCGAAGGCGCGGTTCAGCCGGCTGACGAGGGCCACGGCGAGCAGGGAGTTGCCGCCGAGTTCGAAGAAGTCGTCGGTGACGGAGACCTGTTCGTGTTTCAGCACCGCCTGCCAGACGTCGCGGACCCGGCGCTCGGTGCGGGTGCGGGGGGCGACGAACGTCCGCTCGGACAGGGACAGTTCGGCCTGCTGGGTGGCCTCCAGCGCCTTGCTGTCGATCTTTCCGTTGGCGGTCAGCGGCAGCCGGTCGAGGACGACGATCCGGTTGGGCAGCATGTAGCGGGGCAGCAGTCCGGCCAGGTCCTCCTTGATCAGCTCGGCCGGGCCCTGCATGTGGACCACGTCCTCCTTCATGTCCTCGCCGCGCAGCTGCTCGTCGCTGACCCGCCCGCCGACGAAGAAGTACGACGGTCCCGTGGGCAGCCCGCAGTCGGTGAGGATCCGGTTGAGCCGCTTGGCCGAGGGCAGGTCGTTGCCGGTCCGGGAGCTGTAGCCGGAGGACATGAAGCCGAGGTTCAGGTCGTTCATCTGCAGGCGTTGCAGGGTGCGGCCCAGGTCGAGGTAGCGCCGCCAGGCGTCGGGGCTGGTCGCGACGAGGCTGACGGCGAAGCCGGAGCGCTCGTAGACCCGCTGGTTGATGGCGATGACGTGCTTCTTGAGGACGACGTCGTCGCTGATGCGGACGAGAGAGCCGTCGGCGTACCGGTACTGGCCGGCCGGGAGTCCGTCGACGCGGCCGGAGTGGGCCTGCACGTAGATGTCGAAGGCGTCCGGGTCTCCGGCGGCGTCCCGGGAGCGGAGTTCGAACGTGCCCAGGTAGTGGTCGTCCTCGGCGCAGTCGAGGCGGTCCTTGACGGCCGTACGGTACTCCGCGGCCGTGAGGCGGAGGCCGTGGGCCGGCAGCACCTGCTCGAACAGGCCGACCATGTGCCCGGCCTCGATCTCGAGGACCTCGCGGATGTTGTTGCGGTAGACCGGTTCGATCGCCCGGTGCTTGCCGAGGAAGTGGATCCGCGCGCCGGGCTCCGACGAGGCCGGCCCGACGAGCACCAGGTGGTGGTGGAGCGGGTGGTAGTAGTACAGGCCCGCGGGCGCCTCGCCCACGACGCCGTCGAGTTCGAGGTACAGCTGGGTGGCGTAGAGGGAGCCGGGCGAGGCGTAGGCGTACTTGGGGAGCAGCCGCTCGTCGCTGAGGTGGCGGCCGAAGTTGCGCAGGACGGCGCCGAGTTCGGCCCGGGTCAGGTCGGCGGGGGTGCGTGCCGGGGGCTGCGGCCGGGTGCGCGGGGCCAGCAGCCGCAGGATGTCGTCCCGGCCGACGGGGCCGCCCTCGTAGAAGCGGTACGTCTTGCGGGCGAAGGCGAGGGCGCGCTGCTCGGGGGTGGCTTCGGCGCCGGGGAGTTCGACCACGGGCCGGCCGTCGAGTTCGGCGGCGTCGCGGCAGCCGGGGTGCGACAGCTGGGCCCTGACCTGGAGCCTGCTGCGCTTGGACTGGTGGTGGGAGCCGTGGTTGCCCTGGTCCATCAGGGCGGCTTCCTTGGGGTTGAGTTCGACGAAGGCGACGAGGTTCTGAAAGCCGGTGGTGGTGTCGTCCCGGAGCAGGACGGCGGAGCTGCGGACCCAGTCGTGTGTCTCGATCGTCTGGCGGATCTCGTCCAGCTCGACCCGGTAGCCGCGCAGTTTGACCTGGTTGTCCGCGCGTCCGACGAACTGCACGGTGCCGTCGGCGTTGAAGTGGGCCAGGTCGCCGGTCCGGTACAGGCGGGAGCCTGCGGCGGCCGGGAAGGGGGCGTCCACGAACCGGTCGGCCGTGAGGTCGGGGCGGCCGAGGTAGCCACGGGCCACCTGGGTTCCGCCGATGTGCAGTTCGCCGACCTCGCCGATGGCCGCGGGCTGTCCGAGCGGGTCCAGGACGTGGAAGGAGGTCCCGTGGACGGGGGTGCCGATCGGCATGGTGCGGGGCCCGTCCGCCACGGCCGCACGGTCCACCGTGAAGGCGGAGGCGTTGATGGTGCACTCGGTGGGGCCGTAGAGGTTGACGAGCGTGCAGGACGGCATGGTGTCCAGGCACTGCTGGGCGAGGCTGCGGGAGAGCGCCTCACCGCCGCTGAACATCTGGCGCAGGGAGTGGGCGGCGGGCAGGTTCTCGGTGTCGAGGAGCGCCTGCAGGAGGGTGGGCACGCACTGCAGGGTCGTCACATCGTGTCGTACGACGGTGGCGATGATGGCCTCGGGGTCGCGGTAGATCCCGGGGGCGCCCATCACCACCTTGCTGCCGCAGGCGGGGGCGAGGATCTCCCACTGAGCGGCGTCGAAACTCATCGGGGTCTTCTGAAGAATCGTTTTGCTGTCGTCGATCCCGCAGGCCTCGCGCAGCCACCGCATCTGGTTCACGATGCTGCGGTGCTCGATCATCACCCCCTTCGGCTTTCCCGTGCTGCCGGAGGTGTATATGACGTAGGCGAGGTCTCCGGGCCGTATATCGGGGTCGGAATCCGGTTCCGCGGCGGGATCACCGGCCTTTGTCGAATGGAAAGCCTCTTCGAGGGTGACGGCGCGGACCCCGGCCGGTGACAGTTCATGGAGCCGGGGCCGGAGTAATTCCTGAGTGAGGACGATGCCCACTCCGGCGTCCGCCATCATGTAGGCGATGCGTTCTTCGGGGTATTCCGGGGAGAGCGGCACATAGGATCCGCCGGCCCAGAGGATTCCCCAGATGTTCGTCACCAGGTCGAGCGAGGGCTCCATGAACACGCCGACCCTGCTGTCCCTGGTCACCCCGGCGTCCCTCAGAAAGCGGCCCAGTGCCTGGCTGTGGTGCAGCAGTTGGGCGAAGGTCAGGCTCTGGTCCTCGTGGACGACGGCGGTCCGGTGGGGCGCGATCCGCGCCTGTTCGACGAGCAGGTCGGTCATCACGTGCGTGCTCATGGACCTCTCTTTTCCGCATGACAGGAGAACGGTGGTATTTCCTGGTCCGGTGTTCGGAATTCCTCGCCGGCCGGTGCGGGTGGCGGCTGCAGCAGCAGTGCCGGGTTCCTGCCGTTCGTCGATATTCGCCTGACGAACTCATGTGCTGGTGGCGCCTTCTGCTACTTGCTGATCAAAAGCCTAGGACGATCTTCACCGTGCGGTCAATGGGGCCCATGAACATTTCCGAGGAAAGCGAATTCCGGGCATGACGGAATTCCATAGGGCCGGATGGCGTGAATTTCGCCGTAAAAGGGAGGCGAAAGGTGAAGGCGGCGCGAAGGCAGGAGCGGGAGCGGGGAGGGGCGAGGCGGGGCAGGAGAACGGGAGCGCCGGAGCGAGAGGCCCCGGGTCAGCCGATCTGGCGGTTGCGGCCCGCGAGCAGGCCGGCGCCGATCTGGACCAGGGTGAGCAGCATGATGAAGACCAGCGGCACCCGCCAGCCGTCGCTGCGGTCGTACAGGACGCCCACGACGACGGGTCCCGGCATCGAGAGCAGATAGCCGAAGCTCTGCACGAACCCGGAGAGCCGGACCACGGTGGCGCTGTCCCGGCCGCGCATGCTGATCATCGTCAGGGCCAGGGGGAAGGAACAGTTGGCGACGCCGAGCAGGAACGCCCACAGCCAGGGCGCGTCGGCGGGCGCGGCCCACAGGCCCGCGTAGCCGGCCAGTCCGCACAGGCCGATGGCCGCCGCGATCCCGCTCTGGTCGCGCAGTCTCCCGGCGACTGCGGACAGGGCGAAGGACAGGGGGACCCCGAGGAGCGAGGTCCCGGAGAACAGCAGGCCCGCGGTCCCGGCGGACAGTCCGGCGTCCCGGAACATCTGGGGCAGCCAGCCGATGATGATGTAGGCGGAGCTCGCCTGGAGCCCGAAGTAGGCCGTGAGCGCCCAGGCGGTGGGGTCACGGGAGATCCGGCCCCCGGCCGCAGCATCCGCCGCCGCACCCCTCGCCGCCGCATCCGCCGACCGCTGTGCCGCGTCCCGGGCCGGCCCGTGGTGGCGGGCGAGGGCGAGCCAGGGAGGGACGGCCACGGCGGCCAGGACCGCCCAGGCCCCGAGGCCGTACCGCCAGTCGCCGCCGAACGCCTCGGTCAGCGGAACGGTGACGGCGGCGGCGCTGGAGGCGCCGACGTTCAACGCCATGGAGTACAGCCCGGTCATCGCGCCCACCCGGTCGGGGAAGCGCTGCTTGACGACGGCCGGGAGCAGCACGTTGGCGATGGCGATGCCCGCCAGCGACAGGGCGGTCAGGACGACGAACAGGACGGTGCCGGCGGCGAACGGCCGCAGCGCGAGGCCGACCGTCAGCACCGCCGCGCCGGCCGCGATGGCGCCGCTCGCCCCGTACCGCCGGGCGAGCGCGGGGGCCGTCGAGCCGATCAGCGCGAAGCAGACGGCGGGGATGGAGGTCAGCAGTCCGGCGACCGTGCCGCTCATGGCGAGGGTGTCGCGGACCTCTTCGAGGACGGGCCCGAGGCTGGTGACCCCCGGGCGCAGGTTCAGCGCCGCGAGTACGAGGGCCACCACCGTCAGCCGGCGCGTCCCCCGGGAAGTGCTGAGGGAAGCTGCCTGGCCGGTGCGCGAGACGCGGTTCTTGAGCTCATCCTTCGGCATGGACCTCATCGTAGACTCATCCCATGACTCGATGTCTAGTGTTTTCGTCATCCAGTTGTAGGACGACTTTTACGCGGAGTCGTAGGATGAGTGCTGACATAGACTGACGGGATGAATCTGGATCCCGTTCGTCGAGAAGCGCTCTCGGACAAGGTGATCGCCCAGCTGCGGCGGCAGATCACCTCCGGAGCCTGGCCGGTGGGCTCACGCATCCCCACCGAGACGGAGCTGGTCGAGCAGCTCGGAGTGGCCCGCAACACGGTGCGTGAGGCGATCAGGGCCCTGGCGCACACGGGTCTGCTGGACATCCGCCATGGCTCCGGCTCCTATGTGCGGGCGACCAGCGAACTCGCCGGCATGATGCGGACGCGCTTCGCGAAGGCCCACACCGATGACGTCGCCGAGGTGCGCGGCGCCCTGGAGATCCGTGCCGCGCGGCTGGCCTCCGCGCGCCGTACGCCAGAGGACCTGGAGCGGCTCGACGCGCTGCTGGTCCAGCGGGAACAGGCCTGGTCGGCCGGTGACCGGGTCGGCTTCGTCAACGCGGACGTGGCGTTTCACCTGGCCGTCGTCTCGGCGTCCCACAACACGGTCCTGGCCGAGCTGCACGCGGACCTCGGCGAGGTGATCCGGGACTCGCTCCTGGACCACTTCGGCGACGCGTTGCGCCCCGAGCAGTTCCAGGACCACGCCCGTCTCGTCGACGCCATCCGCGCCCGCGACAGCGACAAGGCGGCGTACGAGTCCGGCTCCTACATGGACTGCGCTCCCACACAGTCCGGCGAATAGACGCGGCCTACGCTCGGCGCATGAGCGAACTGACCTCTTTCACGCACGAGTTCGACGGTGAGCGACTCAGCGGCGTCCACGGCGGCGGTGAGGCTGACGGCGGTGGTCCGGGGGGCGCCACCGCCGTCGTGCTGCACGGTGCGGGCAACGGCAGCAAGGAGCGACTGCTGCCGCTGGTCCGGGAGTTCGCGGCCCAGGGGCGCCGTGTCCTCGCCTTCGACTTCTCCGGGCACGGCGAAAGCAGCGGCGCGCTAGGGGAGTTGAGCCTGCGCCGACGCTTCGAGCAGGCGGTCTCGGTGATCGACGCGCGCGTTCCGGCGCCCGCACCGCTGGCGCTCGTCGGGTTCAGCATGAGCGGACAGACGGTGGCCGACCTCGCCGCGTATTACGGCCCCCGGGTGACGGCCCTGGGGCTGTGCTCGCCCGCGGTGTACGCGGCGCAGGCGTGGGAGGCGCCGTTCGGGCGGGGGGACGGGGAGTTCAGCGCGATCATCCGACGGCCCGGGAGCTGGCGGGAGGCGCCCGCGCTCGGCGTGCTGCGGGCGTACGAGGGACGGGCGGTGCTCGCCGTGCCGGGCGCCGACGCGGTGATCCCGCCGGAGGTGACCGCGGCCGTCCAGGACGCGCTCGCCGCCCGCGCCCGGTACACGAGGTTCGAACTCCCCGACGCGGGCCACCGTCTGGGACTGTGGTTCCACGACCATGCCGACGACCGGCGGGAGTTCGTGACGCCCCTGCTGAAGCAGCCGCAACCGACGCGGAGTTGACCTCAGACTCCCGGCGTGGCCGTCACCACCCGCGCGTCGATCGCCGCGGCCAGCGCCGTCTGGTCGGCGACGGTCTGGGTGGCGTAGGCGAGGGCGAAGTCGGCGACGGCGCGTTCGAAGGTGTCGGAGCCGCCCAGGTAGCCGGCGATGGCCAGACGGTCGCCGGAACGGGCGTGCGCGCGGGCCAGGGCGGTGCCGCACAGCCGGGCGTAGATCAGGAGGTCGGCCGGGGACATCCCGGCGACGTCGGCGGAGCCCTTCATGTCACGCAGTTGGCGCCAGTAGAAGGCGCGGCCCTGCGGACCGGTCATCCAGCCGAGGAAGATGTCGCTGGCGGCCTGCAGCAGCCGCTGCCCGGTGACGACCCGGTGACCGGGATGGACGTAGGGCCCGGTCGGCAGGTGTTCCTCCAGGACGGACGCGCGGGCCTCCTTGACCTGCAGGAACAGCGGATCGTCGGTGTCGCGGCCGGTGAGCAGCACGACGAAGCAGCGCATGCCGACGCTGCCGACCCCGACGACCTTGCGGGCGGCGTCGACGAAGTGGTAGCGGTCCAGCAGCGCGCGGCGCTCCTCGGCGAGGGTGGACCGGTAGTCGCTGAAGATCTTCCGCAGGGAGGCGCCGTCGGAGGCGCCGGCCGGTTCGAGCAGCGGCGGGTCCTGGATGAGGCGGCGGCGCCCGTCGACGACCTCGGTGAGCTTGTCGAGGGCCTGCAGGCTGGTGCGGCGGCGGGCCCGGGTGAGGCTCGCCTCGACCCTTCTGCGCCGTCGGGCGGAGCGCAGCAGGGGCGCCAGCTGGTCGGCCTCGATGCGCTCGTGCCAGACGGCGAGCTCGCCGAGCCGGGACAGCCGCCGTATGCCGGTGCGGTAGGCGGCCACGGCCTCCAGGGCGGCCCGGTGCACCTTGGTCTCGGGGTGGCCGTTCTCGCGGGCGGCCGTGGCGACGGAGGCGGCGAGCCGTTTGACGTCCCACTCGAAGGGGCCGGGGAACGTCTCGTCGAAGTCGTTGAGGTCGAAGAGCAGCGCCCGTTCCGGGGAGGCGTACACCCCGAAGTTGAGCAGGTGCGCGTCCCCGCACAGCTGGACGGTCAGGCCGGTGTGCGGCTGTGCCGCCAGGTCGGCGGCCATGACGGCGGCCGAGCCGCGCAGGAAGGCGAGGGGCGAGTCGGCCATCCGCCCGTAGCGGACCGGCAGCAGCTCGGGCAGCCGGTCCCGGCCCTGCCGCTCCAGCACGGCGACGGGGTCGGGCCGGTCGACGGGCGGGAGCCAGGCGGCGTGGGCGGAACGGGAGACGCGTCCGCGGGCGTCCCTGCCGCGCCGGGCACGCTCGGCGGGGGCGGTCATCCGGGTCTCCTGCTCATCGCGCCTGCCTCCCGGTCGTCACAGTGCCTGCGGCTTCCTGCTTCGCAGTGAAGGCCGGGAGGGAGGCGCCCGCATGTCGGGTACGGCGAACGGGTGACGACGGCGACGGGCCCGACTGTCAGTGGCGTCGGGCAGGATGCGGACAGGGACTGGGTCGTGTCCGCAAAGTCCCGCCCGGCTCGCGACGCCCGGCACGCACGCTCGCCGCGTTGTGACGCCGCGAGCCCTGCCCTCCGGGCAGCCGGCGCTCCTTTGCGGACACGACCTGGTGCCGGAAGCGGACAGCGACGAGGGGTGGAGGCCGGATGGGTGACGGGCTGCGGTACATCGGGGTGGCGGAGCGGCGGGCCAGACTGGCTCTACGGCACCGGCTGGCCCCCGGGGCGCGGGTCGCGACGCCCGAGGCGGTGGCCGACGCGCTCGTCGCCCTGCACGGCTCGGACCCGGCGACGGTGTATCTGGCGGTCGGCGCCCGCCTCGCCGACGCGGCGGCGCCCGTGCCGGACACGGACCGGGCGCTGTACGTGGACCGGAGCCTGGTGCGCATGCACGGGATGCGGCACACGGTCTTCGTGTTCCCGACGGAGTTGACGGCCGTCGTGCACGCATCGACCGGTCTCGCGGTGGCCGCCCGGGAGCGGGCCTCGCTGGTGAAGGACATGGCGAAGGCCGGCGCGCCGGACGCGGCCTGGCTGAAAGAGGTCGAGGAGTCGGCGCTGGCCGCCCTGGCCCGGCTCGGCCAGGCGACGGCGGCCGAGCTGTCCCGTGAGGAGCCGCGCCTGCGGGAGCAGTTCGTCTACGCGTCGGGGAAGAGCTACGAGGGCGTGCACACCGTGGTGACGCGGCTGCTGAGGGTGCTGGGCGTCGAGGGCAAGGTGGTCAGGGGACGCCCCCTGGGCTCGTGGACGTCGAGCCAGTTCCGCTGGGCCGTGGCCCCCGAGCACCCCGAACTCCCGGTGGCGGACGCCCAGTCGGAGCTGCTGAGACACTGGCTGACGGCATGCGGCCCGGCCACGGAGGCGGACCTCAAGTGGTGGACGGGCTGGCGGGTCACGGACGTCCGGCGGGCGCTGACGGCGATCGGTGCGCGGGCGGTGACCCTGGACGCGGGCACGGGGTACGTCGTCGACGGGGACGAGGAGCCGGTGACCGGCGCCGGGGAACCGTGGGCGGCCCTGCTGCCCGCCCTCGACCCGACCGCGATGGGCTGGCAGGGCCGGGACTGGTACCTCGCGCCGGAGCTGCGCCCCGCCCTGTTCGACTACAGCGGGAACGTGGGGCCGACGGTGTGGTGGAACGGCCGGGTGGTGGGAGCTTGGGCCCAGCGCCCCGACGGGCAGATCGCGTGGCGGATCCTGGACGAGGAGGGCGTGGGCGGCGAGGCGAAGGCGGCGATCGAGGCGGAGGCGGAGCGGTTGGGGGCGTGGCTGGGGGCGACCCGGGTGACCCCGAGGTTCCGGACGCCGGTGGAGAAGGAGTTGGCGGGGCAGCCGGCGGGGTAGGCGGCGGAGCAGACGCCGAGGCAGCCGGCGAGGCAGCCGGCGGAGCAGCCGCCGAGGCAGCCGGCGAGGCAGCCGGCGGAGCAGCCGCCGAGGCAGCCGCCGAGGCAGTCGCCGAGGCAGCCGGCGGAGCAGTCGCCGAGGCAGTCGGCGAGGCAGCCGCCGAGGCAGTCGGCGGAGCAGCCGCCGAGGCAGCCGCCGGGGCAGTCGGCGGGGCGGCTTCCAGGGCCGCGCCGGGGCAGTCGGCGGAGCAGCCGCCGAGGCAGCCGCCGGAGCAGTCGGCGGGGCGGCTTCCAGGGCCGCGCCGGGACCGGGCGCCGTCATGAGCGGCGGCGCCCGGCGCCCGTCTCACCGCGAGTAACGCAACAGCGCCCGCACCATGTGGCACGTCGTGTCCGACGGCGGGTGAACGCCGATCAGCTGCGCCGTGCTGCGGATCTTCTCGTTGCGGGCCTGGTTGGGCATGTAGACCCCCAGGTCGAGCAGGGCGATGGCAAGACGCATCGCCTTGAGGCGGCGGTTGTGCATGACGTACCAGTCGCGCGGACGCCCCGGCGGCAACGGCCGCTTCTCGACGGGCACATAGGGCAGATCGAGCTGGACGGGACGCTTCGCGGTGGACTGGGTCGGCAACGGCTTCGGCTTCAGTGCGGCAGCGGGCACAGGCATCCTCCTGTCGCGGTCAGGGTCCGACCGGCGCCTCCGGCGAACCCTCGAACACTGCTTCTATTCTACTGCCCACCACTGACAAACGCCCCTGATCACAAGGGCTTTCGGCGACCGAGACAGCTACCGTGTGACGCATGGAAATCTGGATCAACCCCGCCTGTTCCAAGTGCCGCAGCGCCCTCACCCTCCTCGACGCCGAGGGCGCCGACTACACCGTCCGCCGCTATCTGGAGGACGTGCCGAGCGAGGACGAGATCAGGGACGTGCTCGACCGCCTCGGCCTGGAACCCTGGGACATCACCCGCACCCAGGAGGCCGCCGCCGCGGAACTCGGCCTGAAGGACTGGGCGCGGGACGCGAGCGCCCGCGGACGCTGGATCACCGCGCTCGCCGCACACCCCAAGCTCATCCAGCGCCCGATCATCACGGCCGACGACGGCACCGCACTGGTGGCCCGCACGGACGAGGCCGTTCGGGACGCCCTGTCCCGTTAGCCGGTTAGTCGACGCTTCGTCGGTTAGTCAGTGGTTCGTCGGTTAGTCAACGGTTCGTCGGGCGACGGGAGTCGAGGCGTTCCACGCTGTTACCCTCCGCCGCCATGACCTTCGGTGATCAAGGATTCCCGTACGGGCCGCCGGACCCGTACGCCCAGTTCATGGCCGAGCAGGAGCGGATACGCAGGCGTCGGCGGACCCGGCGCACGGCGGTCGCGGGGACCGGCGTCGTCCTCGTCGCCGCCATCGCCGCCGGCGCCGCACTGATCGCGGACGGAGACGGCGGCGGGGACCGGAACGACGTGAGCCGGGCCGCCTCCGCTCCCCCGGCGGCCGGCGCGCCCTCCGTGAACGTCACCCTCCCCTCCGACGCCCCGAGTTCGCTCCCCTCCCTGCTCGCCCGCCCGATCATCCGGCCGGAGCAGGCGTTCCCCTCGACGGGCGTCCGGCTGAAGGACGGCTCCCGGTTCACGCGCGTCGATCTGGCCACCACCACCGACTGCGCCCGGGGCATGTCGCCCGAGCTGGCCCAGCTGATCGAACAGGGCGAGCCCTGCTCCCGGTTGACGGCGGCCCTGTTCACGGACGCCGACCGGCGCTCACAGGTGACGGTCACGGTGCTCAGCTTCGCGCGGGTCGAGGACGCCTCGCGGGTCTTCGCGATGACCTCGATGGACCCGGTGACGTATCAGGTGGTCTCACTCGATCCGCCCCCGGAGGCCGGTCTGCCGACGGTGCCGCCGGGCTCGGCCGGGGTCTTCCGACGGGTGATGACCGTCCGCTCGGTGGTGTTCGCGAACGGGCAGTGGGGCGACGGCGCGGAGACCGGGGAGGCCGAACTCACCGCCCAGACGGAGGGGTTGCTCCGACACGTCAACGACACGGTCGTGGCGTACGAGGACGGCAAGGGCGGAAGGGGGTGACCGCGGCACGCCCCGCACATCCCGTGACGCACGTCACTTTCACTGACTCCTGTAACCGCTGAGTAACCGCGTTCGGTATCTCGTACATAGCGGCGTACGCTCCCCAACCTCTCAGGAGGCGCGCATGTCGCGTAGGAGAAGTCCCGGCACGAAGAAGAAGATCGCGCTGCTGGTGGGCGCGGTGGCGGTGGCGGGAGGCGGCGCCTTCCTCATGGCGAGCACCTCGAACGCCGCGCAGACCCCGCAGAACGCGAAGCCCCTGGCCGCCGCGGACTCCAACGTCTGCCAGGGGCTCGCCACCGCCCTCGGCAACAACCAGAAGTTCATCGACGGGCAACGGGCCGCTCCCGACGCCCAGTCGGCGGCCCGGATCGCCAACCGCGAGGCGGTCATCGCGCAGATCAAGGTTCAGCAGCAGGCGTCCGGTTGCGCCGTTGGGGAGTCGGCTCAGGACTCCCAGACGACGCAGCCTTCGTCGGCGGCCTCCGCCCCCGCGGGAAACACCGGAAACGGAAGCACCGGCAACGCCGGTACTGCGGGAAACACCGGCAGCGCGGGAAACGGCGGTGCCGCCGCCTCGGGCCGGCAGGTCTGCAACGGGTCCACGGTCACCCTCTCCGGAGAGGGCGGTGCCCCGGCCGCGTCGAGTGACCGGTTCCCGGCGGGGACCAAGCTGAAGGTCACCAACCTCGACAACGGCAAGTCCACCACCGTCGAGGTGACCTCGGTCTCCGGCAGCTGCGCCCTGCTCAACAACGCGGCCTTCGAACAGGTCCGTGAGCCCGGAAAGTTCCTCATCCGCCGGGCCGTGATCGAGAAGGTGGGGTGAGCCTCGGGAACGAAGAAACCCACTGAGGCGCCGGCCCACACCGGAGACTCACCCCGGCCGTCGCCTCGTACGTGTCACAGGTCCTGCTGCTCGCGGCCACGAGCAGCAGGACCTGCACGTCCCGGGGCCGAGCGGTGAGCCGGACCACGGCGAGCCGCACCACAGTGAGCCGCACCACAGAACCACCCAGGTAACACGGGGTTCACATTCGAGCAATGATCGGGAAATCGCCTGTTGACAAGCTGCCGGGCAAACAGGCGGCGCCCCAGTGCCGCAGCGCCGCAGCACCCGCAAGTGCGTCAGACACACCCCCGAAGGAAGTGGCCCGTGACCTTCAAGGCTGAGTACATCTGGATCGACGGCACCCAGCCGACCGCCAAGCTCCGCTCCAAGACCAAGATCATCGCGGGTGAGCCCGCCGGTCTGGACGCGCTGCCGATCTGGGGCTTCGACGGGTCCTCCACGAACCAGGCCGAAGGCCACTCCTCGGACCGTGTCCTCAAGCCGGTCTTCACCTGCCCCGACCCGATCCGCGGCGGCGACGACGTCCTCGTCATGTGCGAGGTCCTCAACATCGACATGACGCCGCACGAGTCCAACACCCGAGCCGCGCTGGTCGAGGTCGCCGAGAAGTTCGGCTCCCAGGAGCCGATCTTCGGCATCGAGCAGGAGTACACGTTCTTCCAGGACGGCTACCCGCTCGGCTTCCCCAAGGGCGGCTTCCCGGCCCCGCAGGGCGGCTACTACTGCGGCGTCGGCGCCGACGAGATCTTCGGCCGTGAGGTCGTCGAGGCGCACCTGGACAACTGCCTCGCCGCCGGTCTCGCGATCTCCGGCATCAACGCCGAGGTCATGCCCGGCCAGTGGGAGTTCCAGGTCGGCCCGGTCTCCCCGCTGGAGGTCTCCGACCACCTGTGGGTGGCCCGCTGGCTGCTCTACCGCACCGCCGAGGACTTCGGCATCTCCGCCACCCTCGACCCGAAGCCGGTCAAGGGCGACTGGAACGGCGCCGGCGCGCACACCAACTTCTCCACGAAGGCGATGCGCGAGGGCTACGACGCGATCATCACCGCGTGCGAGTCGCTCGGCGAGGGCTCGAAGCCGCTCGACCACGTCAAGAACTACGGCGCCGGCATCGACGACCGTCTGACGGGTCTGCACGAGACCGCCCCGTGGAACGAGTACTCCTACGGTGTCTCCAACCGTGGCGCCTCGGTCCGTATCCCGTGGCAGGTCGAGAAGGACGGCAAGGGCTACATCGAGGACCGCCGTCCGAACGCCAACGTCGACCCGTACCTGGTGACGCGTCTGATCGTCGACACCTGCTGCTCGGCGCTGGAGAAGGCCGGCCAGGTCTGATCCCCGGCTTTTCCCTGACAGGGGCGCTCACCTTCACGGTGGGCGCCCCTGCTGCGTATCGTGCGCTGCCATGGGGAGCGACGGGGCAGAGCGGCCGGGATCGGTGTACGCGTTCGGACTGGCGCGGGACGTGCCCGCCCTGATGCGGGCGTTGGAGTCCGGCGACACGGCCGAACGCGAGGAGGCGTTGGACTGGCTGGGCTCCGCGATCTGGCGCGGTGAGGAGGAGTTCCACACGGCCACCGCCCGCGCCGTGCCCCGGCTGGCCCGGCTCGCCGTGGAGCTGCCCGGGCACCGGACCGGCCTGCTGGAACTGCTGGGCGACCTCGCGAGAAGTGCCGAGTGGCACGACGGGCGGGAACCGGTCCGGCAGACCGTGGCGGAGGCGCTGCCGCCCCTGCTCCCTTTCGCGCACGACGCCGACACGGACGTACGCAGCGCCATGGTGCTGCTGATCGCCGGGTGCGGCCGGGAGCACGCCCCGCCACTGCTGCCGCTGCTGCGGACCCGGCTCGCCGAGGAGAGCGACCCGCTGGTGCGAGGCCGGGTGGTGACGGCGCTCGCAGTGCTGGAGGACGGTGACGACGGCCGGCTGAACGAGCTGCTGACCGATCCCGAGCCCCGGGTCGTGCTCGCCGCGGCCGAGAACCTGCTGCGCACCGCCGAGCTCCCCCTGCCCGGCGCGCTGGTGGACCACTGCGCGCGGGCGTACGCGGCCGACCCGCACGAGCCGGAGAGGGTCTTGTGGCCCGAGCCCCACAAGCTGTTCACCGACCGGCTGCTGGAGGACCCGGAGGCCGCGCTGCGGGCCCTCGCCGGGGGCGTGCCGCTCGCCCTGGAGATCGCCGACCACTGGCGCGACCGCGAGGCCGACGTGCTGCCCTGGGCGCTGCGCGACATGGAGGGCGAGGCATGGGAGCTGTACCAGCTGGCGCAGCTGACCTGCGCGCTGCCACCCGACCTGCACGCGCGCGTGCGCGCGCACGTACTGCCGTACCTGGCCGCCGACGACCCGGCGGTACGCGCGGCGGCGATCACCGCACTCGCCCCCGCGCAGGAGCCGACGGCCGTCGAAGAGGCCGTGCGGCTCGTCGAGGAGGCACCCGGCCCGTACGACACCGTCCGCGCCGTCACCGCCGTGGCCGACGCGTTCGGGGCACAGGCTCTGCCCGTCGCGCGGGCAGTGGCCCGGCAGTGGAACGGCGCCCACCCGGAGCTGGTCAAGGTGCTGACGCGGTTCCCCGACATGGCGGCGGACGTCGTCGAGGAGCTCACCGAGTTGCTGGCCCGCACCGGCACCGGATACCCGCCGGTGGCGGTGGCCGTGCTGGGGCGGCTGGGCCCCGCCGCCGGCGACGTGGCCGAGCGGGCGCTGCGAGCCTGCGTGATCGAGCGCGAGCACTCCTCGGTCTCGGCGGTCGCCGCGGTGGCCCACCACCGGGTCGGCGGCGACCCCGGCCTGGCCCTGTCCTTCTTCCGGCAGGAGATGAGCGCCGGGTTCGTGGGCCAGGTGATGGACTGGGCCGGTGAACTCGGTCCCGCGGCCGCGCCGTTGCTGCCGTTCATCGAGCCTCGCCTCGCCGCCGACGGCTCGGCCGTCGCCGCCCTGGCCGTCTGGCGCATCACCGGCCGCACGCAGGACACCCTGGACCCCGTGGCCCGGGAGGCGGTCAAGTGGGGGAGGCTCTACGCCGGACTGCCCCACCCCGTGGTGACGCTCACGCAGATGGGGCTCGTACCCCGCTTCGCCGTGGAGCCGCTGCGGCAAGGGGCCGAGGCGTCCCGGCGGCTCGTCCGCGACGGCATGTCCGGCTGGGCCCTGCATCCGGACTACGTCGTCCGCGACGCCGTCCGCGAGCTCCTCGCGACCGCCCGGGTCGTCGACTGACGTCGACCGACGTCGATTTCACACCAGGGAAGCGTCCCAAGCTGTGAGAGGAGGCTCCTGCAACGGGCGGGTGTCTGCTTCAATGGGGCCATGGCCAGCTTCCAGAAGTACACCGCGACGGGTCGCCATGACCTCGAGCCGTTCTGGCCTTCCCGTCAGCACCACGACTTCGACCGGGTGTGTTGCCGCGCGACGAACGCGTCGGCCCTCTAAAGCCGTACACCCCGGCCTTCGGCCGACGCGAGACGACGTACGTCCTTCCCGACGAACCCTCGCGCGAAAGAGCTGACCTCTCATGGCGACCACTCGTTCTCTCTCCTCCGCCGCCCTCCCCTCCCCCGTCTCCTCTGTCTCCCCCGTCCAGAACGCCTCCCGGCACCGACTGCGGGCCGTCGATCCGGACGAGGTGGTGCAGGTCGCGGATCTCCTGCCGCCCGGCGCCACCTGGCTGCCGGCGCCGCAGCACACCCTGCCCAGTCTGCCCGGCCGGCCGCCGATGGTCGGCTACCTGGTGCTGATCCCGGCGGACCAGCAGCAGCCGTTCCAGCCGGTCCCGGTACCGGCGCCCGCGCCGGAGACGGACGCCGGCGAACCCCTCGTACGGATCGACTCCGTGCAGCGCACCGCCGAGGTGGACGGGCGGCAACTCGACCTCACCTACCTGGAGTTCGAGCTGCTCGCGCACCTGGTGGCCCACCCGAACCGGGTGCACACCCGCGACCAGCTCGTCACCACGGTGTGGGGCTACGGCCACGTCGGTGACGGCCGCACGGTCGACGTCCACATCGCCCGGCTGCGCCGCAAGCTGGGCGCGCAGCACCGCCAGTCGATCCAGACGGTGCGCCGGGTCGGCTACAAGTTCACCCCGCCGACCGGACGCTGACCCGCTCTGCCCTCGGGCGCCGCTGGGGTGTACCTGGCACCACCTTCCGACCCGGGGCTTCGGGCCAGTGACCGGCGGCCCGCGGCTCGGACAGACTGCCGTCATGAACACCAACACGAAGAGCGACGGCGGAGGTTCGAGGGCACGGGGGATGATCCTCGCCGCCGGACGGGGGCTCGTGCTGGCCGTGGTGTCGCTGCCGTCGGCCGTCCTGGGCTTCGTCCTGTCCCTCGTCTCGATGGCGCTGATACCGATCGGGGTCGGGCTCGTCACCACACCCTGGGCAGTGAAGGGGGTACGCGCCTACGCCGACCGGCGGCGGGCGCTCGCCGAACGGTGGGGCGGGGTGCGCATCGCGTCGGCCTACCGGCCGCTGCCCGACACCGCCAACCCGTGGACGCGCACCACCGCCCTGTTGCGGGATCCGGCGACCTGGCGGGACCTGAAGTGGCTGCCGGTGGACATGACGGCCGGGTTCGTGACCGCGCTCGCGCCCGCCGTCCTGGTCCTCTACCCGCTGGAGGGGTTCGCGCTGGCGGCCGGGCTGTGGCGGGTGGAGGACGCCTCCGACGGTCCTTACTGGTACACCTTCGTGCCGGTCAGCGGGCAGCTCTCCGCGTTCGCCGCCGCCGCTCTGGGCGCGGTCATCCTCGTCTTCGCCCATCGGTACGCCGTGAGCGCGTTCCAGGGGCACTTCCGCCTCACCCGAGCCATGCTGACCCCGACGCAGGCCGAACTCGCCGAGCGCGTAAGGGTGTTGACCGAGACGCGGCGGGACGCCGTGGACACCTCCGCCGCCGAGCTGCGGCGCATCGAGCGGGACCTGCACGACGGCGCCCAGGCCCGACTGGTCGCGATGGGCATGGACCTCGGCACCGTGGAGATGCTCCTCGACAAGAACCCGGAGAAAGCCAGGGAGCTGCTCGCGCAGGCCCGTCAGTCGTCCGCCGAGGCGCTCGCCGAACTGCGCGACCTGGTGCGCGGCATCCACCCGCCGGTGCTGGCCGAGCGCGGACTGGGCGACGCCGTACGGGCGTTGGCGCTGCGGCTGCCCCTCGCGACGGAGGTGACCGTGGAACTCCCGGGCCGGGCCGAGGCGCCCGTGGAGTCGGCGGCCTACTTCGCGGTGAGCGAGGTGCTCACCAACGCGGTCAAGCACTCCGGCGCCGACCGGATCTGGATCGACCTCCACCACGCGGACGGCTGTCTGCGGATCTCCGTCACCGACAACGGCAAGGGCGGAGCGGTTCTCGGGTCCGGTTCGGGCCTGCCCGGCATCGAGCGGCGACTGGGTACATTCGACGGCGTCCTGGCCGTCAGCTCCCCTGCCGGCGGTCCCACCATGGTGACCATGGAGATGCCTTGCGTGTTGTCCTAGCCGAGGACCTCTTCCTGCTGCGGGACGGTCTCGTCCGGCTGCTGGAGGCCTACGACTTCGAGATCGCCGCCGCCGTCGAGAGCGGGCCCGAACTGGAGCGGGCCCTCGCCGAACTGGAGCCGGACGTCGCCGTCGTCGACGTCCGGCTCCCGCCCACGCACACCGACGAGGGCCTGCAGTGCGCCTTGGCGGCCCGCCGCAAGAAGCCGGGGCTGCCGGTGCTGGTCCTCTCCCAGCATGTCGAGCAGCTGTACGCGCGCGAGCTGCTCGCCGACGGCAGCGGCGCAGTCGGCTATCTGCTGAAGGACCGGGTGTTCGACGCGGAGCAGTTCGTGGACGCCGTACGGCGGGTCGCGGCGGGCGGTACGGCGATGGACCCCCAGGTGATCCAGCAGCTGCTGGCCCGGCGTTCGGGCGACGGGCTGGAGCCGGTGGACCGGCTCACTCCACGCGAACGGGAGGTCATGGAACTGATGGCGCAGGGCCGGTCGAACGCGGCGATCGCCGCCAAACTGGTCGTCACCGAGCGGGCCGTCGCCAAGCACACCGCCAACATTTTCCTGAAGCTGGGTTTGGAGGTCTCGGACGACGACAACCGCAGGGTACTGGCGGTGCTGGCCTATCTGGACCGGGACCGGTGAGCATCGCAACTGGTGTGCGCTGTGGGGGCGTTGGGGGCGGTTTGTCGTACGGACCTCTCATCAATTTCTGAGAAGGCTGAACACCTCTGGGGCGACGTTCGTAAGTGAGGGGGCAGCTTCACTCCTGTCGGGCGCCTCGGTGCTGCCCCGCAAGGAAGTCAGAGGAGTTCAGATGGGACGCAACACACGTAAACGCCGTTCGTCGATGGCTACCAAGGCCATGGCAGCATCGGCGGCCCTAGCGCTCGGCGGGGGCGGGCTGATCTGGGCGAACTTCTACGCCTCGGCAGACGATTCGAACAACTCGGGTCAGAACTCGACCTATGCCGCCACCGCGGCTGCGCAGGTCGCCACGATCTCCTGCCCCGATGTGGGGCAGAAGCTGACGAACGTTCCTGACCGGGCCAAGCAGGGCGTCGCGACCGAGCTCGCGAACCTCGACAAGCAGATCACCGAGGCCTACGCCCGGCTCGCCTCCACGCGCCAGGCCCAGGCGGGCGACTCCGGGTTCGTGCAGAACGCGATCACCGGCCCTCTCAAGGAGAAGCGGGCCGCCACGATCGACCGGATCCGGATCGACATCCAGCGCGTCGGCGGCCAGTTCAACAACCAGCTGAGCCAGCTCGCGGCCTGCACCACGCAGCAGGCGAACACCAACGCCGGCCAGAACAACGGCGGTCAGCAGAACGGCGGCGGCCAGCAGCAGAACGGCGGCCAGCAGCAAAACGGTGGCCAGCAGCAGAACGGCGGCCAGAACAACGGCGGCCAGCAGAACGGCGGCCAGAACAACGGCGGCAACGGCCAGCAGCAGAACGGCCAGGGCGGCAACGGCCCGGTCGCCGCGGACTTCGTGGACATCACGAAGGTCCAGGGCAACGCGCAGCTGGGCGTGGGTCAGAACGGTCTGCCCGCGAACGGCAACAGCGGTTCCAGGGGCACCTTCACCTCGAACTGCGGCACCAACCAGAACAAGAACCACAACACCGACAACGTGATCGTCGCCCCCGGTGTCGCCAACGGCGCCCACCACCTGCACGACTACGTCGGCAACCAGAACAACGACGCCTTCGCGAGCGACCAGGAACTGGCCGGGGCCGGGACCAGCTGCCAGAACCAGGGCGACAAGTCCTCGTACTTCTGGCCGGTCATCCGTGTCCAGGACGGCACGCAGGACTTCGACCAGAACAACGACGGCGGCGGCAAGGAGGGCAACGTCGGCAAGATCCTGCTGCCGGCCCAGGCCCAGCTGAAGTTCGTCGGCAACAAGAAGGGCAACGTCGTCGCGATGCCGACGGCCCTGCGCATCATCACCGGCGACGCCAAGGCCTTCGTCAACGGCAAGGCCAACGCCAACGTGAACTGGAGCTGCACCGGCTTCGAGAACAAGGTGCAGCTGAAGGACCAGTACCCGATCTGCCCGCAGGGCAGCCAGGTCGTCCGTACGACCAACTTCCAGAGCTGCTGGGACGGCAAGAACATCGACAGCGCGAACCACCGCACCCACGTGGCGTTCGCTCAGGCCGACGGCAGCTGCGCCAATGGTTTCAAGGCGATCCCGCAGCTCCAGGTCCGGCTGGTCTACAACGTTCCGGCCCCGAAGCTCCAGAACGGCACGGTGGTGAACCCGTACGCGGTGGACACCTTCCCGGAGAACCTGCACAAGCCGATCACCGACCACAACGACTTCATCAACTTCTTCTCCACGAACCTGATGAACAAGATGGTCAACTGCATCAACAGCGGCCAGAAGTGCAAGTAACACACTGAAAGGCCGGCGGTGAGGTTTCCTCACCGCCGGCCTTTGTGCTGTCCGCGTTACCGCGTTCAGTGACCGGAGTGCGTCGCACCGTCCGAGGCCTCGTGGGAGCCGTGCGCGGAGTGGTCCGTGCCCTCCTCGATGTCCCCGCCGAGCGTCTTGCGCAGCGTCGTCACGGTGCTGGTCTGCTCGCCCACGGCGACCCACTTGCGGCCGACCAGGTAGTGACCGCCGTAGTCCTTGGCCCCGTTGATCCACTCGCGCTGGCCGCGGTCGGTGGCGAACGTCAGCAGGATGAACTTTCCGGCGTCGTTCTTGCAGAGCGCCTGGCGCAGTTCGTCGGCGTCGGTCTGCATGTCGGGCGTGCACTTCACCTCCGATGCGATGTGCTCCAGGCTGCCGGTCGCCGTCTCCGGAACGGCGGCCTCCTCCTTGCCGCCGGAAGCGCATCCCGCCAGCAGCAGCGCCGCCGCGGCGGCCGCCGCGGCGAACATGGGTCGGGTCACCTTCATCTGTTCCTCCCTGCAAGAGCCTCGCTCTGGATACGGCTCCCGCGCGCGGTCCGCTCAAAATACCGGCGCTTCGCCCTGCACGCCTGTGCGAAGGTGGGCCGGTGAACCAAGACTGGGAAGATCGCGTGACCGCCGCCTGGGCCGCCTTCGACGACTACCCCGAGGAGAGGGCGGCGGACTTCCGGGCCGTCGTCGACGCCCTCGTCGCCGAACTCCCCGAGGACAGCCCGCTGGGCCTGTTCGAGCGGGCCTGCGCCTGGGACTCGACCGGCCACAGCGACAAGGCGGCGCCCCTCTACCGGGAGGCGATCGCCCGCGGTCTGAGCGACGTGAGCGGTTACAAGGGCCGTCGGGCGAAGATCCAGCTCTCCAGTTCCCTGCGCAACGTCGGACAGGCCGAGGAGGGCGTCAAGCTCCTCACGCCCGAACTGGACGGCCCCTCCGACGAGTTGGACGACGCCGTGCGCGCCACCCTGGCACTGTGCCTGTCGAGCGTGGGCCGCGACCGCGAAGGCCTGTCCCTGGTCCTCGGCGCGCTCGCACCCCATCTGCCGCGCTACCAGCGTTCGATGGCGAACTACGCGAAGGCGCTCGTGGAGGGCTGAGCCGACCGGCGGTGACCATCCACTGGATCGCTCGTTCTGCTGGACGTGCAGTCACAGGATGTCGCCCCGCGCCCCGCACCCGGTTCCGCCACCGACCTGACCGTCGACGTCGAGCAGGCCGAGGCCGCGCTCGTCGAGCACTACCCGCGTCTGGTCCGGCTCGCCTATCTGGTGCTGCCGCCCGGCCTCGGCCGCGGTCGACGCGTTCTGACCGCCCACGCCCTCGCCCAGCGCGCCCTGCCCCGGCGCCGCGCCTGCGCCCCCGTCATCCCGACCCAGTCCACCGGCCGCGACGGCGACCCCGGGTACGCCTACGTCCGCCTCCAGGTGGTGCGTACGGCGCTGGAGGCGGGGCTGCCGCTGAGGCTGCGGGCATGGCCGAAGCGCGCGCAACTCCCGCCGCTGCTCCCCCAGGTGTGGGGCCTGCGGCTCTTCCCGCGCTCCGGCGGCGCCGACGAACTCGCCCTGGACCAGCGCCTGTCCGCCCTGTCGGGCCCGGCCCGGGCCGCCTATGTCCTGCACGGCCTGGAGAAGCTCCCCGACGACGATGTGCGCGAGGTACTGACCGGGGCCGGCGTCGAGGACGTGGAGGCGGCCCTGCGCGAGGCCGGCCAGGTTCCCGCCGCGCAGTACGCGCTGCTCGACTCCCCCGAGTTCGACGCCTGCTCGCTGCAGGCCCGCCCCACCGATCTGATGCGCCGCCGCCAGCACACCAGGGCGGCGCTCGCCGCCGCGGCGGCCCTCGCGGTGTGCGGCGCCCTGGTCGCGCTGCCCGGCGGCGACTGGGGACCCGACGGGGCGGCCGCCCCGGTGTACGCACAGAACCCGGCCGCCGAGGCCGCACTCGACCCCGGGCGGCTGGTGAAGGTCTCCCCCGCCGCCTGGAAGGCGTCCGCGCGCACCGACTTCTCGGCCTGGCCCGCGCGCGGCCCGCTCACCGGCGACACCGCGCTGCTGCGCCGCGCCCTCGCCGTCTGGGCCCGCCCCGGCGAGAAGGTCCGCCTCTCCGCCACCCCGGACACCCCCTTCGGCGGCCCCGCCGGACCGCCGCAGCTCCTCTACGCCGGCGACGTCGACAACGCGCGCGTGGTGATCCTCTACGACGGTCTGCGCATCGCCCGCTACGCCGAGCCGAAGGACGGCACGGCCGGAGCGGCCCTGGACTTCGCGCGGGTCGACGGCGCGACCGGCGCCGAGGCGAGCGCGCTGGTGCTGGAGAGGGCCGACGGCAACGTCCGCTATCTGACGGCCCCCTGGGTGACGAAGGCCGGCGAGCGGGACCTGTCGAAGCCGGGCGCCGGGGTGATGGAGCTGACGCTGACGGACGGGATCACCTCGCCGCTGGCCAGTCCGGCCACCCAGACCGGCACGTGCACGACGTGGAACGTGCTCCAGCTGAAGGACGCCATCGGCGCCCACCTCCTCAGCGACCTCGGCGAACTCGTCCCCGCCCGCCTCACCGCCGGCCGCCCGGCCGCGCCCGAGGAGGCGACGGACACGGAGGCGCTGCGGACCTGGGCGCCGTATGCCTGCTCGCTGGCCGACGCGCGCGGACAGGGCGTGCGGACGGTCAACGCGTGGGCGTACACCCGGCAGAAGCTGCCCGACGCGAGCGAGGAAGGGTCGGCGGCCTGGGTGTGCACCCGCGCCGAGACCTGGCGGGGCGACGGGAGCCGGGTGCTGGCCCAGTTCCACACGCCGGGCGGGCTGTTCGGGGCGGCCGTGGCGAAGGCCGTGGACGTACCGGCGTGCGGGCCGCGCGACCCGCATGTGCTGGCCGGGGTGCTGTGGAAGTCGAAGCGCGGCGACTGGTACCTGCTCGCGGCCGGCGACAAGGACACGGCGTTCATCCGCTCCACGGGCGGGGTGCACGGGTCCGGGCAGGGCAACCACCTGACGGTCCCGGCGGAGCAGGGCGCCCAGGCCGGCCTGGAGGGCAGGCTGACCGACGGACGGTCGATCAGCGGCCTGCGCTGACGCGGAGCGCGAAAGGCGACGGATCAGGGTGAACACCTGGGCCGGTCCCGTCCGTTCGGGGCCGGATTCGATCGGTAAGGTGTTCGCATGACTACCGGGGTTCGTCGCAGAATGGGAGTCGAGGAACGTCGGCAGCAGTTGATCGGCGTCGCCCTCGAACTGTTCGCCCAGCGTTCGCCCGACGAGGTCTCCATCGACGAGATAGCCGCGGCCGCGGGCATCTCGCGCCCCCTCGTCTACCACTACTTCCCCGGCAAACTCAGCCTGTACGAGGCCGCGTTGAAGCGGGCGTCGGAGGATCTGGCGGGCCGGTTCGCCGAGCCGCACGAAGGGCCGCTCGGCGCCCGGCTGCTCCGGGTGATGCGCCGGTTCTTCGACTTCGTCGACGCGCACGGGCCGGGCTTCTCCGCCCTGATGCGCGGCGGCCCGGCGGTCGGCTCCTCGACGACGAACGCGCTCGTCGACTCCGTACGCCAGGTCGCCTACGAGCAGATCCTGTCGCATCTGGCCATCACCGATCCGCCGCCGCGCCTCGAACTGATCGTCCGCTCATGGATCTCGCTCGCCGAGTCGACCGCGCTGATCTGGCTGGACGGGCGGCGCATCCCGCGCGAGGAACTGGAGATCCAGCTCGTGCACGACTTCGCCGCGCTGACCGCCGTCAGCGCCGCCTACGACGACGAGATGCGCACGCTGCTGCGCCCCGTGCTGGGCGGCGAGCCGGCCGACGGCCCCTTCGGCGACCTGGTCACCCGGCTCATCGCCCTCGCCTCCTGAGTCAGCTGAATCAGCCGAGTCAGCTTTCGTACTTGCGGTAGGACGGGTCGAGGTCACGGACCTCGGCGGAGGCGTGCAGCACGAAACCGTCGCCCGTCACATGCCCGCGCAGCAGCTCCAGCACGGTCTCGGTCAGCTTCGTCTTCGTCTCGTCGGTGCGGCCGGCCAGCAGCCCGAGGGTGACGTGGACGATCGCGTGCCCCAGCTCCTCGGGCTCGTCGTAGCCGAACGCCGTGAAGGGGGCGGGACGGAACAGGGTCTTGCAGGCCTCCGGCTTGGCGGCCGCGATCTCGACCACCGAGGTGTGCAGGGCCCGCGCGAAACCGGCCAGGTCGAAGGCGGGCCCCATCGTGGCCGAGTAGTCGACGGTGATCTGCGGCATGAACACTCCCGGGCTAGGACGAAAACTGGGCTCAGCCTAAGCCGTCAGCCGCAGCGCCAGCATGGCGATGTCGTCGTCACGGTCGTGTCCGAAGTGGGTGAGGAGGGTGTCGCAGAGGGCGTCCAGGCCCGGCATGGCGCCGGTGGCGGCCGCGCGGAGGTGTTCCATCGACACCGCGAGATCGGTGCCCCGGGTCTCGATCAGACCATCGGTGACCATGAGGAGCCGGTCGGTGGGCTCCAGGAACAGTTCGGTGGGCGCCGGGCGGGGCACGCCCAGGCCGAGCAGCGGCCCGGCCGCCTTGGCGTAGTCGGCGCTGCGGTTGTCCCGCACGATCAGCGGCGGGAGGTGGCCCGCGTTGGCGATGCGGGCCCGCCCGGTGCCGGGGTCGATCAGCACCAGGCAGACCGTCGCCGTGACCTCGGGGTGGTAGCGCTGAAGCATCCGGTCGAGGCGCTCGGCGAGCACGGCCGGGTCGCTCTCGTCGACGCAGTAGGCGCGCAGCGCGTGCCGGATCTCCACCATCACGGTGGCCGCCTCCAGCGAGTGCCCGACGACGTCGCCGACCGCGGCCAGCACCCCGTCCTCGGTGCGCAGGGCGGCGTAGAAGTCGCCGCCGATCTCGGTCTCCCGGGACGCGGGCACATAGCGGACGACGACGTCGACGCCCGGCAGCCGGTGCGGCTGCGGCAGGAAGCTGTGCTGCAGGGTGAGGGCGACATGCCGCTCGACCTGGTACATGAGCAGCGGCTCGGCGGCGAGGACGGCGGCCTGCGCGAGCCGGGCCAGCAGGGACTCGTGCTCGGGGTCCACCCGGCGGACCTCGCGGGTGGGCGTGGCCAGACACACCGACGCCCGGCCGTCCTGGGTGGGGATCAGCACCAGCCGGGCGTCGTGCTGCACCCCCGGCCGGAAGAACCCGGCGGGCCACAGCGGCGCGGCCACCGTGGTGATCCGCACGCCCGCCTGCCCATGGGCGAGGCGACGCAGCAGGGCGACCACAGCCCGGTGGGCGCCCGCGTCCGGCAGCGCGAGCGAGGTGCGGTTCCGGGAGGTCCCGCGGTACAGGTCGTCGTCCGGTCCGAGGACGAAGGCGGCGGCGGGCGTGCCGGTGAGCCGTGCGGCGCCCTCGGCGGCGGCGTCGGCGAGTTCCTGCGGGGAACGCGCCGCCTGGATGGTGACGATCGTCTCCGACAGCGACGCCAGCCGCCGCGCCGCCGCCTGGTCGTCGGCCCGCAGCCGCGCGGCCCGCACCGCTGCCCGGACCACCGCGTCGATCTCCTCGGGCGCGGCGGGCATCTCCAGATGGGCCTCGCCGCCCGCCTCCACGCCCTCGGCGCGGTCGCCCGGGGCCGCCTCGCCCGCCGAGAAGTGCACGACCGGCAGCCCGGCCATGTGCGGCCGGGCCTTGAGCCGACGGCACAGCTCGAAGCCGCTCATGTCCGGCAGCCCGACGTCGACGAAGGCCACGTCCGGCAGAGCGCCCTTGCGCAGCCGTACGTCCAGCTCGACGAGCGCCTCGGCGCCGGTGCCGACCGCGACGACCTGGTGGCCCGCCCGGCGCAGCACGGCGCCCAGGGCGAACCGCCCCGCCGCCGTCGGGTCCACGACGAGCACGGTCGCGTCGGTCCGTCTGCCGCTGACGTCCATGTGCCAACCCCGGACTCGCCGATGGAGCAGGCCTGGTTCAAGGCCTGCTCCACCAAGGTAATGCCCTTGTCTAGGGCTTCGTGGGTGAGAACACCGCCACGGTCCGGGCCGGCACGGCGAACGTGCCGGATTCCGCCTCGTACGACGAGGTCCTGACGGTGGCGTCCGGGCCGGCCGCCTGCACCGGGTGCAGTCGGTATCCCGTGCCGGCGAGGGCGCCGACCGTCTGCTTCTGTGCGGTCGGCGTCGCGTTGAACACGACGACCAGGTCACCGAGTTCCATGGTGATGACGCCGGGCGTCTCGTCCTTTCCGGACAGCGGGAAGGACAGCGCCGACTGCACCTGCGCGGCCGTCCGGAGGGAGAACGCCGACTCCGTCGTGCGGATCCGCAGCAGGTCCTGGTAGGCGGCGGAGGTCGCGGTGATCTGCGGGCAGCCCACGCCGACAGAGGTCAACAGGTGCTTGGCGTAAGGCCATTTGGACGCGTTGTCGGCGGCCGGCGGCAGTCCGCGCCCGAAGCCGTTGCCGGCGGTGCAGTTCCAGTGGATCGCGTTGAACCAGTCACCGCTGTCGAAGGAGTTGCGGTCCAGGGACTTGGAGCGCAGCAGGTCGGAGCCCGCCTGGGACAGCGCGGGCCCCTGGGAGAGGGCGGCGGTGGCCAGGGCGACGACCTGCATACGGGAGCGGTCGGAGGCGGAGGTGCCGGCCGGCAGCTTGTAGGCGAGGGCGTCGAACAGGGACTCGTTGTCGTGCGCGTCGACATAAGCGAGGGCGTCGCCGGGCGCGTCCGCGTAGCCGGCCGGGGCGCCGTTGTAGTCGACCTCGGCGCCGGTGACGTCATGCCCGTCGGCGTTGGTGAAACGGTACGCGGCGAGGTTCCCGGACAGGCCGACCTTGATGAGGTCCTGGTAGTGCAGCAGTCGCGCCTTCTGCTGCGCCGAAGTGCCGTTCGCGGTCGAGGGGTTGGGGTCGGTGTAGAGACCGGACGCAAAGCCCTGGACGCCCGGGTCCGCGTCGAAGGGGCCGCCGCCGCGCACGGCGTCACGGGCGCGGTCGGAGAACGTCGCGACACCGGTTCCGGCCATGTTCTTCTGCGTCGCCTGCACGAACCGGGCGTCGTCGGCGACCTCGCCGAAGTTCCAGCCCTCGCCGTACAGGATGATCTTCTTGCCGTCGACGCCGTCCTGGGCGAGGGTCAGCCCGTCGAGCGCCTTGCGCACGGCGAGGATGTTGGCCTTCGGGTGGTGTCCCATGAGGTCGAAGCGGAACCCGTCGACCTTGTACTCCTTGGCCCAGGTGACGACCGAGTCGACGACCAGCTTGCCCATCATGGCGTTCTCGGTCGCCGTGTTCGCACAGCAGGTGCTGGTGGCGACGGACCCGTCGGCGAGCAGCCGCTGGTAGTAGCCGGGCACGACCTTGTCCAGGACGCTGGTCGCCGCCTGGCCGCTCGCCGCGGTGTGGTTGTAGACGACGTCCATGACGACCCGCAGACCGTCCTCGTTCAGCGACTTGACCATCGTGCGGAACTCGACCGTACGGCCCGTGCCGTCCGGGTCGGTCGCGTACGAGCCCTCGGGGACCGTGTAGTGGTAGGGGTCGTAGCCCCAGTTGTAGGCGTCCTTCGCGGCGGTCTTCGCCACGCACTCCTGCTGCTTGTCGGAGTCTGCCGGGTAGGAGGCGAGGTCGCAGTCAGGGGTCGCCTGGTCGGCCTTCTCCTCCGGGACGGTGGCGAGGTCGAAGGCGGGCAGCAGATGGACGTACGACGTGCCCGACTTCGCGAGTTCCCGCAGGTGCTTCGAGCCGTCGCTGTTCCTGTCGGCGAAGGCGAGATAGGTGCCCTGGTCCCTGGCCGGCACGCTGGTGTCCGCGACGGAGAAGTCCCGGATGTGCAGCTCCTGGATCTGGGCGTCCCTCAGCGGTACCGCCTTGGGCTTGGCCAGTTTCGACCAGCCGCTGGGCGCGAGGGACCTGTCGTCGAGGTCGACGACGAGGCTGCGCCCGGAGTTCGCGGTGAGGGCGACCGAGTACGGGTCGGTGACCTTGTTGGTGACGACCTTGCGGACGCTGGGCGCCCACACCTTCACGACGTACCGATAGGGCTTGTTCTTCCAGGACGCCGGTCCGGTGACGGACCAGACGCCGGTGGCGTCGTTCCGCTTCATCGCCTTGAGAGAGCCGTCGAGCTCCAGTGAGACGCTCTGCGCTGTGGGCGCCCAAACGGCAAGCCTGGGACGGCCGTTGTGGAACGTCGGCCCCAGCTCGGCCTTTGTCGCACCCGCGTACACGTCGTCGAGCACGCCGGCGATCTGGACGCCGGTCGCCGCGAGCACGGCGCCGTTCGCGGCCCGCTGGGAGGCGACGATCTGTCCGTCGAGAGCCTGGCGCACCCGGTCGCGGTCGCGCGGGTCGACGGACCAGGCCGGGTAGTCCTTCAGATGCGGGAACTTGGCCTTCTGGGCGTCGGTCAGCGTGGTCTTCGTCAGCCGCAGCCAGCGCTCGTCGTCGCTGGTCAGCGCGCCGTTCTTCACGGCGATCGAGCCGTCGTGGGAGTAGAGCAGCTGGGTGGAGGCGGCGGCGTCGGAGCCGTTCCAGGCAACGGTGTCGCGGTCGATCCAGATCGCCTTGGAGGTGGTCAGGTCGAGCGCGGCGGCGGAGCCCGCGGGCTGCGGCAGCAGGTACTTCTCCTGGCCGTTCAGCAGCCACACCTCGTGGCCGTTCGCGGTGAGGTCCAGCGACTGGTCGGAGGGAAGGTCCTTGTCGTCGCCCTTGTGGAGGATGTAACTCAGGCTCGTGGCACCGTCGGTGAGCGGTACCTCGAAGACCGCGCCGTAGGCGTCGCTCCGCACGGGCTTCAGCGGGTTCGACCACTCGGTGGGGTTCGCGGCGCCCGTCCAGACGTGCAGACCCCAGCCGTCGTAGTTCCCGTCGGCGCGGTGGTAGTGCAGTACGGCCTTCGTGGCGTCCTGAGCCGGATAGTCGTCGGGCCGCTCCGTCCGTACGACGTCCTTGCCCTGCTCGATCCAGACCTCACCGGTCTTCGTGACGTCGATCGTGCGGTCGGCGGAGACGTCCTTGTTGCCCTGCTTGTCGATGACGAGGAAGCCGACGTTCGACGCGCCCGGCTTCAGCTTGACGTAGGCGAAGGCGCCGTATGCGTCACGGCCGACGAAGGGGTGGCTGTCCGGCCAGGTGGTCGCCTCGCCGTCGGCGAGGTCGCCCCAGGCGTACAGGCCCCAGTCGGCGTAGTCGCCGTCGGTGCGCTTGTAGTGGACGATCGCGTAGTCGCGGGAGGAGGCGGTGGGGGTCTCCTCGGCGGGCGGGGCGCCGGTGGTGGAGGCGGCGGTGGCACTCGCCGTGTGACCGGCCGTGTCGACGACGACTGCCTTGTAGCGCAGGGCGGTTCCGGCCGGGACGCCCTTGCCGATGGCCTGCGTGACCTTGTACGGGGCGTGGTCGGCGGAGCCGAGCGTCCGCCACTTGCCGTCGCCGACCTGGGCGGCGAAGACGACGCGGTTGAGCTGACCGCCGTCGACGTCGGCGGTCAGTTCCACGGTGCCGGTGGCGCCGGCGTCGGGGGCCTTGAGGGTGAGGGTCGGTGCGGTGGTCGGCTTGGCGAGCCTGCCCGCCGCCTTGAGGACGATCGCCGAACCGGCCGGGACGGTGACGGTGACCTTCGTGTCCCCGTCAGAGGTCACGTCGTCCGAAGTGCCGTAGATCCCCCGGAACTTCATGCCCGCCGAGCCGGTCGCGAAGGTGGCCGTCTTCGCCTCGCCGGCGTTGTTGAGGGCGACGACGTACTCCTGGCGGGTCCTGGCGTCCGTACGCGAGAACGCGTAGACGCCGGAGCCGTCGGCCGCGTACCGCTGCGTCTGGACGCCGTCCGCCAGGGCGGGGTTGTCCTTGCGCAGCTTGCTGAGCGCGGCGATCTGCCGGTAGAGCGGGGCACGCGTGTCGTACGAGTCGCTCGCGTGCGTACGGTCGGTGCCGATCTCGTCGTCGTCGAGGTAGTCGGCCGTCCTGGACGCGAACATCGTCTGGCGGGCGTCCTTGTCGCCGCCGGAGCCGGTGAAGCCCTGCTCGTCGCCGTAGTAGACGACCGGGTTTCCGCGGCTCAGGAACATGAGCTCGTTGGCGAGCTTGTCCTTGGCCAGCAGCTGGGCGTCCGTGGCCTTCGGGTTGTCCTGGTTCAGGAAGTACCCGACGCGACCCATGTCGTGGTTGCCGAGGAAGGTGACCTGCTCGTACGCGTTGGCCTTGTCGGTCGTGTACTTGTAGTCGTCGCCGAAGACCTTCGCGAGGGACTGGGCGCTGCCGCCCTGGGAGGCGTACTGCCGCGCCGCCTCCTGGAAGGGGAAGTCCAGCGTGGCGTCGAGGCGGCCCTGGGTGACGTACGGCGAAGTGATCGACGTGTCGGCGGAGTAGACCTCGCCGAACATGAAGAAGTTCTTGCGCCCCTGCCTGGACGCGTACGCGTCCAGGGCCGTCGCCCACTGGGTCCAGAAGTCCATGTCGACGTGCTTGACCGTGTCGATCCGGAAGCCGTCGATGTCGAAGTCGCGCACCCAGCGCTCGTAGATCCTCTCCATGCCCCGCACGACCTCGGGACGCTCGGTCCACAGGTCGTCGAGGCCGCCGAAGTCTCCGTACGTGGCGCTCTCACCGGCGAAGGTGGAGTCACCGCGGTTGTGGTACATCGTCGGGTCGTTGAGCCAGGAGGGCACCTTGGCGTTCTTGTCCGCGGCGGCCACGGTGGGCGTGCGCGGGAAGGAGTCGGCGTCGACGGCGGGGAACTTCCTGCGGCCGTCCGCGTAGTCGGCGTCGTCGAAGGGCTGCCCGTCCTTGGTCAGGTACGGGAAGGCGCCCTTGGAGAGGTAGTCGTAGGACTTCTCCTGGTAGTCGACGACATCGGCGGTGTGGTTGGTGATGACGTCGAAGAAGACCTTCATGCCCTTGGCGTGCGCCTTGGAGATGAGGGTTTCCAGTTCCTTGTTGGTGCCGAAGTGCGGGTCGACCTGGGTGAAGTCGGTGATCCAGTATCCGTGATAGCCGGCCGAGGCGTTGCTCCCCGTCCCCTGCACGGGACGGTTCTTGAAGATCGGGGCCATCCAGATGGCGGTGGTGCCGAGGCCCTTGATGTAGTCGAGCTTCTTGGTCAGGCCCTTGAGGTCGCCGCCCTGGTAGAAGCCCTTGTCCGTGGGGTCGTAGCCGGTGGAGAGGCGGGAACCGGTGAGACCGCCCTTGTCGTTCTTCGTGTCGCCGTTGGCGAAGCGGTCCGGCAGGACGAAGTAGAACTGCTCACGGGTGTCGTCGTGCCGGGCCGGTTCCGCGGCGAGCTTCGCGTCGGAGGGCGGTGGCGGCGGGGTGTCCGCCCGGGCGGACAGCGGCTGGACGAGCGCTGCGGCCAGCGCGGTCACGGTGACCGCGGCGACCCGTCCGGCATGCGTGGTGCGGCGCCTGGACGGCACCGGCCATCTCGGTATCACTGACGTGGACTCCTTGCGGTGTACGGCTCTTCGGGTCCGACCCCGCGTGACCGTATCGCCGCCGTAAGGATTACAGCAAGAGTCCTGAAACAGACGGAAAGAACTTTCAGCGTCGGATGGTGTAGGTGACGAGCGAGCGGGCCGGGACGGTGGCCGTCAGTGAGCCCCCGCTGACGGGGACGGCGGCCTGGCGGGCGGTGCTGCTGGAGCCGTTGGTGAGGTACGGGGTCGCGGTCCCGGTGGTGATCCCGGTGTTCTGGAGCTTGAAGGACACCTGGTCGGCCGTGGCGGCCGTGTTCAGCGCCACGACGGTCACCGTGCCGTCGGTGTTGCGGAAGGCCGAGAGCTTCAACGCGCTGTCGGCAGTCGTGGCCCCGATCCGGGTGGCGCCGGGGCGGATGAAGCGGCTGTAGTTGGCCATCGCCCACAGCCGCTTGGAGACGTGGTAGCTGTCGCCGTCCAGCTGGATCAGACCCCGGGTCGCGCCCAGCGAGGCGCCGTACCAGTAGACGTACCCGCTGACGTTCCCCTTGGTGAGGGCGTCGTGGATGGCGGAGGCGACCGTGAAGCCGTCGTAGCCGCTGCCGTCGTCCCAGTTCTCGTTCCAGGTGGCGCCGTTGGGCGACCACTCCGACATCCAGGTGCGTTTGGAGGTCGGCAGTGGGCTGTCGACCGCGCTGGCGTAGTTGTGGCCGGTGTGGGTGCTCACGTAACCGCGGGCGGTCGCGTCGGCCTCGATCGCGCTGGTGTAGGCCTTCTGCTGCGTCCAGCCGAAGGAGTCGCAGCAGGCGACCTTGTACCCGGCCGCCTTCGCGACCGGACCGAAGAACTTCACGTACTCCGTGGCCTGCGCGGGCGTGAGCCGCATCGAGTCGTACGTCGCCGTCCAGTCGGGTTCGTTGGTGAAGCCGATGTCGGTGATGCCGATGCCCTCCTGGCCGTAGAACTTGGCGTACTGGACGAGGAAGTCCGCGTACGCCCTGCGCCAGTCGCCGCTCGCGCAGGCGGCCCCGGCGAGGCCGCACAACGTCCCGCCGCCGGCGTCGGTCCCGTTGGTCTTCATATAGCCGGGCGCGGTCCAGGCGTCGGCGTAGAAGCGGTTCACGCCGTACGCCTTGGCCTCCTTGGCCAGCCACACCTGGCCCTTGTCGTAGCCGTCCCAGGTGTACTTGGGGGTCGCGTTCGGGCCGCCGGGGTCGGTGGGCTGGATGCCCGAGTCGATGCCGAGGCGCAGGATGCTGAGGCCGGCGCCGGTGGTGCGGCTCAGCAGCAGGTCGAGTAACTCCCGCTGGTGCTGGGCCGACAGGCCTTCGGAGCCGTTCATGACGGCGGCCCGGCCGAAATGCTCGGAGAAGCCGAAGCCGTCGATGGGCTGGTGGACGGTGGCGCCGTTGACGGTGGCGGTGCTTGCCGCGGCCTTGGAAGGCAGGTCGGCGGAAGGCAGGTCGGCGGCCGTGACGCTGGCGACGGTGAGCAGGGCTGCCGCGGTGGTCACCGCCCACTTGCTGAGTCTGCGCTGCATGACGCACTCCTGTACGAAGGGGGGTGGGAGCGCTCCCATAGACAGCAGGGAACGTAGGACGACACTCCTTGAGCGTCAATCCCACGTTCCCCTTCCGTGCTCAGCAGCTGGACTTGCCCGCGTAGACCGCCAGCGCCGTGTTGGCGCCGAGGGTGGCCGTGAACTGGCCGTTCGAGGCGATCGTCACGCTCGTGTTGTTCTGCACGTTGCAGTACGTGCCAGCGGGCAGCGAGGTCTGGTACGTCCGGCTCAGGCTGCTCGACTCGTGGTTGATGGCGACGTAGCCCTTGCCGCCCCGCCCGAAGGCGATCGCGTCGCCCCCGTTGTCCCACCAGTTGGTCACCGACTCGCCGCGGGTGGCGTTGCGGAAGGCGACCATGCGCAGGATCTCCGGCCAGGCGTGCTGGCACTTCCAGCCGTTCTGCCAACAGGCGTTCACCGCACCGCCGTTGGGCGGGCCGGCGTCCGTGTCGGACCACTCGTAACCGGAGTTGATGTCCGGGGCGCCGTACGGGTAGGCGAGCATGAAGACGTTGGCGAGGGTGTAGTTCGCGCCGTCCTTGTAGTTGAGGGTGGACCCGTTGCGCTCGGTGTCGTGGTTGTCGACGAAGACACCGGCGACCGAGCTGCTCATGTAGCCCCAGCCCTCGCCGTAGTTCTTCAGGTAGGCGAGGTTCTCGTTGTTGAAGACCCGCTTGAGGTCGTAGGCGTAACGGAACTCCTGGACATCCCCGTTGCCGGTGCACTCGGTCGGCTGGACGGCCTCTCCGCTGCCGTAGATGACCTCCTGTTTCCAGTACGCGTTCGGGTTCGTCAGCCGCGACTTGATGTTGGCGAGGTCGGCGGTGTCGATGTGCTTGGCCGCGTCGATGCGGAAGCCGTCGACGCCGAGGGTGAGGAGGTCGTTCATGTACCCGGCGATGGTCTTGCGGACGTACTCCTCGCCGGTGTCCAGGTCGGCGAGGCCGACGAGTTCGCAGTGCTGGACGTTCCAGCGGTCGGCGTAGTTGGTGACCTGGCTCGTGCAGTCGTCGAAGTCGTAGGAGGAGTACAGGCCGGGGTAGTTGTACTTCGTGTACGAGGACCCGCCGGTCCCGGTGCCGCTGCCCGCCGACATGTGGTTGACGACCGTGTCGACGACGACCTTCACACCCGCCGCATGGCAGGTGTTCACCATGTTCTGGAACGCCGTGCGGTCGCCCAGCCGACCCGCGATCTTGTAACTGACGGGCTGGTACGACGTCCACCACTGCGAGCCCTGTATGTGCTCGGCGGGCGGGGAGACCTGGACGTATCCGTAGCCGGCCGGGCCGAGCGTGTTGGTGCACTCCTTGGCGACCGAGGCGAAGTTCCACTCGAAGAGGACGGCGGTGACGTCCTTGGCGCCGGGCGGGGTGGCGTACGCCGTGGAGGCGCCGGGGGCGAGGACGGCGGCCGCGGCCGCGGCGAGGGCGAGGGCGCCCGAAAGCGTTCTGCTGCTTGCCATGTGGGGTTCCTTCTCCATTGAAGGCTCTTGCTGCAATCTTTCAGAAACCTTGCAGTGGCGTGATGTTAAGGGTCCCGGGGCCAAAAGGGCAGCGGTGGGTGTGAAAGATCTGCAAGAAGTTATGGAGTGAAGCCGCCCTGGTGGCGTGCTACTGGCACTTCGGGCACCACACCGTCCCGCGTCCCGCCGTGCGGGTCCGGCGCAGGGGGCCGCCGCAGCGCGGGCAGACGGGGTGCGGGTCGTCGCGATGGCCGGTGAGCCAGGAGTCCCGGGGCGGGACGCGGCCGGCGGTGACCGCGGAGCGCAGGGTGCGGCGCATGTGGGTATACAGGTGGCCGAGGTCGGCCTCGTCGAGTTCGCTCGCCCGGCTGGTGGGGCGCAGCCTCGCGCGCCACAGGATCTCGTCGGCCAGCAGATTGCCGAGTCCGGCCAGGACGGTCTGGTCGGTGAGGACGGTCTTGACGCTGCCGCGGTGTGCGGTGAGCGCGGCCTCGAAGTCGTCGCGGTCCACCGTCAGCGCGTCCGGGCCCAGGCCGCCCAGCAGCCGGGCGACCTCGGACTCGTCTTCGGCCAGCCACAGGCCTCGGAGTTTGCGCTGGTCGCGGTAGCGCAGCTGCCGGTCGCGGGCCACGGTGAACAGGACGCGGTCGTGTGCCTCGGCCGCGTCGTCGGGGTCGGCGCAGAGCAGTCGGCCGGTCATGCCGAAGTGCAGCATGAGGGTGGGGCCGCCGGTGCGGGCGAGCAGCCACTTCCCGTGCCGCTCCGGTTCGGTGAAGCGGCGGCCTTCCAACGCGTCCCGCAGCCGCCGGGCGCTCACCTCGTGCAGCACGCCCGTGTCCAGCACCTCGACGCGCTGGATTGTCCTGCCCTTCGCGCAGGACCGGAGCACCCTCCGGAATCCCTCGACGTCCGGCAGCTCGGGCATGGCACACGTCCTCCCTCGCACCAGGATCCGCCGGCCCGGCGAACGGGCCGCGGCCCCCTCACACCATGGTGGCTCCTGGCCGGCCCCGGTGCAGCGCGAAGGCCCGCCGTTCCCGGGGAGGGGAACGGCGGCCCCGGGTCGTGTCCGTGAGGCTCAGCACAGTCCGCCCGCAGGGCAGGGCAGGGCTCGCGGCGGCACGGGGGCGCGCGATCGCAGGGCGGAGGGTCGCCCGCACACGGCGACCGCACACGGGCGAGCCCGACGACACCGCCGAGGACCCCGCACGGCCGCACACGGGCGAACCCGATGGCGCGGCCGAGGGCCCCGGACGGCCGTGTACGGGCGAACCCGACGACACCGCCGAGGACCCCGCACGGCCGCACACGGGCGAACCCGATGGCGCGGCCGAGGGCCCCGGACGGCCGTGTACGGGCGAACCCGACGACACCGCCGAGGACCCCGCACGGCCGCACACGGGCGAACCCGATGGCGCGGCCGAGGGCCCCGGACGGCCGTGTACGGGCGAACCCGATGGCGCGGCCGAGGGCCCCGGACGTCCTTACGGTCGTGGAGAGGTCGTCAGGCTGTGGTCCACCACACCGTCGTGTCCCCCGGCACCTTCGCCTCGCCGTCCGTCTCCGCCACCTCGCCGCTGGCGAGCAAAACACGGCCGTACGCCGGGACGCGGACCGACTCACCCGTCGTGTTCGCGACGCACACGAACTCCCCGCGGCGGAAGGCGAGGACGCCCTCCGGGGCCTTCAGCCACTCCACCGCCTCGCCCGCGCCCAGGTCGGGCTCGGAGCGGCGCAGACGCAGGGCCGAGCGGTACAGCTCCAGGGTCGAACCGGCCACGCCCTCCTGGGCCTGGACGCTCAACTCGCCCCAGCCGGCCGGCTGGGGCAGCCAGCTGCCGCCGTCGCCGAAGCCGTACGACGTGCCCTCGCGCGTCCAGGGGATCGGGACGCGGCAGCCGTCGCGGAAGCCGTCCTGGCCGGCGCCGCGGAAGTAGGCGGGGTCCTGGCGGACCTCGTCGGGCAGGTCGACGACGTCCGGGAGGCCGAGTTCCTCGCCCTGGTAGACGTACGCCGAGCCGGGGAGCGCCAGCATCAGCAGCGTGGCGGCCCGGGCCCGGCGCAGGCCGAGCTCGCGGTCGCCCGCCGTGCGGATCTGGGTGCCGAGGCCGGGCGGGTTGGCGAAGCGGGTGGAGTGCCGGGTGACGTCGTGGTTGGACAGGACCCAGGTGGCCGGGGCGCCGACCGGACGCATCGCCTCCAGCGTGCGGTCGATGACCGTCCGCAGCTCCTTCGCGTCCCAATCGGTGCTCAGGTACTGGAAGTTGAAGGCCTGGTGGAGTTCGTCGGGGCGAACGTAATTCGCCGTGCGCTCCACGGTCGGCGTCCAGGCCTCGGCCACGAAGATGCGCCCGCCCGTCTCCCACTCCCGCCCTTGTGGGGAAGGCCCTTCGGGCCCCTTGTTGTTTCCGGAGTACTCGTCCAGGATCAGCCGCCACTGGCGGTAGATCTCGTGGACGCCGTCCTGGTCGAAGAACGGCATGACATCGTTGCCCAGCAGCTTGAGCTGTTCGTGGGAGCCGAGGTCCGGGAGGCCCTCCGCCTTGACCAGGCCGTGGGCGACGTCGATGCGGAAGCCGTCGACGCCCATGTCGAGCCAGAAACGCAGGATGGAGCGGAACTCGTCGCCGACGGCCGGGTGTTCCCAGTTGAAGTCGGGCTGCTCGGGGGCGAAGAGGTGGAGGTACCACTCGCCGGGTGTGCCGTCCGGCTCGGTGATCCGGGTCCAGGCCGGGCCGCCGAAGATGGACTCCCAGTCGTTGGGCGGGAGTTCGCCGTTCCTCCCCTTCCCCGGACGGAAGTGGTAGCGGTCGCGCAGCGGCGAGCCGGGGCCCTCCGCGACCGCCCGCTTGAACCACTCGTGCTGGTCGGAGGAGTGGTTGGGGACCAGGTCGACGATGATCCGCAGGCCCAGGTCGCGGGCGTCGCGGATGAGGGCGTCGGCGTCCAGGAGGTTGCCGAACATGGGGTCGACCTCCCGGTAGTCGGCGACGTCGTAGCCGGCGTCGGCCTGCGGGGAGGCGTAGAAGGGGCTGAGCCACACGGCGTCCACGCCGAGGCCCTGCAGGTACGGGAGGCGGGAGCGTACGCCTTCCAGGTCGCCCATGCCGTCGCCGTCGCTGTCGGCGAAGCTGCGCGGGTACACCTGGTAGATCACCGCGTCCCGCCACCAGTCACGGCGCTTGGCGACGGTGGCGACGGCCGAGGTGGGGGTGGGGGCCGGGGCTGCGGAGGGCTGCTGGCTCATGGCGTCCTTGGTACGTAACGGGATGGAATTCATGGGGAGTCGGGGCCTGACGGCAGGGGGCGGGTGGATGAGGCGGCCGCGGTGTCAGCGGGGTCTGGAGGTCTCCCCTTCGGGGGAGGACACCGCGGCCGCCACCCGCGCGGTCAGGCGCGCGGGAGTCGGGCAGCGCCCCGAAGGGGCGCGGGGGCTGTATCGCTGGGCGGCTCCGCCGCGATGGGAACGACCGGCCACGACGACGCCGCAGACGACCGACGGCCCATCGCGGCCCTCGCAGCGGAGCGTCACCCCTTGGTGCCGCCCGCCGTGAGGCCGGTCACCAGGTTCTTCTGCACGAGGTAGAAGAACACGGCGGCGGGTATCGCGATCAGCACGGCGGTGGCGGCCATGAGGTTGCGCTGGGCGTCGTGCTCGCTGACGAAGGACTGCAGGCCGACGGCGAGCGTGTACTTGTCGTCGCTGAGCATGAACGTCGAGGCGAACGCGACCTCGCTGAACGCGGTGAGGAAGTTGTAGAAGGCGGCCACCGCGAGGCCGGGCTTGGCCAGCGGGAGGATCAGCCGGAAGAAGGTGCCGAAGGGGGTGAGCCCGTCGACGCGGCCGGCCTCGTCGATCTCGAAGGGGATGGTGTCGAAGTACCCCTTGAGCAGCCAGGCGCTGTACGGGATGACCGTCGTGCAGTAGACGAGGATCAGGCCGAGGTAGTTGTCGATGAGCTTCAGGTCGGACAGGATCTGGTACATCGGGACCATCAGCACGGCGACCGGGAACATCTGGGTGACCAGCAGGACCCACATGAACTTCTTGTAGCCGGGGAAACGCATGCGGGACACGGCGTAGCCGGTGGTGGCGGCGATGAGCACGCCGATGGCCGTGGTGCCGAGGGTGACGATGAGGGAGCTCTTCAACCAGTCGAAGAACTTGGTGTGTTCGAGGACGAACGTGTAGTTGTCGAACGTCATCTTGTCCCAGATGCCGCCCGGGTGCAGGTAGTCGTCCTTGTCCGGGCCGAGGGACAGGTAGACGAGCCAGCCGATCGGGAAGAGCGCGATCAGGCTCGCGACGATCAGGACGGCGTGCGAGGCGAGGGAGCCGGCGAGGCTGTTCTCGCCGCGGCGCCGGGCCGGGCGGGGGGTCTTCGCGGAGCGCTGCTCGCGCACGGGGGCGGAGGTCTCGGCTGTGGTGGTACTCATGGGAACTCCTGCCTCAGATCGCGAGCTGCTGCTCGTTGCGGTTCAGCCAGCGGCGGTAGAACGAGGTGAAGACGATCAGGATGGCCAGCAGCAGGATGCCGTAGGCGGCGGACTGTGCGAAGTCACGCGGCTGCTGTCCGAAGCCGAGGTAGTACGCCCAGGTGACGAGGATCTGCGCGTCCGGTGCGGTGGTGCCGAACAGCAGGAAGATCACGGCGAACTGGTTGAACGTCCAGATGACGCCGAGCAGGACGACGGTGGAGCTGACGGACCGCAGGCCGGGCAGGGTGACGTAGCGGAAGCGCTGCCAGGCGCTCGCGCCGTCCATCTCGGCGGCCTCGTACAGGGAGGCGTCGATGGCCTGCAGACCGCCGAGCAGCGAGATCATCATGAACGGCACACCGCACCAGGTGTTGACCATGATCGCGGCGAACCGCTGCCAGAAGGTGTCCTCGAGCCACTGCGGTGACGGCAGATGCAGGGCGTCGAGCACGGTGTTGATGACGCCGCCGTCCGCGAGCATGAAACGCCAGCCGAAGACGGTGACGAACGTGGGCACCGCCCACGGCAGCACCAGGATCAGCCGGTACAGGGTGCGTCCGCGCAGTTTCTGGTTGAGCAGGAGCGCGAGGCCCAGTCCGATGCTGTAGTGCAGGGCGACACAGGCCACCGTCCACACGATCGTCCAGATGAAGTGCGACCAGAAGCGGTCGTAGGCCGTCGGGCCCCACAGGATGTCGGCGTAGTTGTCGAGGCCGATGAACTTGTAGGTGGCGTCGATGTGGTTGACGCCGATGGTGCGCGCGGTGTTGAGGCTGTTGGCGTCGGTGAGCGTCAGGTAGAGGCCGTACACCAGGGGGTACAGGACGAGGACGCCGAGGACGATCGCCACCGGCGCGATCATCGCGTACGCGTACCAGTGCTTGTGGTAGCCGTGCTTCAGGCGCGTGCCCAGCCCGGGCCTCGGCTCACGGTCACCGCGGCGCTTGCCGGTCGCGCGGTCGATGGCGACTGTCATGGTTCGACACCTTCTGGATCTTCACGCTGGATCTTCGAGGGGGGTGTACGGCTCACAGGCCGGTGGCCGCCGGATCCCTCCCCCCACCTCAAGCGGGAGATCCGACGGCCACGCGGGGCTCACTTGCTGAAGTCCGGCACCAGCTTGGCGATGGCGAGTTCAGCGTTGCTCAGGCCCTTGTCGAGGCTTTCCTTGCCGCCCGCGATCTTGGGCAGTTCGGTGTCGAGCGGACCCCACAGGGAGCTGTACTCCGGCAGCGCGGGGCGCGGCTGGGCGGAGGCGAGGACGGCGCCGTAGCCGGCGATGCCCGGGTCGGCCTTGACGGCGGCGGTGTAGGCGTCGTCGCGCGTGGGCAGCGTGGAGTTCTTCTGGGCGATGGTCGCCTGGGACGACGCGGAGGTCATGAAGTTGATGAACTTCAGCGCGGCGGCCTGGTGGGCCTTGTCCGAGCCGGCGTAGACCGAGAGGTTGTGGCCGCCGGTCGGGGCGCCCGCCTTGCCGGCTCCGCCGGCCGGGACGGTGGCGATGCCGAGGTTGGCCTTGTCCTTGAACGCGCTGCCCTTGTAGAAGTTCGTGATCTCCCAGGGGCCCTGGATGATCGCGGCGACCTTGCCGTTGACGAACGCGTCCTGGATGTGGGCGTAGGCGTCGGCGGTGGTGTCGGCCTTGTGCAGGCCAGCGCCGTCGAACAGGCCGAGCCAGGTGCCGTACGCCTTCTTCGCCGCCGCCGAGTTGACGGTGATCTTCTTGGCGTCGGCGTCGACGGTGTTCGTGCCCTCGCCGTAGAGGAAGGGCTGGGCGTAGTAGGCCGCGGTGGCGGAGCCCCAGTAGCCGTCGGCGCCCGTCTTCGCCTTGATCGTGGCGGCGGCGGTCTTCAGCTCGTCCCAGGTCTTCGGGGCGGCGGTGAGGCCGGCCTTCGCGAAGAGGTCCTTGTTGTAGACCAGCGCGAGCGTGTCCGTGACGATCGGCACGCCGTACGTCTTGCCCTCGTACTTGGCCTGCTCGATCAGGTTCGACTTGAACTTGGCCTGGTCCTTGAGGGCGTCGGTGCCGTCCAGCGGCAGGAAGTAGCCCTTCTTGGCGAAGGCGGGGGTCCAGCCGACCTCGGAGCGCAGCACGTCGGGCGCGCCGGAGGCGCCGGCGGCGGTGTCGAACTTGTTCTGGGCCTGGTCGAAGGGCACGTTGACGTACTTGACCTTGACGTCCTTGTTGGCGGCCTCGAACTGCTTGACCAGGGCCTGGTACGTGGGCGCCTCATTGGTGGCGTTGGAGGTGTCCCACCAGGTGATGGTGACCGGCCCGGACGAGTTGTCGCTGCCGCTGTCGTCCCCGCCGCAGGCCGTCGCCGCGAGGGCGAAGGACGCCACCAGCGCGGTGGCCGCTATGCCACGCCGCATGAGTTTCTCCTTGAGGGTGAAAGCCCGTATAGCTCCAGGAAGCGGTCCCGTCCGCCGCCCTGCCTACTCCGACCGCGTCGTTGCCGCCGCCGGGCGACGTGAACGTAACAGCGATGTAAGCGGCACGAAAGACCTTGCAGAAAAAAAGTGCAAGAGATCTCCGAAGTTATCCGCACGTGACCCGTGCGTGACCTCCCCTCGACCGCCGTGAGACCGTAGTTGTCGCGGTTGAGCGGCCTCAGAGCGGGGCACGCGACTGCTGTGCAAGACTCTGCAAGCTCTTGCCGTCACTTTCATGAGGGAGCGCGATGACGCAGCAGCCCGGCGCGGGCCGTTCACCAGGTCGCCCACGGCGCCCGATCGGTGTGCAAGGCAGCACCCGACCGGTACAGTCCACCCCTGTGACCACACGGCTTGCCGACATCGCTGCGCAGGCGGGGGTGAGCGAAGCGACCGTCAGCCGCGTCCTCAACGGCAAGCCTGGCGTCGCCGCCACCACCCGCCAGTCCGTGCTCGCCGCTCTGGACGTCCTGGGCTACGAGCGCCCGGTCCGGCTGCGCCAGCGCAGCGCGGGCCTGGTCGGCCTGATCACGCCGGAGCTGGAGAACCCGATATTCCCGGCCCTGGCCCAGGTCATCGGCCAGGCGCTGACCCGCCAGGGCTACACCCCGGTCCTCGCCACCCAGACCCCGGGCGGTTCCACGGAGGACGAGCTGACCGAGATGCTGGTCGACCGCGGCGTCGCCGGCATCATCTACGTCTCCGGCCTGCATGCGGACACCACGGCCGACATGCAGCGCTACGAGCAGCTGCGCGCCCAGGGCGTCCCCTTCGTGCTGGTGGACGGCTTCTCCCCCAAGGTGCAGGCCCCCTTCATCTCCCCCGACGACCGGGCGGCGATGACCCTGGCGGTCACCCACCTCGTCTCCCTCGGTCACACCCGGGTGGGCCTGGCCCTGGGCCCCAAGCGCTTCGTCCCGGTCCAGCGCAAGATCGAGGGCTTCGTACGGGCCATGCAGGACCAACTGCACCTGAGCGCGGAAACGATCGAGACAGACCTCGTCCAGCACTCCCTCTACACCCTGGAGGGCGGCCAGGCGGCGACCACGGCCCTGATCGACCGGGGCTGCACGGCGATCGTCTGCGCGAGCGACATGATGGCGCTGGGCGCGATACGCGCGGCCCGGCAGCGCGGTCTCGCGGTCCCGCGGGACGTCTCGGTGGTCGGCTTCGACGACTCCCCCCTGATCGCCTTCACCGACCCGCCCCTCACCACGATCCGCAAGCCGGTCCCCGCGATGGGCCAGGCCGCCGTCCGCACCCTCCTGGAGGAGATCGGCGGGACCCCCGCACCCCACAGCGAGTTCGTGTTCATGCCGGAACTGGTGGTCCGTGGTTCGACCGCTTCGGCGCCCGGTGACCGGAATCGTCCGTAGGGCGGAGAAACCAGGGGTTTCCCCCGTACGCCGGTAGTAGACGCGGCAGTCCGCCCGCTGTACAACGTGCGAGGCGAACCCGACCGAGGGATGATCGGGCCAAGAGGGCTCTTCTGGCAGACTTCATGTCCATGGGTGAATCGACTGTGACACCGTTGGAAGGCCGTGACCAGGCCATTCCGTACCCCGTCACGGCCGAGCCCCGGCAGCGTCGACTCGACCGGCTGCGCACCCCCCGCCGCCCTCGCCTCTGGTTCGAGATCCTCCTCATCGGCGTCAGTTACTGGACGTACTCACTGGTGCGCAACGCGGTCCCGGAACAGCGCGCCGAAGCACTGCGCAACACGGACTGGATCTGGCGCGCGGAGCACGATCTGGGCATCGCCGTGGAGGAGTCGGTCAACCACGCGGTGAACTCGGTGACGTGGCTCATCGTGGGCATGAACTACTACTACGCGACGTTGCACTTCATCGTCACGCTGGCCGTCCTGGTCTGGCTCTACCGCAGCCACCCCGGCCGCTACGCGGCAACCCGCCTGGTCCTGTTCGCCACCACGGCGGTGGCCCTGGTCGGCTACTACCTGTACCCGCTGGCACCGCCGCGCCTGATGCCGGGCGGCGACTTCATCGACACGGTGATGGTCCACCAGACGTGGGGCTCGATGGCGTCCGGCGACCTGAAGAACATGTCGAACCAGTACGCGGCGATGCCGTCGATGCACATCGGCTGGTCCGTCTGGTGCGGCCTGACGATCTTCGCCCTGGCCAGACTCCCCTGGGTCCGCATCCTGGGCCTGCTCTACCCGGTGGCGACGCTGGTGGTGATCGTCGCCACGGCCAACCACTTCTGGCTGGACGCGGTGGGCGGCATCCTCTGCCTGGCGTTCGGGTTCGCGGTGGCACGGGTCTGGTACGGGGCTGTGCCCTATGCGCTACCGCGGGTTCCGCAACCGCGAGCGCCACGGTAGGCCGTCCCGGGGTGGCCCGACGGCACGGGCGGCCGAGGCCCTGGCCGAAACGCCGCAGGGCCGAGGACCAGGCCTTCGCCGTAGGCCCCACCGCCCTCATGAACCCAGCAAGGACGACGCACCCGTAGAACTCCCTCCGGCACCCCCGCCCGCATCCCTCAGCGCGTCGATGAAGGCGTCCAACGCGGGCTGGGCGGGCGCGGTCTCCCGAACCACGGCATGAATGACCCGCACCGGCACCGGATCACGCACCTCCCGCACCACCACCCCCGGATGCCGGCTCCCCAGCCCCAGCCGGGGCACGAGACTCACCCCCAGCCCAGCGGCGACGAACCCCTGGGCGGTGACATAGTCCTCGCTCTCGACCACGAACCGAGGCCGAAACCCCACCGCCGCGCACGCATCGAGCTGAGCGTCAAGGCAGGGCCCCGGCCACTCGCTCCCCACGAACCCCTCCTCGGCCAGCTCCCCCAGCCGCACGGTCCGCCGCCCGGCAAGCCGATGCCCACGAGGCAGAACGGCAAGATAGGGATCATCCAGCAGGTGCAGCACCCGCACACCGCTCTGCGGTCCCCCGCCTGCCTTCACCACCAGGGCAAGATCGGCCCGCCCTTCCCGCACCTCGGCCACAGGGTCCTCGGAATCGACCGTCAGCTTCAGGTCCACCCCCACTCCGGGATGCGCCTCCCGCAGCCGAGCCACCGCGGGCGCGACCAGCCCGGCCCCCGCGGTGGCGAAGTACCGCACACCCAGCCGCCCCGTGCGCCCGGCCAACAGGTCGGCGAGCGCGGCCTCGGCCTCGGCGACCTGCCGCCCGATGGCATCCGCGTACTCACTGAGCAGCAGCCCGGCAGCGGTGGGCCGAACCCCCCGCCCCACCCGCTCCAGCAGCTCAGCCCCCACCTCCTTCTCCAGGGCGGCGATCTGCTGACTCACTGCGGACGGCGTGTACCCCAGAGCCCCAGCAGCCCCCGTGACGGACCCACTGCCCACCACAGCCCGCAACACCTGCATCCGTCGCACATCAATCATGCAGCCCACCTTAATGAACCATCCAAAACATTTCACTTGTCCTCAACCCTCAACCGGACGACCGTAGACCCATGCCCTCCACCCTCCGCATGGCGGCACTGGCCCTCTTCTGGGGCTCCGGCTTCCTCTGGATCAAGCTGTCCCTCACCCATGGCCTCACCCCCACCCAGATCACCGTCACCCGCTGCGCCCTGGGGACGGCCGTACTCCTCCTCCTGGCCCGCAGGGCGGGCCAGCGCCTCCCCCGCTCCAAGTCGACCTGGCGCCACCTCGCCATCGCCGCCCTCTTCTGCAACGCCCTCCCCTTCGCCCTCTTCGCCCTGGGCGAGCAGCACGTCGACTCAGGCATCGCAGGCGTCCTCAACGCCACCACCCCCCTCTGGTCCCTCCTCATAGGCATCGTCCTGGGCACGGACCGCCCCCTTCCCCCCACCCGCCTGACCGGCCTCCTCCTGGGCTTCGCCGGCACGCTGGTGATCTTCGCCCCCTGGCGCCAGGAGGGCCTCCTCACCTGGCCCGCCCTGGCCCTCCTCGCGGCAGCAGCCAGCTACGCGGTCGCCTTCGCCTACATGTCCCGCCACCTCACGACCAACGACACCCCCCTGGCCATGTCAGCGGCGCAACTCCTGGCCGCCACAGCCTGGACCACCCTGGCCCTCCCCACGGCGTCCCCCTCCCACCCGGACGCCACCGCGCTCCTCGCCGTCCTCGTACTCGGCGTCCTCGGCACAGGCATGACCTTCTACCTCAACTACCGCCTCATTGCGGACGAGGGCCCCACAGCGGCGGCGACAGTCGGCTACCTGCTCCCCGTGGTCTCAGTAGCCCTGGGCGCAACGGTCCTGGACGAAGACCTGAACCCACGCGTCCTGGCGGGCATGGCGGTAGTACTCCTGGCCGTAGCCCTGACCCGCAAGAACCACGGAAACAAGAAAACGAAGGGACACCACGGGCCCGACGACCCATCCCGCACCCGAGAGACGGCGGGAGCGGGCCGTGGCGGTGCGTCGCAGCCCGTCGCTTAGCTCGTCACTGCCGACAGCACATAGGAAACATGCAGCAGTACGCCCAACACGCGACGGGCTCGACGCACCGCCACGGCCCCGACCCACCCACTGCCGGCCCCCCCCTGCCGGACCCCACCCACTGCCGGACCCCACTCACTGCCGGACCCACCCGAAAGGAAACAGCCGAGCCCCGCCCGACCCGCCTACCCCGCGTAGAACAGCTCGTCCACCACACCCCGAGCCCGCCGCGCGGTACGCCGATAGTCGTCCAGCATGTCTCCGACCCGCCCCGGCCCGTACCCCAAGTACCGCCCCACAGCGACCAGTTCACGAGGATCGGACGGAAACGTGTCCCCGGCCCGCCCCCGCACCAGCATCACCGCGTTGCGCACCCGAGTGGCCAACACCCACGCCTCGTCGAGCGTCGACGCGTCCTCGGCCGAGATCAGTCCGGCCGCGCACGCCGCCGCCAGCGCCTTCCGGGTACGGGTGGTGCGCAACCCCGGCTCCGTGGAGCCGTGCCGCATCTGAAGCAACTGCACGGTCCACTCCACGTCGGAAAGCCCACCCGGCCCGAGCTTGGTGTGCAGCTTGGGATCGACTCCGCGAGGCATCCGCTCCGTCTCCATACGAGCCTTGAGCCGCCGGATCTCCCGAACGGCATCGTCGCCCAGTCCGCCCACCGGATACCGCAACGGATCGACCAGCTCAATGAACCGTCGCCCCAACTCCTCATCCCCGGCGACGAGTTCAGCCCGCAGCAGCGCCTGCGACTCCCAGACCAGCGACCACCGCCGGTAGTAGGCCTCGTAGGACTTCAACGATCGCACCAGCGGCCCGGACTTACCCTCCGGCCGCAGATCCGCGTCCACGAGAAGCGGCGGATCAGCGCTGGGAATCTGCAGCAGCCGACGCATCTCGGAGACGACCTTGTTGGCGGCGTCAGCCGCCTCCCGCTCATCGACGCCGTCCCGGGGCTCGTGCACGAACAGCACATCCGCATCGGAGCCGTAGCCCAGCTCGTGCCCCCCGAACCGCCCCATCCCCACCACCGCGAAGCACGTGGGCAGCGTGTCCCCCCACCCCTCGCGCACGACCGCCCGCAGCGTCCCGGCCAGCGTGGCAGCCGTGAGGTCCGACACGGCCCCGCCCACCAGGTCCACCAGGGCCCCCTGATCGGCCTCGACCGGCTGCGCCTCGGTGCCGTACGAGCCGACGATGTCCGCGGCGGCCGTACGGAACAGCTCACGCCGCCGGACCCCACGCGCCGCGGTGACCGCCTGCACGACCCCCTCGGCCCGCCCCACCGCGGCGAGTATCTCCTGCTCCAGCTGGGCCCGCCCCCGAGGCTCGAGCCCCCCGCCGTCCCCGTCCCCCAGCAGCGCCACCGCTTCCGGCGCCCGCATCAACAGATCGGGGGCGAGCCGCCCGGCGGAAAGGACACGCGCGAGATTCTCCGCGGCCGCCCCCTCGTCCCTCAACAACCGCAGATACCAAGGCGTCTTGCCCAACGCGTCCGACACCTTGCGGAAGTTCAGCAGCCCGGCGTCCGGATCGGCGGAGTCGGCGAACCATCCCAACAGCACAGGCAGCAAAGTCCGCTGAATGGCAGCCTTCCGTGAGACACCGGAAGCCAACGCCTCCAGATGACGCAACGCAGAAGCAGGATCGGCGTACCCGAGCGCGACCAGCCGTTCCCGAGCCGCCTCAGGACTCAACCGGCTCTCGCCGGGGGCGAGTTGGGCAACGGCATCGAGCAGCGGCCGGTAGAAGAGTTTCTCGTGCAGCCGCCGCACCACAGCCGCATGCCGCTTCCACTCCCGCCCCAGTTCCACCACAGGATCGGTCCGCAGCCCGAGCGACCGACCAAGCCGCCGCAGATCGGCCTCGCCCTCCGGAACCAGATGGGTCCGCCGCAGCCGGTACAGCTGGATCCGATGCTCCATGGACCGCAGAAACCGGTACGCGACATCGAGTTGCTCGGCATCGGCCCGCCCGACGTAACCCCCCGCAGCCAGCGCCTGGAGAGCGTCCAGCGTGGTCCCGCTCCGCAACGAGACATCGGCCCGCCCGTGCACCAACTGCAGCAGCTGCACGGCGAACTCGACGTCCCTCAACCCCCCGGGTCCGAGCTTCAGTTCACGCTCGACCTCGGCGGCCGGAATGTTCTCGACGACCCGCCGCCGCATCTTCTGCACGTCGGTGACGAAGTTCTCCCGCTCGGCGGCCTTCCACACCAGGGGTTCGACGGCGGCGACGTACTCCGCCCCCAGCTCCAGATCCCCCGCCACCGGCCGCGCCTTCAACAGGGCCTGGAACTCCCAGGTCTTGGCCCACCGCTGGTAGTACGCGACATGACTGCTGAGCGTCCGCACGAGCGGCCCGTTGCGCCCCTCGGGCCGCAGGTTGGCGTCGACGGGCCAGATGGACCCTTCCACGGTGGTCTCGGAACAGATCCGCATCATGTGCGAGGCGAGCTTGGTGGCGGCCCGCAACGCCTTCCCCTCGTCGGCCCCGCCGACGGCCTCCCCCACGAAGATGACATCGACGTCCGACACGTAGTTCAGTTCATGCCCGCCGCACTTGCCCATGGCGATGACCGCGAGCCGGCACAACGCGGCGTCGTCCGGCGCCGCGGCCCGAGCCAGCCCCAAGGCTGCCCGCAACGTGGCCGTGGCGAGATCGGCGAGCTCGGCGGCCGTCTCGGCGAGATCGGTCGTCCCGCACACGTCACGCGCCGCGATGGACAGCAGACACCGCCGGTAGGCGACGCGCAACAGCACGGGATCGGTGGCCTCGGACAGCCCGCGCTCGAACTCCTCCACCCCGGGATGCAGATCCCGGGGCTCGTACGTGACCAGCGCCTCCCAGTCCCGCGGATGCCGGGCAAGGTGATCGGCGAGCGCGGCGGACGCCCCCAGCACCCCCAGCAGCCGGTCGCGCAGCGGCTTGGCCGCTATCAGCGTGTCGAGCAGCTCCCGCCGGGCGGTGTGCCCGGGCTGCGCCTCCAGCAGCCGGACGAGACCGCGCAGGGCCAGATCGGGATCGGCGGTGCCGCCGAGGGCCTCCAGCAGAAACGGATCACTGCGCACCGGGGACAGCTCGGGCCCGTCCAGGAGCCGCTCGGCGGCGGACGGATCGGTGAAACCGTGCCGCAGCAGCCGTGTGAAGGTACTGCTCCTGCGCCCCGGCGCCATCCAGGCCTCCTCGATCAAGGTCGTCCGCACTTGAGCGTAACCCTCACCCCACGGTGGCGCTCCGGGCCGGTTTCAGGTTCTGTGTTGAGTGGGGAGCCGTACGACGTCCGAAGAGCCAGTCCGAAGAGCCAGTCCGAAGAGTCGCCCGCACGGACCGACAAGGGAGAGCCGCCTCATGAGCACCACCACACCCATGACCATGACCCTCGAAGTGATCCTGCTCCCGGTGTCGGACGTGGACCGGGCCAAGGAGTTCTACCAGGACAAGGTCGGCTTCCACGTCCACCTCGACGGCCAGGTGATGGAGGGCGTTCGGATCGTGCAGCTCACCCCGCCCGGCGCGGGCTGTTCGATCGCCCTGGTGGACGGCCTCCAGGTCCCGACGGGCACCCCGCAGCCGGGCACGTACCACGGCATGCAGCTCTGCGTGACGGACGCGAAGGCGGCGTACGAGGAGCTGACCGCGCGGGGGCTTGAGGTCACCGAACCCCAGCAGTTCGCCCCGCAGGACGGAGCGACCTTCATGTACTTCAAGGATCCGGACGATGGGGGTCCCCCCGCTCGAGCGGAGTTCGAGAGTGGGGGAGGGTGGGCGATCCAGAAGTACCGCCGCCGCGAGACCGAACCCCTGCACAAGGTCCTGGCGGCCCTGGCAGCCCCGTCCGCCCCGACGGACCCCACCGGGCAGCAGCAGCCTTAACACCCACCCGCCGCCCCGCTCCTCACCCCCACCGGAGGCTGATGTGTCCGGCACGACTGGCAGTTCCGGCAGCTCCCCGTACCGCTGGTACCGCCGCAGCCGCCGTGCGGTCGTGGCGTCCGCTCTCGCCCTCACGGCGGTCGCCGCGGGCCTGTGGTCCGGTCTCGGCGGCTCGTCCCCGTCCGCGCGGGCGGTGGCGGGCGTGCCGACCCCGGACCACGTGGTCGTCGTGGTCTTCGAGAACCACGCCTACAGCCAGGTCATCGGCGCCTCCAGCGCCCCGTACATCAACTCGCTCAAGACCGGCGGGGCCAACCTCTCCCAGTCGTACGCCGAGACCCACCCGAGCCAGCCCAACTACTTCGCGCTGTTCTCCGGCTCCACCCAGGGCATCACGGACGACAGTTGCTACTCGCCCGGCTTCTCCTCGGCCGCGAACCTCGCCTCGGAGCTGATCGCGGCCGGCCGCACCTGGACCAGCTACAACGAGACGCTGCCCGGCCAGGGCTCGACGACGTGCAGCAGCGGCGACTACGCCCGCAAGCACAACCCGTGGTTCGGCTTCAGCAACGTCCCGACGTCGACGGCGAAGACCTTCGCACAGTTCCCGACCGACTACTCGACGCTCCCCCACGTGTCCTTCGTCGTCCCCGACCTGTGCAACGACATGCACGACTGCCCGGTGGCGACCGGCGACACCTGGCTGAAGAACAACCTGAGCGCCTACGCCGCGTGGGCCAGGACCCACAACAGCCTCCTCGTCGTCACCTTCGACGAGGACAACCGCCTCGCCGGCAACCGCATCCCGACGGTCCTGTACGGCCAGCCGGTGACGCCGGGTTCGTCCTCGTCGACGAAGTACAACCACTACGACCTGCTGCGCACCCTGGAGGACAGCCAGGACCTGACCGCCCACGCCGGCAACGCGGCCTCCGCGACGGACATCACAGGGATCTGGGCACCATGACCACACAGGGCCGCCGTGTTGTCCCATGATCATCACGCGGGCGCCGCGGTAGACGCCACAGGGCCGACGGCGTCCTCACCGTCGGCCCTGTGCATCGCCGTGCATCGCTGTGTATCGCTTCAGCGAAGACCAGATCTGACCTGCCCCTACAGCACCGGCAGGTTCTTCCGCAGCTCGAACGCGGTCACCTCGGAGCGGTACTCGTGCCACTCCGCGCGCTTGTTGCGCAGGAAGAAGTCGAAGACGTGTTCGCCGAGGGTTTCGGCGACGAGGTCGCTGCGTTCCATCAGGCTCAGCGCCTCGCCGAGGTTCTGCGGGAGCGGCTCGATGCCCATGGCGCGGCGCTCGGCGTCCGACAGGGCCCAGACGTCGTCCTCGGCCCCCGGCGGAAGCTCGTAGCCCTCCTCGACGCCCTTGAGGCCGGCGGCGAGCAGCATGGCGTACGCGAGGTACGGGTTGGCGCCGGAGTCGAGGGAGCGGACCTCGATGCGGGCGGAGCCCGTCTTGCCGGGCTTGTACATCGGAACGCGGACCAGCGCGGAGCGGTTGTTGTGGCCCCAGCAGATGTACGAGGGGGCCTCGCCGCCGGCGCCGGCGGTGCGCTCGGAGCCGCCCCAGATCCGCTTGTAGGAGTTGACCCACTGGTTGGTGACGGCGGCGATCTCGGCGGCGTGCTTGAGCAGGCCCGCGATGAAGGACCGGCCGACCTTGGACAGCTGGTACTCCGCGCCGGACTCGTAGAACGCGTTGCGGTCGCCCTCGAAGAGGGAGAGGTGCGTGTGCATGCCGGAGCCGGGGTGCTCGGAGAACGGCTTCGGCATGAAGGTCGCCTGGACTCCCTGCTCCAGCGCGACCTGCTTCATGACCAGGCGGAACGTCATGATGTTGTCGGCCGTGGAGAGCGCGTCGGCGTAGCGCAGGTCGATCTCCTGCTGGCCGGGGGCGCCCTCGTGGTGGGAGAACTCGACCGAGATGCCCATCGACTCCAGCATGGTGATCGCCTGGCGGCGGAAGTCCATGCCGACGTTGTGCGGGGTGTGGTCGAAGTAGCCGGAGTTGTCGGCCGGGGTCGGGCGGGAGCCGTCGGTCGGCTTGTCCTTCAGCAGGAAGAACTCGATCTCCGGGTGGGTGTAGAAGGTGAAGCCCAGGTCGGAGGCGCGGGCGAGGGCGCGCTTGAGCACGTAGCGCGGGTCCGCGAAGGACGGCGAGCCGTCCGGCATGAGGATGTCGCAGAACATGCGGGCGGTGCCGGGGGCCTCGGCGCGCCAGGGCAGGACCTGGAAGGTGGACGGGTCCGGCTTGGCGATCATGTCCGACTCGTAGACCCGGGCGAAGCCCTCGATCGCGGAGCCGTCGAAGCCGATGCCCTCATCGAACGCCTGCTCGAGCTCGGCGGGGGCCACGGCGACGGACTTGAGGAAGCCCAGCACGTCCGTGAACCACAGCCGTACGAACCGGATGTCGCGCTCCTCCAACGTCCGGAGCACGAACTCCTGCTGTTTGTCCATCTTCCGCTTCCCCATCCTTGCTGGTCAGGCCGCCTGTCTCCCGTCCCACGAAAGAGGCGGTCGGGCACCTGAGCATCACACCACAACACCGTTTCACGCACGTTGCGGACCATGATCGCCTCGGCGACCCGGGCCTGAACGCCGCACGTCCGGCAGATGTACTGCTCTCGCGTCCGGCAGGTGTACCGCCTCACGTCCGGCAGGTGTACTGCTCTGCCGCCCATCTTGCCTGCTCGGACCGACATCCGTAATGCCCGACCTCCCCCGTCTCGATCCACCCGCTTAATTTGCATCTCAGATGCAAGTTTAACTAGCGTGCCGGACAGCCGAGCGACGAGTCGCGCGCCGTGGCGCCGCCGTACCCCGGCGACCCTTGCGCAGCCCCGAATCCCGAGGAGCCCCGATGCTGTCCGAACAGTCCGCAGCCACCGTCCGCGCCACCCTCCCCGCCGTGGGCGCGGCCATCGGCGAGATCTCCGAGCGCTTCTACGCCGGCCTGTTCGCGGCGCACCCCGACCTCCTGCGCGACCTGTTCAACCGCGGCAACCAGGCGGCTGGCACCCAGAGCCAGGCCCTCGCGGGCTCGATAGCCGCCTTCGCCGGCCACCTCGTCGACCACCCGGAGCACCGCCCGGACGCGATGCTCACCCGCATCGCCCACAAACACGCCTCACTGGGGATCGCGCCCGAGCAGTACGAGGTCGTCCGCGAGCACCTCTTCGCCGCCATCGCCGACGTCCTCGGCGAGGCGGTCACCCCGGAGGTCGCGGCGGCCTGGGACGAGGTCTACTGGCTGATGGCGAACGCCCTGATCGCGATCGAGCGCCGGCTGTACGAGGAGAGCGGGTCCGGCGACGGCGGCCAGGGCGGCGGCTCGTGGCGTGAGTGGGAGGTCGTGGAACGCGTCACAGAGACCGCGGACGTCGTCTCCTTCCGCCTGCGGCCGCTCGACGGGGGGCCCGTACGGGACTTCCGCGCGGGCCAGTACGTGTCCGTCCGCACCCAGCTCCCCGACGGCGCCCGCCAGATACGCCAGTACAGCCTCTCCGGCACGCCGGGGTCGGACCTGCGCCGGATCAGCGTCAAGCGCGTGCCGGGCGGCGCGACGACCCCGGCGGGCGAGGTCTCGAACGACCTGCACGCGCGCGTGCGGGAGGGCAGCGTCCTGGAGCTCTCCGAGCCGTACGGCGACCTGGTCCTGGACGACGCCCAGAGCGCCCCGCTCCTCCTCGCCTCGGCCGGCATCGGCGTCACCCCGATCGTCGCGATGCTGGCCCACCTGGCTGCCGCCGGCCACGGCGCCCCGGTCACGGTCGTCCACGCGGACCGCTCCCCCGCGGACCACGCCCTGCGCGCGGACCACGAGACGTACGCGGCGAAGCTGCCCGACGCGTCCGTACACCTCTGGTACGAGCGCGAGGCCCCGGCGGACGCCCGGACCGGGCTGGCCGACCTCACGGACGTCCCCGTCGCACCGGGCACGCGCGCGTACCTGTGCGGCCCGCTGCCGTTCATGCGGGCCGTGCGGGCGCAGCTGATCGAGAAGGGGGTCGCCCCCGCGGACGTGCACTACGAGGTGTTCGGCCCCGACCTGTGGCTGGCCAAGGCCTGACCCGAAACCGGACCCCGAAACCGGATCCGAGGGCCGGACGTCAGGGGTGGATGGGCAGCCCGGGCGGCCGGCCGGGGTCGTAGTGCGCGCGGGCGAAGGCGTCGTCCGCGCGGTGGACGACGTCCGGCAGGGGCGGGGCGGGCCACACGCTCACCCGGTGCTCCTCGACCACTTCGTCCCCCGCGTTCGTCGCGCCGGCGTCCCGCCCTCGCGCCCGGACCCGGACCCGATACCAGCCGGCCCCCGCGACGGCGAAGTTCCCGGCGTCCTCGACGACGTCCCCGCCCCACTTGAACAACCGCAGCACCCCGCTGGTGCTGCAGACGCTCACGTCCACGACGGTCTCCCACTCCCCCTCTCCCCCGTCCTCCTCCCCCTCCCCCTGTGCGTCCAAGGGCGGCTCCTGCGGGCACTGCTCGGTGGTCAGCCGGATCCACCCGGTGTGCGTGCCGGCGAACATCGTCAGGTGCTCAGGCCCCCCGGCGGCCAGACTGTTGCCCTCGAAGATCCGCTCGACGGTGTCGGCGTCGTCGTACTCCGTGAGGAACTCGTCACCCTGGAGGTAGTACTGGCAGTACGAGACGAACATGCGGTCGGAAGTCCAACGTGTGTAGCGCATCCACCAGATGATGCCCGGGCCCTCTGACATCCGGTCGGAGCAGAGCGATCGGCGCGGGCGAGGTCGCCGGGACACGGCCGTGAGCGTCAGGCGTCCGGCCCCGCCCGTCACCTTCCGTGACGGCTCCCGGCACCGATCGGTCGACGTAGTCGCGGACGACCGCAGCGGCCGGACGCGCGCTGGCGCATACTGGAGGCAATGACAAAGCCAGCTGCCCCGAAGCGTTATTTGCCTACCAGCCCCTTCAAGGCTCCGGTCGCGCCGGTTCCCAAGCAGTTCGCCGTGGGGGACCAGGTCACGCATGACATGTACGGCCTCGGCCGAGTGGTCGGCATCGAGGACGGGATCGCGGTGCTCGTGGATTTCGGTTCGGCTCAGGAGCGGATCCTGAGTCCCTACTCCAAGATGAGCAAGCTGTAGAACCGCGGCGCCCGGTCACGGCAGACCGGGTCCCCTCCATGATCCTGTAACGATTGGGAGACCTCTCATCGAACTGACCTCGCTGTTCTCCGCTCCGGAGGGTGCGCCTCGCGGTGCCGCCACGGCATCGCCGCCTCCGGCGACGAACCCCTTCCAAGCCCCGGACTTCGGTGAGAACGAGACGTACTCGTTCGACGATGCGCAGGCATCGGTCCCGGGCGTGGGTACGGCTCCCCACCCGGCGGGCTAGCGCCGAGCACCGTCCGACAACGTCCGAAGGAAGTGATCACGCCCGATGCGGACGCTTCCCGGACGATCGGACGATCAACGGGGAGCAGGTTCAAGGGCTGCCGGACTCAGTACGGCCGCTCAGTACGGCCGCGGGATGTCGTGTTCCTCCAACGCGGTCGCATAGCGCTTCAGCAGGGCGTCGAACCCGGCCAGGAGAAGGCCTGCGGCGTCGCGGGCGTCGCTCAGGTCGCCGCGGTCGCACGCCTCCACCAGCTCGGCCGCGTCGGTGCGGAGGATGTGCAGGGAGTCGCCCTGCACCAGCACCCCGGGGAACCGCCGGCCGGGCAAGCGGACCACGGCGTCGTTGCCGCCGGCGGTGAACAGCTCTGCTTCGATGCGTTCCATCGGGCCATCCAATCCGGCCCGACCGGGTGCTTTCAATGGGGTTGCGCGGCCGGTACGCGCAGCGGCCGCCGAAACGGGGGGCAGTGAGCAGGAGACGCTACGTCGCCAGGGGCGTGCCCGGCGGCTACCGGATCTGGGACAACCGGGGACGCCGTTGGTGGGGCGATCTGTACGAGCTGTGCCCGGACGATCTCCTCACCGAACTCAACGGCCAGGCGAACCCGGAACGGATCACCGCGTTGATGAGGCACTACCGGGCCCGGAAACGATAGGCGGCGTCCGGGGTGCGGACGAGCGCAGTCACTCAGCGCAGTCACTCAGGTCGTCCGGAGATCCCCAGGAGGAGTGGGCCCGTCGGTTCTCGCACGATGTCCGTGATCGTGATCGGGTCCAGGGAAACGAAGAACGCCTCCTGGGCGCGGCGCAGGGCGCCTCGGAGGCGGCAGGCCGAGTTCAGGGGGCAGGGGGTGGCGCCCTCGCAGTCGACGACGTCGCCGTCGCCCTCGAAGGCGCGGACGAGGCCGCCCACCGACGCCGTACGGCCCTGCTCCGTCAGGGCCAGGCCGCCGCCCCTGCCCCGGCGGGCCGCCAGGAGGCCCAGGTGCTGGAGCTCGGCCACGACCTTGGCCGCGTGGGTGTAGGGGACCTCCATCGCGGCCGCGACCTCGCGCGTGGTGGGGGTGGTCTCCGGGTTCTCGTCCGCCACCGCGAGCCTCATGAGGACACGCAGTGCCAGGTCGGTGGATCGCAAGAGCCGCATGGGAGGAAGCGTAGATAATGCGCATCTCCGCTTCAAATTATTCCTCCGGCGTCTTCCCGGCCTCGGGTCCTGTCTCGGGTCCTGTCTCGTTTCCTCCCCTGTCCCTCCCTTGTTCCTCTCGGAATCCGGCTTCTTGGCTGTGACCTGCCTACGAGATCGCCCACCCGCCCCATTACGATCAGCGGACCCGTTGGACAGAAACAGCAGCCTCCCCTCCCGTCCCGCCCCTTTCCCCCAGAAGGACAGGTCTCATGGGTTCCGCAAACAAGACCAACAATGCGACGCGCAAGGCGCGCATAGCGGAGATGCGGCGGGCCGAGCAGGCCCGCGAGCGACGTAACCGGTTTCTCGCCATCACCGGCAGTGTCGTCGCCGTCGCCGCGCTCGTCACCGGCGGTGTGTTCGTCGTGAAGTCGCAGTCCGGCGACGACTCCTCCAGCGCCGCCGACGCCAAGGCCTCGGGGAAGTTCGTCACCGGCTCGGACGGGGTCAAGACGTGGAAGGGGACGCTCGGGCGTACCCACGTCGCCAAGACGGTGAAGTACCCGACCGAGCCTCCGGTCGGCGGGAACCACAACCAGGTCTGGATGAACTGCAACGGCGACGTCTACACCAAGGCGCTCGACAACATGAACGCCGTCCACTCGCTGGAGCACGGCGCGGTCTGGGTGACGTACAACAGCAAGGCGAGCAAGGCCGACGTCGACGCGCTGGCCGCCAAGGTCAAGAAGACGCCCTACACCCTCATGAGCCCGGACGACGCCCAGGCCGACCCGATCATGCTCACCGCGTGGGGCCACCAGCGCACGGTGACGAGTGCGAGCGACGCGAACGTGGACAAGTTCTTCGCGAAGTTCGTGCAGGGCGAGCAGACGCCCGAGCCGGGCGCGGCCTGCACGGGCGGTCTGTCGCAGTGAGGTATGCGGGAGTGGCGGTCGCCGTGGCCGGAGTGCTCGTCGCCGCCGGGGCCGTCACCTACTCCGTCGCCGAGGACGGCTCGTCGGGCGCCGCACCCCCCGCCGTCGACTCCGCCGACGCCGGATTCGCCCGGGACATGGCCGTGCACCACCAGCAGGCCGTCGAGATGTCGTACATCGTGCGGGACCGGACGACCGACGCGGACGTACGACGCCTCGCCTACGACATCGCGCAGACGCAGGCCAACCAGCGCGGCATGCTGCTCGGGTGGCTCGATCTCTGGGGGCTGCCGAAGGTGTCGTCCGACGCGCCCATGACCTGGATGGGCATGGGCGGCATGAGCGACGGCGAGGACGGCGCCCTCATGCCCGGCATGGCCACCAACGCCGAGCTGAAGAAGCTCGGCACGCTCAACGGGAAGCAGGCCGAGGTCTTCTTCCTCCAGCTGATGACCGACCACCACAAGGGCGGTGTCCACATGGCCGAGGGGTGTGTCGCCAAGTGCACCGTGGGCGTGGAGAAGCGGCTCGCCCAGGGCATGGTCGAGGCGCAGCAGTCGGAGATCAAGCTGATGGCCGACATGTTGAAGGAACGGGGCGCCCAAGCGCGCTGAGTCGTGCGGGGTGGTCGGTGTGCCGTGCCGTGGGGCCGTGGGGCCGGGGGCCGTAGGCCGCGTGCCGTGGGCCGTGGGCCGTAGGCCCCGTGCCGTGGGCCGTGGGCCACGTGCCGCGTGCCGTAGGCCGTGGGCCGTGGGCCGTAGGCCGTAGGCCGTGGGCCACGTGCCGCGGGCCGTGGGCCGTGGGCCGTGGGCCGTGGGCCGTAGGCCGTGGGCCGTAGGCCGTGGGCCGTGGGCCGTGGGCCACGTGCCGGGGGCCGTGGGCCACGTGCCGGGGGCCGTGGGCCACGTGGCGTGCGCCGCGTGCCGGGGGCCGTGGGTCATGTGGCGTGCGCCGCGTGCCGGGGGCCGTGGGTCATGTGGCGTGCGCCTTGAGTCTCTTGGGCTTTGTCGGCCGTACTGCTTTCGGGGCGACCGCCGGGGGGCAGCAGAGCCGACCGCGAAGGGGAGGACGATTGCGCGCGCAGGACTCACGGAGTGCCGAGCACGCCGGCCGGGGACGGCAACAGCGGGTCACGCCCCCGGCGGCAGGGCCGGCCGCCGGGTTGCTCGCCCTGCAGCGGCTGGCCGGCAACGCGGCCGTGTCCCGGGCCGTCGCCGTCCAGCGGGCCGGGGCGGGCGACGGCCAGGCCTGGGGCGACAGCGCCCGCTACGCCGAGCGCCCCGTCGAGCATCCGGAATGGCCGCAGTTCCAAGTCCTGATGCGTCAGGCCGGGTTCGAGCGGGACACCCTGGACGCCGTGTGGCAGCTCCTCATGGGCGGCATCCGGCAGCAGGAGGAGCTGGAGACGTCACTCGCCGACCTGCACCTGACACGGTCTCAGCGGCGGGCCCGGCGCTCCGGGAACGACTGGTACCGGGCGGTCATCGACATGGTCGGCGATCATCTGCGGATCTCCACCCCCACCATGGGGCTGTGGTCCGGCGGCCTCGACGTCAACGACTACGCGACCGCCAAGGGCCATACGACGCTGGAGCACTCCAACCTCGGCAGAGTGATCAACAGTCTCCGGCTGCACCCCGACTTCTCCCTCATCGGGCCGCTCTGGAACCTTCTGTCGGTGGCGTTCGTGCAGCGGGCGACCGGGCCCGTGCACGTCTTCCTCCGGGCGCACGATCCCGACAGCGTCCTGCAGGACCAGGAGATACCGCAGTTGCGGAAAATGCAGGAAATGGGCGAGCAGGCCGGGCGGGCGATCACCCTGGTCTGGCATCCGCTGTACACGACGGCCGACGGAACCATCCGCGAGGTCTCGCGCGATCTACGGCTGGTCGACGACGCGCCCTACCCACAGCGGGACTTGTGCGTCGCGGCCCTCTACTCCTACCTGCTCCGTATGCACGACCCCGGCAACCCGCACTCCGCCCGCGCCCACGACGAGATGCACACCCGGCTCCGGCAGAACGGACACCGTCCCACCTGAGACTCCCGGGTGGGACGTGAGGATTTGCAGCCGGACGTAACGCTGCCGAAAGGATCTAAACCCCAAAACGCCGCCGACAGCGGTTACTTGGGGTCTTCTTGGGTTTCGCATTCCCCTGGCATGAACGGTTCAGGGCCAGAGTGGCCGAGGCGAGTGATCTACTCGCGTCGAACCACATACAGGGGGTCCTATGAGATCCAACCGTGCCGCGCTGCGCGCCGCGAGCATGGCAGCGACACTGCCGATGATCGCCGGTGCGCTGGCGCTCGGCATACCCGCGGCGCACGCCGCGGACAGCCCCACCCGTGACACGCTGGCCGGGACCAAGCCGGCGTGGGCCACGGCCAAGGCGGACAAGGGATCGACCGCGGACAGCGCCCAGGTCTCCGCCCGGGTCTACCTCGCGGGACGTGACGCCGCCGGCCTCGCGCAGTACGCGAAGGCGGTTTCCGACCCGAGCTCCGCCGCCTACGGCAAGTACCTTTCCGCCGGGCAGGCGCAGGCCCGTTTCGGCGCGACCGCGGCGCAGGTGGCCGCGGTCAAGTCGTGGCTGACCGCGGCCGGACTGAAGGTGACGGGCACGACCGAGCACTACGTCTCCGTCAGCGGTGAAGTGGCCGCCGCCGAGAAGGCGTTCGGCACCCAGCTGCACAACTACGCCAAGAGCGGCAAGACTTACCGCGCGCCCGCGAAGTCGGCCTCGGCTCCCGCGAGCCTCGACGGCGCCGTCCTGACCGTCACCGGTCTGGACAACGCGCCGCACAAGGCGACCCACAGCGACCAGCTGCCCGGTCCGTCCACGGTGTTCAAGAACTCCGGGCCGTTCTCCTCGTACTACGGCTCGAACACCGCGACCACGCTGCCGGACGCGTACGGCAAGAAGATCCCGTACGCCGTCGAGGGGTACACCGGCAAGCAGCTGCGGGCCGCCTACGGTGCGGGCAAGTACACGGGCAAGGGTGTTCGCGTCGCCATCACGGACGCGTTCGCCTCGCCGACCATCGCCTTCGACGCGCAGACCTACGCGAAGAAGCACGGCGACGCCGCGTGGAAGACCGGCCAGCTGAGCCAGGTGCTGCCCAAGAACTACACGCACACCGGCGCCGACGAGTGCGACGCCTCCGGCTGGTACGGCGAGGAGACCCTCGACGTCGAGGCCGTGCACGCGGTCGCGCCGGACGCGAACGTCACCTACGTGGGCGGCGCGTCCTGCATGGACGACGACCTGCTCGACTCGCTCAGCAAGATCGTCGACAACCACCTGGCCGACATCGTCTCCAACTCGTGGGGCGACATCGAGGCCAACCAGACGCCGGACCTCGCGGCCGCCTACGACCAGGTCTTCCAGTTCGGCGCGGTCGAGGGCATCGGCTTCTACTTCTCCTCCGGCGACAACGGCGACGAGGTCGCCAACACCGGGACGAAGCAGGTCGACACCCCGGCCAACTCGGCGTGGGTGACGGCGGTCGGCGGTACCTCGCTGGCGGTCGGCAAGGGCGACAAGTACCTGTGGGAGACCGGCTGGGGCACCGAGAAGGCCACGCTGTCCGCGGACGGCAAGAGCTGGACCGGCTTCCCGGGCGCGTTCACCTCGGGTGCGGGCGGCGGCACCAGCAAGACGGTCGCCGAGCCCTTCTACCAGAAGGGTGTCGTCCCGGACGCGCTCGCGAAGGCCAACAACGCCGCGGGCAACCGCGTCGTCCCGGACATCGCGGCGATCGCCGACCCGAACACCGGTTTCAAGGTCGGCCAGACCCAGACCTTCCCGGACGGGTCGGAGCAGTACAGCGAGTACCGCATCGGCGGCACCTCGCTCGCCGCTCCGGTGATCGCGGCCGTCCAGGCGCTGGCCCAGGAGGCGCACGGCGGCAAGGCGATCGGTTTCGCCAACCCGTCGATCTACTCCAAGTTCGGCTCCCGGGTCTACCACGACGTCACGGACAACCCGACGGGTTCCGGGCTCGCGGTCGCGCGCGTCGACTTCGCCAACAGCTTCGACGCGTCGGGGGGCCTGCTGACCTCGGTCCGCAGCCTCGGCAAGGACAGCTCGCTGTCCGCGGTGAAGGGGTACGACGACGTCACCGGCGTGGGAACGCCCGCAAGCGGTTACGTGGAGTCGTACCGCAAGCGCTGAAACAAGGCGTGAAGCGCTGACCCCGGGCGTGAAGCGCCGAAACAGAGCGTGAAGCGCTGAAGCGGGGCGTACCGGTGGGTGGCGTGAGGTGGACGACATCTCACGCCACCCCATCGCGTCGCTCTGACGATTACACTGGCCCCGTGCCTCAACTTCGTCTCGCCCTGAACCAGATCGACTCGCGCGTCGGCGACCTCGTCGGCAACACCGAAACGATCCTCCGCTGGACCCGGCACTCGGCCGAGCAGGGAGCGCATCTCGTGGCGTTCCCGGAGATGGCGCTGACCGGGTATCCCGTCGAGGACCTCGCCCTGCGCTCCTCCTTCGTCGAGGCCTCCCGCACGGCCCTGCGCACGCTCGCCGCGCGCCTCGCCGACGAGGGCTTCGGCGAGCTGCCGGTGGTCGTCGGCTATCTCGACCGGTCCGAGAGCGGTCGGTCGAGGTTCGGCCGGCCGGCCGGCTCCCCGCGCAACGCGGGCGCGGTGCTGCACCGCGGCGAGGTGGTCCTGTCCTACGCCAAGCACCACCTGCCCAACTACGGCGTCTTCGACGAGTTCCGCTACTTCGTGCCGGGCGACACCATGCCGGTGCTGCGCGTCCACGGCGTCGACGTGGCCCTCGCCATCTGCGAGGACCTCTGGCAGGACGGCGGCCGGGTGCCGGCGGCGCGTTCGGCGGAGGCGGGCCTGCTGCTCTCCATCAACGCCTCACCCTACGAGCGCGACAAGGACGACACCCGTCTGGAGCTGGTCCGCAAGCGGGCCCAGGAGGCGGGCTGCACCACCGCCTACCTCGCGATGATGGGCGGGCAGGACGAGCTGGTCTTCGACGGCGACTCGATCGTCGTCGACAAGGACGGCGAGGTGATCGCGCGGGCGCCGCAGTTCTCGGAGGGCTGCGTGGTCCTGGACCTCGACCTGCCCGCGGCCTCGGCCGACGCGCCCACGGGCGTCGTGGACGACGGTCTGCGCATCGACCGGGTCGTGCTGTCGGAGGACCCGCTCGCCGCGTACGAGCCGGAGCTCTCCGGCGGGTATGCGGAGCGGCTGGACGACGCCGAGGAGGTCTACTCGGCGCTGGTCGTGGGCCTGCGGGCGTACGTCGCGAAGAACGGCTTCACCTCGGTGCTGATCGGGCTGTCGGGCGGTATCGACTCGGCGCTCGTCGCGGCGCTCGCGTGTGACGCGGTGGGCGCGCAGCACGTGTACGGGGTGTCGATGCCGTCGAAGTACTCCTCCGAGCACTCGAAGGGCGACGCGGCGGAGCTGGCGCGCCGCACGGGCCTGAACTTCCGCACGGTGCCGATCGAGCCGATGTTCGACGCGTACATGTCGTCGACGGAGCTGACCGGCCTGGCGGAGGAGAACCTCCAGTCCCGTCTGCGCGGCACGCTTCTGATGGCCATCTCCAACCAGGAGGGCCACATCGTGCTGGCCCCCGGCAACAAGTCGGAGCTGGCGGTCGGCTACTCGACGCTGTACGGCGACTCGGTCGGCGCGTACGGCCCGATCAAGGACGTCTACAAGACGTGGATCTTCCGCCTGGCGGAGTGGCGCAACCGTGCCGCGGCGGAACGGGGCCAGACCCCGCCGATCCCCGAGAACTCGATCACCAAGCCGCCGAGCGCGGAGCTGCGCCCCGGCCAGGTCGACACGGACTCCCTCCCGGACTACCCCGTCCTGGACGCGATCCTCGAGCTGTACGTCGACCGGGACCAGGGCGCGGACGCGATCGTCGCGGCGGGCTACGACCGTGAGCTGGTCGTGAAGACCCTGCGCATGGTCGACACGGCCGAGTACAAGCGACGCCAGTACCCGCCGGGCACGAAGATCTCGGCAAAGGGCTTCGGCAAGGACCGCCGCCTCCCGATCACAAACGGCTGGCGCGAGTCGGTCTGACACCGCCGTCCTGGCCCACCCGCCCACCCGCCCGCCCGACTCGGCGGGCCGGTGGGCCGGTGGGCCGGGGCGCCACCCCGCCACTGGTGCCTCGACCTCCGGAGGCGGGCCGGAGCAGAGCCTCGCGGTCCTGGTCAGGCGAGGTCCGTCAGGTCCTCCGCGAACACCTGTGAGAGAGGCTGCGGTCCCACGTACTGCTGGCAGTTGCACTGGCCGGCCTCGTACCGCAGCGGTTTCTTGTTCTCGTCCCAGGCCGTCGGCACCTCGACGCGCTCATGGCACCGGCCCTGCTTGTCGTGCTTGGCGAGATGGTGCGTGCATCCGCACACCGCCTCCGGCGGCCTGCCGGCTGCTTCGATGGCCAAACGTTCCTGTTTCGCCGCCTCCAGCAACTGCAACTTGCGCTCATGCCGGTTGCGCAGCGCGGTGCGGACGTTGTCAGCCGCCCACGCGAAGCCACCCGTCCAGAAGACGATAAGAACCCACCAGAACCAGTCCACGAGTTGCCCCTTCCCCCTGTGCCGCTGCGGGCCACGATAGACGGCTCACCCGAAGTGCCGTCACCTTGTCGACATCCGGGAAGTCGTCGCCGTGCGCCTGTCCGATCACAGCCCCCACGAGCTGGACCGGTCCGGTCCCTGGAGCCACATAGCAGGCCGCTTCGATGCCCTGCCCTTGGCCGTAGGGGTGCGCGACGTGCCCCGTCCTGAGCCAGCCGAGGCGTTCGTACAGGCGCATGGCGGCTGCGTCCTTGACCATCACGTCCAGAACCAGGCGGCGGTCATGGCTCAGTCCGTAGCCCATGGCCGTCCGGACCAGTCGCTCGCCCACGGCGCGCCCGCCTGCGTCTCGCACGACGAAGAGACGGGCCAGCACGCCGATGCGCTGCTCGTCGTCCCCGCTCTGTTCGACCCAGAGCGACACTGCGCCCTCACCACGCGGCCTCATCACCGCGACACGGCCGACGATCCTCCGCCCCGCCTGCGCGACCCAGGAGGCCAGTACGTCCTGCGACCGAAGCCATTCCTCAGGGCGGGCCACACCCTCCACCGGGTATCCGTCGGTCGCGTGCACGTCCGTCAGCGCCGCTGCGGTGCCGAGGAGATCCGTGTCCTCGAAGCGGCGAATGCCGATGCCTTCCGTGCTGGGCTCCTGGCGGGCTCGGTTCAGGTTGATCGAGACCGTCGTGCTGGACATCGGCAAGACGATCAACCGGGCTGATCATTACTGGGCCTACTGGCTGGGCAACTCCAGAACGTCTTCCGCCGCGTCGATTACCAAGTGCCAGGGATACTCCTTCGGCTTCCCCTGGCCGGGTTGGTTGGGTACGAAGCCTCCCTCGCCGTACAGGACCCTCACACCCATCTCGCGCAACTCACCGACGCTGCGCTCGAACTGCCGGTGCTGTACGTACGCGGCGTTCACGCACGGCATCGTCACCATGGGAATGCCCTTTCCGATGCCCTCGGCTACCACCCCCACCACGAACTCGCGAGTGAGGCCGAGCGCCCACGCGTTGATCGTGTTGAAGGTGGCCGGCGCGACCGCGATGACGTCCGCCTTCGGCCATACGTCCGGCTCGCCTGGCGTCTTGTACTCGCTGCGGACCGGGTGGCCCGTCAGCTGCTCCAGATCGACGCGCTGTGCGTCCAGCCAGCGCGCGGCGGTCGGCGTGAGACCGAGGCATACGTCCCAGCCTCGGACCTGCGCGTCTTCAATGACGTTCGCGATGTCGAAGACCGGGGGTGCTGCAGAGCCGAACAGGTAGAGCACACGGGAAGTTGTCACCATGCGTCCATCCGATCACACGCAACAGTCCCCGTACTCAGGAAGGAGTTGGGGACGAAAAGGGCAACTGGGCGATCGGGCGCGGGTACCGTTCGAGATGGCTGCTCAGAACGGAGACCAGCATGCCCTCACTGGACGACAATCACACGGGCGCCCGAATCCGGGAACAGCGCAGACTGGCCAGGCTCACTCAGCGCCGCTTCGCCGACCTCCTGCCGTACTCCTACAGCCTGCTCAACCAGGTGGAGTGCGGGGCACGACCGGCCACGGCCGACTTCGTCGCGGCCTGCGCGAAAGCGCTCAACGTCGACGTGACGGTTCTGACAGGGCAGCCGTACGTGACCGAACTGCAGCGCGACCGGCTCGCCGAGCTGGTGCGGCCCATCCGGGAATCCCTGGATCTGTACGACCTCGGAGCCAACCCCGACCTGACCGCCCGGCCGGCGCACCGCCTCGTCTCCGGGGCCGACCACATGTGTGCCCAGGTCCGTGCCACACACCTGCGGAGTGCGGCGCGCGAACTGCCCGGACTCATCGCAGAACTGACGCACACTGCCTGGGCAACGCCATCCACCGAACTGTGGCAGGCCCTCGCCTCCACCTACCGCACAGCGCACGACATCAGTGTGAAGCTCGGCTACTACGACCTGGCTGCGGTGGCCCTGGACCGGATGGACTGGGCTGCACAGCGGGCCTCCGACGCGTGTCTCGCCGCCGTACGCCAGTACATGCGGGCCCTGGTCTACTTCCGCGAGGGGGAGTACCGGATCGGACAGCGCCTCATTACCGCAGGGCACTCAGTGGTATTGCAGGTGGAAGAGACCCGAGAGACCCTTGCCGTCACCGGACAGCTTCATCTCGGTGGTTCCGTCATCGCCGCGCGTGCCGAAGACGTCACGCGCGTCGGCCACCACATCACCGAAGCGCGTCGCATCGCCAAGCGGATCGGGGACGCCTCGGACGTCCACTGGCTCAGCTTCGGACCCGCCAACGTGGCCCTGCACAAGATGTCCGCGGCGGTTGAGATGCGCCAGTTCGACGACGCGCTGAAGCAGGCCAGGAAGATGAAACTGCCGACCCAACTGGCGACATCCCGTCGCGCCCACTTCCTCGTCGACCAGGCACGCGCCGAGATGGAGACCGGGCACACCGAGTCGGCCCTGAAGTCGCTGGTCGAGGCCCGCCGACTGGCTCCCGAACAGACCCGGTACCACCCTGCCGCCCGTGACACGATCACCGGTCTCGTACACATGTCGCGGAGGACTCCCGAGACGCTCAACCACATGGCGGCCTGGGTCGGCCTTTAGTCGACGCTCACAACGCTCACGTATCTGTGAGCGTTGAGGCCGTTCCACAGCGTCACGCTGTACTCACACCTCGTCAACGACGATGCGGGGACAGCGTGATGAACACAGATCGCTTCCGAACAGGCACGACCTCAGCGGTCTCGCCGTCGCACCGCCAACGGCCAGTGGGCCTGGTTCCCCGACCACATCACCGCACCGATCACCGCCGCCCTTGCCGATCAGCTCCAACACTGTGGAGAACCCGTATGACCGCCGACCCCGCCGAACTCCGCCACGTCCTGGCCACCTCCCTTGGTGTGACCGACCCCGTGTGGCGGGCCGCTGTCGAAGCCGTTCCCCGCGAACTCTTCCTCGGCGACTGCCTGTTCCGGCCGTCCGGCTCCCGGTGGGAGCCCGTGCACCGCGACCGGGTCGGCGAAGACGCTTGGCTGCGCCTCGTCTACCAGGACACCACCTGGGTGACCCAGGTCGACGGGGTCGGCGCCGCCGACGCCCCTGGCCCTCTCAGCGGCCGTCCCACCTCGTCGAGCACACTGCCCTCCCTGATCGTGCGCATGCTCGATCTCGGAGGTGTCCGCGAGGGCGAGAAGGTGCTGGAGATCGGCACCGGAACCGGCTATTCCACCGCCGTCCTGTGTCACCGTCTCGGCGACGGGAACGTGTACTCCGTCGAGTACGACCCCCGGCTCGCCGCCCTCGCGGCCGACCACATCCATGCGGCGGGATACCTCCCGACCCTGGTCACCGGAGACGGCCTCGCCGGGTACAGGGAGGCGGCCGACTACGACGCGATCGTCGCCACGTGCGCCGTCCGGCACATTCCGCCCGCCTGGCTCCACCAGGTCCGTTCCGGCGGAACCATCACCACGACGATCAGCGGATGGATGCTCGCCTCCGGCCTCATCCGCCTCACCGTCCACGACGACGGCACCGCCACGGGCCGGTTCGCCGGAGACCGGATCGGATACATGCTCGCCCGGCCTCACGAACGGCCGCCCCGCCCCGTCTACTTCCCGCATCAGGGCCAGACCTCTGCCACCCGCCTGGACCCGGGACTCCTGAACGACTGGACGGCACAGTTCGTCGCCCAACTCGCCGCGCCCTCCGCCGAACTCATGGCGACGAGCGACGGAGTGATCCTCGTGGACGTCGCCACCGGCTCACAGGCGTGGACAGAGCGCGTCGGCGACGGCTGGCGCGTTCACCAGCACGGCCCACTTCGGCTGTGGAACGCCGTGGAGGACGCGATCGCCGTCTGGCAGGCCGCAGGATCACCTCCGCAGTCCGACTTCGGCATGACCGTGGACATCGACGGCACCCAGCGCGTCTGGGCCGGGAATCCCTGTGGGCCCTCTTGGCGACTGCCGGTCTGAGGCGCGCCGTTCGAAGTACCGCGTGCGTCGCGGAGCCCGACGTCAGTGACGGTCCCCCGCCCGCGCCGCCTCCGCCGCCCGCGGCACATGGGTCGCGATGACCCGTTCCCGGCCGGTGGGGCCGGCGAAAGCCCTGCGGCGGTCGACGACGTACGCGACGCCCGCCACCCCCAGTCCGAGTGCCGCCAGGGCCGCGCCCGCCGTCGCCGGGGACGTCGTGCCGAGGCCTGCTGCCAGGGCCAGGCCGCCGAGCCAGGCGCCGCCGGCGTTGGCGAGGTTGAAGGCCGCCTGGTTGGCGGAGGAGGCCAGGGACGGGGCCGAGTTCGCCTTCTCCATGACCATCAGGTTGAGCGGGGTGCCCGCGACGAAGGCCGCGACGCCGAGGAGGACGACCGCCAGGGCGCCGCTCCACTGTGCGCGCATCAACAGCGGGAAGAACGCCAGGACGACCGCGAGGGACGTCAGGCCTCCGAACAGGGTGCGCCGCATCGCGTGGTCGGCGAGGCGGCCGCCCAGCAGGTTGCCGATGGTCGCGCCGACGCCGAACAGCGCCAGCAGCAGCGTCACGCTGGAGTCGGCGTAGCCGGCGGCGTCGGTGAGCATCGGGGTGATGTAGCTGTACGCGGAGAAGAGGGCGCCGAAGCCCGCGACGGTCGTCCCCAGTGCCAGCCAGACCGGCAGCGACCGCAGTGCCGCGAGTTCGCCGCGCAGGCCGGTGGCGGGCGTCGCTCCGGGCGTGGTCCGCGGGATGAGGAGCGCGAGCGACGCGATCGCGGCGAGGCCGATCACGCTCACGCCGAGGAAGGTGGCGCGCCAGCCCAGCTGTTGGCCCATCAGCGTGGCCACCGGCACGCCCACGATGTTGGCGACCGTCAGGCCGAGGAACATCAGCGACACCGAGCGGGCCTTGCGCTCCGGCGCGACCATGCTCGTGGCGACGACCGCGCCGACGCCGAAGAAGGCGCCGTGCGGGAGTCCGCTGAGGAAGCGGGCGGCGAGGAGGGAGTCGTAGCCCGGGGCGAGGGCGGACAGCGCGTTGCCCGCGATGAACAGGGCCATCAGCGCCATCAGGACCGTCCGGCGGGGCATCCGGGCCGTCACGGCGGCGAGCAGCGGCGCGCCGATGACGACGCCGAGCGCGTACGCCGAGACGAGGTGTCCGGCCGTCGGGATCGAGACGTGCAGGTCGGCCGCGACGTCGGGCAGCAGGCCCATCATCACGAACTCGGTGGTGCCGATGCCGAAGGCACCCACGGCCAGGGCGAGCAGGGCCAGGGGCATGGAGGAGTCGCCTTTCAGGAAGGGGGGTTCCGTTCATCATACGTTTCGTATGTTCAGTTACGGAACAAAGCCTTCCCGGCCCGCTATTCCCCCGGCGTTCCAAGGGATGACCCGCTGGTTAAGACGTGGTGACCTTCACCCGCGCCGCCACCGGAAGGTGGTCGCTGCCCGTGCGGGGCAGGGTCCACGACGTGACCGGGTCCACGTCCTTCACCATGATCTGGTCGATCCGCGCCATCGGGAACGACGCCGGCCAGCTGAAGCCGAAGCCGCTGCCCGCCGCGCCCTGCGTGGAGCGCATCTGGGAGGTCACCGCGTTGAGGGAGCGGTCGTTCATGGTGCCGTTGAGGTCGCCGAGCAGGATCACCCGGGGCAGCGGCTCGTCGGCGATCGCCTCGCCCAGCGCGTCGGCGCTCTTGTCGCGCTGCCGGGCGGTGAACCCGGCCTGCAGCTTCACCCGCACCGAGGGAAGGTGGGCGACATAGACGGCGACCTGTCCCTGCGGCGTCGCGACCGTCGCCCGCATCGCGCGCGTCCAGCCCAGCTTGATGTCGACGGGCTTCACGGCGCTCAGCGGGTACTTGCTCCACAGGCCGACCGTGCCCTGCACCGAGTGGTACTTGTACGTCGCCGCCAGCGCCTTCTCGTACACCGGCGCCGCCGAGTCGGTCAGCTCCTCCAGGGCCAGCACGTCCGCCTCGGACTCGGCCACGTCACGGGCGGTGCCGGAGGGGTCGGGGTTGTCGGCGTTGACGTTGTGGGTGGCGACGGTGAGGTCGCCGCCGCCGCCGGTCTTGTCGCCGAGCAGCCCGCCGAAGAGGTTCAGCCAGACCACGGCCGGCAGGACGACGGCGATCAACGCGGTCGCCGACCTGCGCACCAGCGCGAGCACCAGCAGCACCGGGACGAAGACGCCGATCCAGGGCAGGAACGTCTCGGTGAGGCTGCCGAGGTTGCCGTAGCGGTTGGGGATGCGCGAGTGCACCAGCATCACCAGGGAGAACGCCAGCGCGAACCCGGTGAGCACCAGGCCGCGCCGCCAGATGCGCGGGTCGCCGCGCCAGCCGCCGAAGGCCCGGCCGAGCAGAGTGCCGATCAGGCGCCGGATGCGGGCTCCCCGAGGCTCGGGTCCCGAGCCGCCGTTGTCGTCCGTCTCCGTCATGTACGCCTGCTGCGCCATACCGTCGCCTCACTGCCTGCCGTGCACACCGTCCGTCCCCCGGGTACGACCCTAGGGGATGATCGGGTTCGTTCTCGCCGTCCCGTGACGGCCGTACGGGCACGAGGACGAACGGGCCGCTCTCACGGGTTCCGGTCCCGCGCGGCCCGGGCCGGTCTGTGACGAAACGTGCACATGGGGCCGGACGGGCCCAGGCCCCGCCTTCAGCCCTACGCCGCCGGGGAACTGACGGGGCGTAGCCCCGCCAGCAGTGTGTCGACGATGCGTTCCGGGAGGTCGTCGGGGAGTTCGGCGTCCGGGCGCAGCACCGCGCGGACCAGCATGGGGCCGACGACGAGGTCGTTCACCAGCTCCGGGTCCAGGTCGGCGCGGAGTTCGCCGTTCTCCTGGCCCCGGCGCAGGACCTCGATGCCCATCCTGCGCCGGGGTGCTATGACGGAATTGTGGTACTCCGCCCAGATCTTGGGGCTGCTCTTCATCTGGGCGTGGACGTTGTACAGGATCGCCGAGGAGCGGTTGGCGAGGCCGCGCCGGCGCAGCCCTTCCAGCAGCACGATCAGGTCGTCGCGCATGGAGGTGCCCGGAAGTATCTCGGGGTCCGCGGGTTCGACGGCGCGCAGGACGTCGACGAAGAGCTCCTCCTTGCCGCTCCAGCGGCGGTAGATGGTGGCCTTGCCGACGCCGGCGGTTCGGGCGATGCGCTCGATGGAGATCTCCGCGAGCGGGACGCCCTCCTCCAGCAGCTTCATCGTCCCCTCGATGATGGCCCGTTCCACGGCCTCGCTCCGGGGCCGCCCCCGAACCGGCTGCTCCGCGGTTCCGCTGTCGGTTCCGCTCTCGGCGAGGCTCACGTCCACTGATCCCTTCCTCAGGTCCTTTCGTCGTACCGGGGCATTGTCGCCCGGTCTACGACTTCGTCCGGACCAACTCCCCCTCCTCCGTGTCCTCCTGCGCGGGCTTCGCCCGGCCCGGCAGGAACAGGCCCACCACGACCGCGCCGAGGAAGGCCACCGCCGCCCCGCACAGCGCGGTGATGTGCATGGCGTGCAGGAACGCGTCGTTGGCGGGGCCGATCAGGTCCTGGCCGCGCCCGCCGAGCTTGGCGGCGACCCCCAGCGTCGCCTCGATGGACTCGCCCGCCGTCTCGCGCAGGCCCGCCGGCAGCGAACCGAGGCTGTCCTCGATGCCGCCCCGGTACGACGTCGAGAGGACCGATCCGAGGACGGCGATGCCGAGCGCGCCGCCGATCTGGCGGAAGGTGTTGCTGAGCGCGGAGGCGGAGCCTGCCTTCTCCCGGGGCAGGGACTGCATGATGACGACACTGGTGGGGGTCATCACATGGGCCATTCCGGCGCCCATGCAGAAGAAGACGACCTCCAGCAGCCAGATCGGCGTGTCCGCGTCCAGCGTGGCGAACGCGCCCAGGGTCGCCGTGAGGACCAGCATGGCCCCCGTGGTCGTGGCCCTGATCCCTATGCGGTCCACGACCAGCCGGGCGCGCGGCGCGAAGATCAGTTGGGCGGCGGCCAGCGGGAGCAGCAGCAGACCCGACTGCAGCGGCGAGTAGCCGCGCACGCTCTGGGTGTAGAAGACCGAGAAGAAGGTCACTCCCATCAGCGCGAAGAAGACCAGCATGATGACGGTCATCGCGGCCGAGAACACCTTGTTCTTGAAGTAGCTGACGTCGATCGACGGATGGTCGCTGCGCTTCTCGAACACGATGAACGCGGCGAGGACGGCGAGGCCCGCGCCTATGGTCGACAGCACGGTCGCATCGGTGAAGTCGGCGAGCTCGCCGCCCTTGATGATGCCGTACACGAGCAGGACGAGGCCCACGACGGACAGGACCACGCCCACGGGGTCGATCCGGCCGGGGTTCGGGTCGCGCGAGTCGGGCACCAGCCACAGCATGAGGCCGAACGCGAGCAGCACGATCGGCACGTTGATGAGGAAGACCGAGCCCCACCAGAAGTGGTCCAGCAGGAGACCTCCGGTGATCGGCCCTATGGCGATGGCCAGACCGACCCCGCCGGCCCAGATGCCGATGGCCTTGGGCTGCTCCTCGCGCTCGAAGATGTTCATCAGGACGGCGAGGGTGGCGGGCATCACGAAGGCGGCGCCGAGGGCCATCAGCGCGCGGAAGGCGATGAGCTGGGCGGGCGAGCCGGACTCGGCGGCGAGCGCGGAGCCGATGCCGAAGACGGCGAGCCCGCCGAGCAGGACCCTCTTGCGGCCGATCCGGTCGCCGAGCAGACCGGCGGAGAACAGCAGTCCCGCGAAGACGAGCGTGTAGGCGTTGATCGCCCACTCCAGCTCGCTCTGGGTGGCGCCGAGCCCGGTCGGGGCGGGCGTCGAGATCGTCTTGATCGCCACGTTCAGGATCGAGTTGTCCAGGACCACGATCAACAGGCTCAGCATCAGCACGCCGAGGATCGCCCAGCGACGCCGGTGCACCGCTTCCGGTATCCGCGGCGCGGTGGGGACGGCAGGAGTAGTCATGCCGTCGAGCCTAGGACCTTTCCGATACGAGACCGTCTCGTATCGATTTTCTTACCGTGTTTCTTACTGAGGCCTTACCCACAGGGGGCGCTCTGGCCCTCCCTGGCACGAGGTGCCACCATGGGAGGCGGTCCGGGGACGCCGTGAGGGCGCCTCGAGATGACGTTAGGAGCCGTTGCAATGACGCAGCTTTCGGCTGCCCAGACTGCACAGCAGAAGACCTCCGACGGCAGCAAGGCGCTGTACGGGGGCAAGGGCACACGCCGTATCACCGTCCGCGACATCGGCCTCGCCAAGGAGCGCGGCGAGAAGTGGCCCATGCTCACCGCCTACGACGCGATGACCGCGTCCGTCTTCGACGAGGCCGGCATCCCGGTGATGCTGGTGGGCGACTCGGCGGGCAACTGCCACCTCGGGTACGAGACGACCGTGCCCGTCACCCTCGACGAGATGACCATGCTGTCGGCGGCGGTCGTGCGCGGCACGCAGCGCGCGCTGATCGTCGGCGACCTGCCCTTCGGCTCCTACCAGGAGGGTCCGGTGCAGGCGCTGCGCTCGGCGACCCGCTTGGTGAAGGAGGCCGGGGTCGGCGCCGTGAAGCTGGAGGGCGGCGAGCGCTCGCACCGCCAGATCGAGCTCCTCGTCGAGTCCGGCATCCCGGTCATGGCGCACATCGGCCTGACCCCGCAGTCCGTGAACGCGATGGGCTACCGGGTGCAGGGGCGCGGCGAGGAGGCCGCCCAGCAGCTGCTGCGGGACGCGAAGGCCGTGCAGGACGCGGGCGCGTTCGCGGTGGTCCTGGAGCTGGTTCCGGCGGAGCTGGCGGCCGAGGTCACGCGGGTGCTGCACATCCCGACGGTCGGCATCGGCGCCGGTCCCGAGACGGACGCGCAGGTGCTGGTGTGGACCGACATGCTGGGGCTGACCGGCGGCCGGGTCCCGAAGTTCGTGAAGCAGTACGCCAACCTGCGTGAGGTCATGGGCGACGCGGCGAAGGCGTTCGCACAGGACGTCGTCGGCGGAACGTTCCCGCAGGAGGAGCACTCCGTCCACTAGCACTCCGTCCGCCAGGGCCGACTCCGCACCAGGCAGCCCGCCGACCGTCCCCCGTCGGCGGGCTGCTGCGTGCCCGGGCTCACGGTTGTAGGCGGGCTGTCGGCGGCCTGTCGGCGGTTTGTCGGTGGGGGCTGGCACTGTTCCCTGCATGACGCGAATCGACAAGAACCCCAGTGGCGCGGGAAGCGCTGTGACCGTTCGGGGGTTGGTCAAGCACTACGGCGAGACCAAGGCACTGGACGGCGTCGACCTCGAGGTACGGGAGGGGACCGTCATGGGGGTGCTCGGGCCGAACGGCGCCGGGAAGACCACCCTCGTACGGATCCTGTCCACCCTGCTCGCTCCCGACAGCGGGCACGCCACCGTCGTCGGCTACGACGTGGTGCGCCAGCCCCGGCAGCTGCGCCGGGTGATCGGGCTCACCGGGCAGTACGCCTCCGTGGACGAGAAGCTCCCCGGCTGGGAGAACCTCTACATGATCGGGCGGCTGCTCGACCTGTCCCGCAAGGACGCCCGGGCCCGTGCCGACGAACTGCTGGAGCGGTTCTCGCTGACGGAGGCCGCCAGGCGGCCGGCGAGCACGTACTCCGGCGGCATGCGGCGCCGGCTCGACCTCGCCGCGTCGATGATCGGGCGGCCGCAGGTGCTGTTCCTCGACGAGCCGACCACCGGTCTCGACCCGCGCACCCGCAACGAGGTGTGGGACGAGGTCAAGGCGATGGTCGGGGAGGGCGTCACCGTGCTGCTGACCACCCAGTACATGGAGGAGGCCGAGCAGCTCGCCTCCGAGCTGACCGTCGTCGACCGGGGCAAGGTCATCGCGGGCGGCGGCATCGAGGAGCTGAAGGCCCGGGTCGGCGGCCGGACGCTGCGGATACGGCCCGCCGACCCGCTCCAGCTGCGGCCGTTGGCCGGCTGGCTCGACGGCCTCGGCATCACCGGGCTCGCCACCACCGTCGTGGACGCCGACCGCGGGTCACTGCTGGTTCCGGTGCTGAGCGACGAGCAGCTGACCGCGGTGGTCGGCGCGGTCACCGCGCGCGGCATCACCCTGTCCTCCCTCACCACCGAACTGCCCAGCCTGGACGAGGTGTTCCTGTCCCTCACCGGCCACCGCGCCAGTGCCCCGCAGGACGCCCAGCCCACCGACGCCCGCGAGGAGGTCGCCGTATGAGCTCCCACCCGTCGCCCACCGCCACCCTGGACGAGACGCTTCGCGCCGCCCCTACGAATACCGTCGACATCAGCACGGCCACCGACGCGCGGATCCCGTTGCGCAGCCATGCCCGGCACACCGGGGCGCTGATCCGGCGCAACCTGCTGTGGATCCGGCAGGACCCGGAGTCGATGTTCGACGCCATCCTGTTCCCGGTGATCTTCACCCTGCTGTTCGTGTACGTCTTCGGCGGCTCCATCGGCCAGTCGCTGGGCGGCGGACAGGAGGCGTATGTGCAGTACGTCGTGCCCGGGCTGCTGGCCATGATGGGGATGAACATGTCCCAGGGCGTCGGCACCGGCTTCAACACCGACTTCAACTCCGGGGTCATGGACCGCTTCCGGTCCCTGCCGATCGGGCGCGGCTCGGTGCTCATCGCCAAGATCGTGGTGGAGCTGATGCGGATGCTCCTCGCGTGCGCGATCCTCCTGATCGTGGGCGTGCTGGTGGGCTTCGACATCACCAGCTGGCCGGGGCTGTTCGGCGCCGTGGGTCTGGCGACGGTGTTCGGCTCGGCGCTGATGTGGGTGTTCCTCACCCTCGGCGTGATGATGAAGAGCGCCCAGTCGGTGCAGGCGATGGGCTTCCTGGTGCTGATGCCGCTGCAGTTCGGCTCGTCGATCTTCGCGCCGACCCAGTCCATGCCGGGCTGGCTGCAGAACTTCACCGACTACAACCCGCTGTCCTCGCTCGCCGACGCCGCGCGCGGAATGATGGTGGGCGGCCCCGTCGCGCACGGCCTGTGGGTGACGCTGGCCTGGTCGGTGGGCCTGACGGCGCTGATGGCGCCGATCGCCATCCACAAGTTCCGCACCAAGAACTAGGACAGACCTGTCCCGGTCGGCTGTGGTTCGTCACACCAGGTCGGCTGTGGTTCGTCACACCAGGGCGGTGGCCTCCTCGTAGGAGAGGCCGCCGCCCTCGGCGTATGCGGCCTCGAAAGCCGTGCCGTCGAGGGCGGCGCGGGTGCGGGTCATGGCGAGGTCGCGTGCCTCGCGCTCCCAGCGGGGGGGCACGTGGCGCGACGGCACCAGGGCGTCGGCGGCGCCCAGACAGCGGGCGGCGGCTGCGGCTCGGCTGCCGCCGTCGACGCTGCTGAGCGCGATCGCCGCGATGCAGAGGTAGACGGAGCGCATCTGCGGGGCGATGGCCGCGGACAGCGGTTCCGTGGCCCGCCGCAGGGCGGTGCGGATGTCGGTCAGGGCCTGCTCGGGCCGGCCGTCGACGGCGTTCAGCCAGGCCTCCGCGCCCAGCAGGAAGGCGTCGAAGACGGCGAAGTGCCCGAAGTCGAACCCCGCGCGCAGCCGCTGGAGTTGTTCGCGGGCCTCGGGGCGGCGGCCGGCGGCGGCGAGCCAGCCGGCGAAGAAGAGCCGGGCGGCGGGGATGGCCTCACTGCCGACCTGCTCGGGGCCTTCGATCACCTCGCGCAGCAGGCGCTCGCCTTGCTCCTCGTCCCCCGCCTCCAGCAGCACACTGCCCAGTCGGGCGCGCAGGACCGCCAACTGGGCGCGGGCGCCGAGCCGTTCGGCGTGCTCCATGGCGTCCTCGTAGTCGGCGGCGGCCCGGTGGTAGGTGCCCAGCCGCTCATGGGCCTCGGCGCGGGCGGAGAGCGCCTCGGCGGTGCCCCAGGCGTCGCGCAGGCGCCGGAAGATCTCCAGCGCCTCGTCGGCGTCCCGGAAGGCGTCGTCGGCCGACTCGGAGCGGTTGGCGAGGATGTTGGCGCGCATCTGCAGACAGGAGGCGAGCTCCCACTCGTAGCCGGGCGTGCGGCGGCAGGTGTCGACGTTGGCGTCGACGGTGGTTTGGATGCGGTCCAGGTCGCCGGTCATCAGCACGGCGAAGAACCAGAGCAGGCCGGGCACCCGGCAGGTCTGCGGGAGGCCGGGCTCGTAGGCGTCGGCGATCAGCCGCAGCTTGGCCTGCGCGGCCGGGGCCTGCCAGGCCTCCATCTCGGTGTCCATGCAGGCCAGATGGGCCAGGTGGACACCGCGCCGGGCCTCCATGAGGATCTCGCCGGTCAGCGGGGGCGGGGTGTCGGTGCAGGGCTTCCACACCGGGGCGGCCCGGCGCAGGGGTTCGGCGAACGGGTCGGGGCCGAGGGCCATGACCTCGGCGCACCAGGTGCGGGCCTCGATGCGCAGGTCGCGCATCTGCCAGTACCAGGCGAGGGACAGGACCAGGCTGAGCGCCTCCTGCTCGTCCCGTGCGTCGACGGCGCGGCGCAGCGCGATGCGCAGGTTCTCGTACTCCAGCTGGAAGCGGTCGACGGCGGCGCGCTGGCCCGGACCGCGCAGCAACGGCTCGGTGGTGCGGGCGAGTTCGCGGTAGTACGTCAGGTGCGCGCGTTCGGCGAGGGCCCGCGCGCCCGACTCGTCCAGCCGCTCGGCCGCGTACTCGGCGACGGTCTCCAGCAGCCGGTAGCGCATGTCACCGCCGGGGGCGGGGGCGGCGACGACGAGCGACTTGTCGACGAGGGAGGCGAGGGAGTCGAGCGGGTCGCGCGCGGCGGGGCCGCACACCGCCTCGACGGCGGCGAGGTCGCAGCCGCGGGCGAAGACCGACAGCCGGGCCAGGACGTCGCGTTCACCGTCGTCGAGCAGGTCCCAGGACCAGTCGACGACGGCCCGCAGGGTCTGCTGGCGGGGCAGGACGGTACGGCTGCCGGAGGTGAGCAGCCGGAAGCGGTCGTCGAGCCGGTCGGCGATCTGACGGGGCGTCAACATCCGGAGCCGGGCGGCGGCGAGCTCGACGGCGAGGGGCAGCCCGTCGAGGCGCCGGCAGATCTCGGCGCACGCTTCGGGGTCGTCCTCGGTGCGGAAACCGGGGCGGGCCGCCGCGCCCCGGTCGGCGAGCAGCCGCAGCGCGACCGGCTCCGGCAGCGGATCCAGCGGGCGCAGCACCTCCCCGGGCACGCCGAGGGGCTCACGGCTGGTGGCCAGCACCGTCACCTGCGGGCAGCGCGCCAGCAGCTCCTCGACGAGCCGGGCGGCGGCCTCGACCACGTGCTCGCAGTTGTCCAGGACGATCAGCATCCGCCGCCGGGCGCAGTGCTCGACCAGGCGCTCCACGGGGTCGTCGTGGCGCTCCGCGGCGGCCCGCATCTCCTCGGCGCCGGCGCCGTACAGCACGGTCTCGCGGGCGCCCACGGCGGTGAGGACGGCCTGCGGCACGGCGTCCGGGTCGGCGACGGGCGCGAGCTCCGCCAGCCAGACGCCGTCGTGCGCGCCGGGCCGTTCCGCGTCCCGTACGGCCTCGGCGGCCTCCTGCGACAGCCGCGTCTTGCCGGCCCCGCCAGGCCCGAGCAGCGTGACGAGCCGCGCGCTCGCGAGGTCCCCCCGGATGGCCGCGATGTCGTCCTCCCGGCCGACGAAGGAGGTGAGGCGGGCCCGGAGGTTGCCGGGGGCCGTCGCCGCGGACGCCTCCCCCAGACCTCCCGGACCTCCCAGGCCTCCCCGACCTCCCGGACCTCCCGGACCTCCCAGGCCTCCCGAACCTCCCGGACCTCCCAGGCCTCCCAGGCCTCCCGGACCTCCCGGACCTCCCAGATCTCCCGGACCTCCCGCACCTGCCGCACGTCCCGCACATCCCGGGCCTCCCGCACCTCCCGGGCCTCCCAGGCCTCCCAGGCCTCCCGGACCTCCCAGATCTCCCGGACCTCCCGCACCTGCCGCACGTCCCGCACATCCCGGGCCTCCCGCACCTCCCGGGCCTCCCAGGCCTCCCGGGCCTCCCCAACTTCCCGGAACTCCCGGCTCGTCCGGGTTGAGCAACTCCGCGTGCAGGGTGCGCAGTTCGGGGCCGGGGTCGGCGCCGAGGCGGTCGGCCAGCAGTCGGCGGACGTCGTCGTAGGCGGCCAGCGCCTGGGCGGTGCGGCCGGCCTCGCGCAGGGCGCGCAGCCGCAGGGCCTGGAGCGGCTCGTCCAGGGGGTGGGCGTCGCACAGGGCGGTCAGTTCGGGCAGCGACTGCTCGGCGTGGCCGAGGGCGATCGCGGCGGTGTGCCGGGCCCGTACCGCGTCGAGGCGGCGGGCCTCCCAGCGGGCCGCCTCGGCGGCCCGGTCGGGCAGGTCGGCGAGGGCCGGGCCCTGCCACAGGGCGAGGGCGTCGTCGAGGAGGGCGGCCGCCTTGGCGGGGTCGCCGTCGGTGAGGGAGCGGGCGCCGTCGACGATCAGCCGCTCGAACCGGTGCAGGTCGACGTCGTCGGGGGCGGCGGCCAGCCGGTAGCCGCCCTCGGCGGACTCGATCGCGCCCGCCCCGAGGGTCCGGCGCAGCCGCCCGACCAGCGCCTGGAGCGCGCCCGGCGCGTCGGCGGGCGGATCCTGCGCCCACACCTCCTCCGTCAGCAGCCCCGCGGGAACGCTGCGCCCGGCCCGCAACGCCAGCACGGTGAGCAGAGCACGCAGCCGCGCCCCGCCGACGGCGACGGGGGTGCCGTCCGGACGAAGTGCCTGGGTGGTGCCGAGGATGCGATAGCGCACGGGGCTCATTCTCTCCGCTGGGTTCGGGGACGGTCACGGGGTTCGGCCGGGGTGGCGTGGCGACTCGGTCCACCCTCCTAGGAACCGGTCGCCGCCCGCGAGACGTTTTCTCTGTGCGCCCCGGCCGGGTACGGTCGGGCAGTTCCACACGTGCGTACGAGCTCAGGGGGCCCCATGACCACCGCCACCAGCCGCAGCAGCAGCGAGCGGCGGATCAGTCCCGTCTTCCTCGGGATCCTCGCTGTGACGGCGGTCACTGGGTGGGCGACCTGGACGGGGTTCGCCGAGCAGCCGGGCGTGGCGGTGTTCCTGTTCGTCACGGCGGCCTGGATCGTGTCGCTGTGTCTGCACGAGTACGCACACGCCCGTACCGCACTGCACTCAGGAGACATCACCGTGGGAGCCAAGGGCTACTTGAGCCTGAACCCTCTCGCCTACACGCACGCCCTGCTCAGCATCGTGCTGCCGGTGATCTTCGTGATCATGGGCGGGATCGGTCTGCCGGGCGGCGCGGTCTTCATCGAGCGGGGGCGGATCCGGGGGCGCTGGCGGCACAGTCTGATCTCGGCGGCCGGTCCGCTGACGAACGTGCTGTTCGCGGTGGTGTGCACGGCGCCGTTCTGGCTGGACGCGCTGGACGGCGTGCCGAGCGACTTCCGGTTCGCGCTCGGGTTCCTCGCGATGCTCCAGGTGACGGCCGCGCTCCTGAACTTCCTGCCGGTGCCGGGTCTGGACGGCTACGGGATCATCGAGCCCTGGCTGTCGTACAACGTCAAGCGGCAGGTGGAGCCGTTCGCGCCGTTCGGTCTGCTGTTCGTGTTCGTGCTGCTGTGGGTGCCGGCGGTGAACCGGGAGTTCTTCGACATGATCGACGCGATGCTGCGCGGCCTGGGGATCAGCGACCTGGACACGTACTGCGGTCAGTCGCTGTACCGCTTCTGGGAGGGCACGGACGGGTTCTGCTCGGTCAGCCGGTGACGTCGGCCCCGGCGGCCTTGCGCGCCTTGTCCCGCTTCACGTAGTACCAGGTCATGTTGGACGACAGGCCCGCGAGCAGCACCCACACGATGCCCAGGAAGCTGGCCTGGACGAAGGAGACGACCGCCGCGGCCACGGCGAGGACGCAGACGACGAGGGTGTAGAGGGCGAGGCGGGGCATGTCGGTCGGCTCCTGTCGGGGGACACTGCGGGCTGCTGCGACCAGTGTCCCCCATGCGCTCACACGTCGGTGACGCGCAGCCCCGCGTGGGCCTTGTAGCGGCGGTTGACGGAGATCAGGTTGGCGACCAGGGACTCCACCTGGTGGGCGTTGCGCAGCCGCCCCGCGAAGACGCCGCGCATGCCGGGGATCCGGCCGGCCAGCGCCTGCACGATCTCGACGTCGGCCCGCTCCTCGCCCAGCACCATCACGTCGGTGTCGATCTCGTCGATCGCCGGGTCCTGGAGGAGGACCGCCGAGAGGTGGTGGAAGGCGGCGGCGACGCGGGAGTCCGGCAGCAGGGCGGCGGCCTGCTCGGCGGCGCTGCCCTCCTCCGGCTTCAGCGCGAAGGCGCCCTTCTTGTCGAAGCCGAGCGGGTTGACGCAGTCCACGACGAGCTTTCCGGCCAGCTCCTCGCGCAGGGACTCCAGGGTCTTGCCGTGGCCGTCCCACGGCACGGCGACGATCACGATGTCGCTGCGGCGCGCGGTCTCGGCGTTGTCGGCGCCCTCGACGCCGTGTCCGAGCTCGTCGGCGGCGGCCTGGGCGCGGTCGGCGGCACGGGAGCCGATGATCACCTTCTGGCCGGCCTTGGCGAGCCGGTAGGCGAGGCCCTTGCCCTGCGGGCCGGTCCCGCCGAGCACGCCGACGACCAGTCCGGAGACGTCGGGGAGGTCCCACGGGTCCTTGGCGGGGGCCTTCGCCGGGGCGTCCGCGGGGGCGTTGTGTGCACTGTCGGTAGAGGTCATGGGCCGACTTTACGTGGGCGGGTCGGGCGCCCTTTCGCCGCGCCGGGTGAAGGAAGGGCGAACCGTGCGCCGCCGGTGGCCGATTGGGGCAGGATGCGGCCGCATGGACGCCGTACGGGTCGCGCTGCTGCGTGAGGTGCTCGCCGGGACCGAGTGGCTGGGGGCCACCCGGAGGTTCGGGGCGGTGCTGCGGGGGTCGGTGGTGTCGCACGGGGGCGGGCTGCTGCTGGTGGGGACGGCGGCGTACGAGCCCTGGCATCTCGCGGCGCACCTGGTGGACGAGGCGGCCTGGTCCGGTACGCCGGAGCTCGCGCCGACGCTCGTACGGCATGACGCACGCCCCTCGGACCCGGCGCACCTCGCGGTGGGCCTGGGCCGGATCGAGGCGGCCCGGCGGGGCGAGACGCTGCTGGTGGCGTCGCCTTCGGGTGACGCACCGCTGCTCGAACGCGTGGCGGACGCCCGCCGGGCCGGCGTCACGATCCTCGCCCTCGGCCCCGGCGAGGGGGACCTGACGACCCTGGCCCACGAGACGCTGCCCGTGCCGGACGGCTCCGAGCTGGACCTCGACACCGTGCAACACCTGGTGAGCGCGGCCGCCGGCGAAACGTTGCCGCCGACGAGAAGGCGCCGTCGCCTCGCCGACCGCCTCTCCCACCTCGCCGAGCGTCTGACGGCGCCACCGCCGCCCCCTTGGTGACCTTCGTCCCCGCCTGGGGCCGTGACGCCGGGTGGCTGGTTCCCTCGGTGGGGTCGAAAAGGAGTTGCCGCTCTCTTCGGCGGCCGCCGACCATGGCCCCTCGTGACCGCCGACGACTCCCCCGCCGCTGCTGCTCCGCCTCCCTCCGGGTTTCGCGCGCTGCTTCCCGATCTCGCGCCCTGGCGGGCCTCGCGGGATTTCCGGCGGCTGTGGGTGTCGGGGACGGTGTCCAACTTCGGGAGCTTCCTCACCTTCGTCGCACTGCCGGTGCAGTTGAAGGAGCTGACCGGGTCGGCCGCGGCCGTCGGGGCGATCGGGGCCGTGGAGCTGCTGCCGCTCCTGGTGTTCGGGCTGTACGGCGGGGCGCTCGCGGACGCCTGGGACAAGCGGAAGCTGATCGTGTGGACGGAGGCCGGGCAGGGCCTGCTCAGCGCGGTGCTGCTGGTGAACGCGCTGCTGCCGGGGCCCGCCGTCTGGCCGCTGTATCTCGTCGCCGCGCTGTCCTCCGCCCTGGCCTGCGTCCAGCGGCCCGCGCTGGACTCGCTGTGGCCGCGGATCGTCGCCCACGAGGACCTGCCGGCGGCGGCCTCGCTGAACTCCCTGCGGTGGACCGTGGGCGGGGTCGCGGGACCGGCCCTCGCCGGCATCGTCGTGGCGTACGCGGGCCTCGGCTGGGCCTACGCCGCCGACCTGCTCACCTTCGTCGTCTCCGTGGCCCTCGTCGTCCGCATCGCCGCCTCACCGGCAGCGCACGAGGCCGCCAAGCCCTCTCTGCGGGCCATCGCCGAGGGCGCCCGGTACGCCTGGGGCCGCAAGGAGCTCCTCGGCACGTACGCCGTCGACCTCGCCGCGATGTTCCTCGCCATGCCGCTGGCCGTCCTGCCGTTCCTCGCGGACGAGCTGGACGCCGAGTGGTCGCTCGGCCATGGGGGTCCCCCCAGGCCCTTAAGGCACTGGGGGAGTACGCGTCCGTTCCGGCCGGGGCGCTGCTGGTGAGCCTCACCAGCGGCTGGACCTCGCGGGTGCACCGGCACGGGCGGATGGTCGTGCTGTCGGCCGCGCTGTGGGGCCTGGCGATCGCGGGCGCGGGGCTCGTGGGCGACGTGTGGCTCGTGCTGCTGTTCCTGACCCTGGCCGGCGGCTTCGACATGGTCAGCGGGATCTTCCGCGGGGTGATGTGGAACCAGACGATCCCGGACGAGCTGCGCGGGCGGCTCGCCGGGATCGAGTTGCTGTCCTACTCGGTGGGCCCGACGGTCGGCCAGGTGCGCAGCGGCGGCTTCGCGGCCTGGCTGGGGGTGCGGACGTCCGTCTGGTCGGGCGGGGTGCTGTGCGCCGGCGCGGTGGGCCTGCTCGCGCTCTGCCTGCCGGGGCTGATGACGTACGACGTCCGCACCAACGAGCACGCGGCGCGGCTGCGCGAGAAACGGACGGCGGCCGCGCCGGTCGTGGACGGGTAGATCGTCGACGGGTGAGTGGTGGACAGACGGGTGAGTGGTGGACAGGTGAAGTCGCGGACGCGTGAGTCGCGGACGGGTGATCAGTCGTCGTCCGTGGCGCCGCCGCCCGTCGGGGCGTCGTGCCACTTGGGGTCGTTCTCCCACTGGAGGTTGCGCTCGCGGGCGGTCTCCATGGCGTGCTCGGCCTCCGCGCGGGTGGCGTACGGGCCGAAACGGTCCTTGCCCGGGCAGTCCGGCCCCTCCTCGACCTTCTTGTGCTCCAGGCAGTAGTACCACTCACCCGGCTTGCCGACGGTCCGCTTCTTGAACAGGGGCATGACGGCTCCTCTCGCCACCGACATGTTCCCCCATGGCCGCTCGTTAGACTCACTGCCATGTCTGGCCAGTCGCTGCTCGTTCCAGGGGTGCTGTCCCCCACCCGTTCCGTGCCGGGAAACATCCGTCGCCCCGAGTACGTCGGCAAGCCCGCGCCGACGCCGTACACCGGGCCGGAGGTGCAGACGCCCGAGACGATCGAGGCGATGCGCCGGGCCGGCCGGATCGCCGCGCAGGCGATGGCGGAGGCCGCGAAGCTGATCTCGCCGGGGGTCAGCACCGACGAGCTCGACAAGGTCGCGCACGAGTACATGTGCGACCACGGCGCCTACCCGTCGACCCTGGGCTACCGCGGTTTCCCCAAGTCCCTGTGCACCAGCGTCAACGAGGTCATCTGCCACGGCATCCCGGACTCGACGGTGCTGCGCGACGGCGACATCGTCAACCTGGACGTGACCGCGTACATCGGCGGCGTGCACGGCGACAACAACGCCACGTACCTGGTGGGGGACGTGGACGAGGAGTCGCGGCTGCTGGTGGAGCGGACCCGGGAGTCCCTGGAGCGGGCGATCAAGGCGGTCCGGCCGGGCCGGCAGATCAACATCATCGGCCGGGTCATCGAGTCGTACGCCAAGCGCTTCGGCTACGGCGTGGTCCGTGACTTCACGGGGCACGGCATCAACTCGTCCTTCCACTCCGGGCTGATCATCCCGCACTACGACAGCCCGCACGCGACGACCGTCATCCAGCCCGGGATGACCTTCACGATCGAGCCGATGCTGACGCTCGGCACCCACGACTACGACATGTGGGACGACGGCTGGACCGTGGTGACCAAGGACCGCAGGCGAACGGCCCAGTTCGAGCACACGCTGGCGGTGACGGAGACGGGCGCGGAGATTCTGACCCTGCCCTGATCGTCGTACCGGAGAAAGCCCGCCCTGCCGGGGCGGGCTTTCTCCGGTAGACTTTTACCGACAGAGTGTCGGCAAGTCGCCGGCCGGGAGGCGCCATGGACTCCTTCTCCACCGTCATCCGCACCGCGTCCCACGAGCAGCACGTGGCGGCGGAGACCTCGACGTTCATGAGCGATCTCCTCGGCGGCAGGCTCGGCGTCGACGCCTACACGCGCTACACCGAACAGCTCTGGTTCGTGTACGAGGCGCTGGAGGCGGGGGCCGAGCGGCTGGCGTCGGATCCGCTGGCCGGGCCCTTCATCCGGCCGGAGCTGTTCCGGCTCGCCTCACTGGAGCGGGACCTGGCGCACCTGCGGGGCGCCGGGTGGCGGACGGGTCTGTCGGCCCTGCCGGCGACCGAGGCGTACGCGGCTCGGGTGCGGGAGTGCGCCGAGCGGTGGCCGGGCGGGTACGTCGCCCACCACTACACGCGCTACCTGGGCGACCTCTCCGGCGGGCAGATCATCCGCGACAAGGCGGAGCGCACCTGGGGCTTCGAGCGCAAGGGCGACGGCGTCCGCTTCTACGTCTTCGAGGGGATCGGCAACCCGGCGGCGTTCAAACGGGGTTACCGCAGGCTGCTGGACGGGGTGCACGCGGACGACCTGGAGAAGCAGCGGATCGTGAGCGAGTGCAAGCGTGCCTTCGGGCTGAACACGGCGGTCTTCCGGGCCCTGGGCGAGGAGTTCCCGCTCTCGGCGTGAGCCGGCTGCGCGGGCGGACGGGCCGGGCCCCTTCGCTCCGCGGCGAGGGGGCCCGGTGCCGGGGTCAGAAGATGTGGCAGTGCTTGCCCGCCCAGAAGATGTCGGACGAGGACGTGTCGATCGCGCCGATGTACGGGCTGCAGACGCCCTTGTCCTCGTCGAAGTAGTGCTGGTGACGGGAACCCTCGTCGGACTGGTGGTAACCGCGCCCCTCGTCGGACTGGTGGTAACCGCGCCCCTCGTCGGACTGGTGGTAACCGCGGCCCTCGTCGGACTGGTGGTAACCGGCGTCCTCGTCGGCGGCGGCGGTCGTCGCACCGGCGGCGGCGAGGGCGATGCCCAGGACGGTTGCGGCCAGAACTGAACGGATACGCATGGCGTTCCTCTCGCGGGACTGAGTGGTCACGCCCCAAGGTCCCCGATCACCCCCGCCGATCCCCGCCGATCCCCGCCCGCACACGCCCAGACCACCCGTACGGCCGCCCAGAAGACCGCAAACGCCCGCAATCGGTCGTAGGGTTCAGCGCTCCAGGAAGACCCGGCCGCCGATCTCCACCCATCCGTAGGGCTGTGGGGCCGTCAGAATCTGCGAGCCCGCGCCCTGGGTGATGTTCAGGGCGCGGCCGAGGCGCTCGGTGAGCAGGAGCGCCGCCGCGCCCGTCGCCTCGTCCTCGTCGATGCCGTCGTCGCGGCCGGGGAAGCCGCGGGCGCGGATGCGTCCGGCGGGCTCGTCCTCCCAGGCCCAGGCGTATGTCCACTCCCCCGGCGGCGGTACGGGCAGGTCGTCGACCTCGGCGGCGGTGGCGTACTGACGGAGCGTGCGCGGCGGGGCCCACTCCGCGCGCGCCTCGATCCAGGTGAACTCCCCGTCCAGGCGGGTGCCGACGACGCCGGCCGGGGTGACGAGCTCGGGCACGTCGAGCAGCCAGGCGACGCCCACGCACGGGTAGCCGGCGAAGGGCAGGCGCACGGTGGGCGTGTAGATGTCGATGACCCCGCGCTCGGGGTCGTCGACGAACACCGTCTCGCTGAAGCCGAGTTTGGCGGCGAGGTCCTGGCGGTCCTCGCGGTCCGGCAGCACCGAGCCTTCGCGGACCACGCCCAGTTCGTTGCCGTAGCCGCCGTTCGGCGCACAGAAGACGCGGAGCACGTCGTAATCAGTCACCGGGGAATTGAAGCACTCGTCACGCCAAGCGGAATCTTTGAATCTCCTTTGACCTTCCCTTGGGATCCAGTTTGAGCCACCGTGATCGAGTCGTTCCCTTACAGCGTCTATGAGAGGTGAATCACGGCACGGGCGGGTATTACGCAGGTAAGCCTTGGATAAGTTAGGCGAGGCTCACCAATCCTGTGAGTCGCGTCACGTGAATATTCAGCCATCGCTGGGAGCCCGAATGCGAGCCGCCAGACTGTCCGTCGTCACCGCCGTCACCGCCGTGACCGCACTGACCGCCGTCACCGGGTGCACCTCGAAGAGCGACGCGAAAGACGGCGACCGTGTCATCAACGTGACCGCCACCGACTCCAAGTGCGAGACCTCCAAGAAGGAGATCTCCGCCGGCCACGTCGAACTCGCCATCGAGAACAAGGGCTCCAAGGTCACCGAGGTCTACATCCTCTTCCCGGACGACCGGGTCGTCAGCGAGCGCGAGAACATCGGCCCCGGCACCAAGCAGCGGGTCACCGCCGAGGTGAAGGCCGGCGCCTACCGGATCGCCTGCAAGCCCGGCATGAAGGGCGACGGCATCCGCCAGGACCTCAAGGTCACCGGCGGCGGCGCCGCGGGCGCCCAGCGCGACCCCCGCCTGGACAAGGCCGTCGCCGCCTACCGCTCCTACGCGCAGACCCAGGCCGACGAGACGCTGCCCAAGGTCGCGACCTTCGTCGCGGCCGTCAAGGCCGGGAACATCGAGGCCGCGAAGAAGGCCTACGCCCCCTCCCGCATCGGCTGGGAGCGCACCGAGCCGGTCGCCGAGTCCTTCGGCGACATCGACCCGCTGGTCGACACCCGCGCGGACGGCCTGGAGGCCGGCCAGAAGTGGACCGGCTGGCACCGCCTGGAGAAGTCCCTCTGGCAGGACAAGAAGCTCACCGCCGAGGACAAGACCCTCGCCGACCAGCTCGTCACCGACCTGACGGACTGGAAGCAGCGGGTCGGCAAGGCCGTGATCACCCCGACCTCCATGGCCAACGGCGCGAAGGAGCTCCTCGACGAGGTCGCCACCGGCAAGGTCACCGGCGAGGAGGAGACCTACTCGCACACCGACCTGGTCGACTTCAAGGCCAACGTCGAGGGCGCGCAGCAGGCGTACGAGCTGCTGAAGCCGGTCGCCCAGGAGAACGACGCCGCCCTGGTCACCGAGCTGGACAAGCAGTTCGCCGCGCTGAACGCGCTGCTGGACAAGTACCGCCCGAACACGACCTCGTACGACTTCACCTCGTACGACAAGGTCGGCGCCGCCGACCGCAAGGCGCTCTCGGACGCGGTGAACGCGCTCGCCGAGCCGCTGTCCAAGCTCGCCGCCGCCGTGGCGAAGTGACCGGGGGGACCACGGACATGTCGGAGAACCACAGCAGCAGTCCGTCCCGACGGTCGCTGATCGGCTGGGGCGGGGCCGGGCTCGCGCTCGGCGCCGCCACGGCCGGCGGCGCGGTCGCGATGACCCGCACCGGCAACGACGTCGACCCCGCGGCCGCCGACACCGGCGCCGCCGTCGACTTCCACGGCACCTACCAGGCGGGCATCGCCACGCCCGTCCAGGACCGGCTGCACTTCGCCGCGTTCGACGTGACGACCACGGACCGCGCCGAGTTCGTCCAGCTGCTGAAGGACTGGACGGAGGCGGCCCGCCGGATGACGGCCGGGCAGGCCGTCGGGGAGGGCGCGTTCGGCGGTCTCCCCGAGGCGCCCCCGGACGACACCGGCGAGGCCCTGGGCCTCAAGCCGTCCCGGCTGACCCTGACGGTGGGTTTCGGGCCGTCGCTGTTCAAGAAGTTCGACCTCGCGGACGCCCGCCCCGCCGCCCTCGTCGACCTGCCCCAGTTCGCCGGGGACGCGCTCGACGCGGCTCGCAGCAACGGCGACCTGTGCGTGCAGGCCTGCGCGGACGACCCGCAGGTCGCCGTGCACGCGATCCGCAACCTGGCCCGCATCGGCATGGGCAAGGTCGTCATCCGCTGGTCGCAGCTCGGCTTCGGCAAGACGTCGTCCACGACGCCCGACGCGCAGACCCCGCGCAACCTGATGGGCTTCAAGGACGGCACCCGCAACATCGCGGGCACCGAGACGGACCGGCTGAAGAAGTTCGTGTGGGTCGGTGAGAAGGACGGCCCGCAGTGGATGGTCGGCGGCTCGTACCTCGTCGCCCGGCGCATCCGCATGCACATCGAGACCTGGGACCGCACCCCCCTGCAGGAGCAGGAGGACATCTTCGGCCGCGACAAGGGCGAGGGCGCTCCCGTCGGCAAGGCGAAGGAGCGCGACGAGCCGTTCCTGAAGGCGATGAAGCCGGACGCGCACGTGCGGCTCGCGCACCCCGACTCCAACCACGGGACGACGATCCTGCGCCGCGGCTACTCCTTCACCGACGGCACCGACGGGCTGGGACGGCTGGAGGCGGGCCTGTTCTTCCTCGCCTACCAGCGTGACGTGCGCGAGGGGTTCATCCGCGTCCAGCGCAACCTCGCCACCGATGCGCTCAACGAGTACATCCAGCACGTGGGTTCGGCCGTCTTCGCCGTCCCGCCGGGCGTCCGCGACAAGGACGACTGGTGGGGCCGGACGCTGTTCTCCAAGGAGGCGTAGCCCGTGTTCTCCAACTACCTGATCGGACTGCGCGAGGGCCTGGAGGCCAGCCTCGTCGTCTGCATCCTCATCGCCTACCTGGTGAAGACGGACCGCCGGGACGCGCTGAAGCCCGTGTGGACCGGCATCGCCATCGCGGTCGCCATCGCGCTGGCCTTCGGCTGCGTCCTCGAATTCGGCTCCCAGGAGCTGACGTTCAAGGCGCAGGAGGCGCTCGGCGGCTCCCTGTCGATCGTCGCGGTGGCGCTGGTGACGTGGATGGTGTTCTGGATGCGGCGCACCGCCCGGCACCTGAAGTCCGAACTGCACGGCAAGCTGGACGCGGCCCTCGCGATGGGCACCGGCGCGCTGGTCGCCACCGCGTTCCTCGCGGTCGGCCGGGAGGGCCTGGAGACGGCCCTGTTCGTGTGGACGTCCGTCCACGCGGCCGGCGACGGCACCCCGCGCCCCCTCATCGGCGCGGCCCTGGGCCTGGCGACGGCCGTCCTGCTGGGCTGGCTGTTCTACCGCGGGGCGCTCAGGATCAACCTCGCGAAGTTCTTCACCTGGACGGGCGGCATGCTCGTCGTCGTGGCCGCGGGCGTGCTGGCGTACGGCTTCCACGACCTCCAGGAGGCCGACTGGGTCCCGGGGTTGACGGACAAGGCGTTCGACATCAGCGACACGATCCCGCCGGACAGCTGGTACGGCACGCTGCTGAAGGGCGTGTTCAACTTCCAGCCCGATCCGACGGTCCTCCAGGTCACGGTGTGGCTGCTGTACCTGATCCCGACGCTCGCGCTGTTCCTCGCCCCGGTAGGGTTCGCCTCCGGGAAGGGGAAGGTGAAGTCACCTGATGACCAGGGAACGCAGCCTGACGAGCGGGGCTCGAGGGACTCGAAGGCTCCGCAGGCGTGACCGGTACGCACTCATAGCGGCCTCGCTCACGGCCGTCTCGCTCACGGCGAGCGGCTGTGTGGTGGTCCACGGGGAGCGCGAGGTGCTCCCCGCGGCCACGAAGGCGGAGGCCGTCAAGGCGGTCGAGCAGTTCACGACCGCGTACAACAAGGCGGACAAGGCGTACGACAGTTCCCTGGACGCCGAGTACACCGCCGGCGCCCTCGGGATCATCGACGCGGCGCGACTGAAGGCGGGGCACGTCAACAGCCCGGACGGCAACCCGCAGCACACGCCGCTGGTGTTGTCGGACGTGAAGTACACGATCGTCGAGAAGGCGGGCTGGCCGCGCTGGTTCATCGCCGACGCGAAGGGCAGCAAGGGCGGCAACGCGCGCTGGCTGATGGTGTTCACCCGGGGCGAGATGTCGGAGCCCTGGCAGGCGACGTATCTGACGCTGGTGGAGCCGGGCTCGGTACCGAAGTTCGAGACGGACGGGGACGGGGTCGCCGAGGCCGTGCCGGCGGACACCGCACGACTGGCGCTCCCGCCCGAGGACCTGAGCCGGGACTACGCGGCCTATTTGCAGAGCGGCAAGGGCTCCTTCGCGAACGGCGCGTACACGAACGCGATGCGCGACACGCGCGCGAAGAACGCCATCAAGCCGGGGCTCGTCACGCAGTACATCGACCAGCAGCTGACCGAGGGCGACTACGCGCCGCTGGCGGTGCGCACGGCGGACGGCGGGGCGCTGGTGTTCTTCACCACGCACCACTACATGAAGCAGACGGCCGCGGCGGGGGCGGCGGTGCCCGTCGCGAACAGGAACGTGCAGGCGTTGACGACCGGGGAGGTGAAGCAGTCGCTGACCATGGAGTTCGTCGCCAGCGGGGTTGCTTTGGACCCGGCGAAGGGGAAGGTGTCGGTGCTCAGCCGGTTGGAGGGGCTGACCGGAGCGAAGGGTGAGTGAGCCGCCCTAAAGACGAGTCGGCCAAGCCGCCGTCGGATCGTCCTGGCCTGCGTGCCTTGCGCAGGCGTCCGTCAGGGCTTCCAGGAGGGTCAGGGGGTCGGGGAGAGGGTGCTCGGGGCCGCGCAGCCAGTGGACCGAGCGGGCGTCGTCGCCGGTGAGACGGGCGGGGGGCACGAGGACGTAGGAGCCCCGGCAGTGCCAGCGCAGGCCGGGGTGTTCGTCCATGGTCTCGGGGCGGCAGTCCAGCTCGCAGGGCCACCACTCGTCCTCGTCCTCGGGGGTGCCGCGGGTGAGGGTGAAGAAGAGCATGCGGCCGTCGTCGCTCTCGGCGACCGGGCCGACCTCCGTGCCGGAGGCGAGCAGCCGCTGAAGGGCCTGCGCGCCCGCCTCCAGGGGCACGTCGAGGACGTCGTGCGTCATGCCGGTGGCGGTGATGAAGTTGGCCTGCGGCTGGTGGCGGGCCCAACGCTCGATCTGGGCGCGGTCGGTGGTGGACTGCGTCTGCCAGGCGAAGGACACCGGATGCCGGGCGGGGGTCGGGCAGCCGACCCGGTCACAGGAGCATCCGTAGCCGGGGGCCGGGTGGGCGGCGGGCGCGAGGGGAAGTCCCGCTTCGGCGGCGGCGAGCAGCAGGGCCTCACGGCCGCCTTCGTCGGCGGCCTCGGTCGGGCCGCTTCCGCGCAGCCGACGAGAGAGTTTGCCCCACAAACCGGTCCGGCCGTCGAACTCCGCGCTCATCTGTCCCCTCGCCTCGCTGGTGCGGACAGCATGCCTCATGCCCCCGCCATCCTGCGCATCGGGGGTGCGGAGTCGTGTATCGGGGCAGGTGGGACGCACCGGGTCATCGCGGCGCGAGGCCGTGCAGGGCGTAGTCGACGAGGGTGTCGGTGTACTCGTAGGTGATCGGGCCGGTGTGCTGCAGCCAGCGTTGGGCGAGCGGGGAGACGAAGAACTCCAGGGCGATGCGCGGGTCGAGGTCGGCGCGGACCTGCCCGGCCTCCTGCGCGGAGCGCAGCCGGTCGACGTACAGCTGGAGGGACGGCTCCAGGAGCTTGGCCGTGAACTCGCGGCCGACCGCCGCGTTGACCACGCCCTCGGCGGCCAGCGCCCGGGAGGGCGCCTCGAACCTGGGGTCCGTCAACTGGTCGACGGTGGCCCGCAGGACGCCCTTGAGGTCCGCGGCGAGATCGCCGGTGTCGGGGATGACGTACGGCTCGTGCTCCGCTGCGCCCGCGTCCCGCGCCGCCTGTTCGCTGAGGTCGAGGAACGCCTCCAGCAGGACGTCGGCCTTCGACCCCCACCACCGGTAGATGGTCTGCTTGCCGACGCCCGCGCGGGCGGCGATGCCCTCGATCGTGGTCTTCGGGTAGCCGACCTCCACGACGAGGGCGAGGGCCGCGTCGTAGATGGCACGCCGGGACCGCTCGCTGCGGCGGGTGGTGTCGGGGACCGGCTTTCCGGACTGGGTGACCATGAACCGACGGTACCGCCGACCCCACCGAGCGGGAGCGGGGCCTCGGCGGGCGCCGGGTCCTGAGGGACGGCCCTTAGGCGTTCTCTCCCGGGTAGCGCACGCCGATCCGTTCCCGGACGGCGTCCAGGGTGCGCATGACGGCGAGGCTGCCGTCGAGGGGGACGAGGGGGGACTCCGTCTCTCCGGCCCGCAGGGCGCGCATGACCTCGCGGGCCTCGTGGCGGAACGTCGTGCGGGGGCCGTCGGCCGGGTCGGCGACGAACTCCTCGGGGTCGCGGCCGGCGCGGTGCAGGACGAGGCGGTCGGGGTGGAAGAAGCCGGCCGGGATGTCGATGCGGCCGCGGGAGCCGGTCACGGAGGCGGTGGTGCCGGTGCCGCCGGTGACGGAGCAGTGCAGGGCGGCGAGCGCGCCGGAGTCCCAGGACAGCGCGAGCACGGTCTGCAGGTCGACGCCCTCGGCGGACAGGACGGACTGGGCGGCGATGCCCGACGGTTCGCCGAGCAGGAGCTGGGCGAAGGAGACCGGGTAGACGCCGAGGTCGAGGAGGGCGCCGCCGCCCTGGGCGGGGTCGCGCAGCCGGTGCGAGGGCGGGAAGGGGCCTTCGAGTCCGAAGTCGGCCTGCACGGTGCGGACTTCGCCGATCGCGCCGTCGTCGACGAGGGCCTTGAGCCGGCGGATGACCGGGTTGCAGTACATCCACATGGCTTCCATCAGGAAACGCCCGTTGTCGCGGGCCAGCGCGACGAGTTCCTCGGCCTCGCGGACGTTCAGCGTGAACGCCTTCTCGCACAGGACGTTGCGTCCGGCCTCCAGACAGAGGCCCGCGGCGGCGCGGTGCGCGGCGTGCGGGGTGGCGACGTAGACGACGTCGATGTCCTCGTCGACGGCGAGCAGGGACCAGTCGCCGTAGGCGCGGGGTATGCCGAACCGTTCGGCGAACGCCTTCGCGGAGGCCTCGGTGCGCGAGGCGACCGCGACGACCTCCGCGTCGGGCAGGTCGATCAGGTCCGCCGTGAAGGCGCCCGCTATCCCGCCGGTCGCCAGGATTCCCCACCGCACCGTGTCCGTCGTCATACCCCGCCCGCCCTTGTGCCGTCCCAGCAGTCCGTTCGAGCTGAGAGCATAGGTGGCGGAGATGTCGGAGAGGGAGGGGCGGCCGTATGCCGGAGGGTGGGGCGATACCGGAGGCGTCGCGGGCGGCCGTCGCGAGCAGGAGCACCGAGAAGGGCAGCGGCACGGACACGGCGCCGCTGCGCGCGCGCCGTCGGGCCGGGCTGCTCGTCACGCTCGTCCTGGGCGGTCTGACCGCCACTCCCCCGCTGTCGATGGACATGTACCTTCCGGCCCTGCCGGAGGTCACCCGTTCCCTGCACGCGCCCGCGGCGACCGTGCAGCTCACGCTGACCGCGTGCCTGGCCGGGATGGCGCTGGGGCAGCTCGTGGTCGGCCCGATGAGCGACCGGTGGGGGCGCAGACGCCCGCTGCTCGCCGGACTCGCCGTCTACGTGGTGGCCACCGCCCTGTGCGCCGTGGCCCCGACCGTCGAGATGCTGGTCGCGTTCCGGCTGCTCCAGGGACTCGCGGGCGCGGCGGGGATCGTGATCGCGCGGGCCGTCGTACGCGACCTGTACGACGGCGTGGCGATGGCCCGGTTCTTCTCCACCCTGATGCTGATCTCCGGGGTCGCCCCGGTGGTGGCGCCGCTGATCGGCGCGCAGATCCTGCGGGCGACGGACTGGCGGGGCGTGTTCGTGCTCCTGACGGCGGTGGGGCTGCTGCTGGCGGGGGTGGTGTGGACGAGGCTCCCGGAGACCCTGGACACCGCCGACCGGCATGCGGGCGGCGTCGGCGAGGCCCTGCGCTCGATGCGCCGGCTCCTGTCCGACCTGCAGTTCACCGGCTACATGCTCACGGGCGGCTTCGCCTTCGCCGCGCTGTTCGCGTACATCTCGGCGTCCCCGTTCGTGGTCCAGGAGATCTACGGCGCCTCGACGCAGACGTTCGGTCTGCTGTTCGCCGTGAACTCGGTCGGACTGGTGGTCGTCGGGCAGATCAACGGCAAGGTGCTGGTGGGCCGGGTCCGGCTGGACCGGGTGCTGGCCGCCGGGCTGACGGTGGTCGCGCTGGCCGCCGCCGTGCTGCTGCTGCTGACGACGGGCGTGTTCGGGCAGGTCGGGCTGGCTCCGGTGGCCGCCGCGCTGTTCGTGCTGATGTCCGCGATGGGCGTGACCCTGCCCAACGCCCAGACGCTCGCCCTGCTGCGCGTGCGGCACTCCGCCGGTTCCGCCTCCGCGCTCCTCGGCACGTCGTCCTTCCTCATCGGCGCGGTCGCCTCGCCGCTCGTCGGGATCGCCGGCGAGCACACGGCCGTCCCGATGGCCGTCGTCCAGTTGGCCGCCGCGGTGGTGGCCCTGGCCTGCTTCGTGGTTATGTGCCGTCCCTGGACTGACACAGGGGCGGAAGGAGCGGGGAGCTGAGCGCACCGAAACTGCGCGTCGACACACCGGAACGGGCCGGGCTCGACCCCGAGGAGACGCGGCTCCTCGTCCGCGACGTCGTGGACCTCACCACCGGCGACCGGCCCTGGGCCGCGGGCGCCGTCGTGGTCGCCGGGCGGGGACCGGTGATCGCCGTCGAGGAGGCGGCGGGCTGGGCGGTGCGGTACTCGGCGTACGACCCGGCGGCGGACGCGGGCGTGGAGCTCCCGCCGCGGGCTCAGGTCCCGATGACCGTGGACACCCCGTTCGACCTGGCCTCCCTCACCAAGCTGTGCACGGCGGTCGCCGCGGTGCAGCAGATCGAGCGCGGCACCCTCGGCATCGACGCCCGGATCGGCGCCTACCTGCCCGACTTCCACGCGGCCGCCGCCCACGACATCACCGTCCGCCAACTCCTCACCCACACCTCCGGCCTGCGCCCCGAGCTGCCGCTGTACGACTGCGCGGACGACACGGAGCGGCTGGCACGGCTGCGGGCGGAGGCGCCGATCGGCGAACCGGGCGCGTACCTGTACTCCGACCTGAACATGCTGCTGCTCCAGCAGCTCCTGGAACGCCTGACCGGCCGCCCGCTCGACGTCCTCGTGCACGAGGGGATCACCCGCCCCCTGGGGATGACGTCGACCGGTTTCGGCCCCTGCCCCGGTGCGGCGGCGACCGAGGACCAGCGGCGGCCGTGGGCCAGGGTGGACCGGGGGATGCTGCGGGGCGTGGTGCACGACGAGAACGCGTGGGCGCTGGGCGGGGTGGCCGGTCACGCGGGCCTGTTCTCGACCGGCCGGGACCTGGCCGTGTTCTGCCGGACCCTGCTGGCGGGCGGCTCCTACGGCCCCGCCCGCATCCTCGGCCCCGACTTCGTGGAACTCCTGCTGACCCCGCCGGGGCTGGGCTTCGCGGTGGACCAGCCGTGGTTCATGGGGGAACTCGCCGGCGAGGGCGCGGCGGGCCACACGGGCTTCACAGGCACATCGCTGGTCCTGGACCCGGCGACTGACACGTTCGTGGTCCTGCTGGCGAACACGGTCCACCCGGTACGCAGGACCCCGGACAGCGGCCCGCGGGCATTGCTGGGAACGCGCATGGCGATGGCGGTGCGCTAAGCCCGCCCGTCCGGCAAGTCAGCCCGTCCGCAATCCAGCCCGTCCGCAAGTCAGCCAGTCCGCAAGTCAGCCCGTTGGGGGTCCCCCCTCTGGGGGAGTTTGAGGACGAGGCCCTTTCGGGGCCGAAGCGGGGGCCTGGGGGCGGCAGCCCCCAGCGAGGGCGACACCCACGCCGGGTGCCTCATAATCGCCAGGTGAACGTCTCCGTATCCGCCGCCGAAACTCTCCGTACCGCCCTCGGAGACCTCCTCGACGGGCTGCCGCCCAAGCAGGCCGCGCAGGCCGTCGAACGGCTCATCGCCAACTACCGGGGCGCCACCCCTACGGACGCGCCCATCCTGCGCGACCGCGCGGACGTGGCCGCCTACGCCGCGTACCGGATGCCGGCGACCTTCGAGGCGGTGTGCTCGGCACTGGAGGCGTTCGCGGAGGCGGCGCCGGAGTGGACGCCGGGCAGTCATGTGGACGTGGGCGGCGGGACGGGCGCGGCGACCTGGGCGGTGAACGCGACCTGGGAGGGCGAGCGCCCGGTGACCGTCCTGGACTGGGCCGAGCCCGCCCTGGCCCTCGGCCGCGAGGTGGCCGCCGCGAACCCGGCGCTGCGCGACGTCCGCTGGCAGCGCGCCCGCATCGGCTCGACGCTCACCCTGGACCCCACGGACCTCGTCACCGTCTCCTACGTCCTCAACGAGCTGGCCGCGCCCGACCGTGCCGCCCTCGTGGACGCCGCCGCGTCGGCCGCGCAGGCCGTGGTGGTCGTCGAGCCGGGCACGCCGGACGGCTACGCCCGGATGATCGAGGCCCGTGACCGGCTGATCGGCGCCGGTTTCCACGTCGCCGCGCCCTGCCCGCACAGCGCGGCCTGCCCGATCGTTCCCGGCACGGACTGGTGCCACTTCTCGGCGCGGGTCAGCCGCTCCTCCCTGCACCGGCAGGTCAAGGGCGGCTCGCTGCCCTACGAGGACGAGAAGTTCAGCTACGTCGCGGCCGCCCGCTTCCCCGTGTCGCCCGCCCCCGCCCGGGTGGTCCGGCGACCGCAGATCCGCAAGGGCCAGGTGCTCCTCGACCTGTGCGAGGCCGAGGAGCAGCTGAGCCGTACGACGGTGACGAAGAAACACGGCGAGCTGTACCGGGCGGCCCGTGACGCGGACTGGGGCGACGCCTGGCCGCCGGTCCGGTAGGGCTGTTTCAGCGGCTCACGCCGGCTTGAGGCCCTGGTCGCCGACCTCGGTGACGAAGGACGCGGCCGTGGTCAGCGGGGCGCCCTGCCGGGTGACGTACGGGACGGTCTTGAAGTCGGCGCGGGCGAGGTCGCGGCCGAGGGAGACGGTCGCGTAGCCGCGCAGGCCGTTGTAGAACTTCAGGTGCGGGTTGGCGGCCATGAGGGCAGCCCAGTTGGCGGGCTTCGCCGAGCCGTTGCCGCCGCTGGAGATCGACGAGGTGACGATCTCGGTGCCGAGCGTCTTGGACGTCTGGTCGGCGAAGTCCCGCTTGATGTCGAAGCCGTAGTGCACGTGGACGTCGCCGGTGAGGACCATCAGGTTCTCGACGCCGGCGGTCTGCGCGCCGGCCAGGATCCGGGTCCGGGAGGCCGGGTAGCCGTCCCAGGAGTCCATGGAGACCTGGGAGGGCGAGGCGGTGGAGTTGTGCCGCTGGGCGAAGGTGACCTGCTGCGGGACCACGTTCCACAGGGCGTGCGAGCGTCGCCAGCCGTCGAGCAGCCACCGCTCCTGGGCGTCGCCGGTGAGGGTGCGGGCCGGGTTCTCGGACTCGGGTCCGGGGACCTGCCAGCCGTCGCCGTAGGCCTGGTCGGAGCGGTACTGGCGGGTGTCGAGGACGTCGAACTGCGCGAGCCGGCCCCAGTGCAGGCGGCGGTAGAGCCTGAGGTCGGGGCCGTCGGGGAGCTGGGGGCGGCGCAGCGGCTGGTTCTCCCAGTAGGCGCGGTAGGCGGCGGCCCGGCGGATGAGGAACTCCTCGGGCGGGTCGTCGTTCTCCGAGACCGAGCCCGCGTAGTTGTTCTCGGTCTCGTGGTCGTCCCAGGTGACGACGAACGGGTGGGCGGCGTGTGCGGCCAGCAGGTCGGGGTCGGACTTGTACAGCGCGTACTTGAGGCGGTAGTCGTCCAGCGTCACCATCTCGTGGCCGTAGACGGCGGGCACGGTCCCGGCCGGGTAGGCGCGGGCGCCGCCGACCCCGCTGACGGCGTACTCGTAGAGGTAGTCGCCGAGGTGCAGGACGACGTCCACGTCGTCCTCGGCAAGGTGCTTGTACGCGGTGTAGTAACCCTGGTCGTACCGCTGGCAGGAGACCACGCCGAGGGTGAGGGCGGCGGCCTCGGCGCCGGGGGCGGGGGCGGTGCGGGTGCGGCCGGTGCGGCTGATCCAGGCGCCCGCCTTGAAGCGGTAGTAGTACTGGCGGTCGGGGTCGAGGCCGTCGACCTGGACGTGCACGCTGTGGCCGAACTCCGGGTGGGCGAGCGTGGCGCCGCGCCGCACGGTCCGGCGGAAGGCCGCGTCACGGGACAGCTCCCAGCGGACGGTGACGCGCCGGGCGGGCAGTCCGCCGTCCGCCTGGTACGGGGCGGGTGCGAGGCGGGTCCACAGCAGGACCGAGCCGGGCAGCGGGTCGCCGGAGGCGACGCCGAGGGTGAAGGGGTCGGCGGTGAGCCGCGCGGGGTCGAGTTCGGCGGCCGCCGCGGCGCCGGCGGCGGGCAGGTTCACCGTGAAAGCGAGCGCGGCGGCGGCCGCGGCGCCGGTGAGGAAGCGACGGCGGCCCAAGTGACGTGCGGTGGCGCGGAGTTCGGGGGTGTGCGGGGACTGGCGTGCTGCGGGTGTCATTCCGGTCCTCCCCTGGAAAATGGCTGCACCAGGCATTGGAGTGGCCGGGGACGACCCACGGGAGTCATCGGATTGGCACGTACACAACAGTCGGATGGCGGACGCATGAGTTCCGCATGCCGGATCCGAGGGCGCGGACACAGGCGGCGGTGCGGGGCGGGCGGGGGCGCGGGCTGTCGTACGCTGCGGCCCCATGAACGCCAAGGAAAGTGCTGAACGAGCAGCCTTCGAGGGGAAGATCGCGGTCGTCACGGGCGCCGGTTCCGGCATCGGGCGCGCGGTGGCCGTGGAACTGCTGCGCGCGGGCTGGTCGGTGACGCTGGCGGGCCGGCGCACCGAGACCCTGGAGGCGACGGCCGCGCTGGCGCCCGAGGGCGCCAGTCTCGTCGTACGGACGGACGTCTCACGCCCTGACGACGTGACGGCCCTCTTCGCCGCCGTGCGCAAGCGGTTCGGGCGGCTGGACCTGCTGTTCAACAACGCGGGCACGTTCGGGCCGGGCGGCGTGCCCTTCGAGGACCTTCCGTACGACGCCTGGCGGCACGTCGTCGACACCAACCTCAACGGGGCGTTCCTGTGCGCGCAGGGCGCGTACCGGCAGATGAAGGAGCAGCACCCGCGAGGCGGACGCATCATCAACAACGGCTCCGTCTCCGCGCACACGCCCCGCCCGCACTCGGCGCCCTACACGGCGACCAAGCACGCCCTCACCGGCCTGACGAAGTCCCTCTCCCTGGACGGGCGGGCGTACGACATCGCGGTCGGCCAGATCGACATCGGCAACGCCGCGACCGACATGACGGCGCGGATGCAGACGGGTGCGTTGCAGGCCAACGGCGAGGTCGCGCCGGAACCGGTGATGGACGTCCTGGACGTGGCACGCACGGTGCGGCACATGGCGGAGCTGCCGCTGGAGGCGAACGTGCAGTTCGCGACGGTACTGGCGACGGCGATGCCGTATGTGGGCCGGGGCTGACTGCTCACAAACGGAATTTGGATGTCCGCCCCATTGCGGCCGGTCGCGGAGATATGCTCAACTCTCCTGCACAAGAAATTCACACTTGGGGCACGAAAGTTCCGCAAGGAGCGACCGTAAGCCATACCGAGGGGGGAAGGGCAGCCGTCCCACGTCCCCGCGTGGGGGTGGGCCTCGCTGGGACCGCGAGGTACGCACCGGGGCCGTGGGACGGCTGCCGCACCATCACTTCTCGGAAGCCTGCGCACAAGTCTCCGCAGACGGCGCCTCACGGGCGCGACGGGCGCGGCGCCTGCGCAGCGCGTACGCCCCGCCCGCCGCCAGCGCCACCACTCCCGCGGCGCCGCCGAGCACGCCCCAGCCGCCCGGGCCGCCCGCTCCGCCGTCCGCCGAGGAGCCCCGTGCCCCCGCATGCGGGACCTCGCCGGAGGACGACACCCGCGTCCCGCCCTCGCTCAACGCCTCCGCCAGCGTCCCCACCGCTCGTGCCGAACTCCCTTGCGCGAAGCCCCAGTCGAGCAGCGCGGCCGTCTCCTCGTAGACGGCGTTGTGACCGCTGCGGGGATGCAGCACGGTGACGACGAGGGTGCGCCCGGCGCGGGTCGCGGCGCCTGCGAACGTGTTGCCGGCGCTGCTTGTGTAACCGTTCTTGACGCCGATCAGCCCCGGGTACGGCGTCACCCCGTACGTGCCCGACAGCAGCCGGTCGGTGTTCTCGATGAGAGACGTCCTGCCGCCGCCGGCCGGGAAACGGGCGCTCCGCGTGCCGCAGTAGGCGCGGAAGTCGGCGTTCTTCAGCCCGTGCCGGGCGAACAGCGCGAGGTCGTGGGCGGAGGACAGCTGGCCCTCGTGGTCGTAGCCGTCGGGACTGACGACATGGGTGTCCAGCGCCTGGAGGTCGGCCGCCCTCGCCTGCATCTCGGCGACCGTCTTCGCGACTCCGCCGTTCATCCGGGCCAGCACCTGCACGGCATCGTTCCCCGAGCGCAGGAAGACGCCCTGCCACAACTGCTCGACGGTGTACGTGACCCCGGCCTCGACGCCGACGAGGCTGGACCCGGACGGGATGCCGGCCAGATCCGCGTCGGTCACGGTGTACCGCTCGGTGCGCTCGAACCTGCCGAGCAGGGTGTCCGCGAACAGCATCTTCAGGGTGGAGGCGGGCGCGAGCCGCAGATGCGCGCGGTAGGAGGCGAGCACCTCGCCGCTGTCGTGGTCCGCGAGCAGCCAGGCCCGAGCGGTCAGCTTCTCCGGCAGGGCGCTGCCCCCGTCGACCCGGACGCCGTCGGCGAGCGGCGGACCGCTCGTCGGCGAGGTCAGCGGTGCGCCCAGCGGCGCGGCGGCGGCGAACGCCAACAGAGAACGCCGGGACAGACTCGAAAACGGTGCCGGGGACGGACGCGGAGACAGCCGCGGAGACAGACGCCGGGACGGGGACGGGCGCGAGAATGCGTGCACTGCGGGACCGTACAAGGGAATTGCGTACCACCGGAAATCGCCACTCAACCCCTGCTACCTGGGAAAACCCCCTCCACAGCCTAGGAGTCAGCTGTCTCAAGGAATTCTGATCCGGCACCCCGCATTCTCAGTCCTTACACACCCTTTACTCAGTTCCGCTCAAAGGTTCCTCCCTACTTTGAGGCCGCGCCCACAGCGGGCGCCAAGTACCTCTGAGGAACGGGATGTTTGGCATCTATCTCAAGCGCGAACTGGGTCGGCGCAAGAAGGCGGCCCTGGTCATCGCACTGGGTCTGGCGCTCGGAATCGCGCTGGTCATCACCGTCAACTCGGTGTCGGCCGGCATGACACAGGCTCAGGACAAGGTCCTGCAGTCGCTGTACGGCCTCGGCACCGACATGACCGTCACCAAGGCCCGCACAGCGCCCACAGGCACCAGTTCCGGCGGCCCGAGATTCGAGTTCGACGCCAAGGGCGAGGACGACGACGACACGCAGCAGAGCTCGGACCGGGTGATGACCCAGGGAGGTCAGGCCCTGAAGTCCTCCCTCGTCGCGCAGGTCGCCCAGCAGAAGGGGGTGGCGACGGCGGTCGGCGCCCTCACCCTGAACGTCACCAAGGTCGACGGTTCCTTCACCCAGGGCAAGGCACAGAGCTCGACCGGCGGAAACAGCGGAAACAGCGGCCAGGGCGGCGGTCCCGGCGGGAGCGGCGGCGGATCGACCGCGGCGCCCCAGGTGCAGGGCGGCGGGGCCTCGTTCGACGTCAACTCGTACTCCGTGGCCGGCGTCGACGTCACCGACCAGGACCTCGGCCCGCTCGCGAGCTCGAAGATCACCTCGGGCGTGACGTTCACCTCGGCGCAGAGCAACGCCAAGGTCGCGGTCGTCAGCAAGTCGTACGCCAAGGAGAACGCGTACAAGGTCGGCTCGACCCTGACCGTCTCCGGCACGAAGTACAAGGTCATCGGCATCGCGACGCCCGACAGCAGCGACTCCGCCACGGACGTCTACCTGCCGCTGAAGCAGGCGCAGACCCTCGCCGACGCGGCGGACCAGGTCACCACGATCTACGTCAAGGCGACCGACTCGAAGCAGATCGACGCCGTCAAGGCGACGATCCAGAAGAACATCTCCGGTACGACGGTGACGACCTCCGCCGACCTGGCCGAGACGGTCTCCGGCTCCCTGTCCACCGCCTCCGACCTGGCGACCAGTGTCGGCAAGTGGCTGTCGATCGCGGTGCTCGTCGCCGCGTTCCTTGTGGCCGCGCTGCTCACCTCCTCGGCCGTGTCCCGCCGGGTGCGGGAGTTCGGCACGCTGAAGGCGCTCGGCTGGCCGAGCCGCCGGGTGACCCGGCAGGTCGTCGGCGAGTCCATGGTCAACGGCCTGCTCGGCGGCGCCCTCGGCATCGGCCTGGGCCTGGCGGCCGCGTACGCGGTGACCGCGATCAGCCCGAAGCTGACAGCGGAACTCGGCAACACCGGCGGCGGCGGTGGTGGCGGCATGGGCGGCGGGCCCGGCGGCGGTGGCCCGGGCGGCCAGTCGGCGTCGAACACGATGGAGATCGCCCTGTCCGCTCCCGTCTCCGTCACCACGATCGCGCTCGCGGTGGGCCTGGCGGTCGCCGGCGGTCTGATCGCCGGCGCGATGGGCGGCTGGCGCGCCTCCCGGATGCGCCCGGCGGACGCCCTGCGCAGCGTCTCCTGACCCGCCCTCACCCACGTCACGCCCGAACCGGAGGAACCGGAGCACCCATGTACAACCTCACCGGCGTCACCAAGCGCTACACACGCGGCAAGGAGACGGTCGAGGCGCTGCGCGGCGTCGACCTGACGATCGCCGACGGCGACCAGCTCGTCATCCAGGGCCCCACAGGCGGCGGCAAGTCGACGCTGCTGCAGATGATCGGCGGCCTGGACCGCCCCACCGAGGGCAGCGTCGAACTGGACGGCGTCGACCTCGCCCGCATCAGTGAGGCGAAGCTGACCCGGCTGCGCGCCGAGAAGATCGGCATCATCTTCCAGTCGTTCAACCTCATCCCGACGCTGACCGCGCAGGAGAACGTCGAGACGGCGCTCGTGCCGCTCGGCGTGAAGCCCGCGCAGCGGCGCGAGCAGGCGGCGGAGGCCCTGCGCTCGGTGGGCCTCGGCGAACGCCTCGGCCACGCCCCCGCGGAGCTGTCCGGCGGCCAGCAGCAGCGCGTGGCGATCGCCCGTGCGCTGGTCAAGAAGCCGAAGGTGCTCCTCGCCGACGAGCCCACCGGCAACCTCGACGAGGGCACCCGCGACGACATCATGGGCCTGCTGGAGGGCCTGTGGCACGAGTACGGGCTGACGTTCATCATGGTCACCCACGACTCGTCGATCGCCCGCCGCGCCCCACGCCTGGCGACCATCGACGCAGGCCGGATCACGCTGACGGAACAGGCGGCGGCCCGCTCCTCCTGATGAAGCTAGGCCTGACCGGTCTCGAACCGGGAGATCCGCCCGTCGTCCTCGACCGTGAAGCTCCACCTGGTGCGCATCTCGCCCCAGGTGTCGTTGCGGTAGTCGGCGATCAGCGCCCGACCGCCGGCCATCTCCTTCGTGACGTCCATGTGGCCGTGCGAGGAGAAGATCTCCCGGTCGATCCACTGGACGAGGTCACGGTCGGAGCCGTCGTCCGACATGGTCGCGTCGGGAGTGAGAAGGCCCCGGAAGGCCTCCTCGTCATGGGCGTTGACGGCGCTGACGAAGGCGCGGACGGCCGGGTCGCTGAGTTTGGCGGTCTGAATCGTCATGCCGGCCACACTCACACCGCCGTCCGCCCGCCGCCACCCGACCGCCGCCACTCGGCCGCCACCCGACCGCCGCCACCCGAACGGCGCCACTCGAACGGCGTCCAGGACGGGCCGGACGGGTGTGAAGGGTGCGACGGTGGAAACGCGGAGGGGGCTGTTTCTCTCGTCGCCCACTGTCGACCGCTGCTCTTGCCTCTGCCCCAGGGAGTCACCGTGACCTGTTACGACCGCCGTGATCTGGGACTGCTGCTGCTCCGGCTGGGCACCGGCGGAGTGCTGGCGGCCCACGGCACGCAGAAACTGTTCGGCTGGTTCGGCGGCCACGGCCTGGAAGGCACCGGCCAGTTCATGGAGTCCGTCGGCTACGAGCCGGGCAAGGCGAGTGCGACGGCGGCGGGCCTGGCGGAGGCGGGCGGCGGCACGCTCCTCGCCCTGGGCCTGGCCACCCCGGCGGCGGGCGCGGCGGCGGCCGGCGCGATGGCGGGCGCGTCCGCCGTGCACGCCCCCAACGGCTTCTTCGCGGCGAGCGGCGGCTACGAGCACGCGGCCTCGCTGGGCCTGGCCGCCGCAGGCCTCGCCGTCGCAGGCCCCGGCCGTCTCTCCCTCGACCACGCCCTCGGCCACCTGGTCGACCGCGGCTGGATGGTCCCCGCGGCCCTCGGCGCGACCGCGGCGGCCACCGCGGTGATCATCGGCCTGCGCAGCCAACGGCTACGGCGACGCGAGCAGGGCGAGCAGGAAGCCCTGTTCGAGGAGTAGTCACCGGCTGCCGGGGTGAAGCGAGGAGCAGTCACCGGCTGCCGGGGTGATGCGAGGAGGGTCGCCGGTTGCCGGGGTGATGCGAGGAGGGTCGCCGGTTGCCGAGGTGAGCTGACAGGCTGCGCCCCATGAGCATCGAGAACCAGCAGCCCACATCCACCGCCCCCACCTCCCCCACCTCCCCCGCCTCCCCCACCTCCCCCGCCTCCCCCGCCTCCCCCACCTCCCCCACCTCCTCTGCCACCCCCGCCGACCTCTGGCCCACCGTCGACGCCTTGTGGACCTGGCTGGAAGCCAACCGGGCGCACGACGGCCGCGAGGGTCTGCTGCTTCGCATGCTGAAGCTGTCGGAGGAGGTCGGCGAGGTCGCCCAGGCGGTCATCGGCGCAACCGGCCAGAACCCCCGCAAGGGCGTCAGCCACACCTGGGAGGACGTCCAGGGTGAGCTGTGCGACGTCGTCATCACGGCGTTGGTGGCGCTGCGGACGCTCACGCCGGAGCCGGAGGCGGTGTTCGCGCGGCATCTGGGACGGGTGGCGGAGCGGTCGTCGGGGAGCACCGGGGAGGGACCCGCATGACGCGAGGCGAACCCTGTCCGGCGGCCGTGTTCACTCCGCGTCGGCGACGACCGACCCGACGCGTTCGGCCAGGCCCGGGTCGCGGCGGACCAGGAGGGTCGCGTAGCAGACGGCGGCGAGGAGGGTGGCCAGAGCCGCGTACGGGAACCAGTTGTACGGGGCGGGCTGTCCGGGCTTGGCGAGGTAGTAGAGGGGGATCAGGACGGCGAGGGCGCCGACCGCGGGCAGCACCAGGTGCCGTACGGTCTTGAACTCCTGCGGACGGTATCTGCGGTAGTACAGCGGCAGCGCGATGTTGGACGCGAGGTAGACCAGCAGGATCAGGATGGCGCCCAGACTCGAGGACTCGGCGAAGAAGACCACCGGGTTCATCTGGCCGCCGCTCCCGAGCACATGCCCCAGCCCCCAGCCCGCGATGATCAGCAGGGCGGTGGCCGCGAAGGTGACGATCGCGTTGTTCGGCGTACGGCGGGTGGGGTGGACGTACCCGAAGAAGGACGGGAGCAGGCCCTCGCGTCCGGCGTTGAACACCAGCCTCGCCTGGGAGTTGATGCCCGCGATCAGGACGCCGAGGGTGGAGGTGAGGCCGCCGACGTAGGCGAGGATCGCCAGCGCCCCGAGGGTGTGCTGGGCGACGTCGATGAAGGGGATCCGGGAGTCGCCGAGCCGCTGGACGTCGTAGCCGAAGCCGGTCACGGTGGCGTAGGAGAAGAGGATGTAGCTCACCGTCATGATCGCGACGGAGGAGAAGACGGCGCGGCCGACGTTGCGCCGCGGGTTCTCGGTCTCCTCGGCCAGTGCCGCCGAGTTCTCCCAGCCGATGAACAGGTACACCGCCAGCGGGAAGCCCGCCGCGAGGCCCTTGACGCCGTGGGTGAGGTGGGAGGGCAGGAACGGGGCCGCGGAGAGGTCGCCCCGGTGCTCGACGATCGCCGCGACCGAGACCACGACCAGTACGAGCATCTCCACGCCGAAGAAGTAGCCGGCCCACTTGGTGGACACCACGATCCCGCGCAGCATCAGCACCACCGACAGCCCGGTCAGCAGCAGCGTCCAGATGATCCACGGCAGGTCGACGCCGGTGTAGTGGTGCAGGGTGATCTGCATGAACCCGCCGGAGATCGCGATGACGGAGGCCATCGCGATGATGTAGCCCAGTCCGGCGAGCAGAGCCGTCGTCACCGCGCTGACCGGCCCGAAGGTCTTGCCCACGAAGGTGGTGAAGCTGCCCGCCGAGGGGTGCGCCCGGGAGAACTCGGCCAGCGTGTTGCCGAACAGCGCGACCGCCACCCCCGCCGCCACGATGGTCAGCGGGGACGCGACGCCCGCGGTGGTGGCCAGGAAGGCGAAGCCGAAGAAGAAGCTCATGGCCGGGCCGACGTTGGCCATCGTGGCGGCGGCGATGTCCGCCATGCCGAGGACGCCGCCACGCAGCCGTTGGGGCGTGCCGCCGGCGGGGCCCGACGTCGACGACGGTCCGACAGGTCGGGGGTCAGGCATGGCGACAACTCCTTCTGGACGCGGGTCAGCTCGGGCCGGCGTGCCGGTGGGCCTTCACCGCTCGTACCGCCCGGTCCATGGCGCCACGGGTGAGTTCGTCGAGCAGGTCGGCGTGGCAGCGGTTGCGGGCGTGGACGACCGCGGGGTCCGGCGCGGGCCGCAGCAGGCACTGCCGGCCGAGCAGGTCGGCGGCGAACTCGCGGATCCCGGCGCCGCCGAGCGCCTCCGCGAGGTCGAGGTGGAAGCGGGTCTCCAGTTCGAGCAGTCGTGCGGGGTCGTCGGCCAGGTCCATCTCCTCGATCAGCGCCCGCAGCCCGTCCAGCCGGCCGTCGGGGACCTCGCCCGCGGTGTGCGCCACGAGCCCGCACTCGAGCAGCAGATGGAAGGCGTCCAGTGCGGCCGCCTCGTCGTCGTCGTGCATCACGGCGACGACCGTGTCCCAGTCCGCCGCGACGAAGGTCCCGCCGGCCCGGCCCCGGCGGCGGTCGAGCAGGCCGTCCTGGCACATGGCCTCCAGCGCGCGGCGCACGGTGATCTCACTGATGCCGAGCTCCTCGGCGAGGACGCCCGCGTCCGGCAGCCGGTCTCCCGGCGACACGGACCTCAGACGCACCCGCAGGGCGATCCGGGACCGGACGAGCTCCGCTCCCGTGGGGCCCCGACCGGCCAGGACGCGTGTGTCCCAGCCGCTGTAGGGGCCGAACTTGCCCGCTGCATTCACCACGGCGCCACCTTAACCGGGTGCTGACGGGTGCCTGAAAAATAGAGCAAGGTGAACAGTTAAACAAGTCTTGTTCTTTTCGATCGTACTGAACTAATTTCCAGGCACCCCTGGTCCGCCCTCCCTCCATGGATGTCGAGATGACCACAACCCTCCCCAAATCCGCTCCCACCGAGTCCGGCGGCCTGCAGGCCGGACTCAAGAACCGCCACCTGTCGATGATCGCGATCGGCGGTGTCATCGGCGCCGGCCTGTTCGTCGGCTCCGGCTCCGGCATCGCCGCCGCCGGCCCCGGCATCCTCGTCTCGTACGCGCTCGTCGGCGTCCTCGTCGTCCTCGTGATGCGCATGCTCGGCGAGATGGCCGCGGCCAACCCCACCTCCGGCTCCTTCTCCGCCTACGCGGACCGCGCGCTCGGCCGCTGGGCCGGCTTCACCATCGGCTGGCTGTACTGGTTCTTCTGGGTCGTGGTGCTCGCCGTCGAGGCGACCGCCGGCGCCAAGATCCTCGCGGGCTGGATCCCGGCCGTCCCCCAGTGGGGCTGGGCCCTGATCGTCATGATCGTGCTCACCGCCACCAACCTCGCCTCGGTCAGCTCCTACGGCGAGTTCGAGTTCTGGTTCGCCGGCATCAAGGTCGTCGCCATCGCCGCGTTCATCGTGATCGGCGGCCTCGCCCTCTTCGGGCTGCTGCCCGGCTCCGACCACCCGGCGAGCGGCTTCTCCAACCTCACCGCGCACGGCGGCTTCCTGCCGAACGGGCCCGGCGCGATCCTCACCGGCGTCCTGATGGTCGTCTTCTCCTTCATGGGCAGCGAGATCGTCACCCTGGCGGCGGGCGAGACCGCCGACCCGCGGGCCGCCGTCACCAAGGCGACCAACAGCGTGATCTGGCGGATCGCGGTGTTCTACCTGGGCTCGATCCTGGTCGTGGTCTCCCTGCTGCGCTGGGACGACCCCGCGATCCTCAAGGACGGCTCGTACGTCGCCGCCCTGAGCTCCATCGGCATCCCGCACGCCGCGCAGATCATGAACACCATCGTGCTGACGTCGGTGCTGTCCTGCCTCAACTCCGGCCTCTACACCGCCTCGCGGATGGCCTTCTCGCTCGGCCGCCGCAACGACGCCCCCGCCGCCTTCGGCCAGACCACGAACCGCGGCGTCCCCCGCGCGGCCATCCTCGCCTCGGTCGTCTTCGGCTTCGTCGCGGTCGCCTTCAACTACCTCTGGCCCGACACGGTCTTCCAGTTCCTGCTCAACGCCTCCGGCGCGATCGCCCTGTTCGTGTGGCTGGTGATCTGCTTCTCCCAGCTGCGGATGCGCAAGATCATCCAGCGGGAGTCGCCGGAGAAGCTGGTCGTCCGGATGTGGCTCTACCCCTACCTGACCTGGGCGACCATCGCCCTCATCACGTTCGTCCTGGGCTACATGCTGACCGACACGGCCGACGGCGGCGGCCGCGACCAGGTGGTCCTGTCCACCCTGGCGGCCGCCGGCGTGGTGGCCTTCGCGCTGGTCCGCGAACGCCTGACGGGCAGGAACAAGACGACACAGGACAGCACCACCACGTCCTGACCACTCCGGCCGGGAGGGTCCGGACCGACGACGACGGTCCGGACCGTCCCACGGGGAGACTGCGGGCAGGCGCGCAGGCGCGCGCAGGAAACCCGCTGTGAACCACACGGCGCTGTCAACCACACGGCGTGCACGGGCAACTCTTGCGCAGACGGAGCTCCGCCCCTCCCCTCCCCGGACTGCCATGCTGCGACGCCGACCACCCGTGCTCACCGGCCCCGAGCTCGACGACCGCCGACTACGCCGAACCCTCACCGAGTTGCGCCCCTCGCAGCAGCTGCACGGCCTCGGGGCCGGGGCGACGCGCCCGCAGTGGACGCCCGCGGCCGAACTGCTGCGGGCCACCGGCCGCGACTGGGACCGCCGGGTGCACCGGATCTCCGTACTGGCACACGCCCTGCCACCGGTCGTCACGGACCGCTGGGTCAAGGACCGCCCACGGGACCCCGACGCCCTGGTCGTACGGGCGTGCACACGGGTCGCCCAGGTGAAGGAGGGGACGGGCTGGTCGGACGACGCGTGGGATGCGTGGGACGACTGCGGGCGGGCGGCGGAGGCCGCCACGGAGGACCCCACTCCCTGGCTGGCCATGCTGCGGCTGATGTACTCGTGCGGATCCCCGGCCCACGCGGCCGTCCCGGTGTGGACCGAGGCGGTCACCCGAGACCCGTGGAACCGGGCCGCCTACCACCAACTGCTGCGCCACCTGTCCCCACGCGGCCATGGAACGCTCATGCAGATGATCGACTTCGCGGGCCGCTGCACGAGCGAGGCGCCTCACGGATCCCCGGTGGCCCTACTCCCCCTCGCGGCCCGGGTCGAGCTCGTCGCCCACCGGACGTCGACCGACTCCCCCGGCTCCTTCACAGCCGACGGCCACTGGCACGAGCCGCAAGCGGCCGTAGAGGCGAACGCCGCGCTGACCAGGTGGTTCCACACGGACACCCAGCCGCACGCCGAGGCGCTCGTGGATCTCAACCTACTCGCGTACGCCCTGACCCGGATGAAACGGACGGAGGACGCGACCCCGGTGTTCCGGCGCATCGGGCGGCACATGACCAGCCACCCTTGGGACCTCGTCCCGGATGCGGCCAGGACCTTCCACTACTGGCAGGCCCGGGCGATGGCGGGCGACCGTCAGGGTGACCGAGGCTGAGCAGACAACGTCTGTTCAGCCGCCCAACCGCCCGCCTCTGATCGCCGAGACGAAGGAGGCCCAGCCAGGAGCCGGGAACACGAGCGCCTGGACGACCTCCGGGCTGCCCAGCGTCTCGCCCTTCTCCATCCATCCGGACAACGACCAGTCCCAGCCCCGCCGTTCACCGAGCGCCCGCAGACTCGTCCCGCTTCCGGCCCGCAGGGTCCGCAGCTCCTCGGCGAACCACTGACGGGGTTCCTGACTGCGGCCGGTGATGACGCGTCGATGAGGGCATGCCGCTCCCTCCGGGATGCGGCGGCGCGCCGGGGCGCGAACGCGCGCGGGAACGACGACACCCCGCCGAAATCCGTACTAGAATCTGTACAGAATCAAGACTCTATATGGGTACGGTGAGCATGGAGATCCCCGAGGTCGTGACCGTCAGCGACGCCCGCGCGAGACTGTCGCGGATTCTGACCGACCTGTCGGAGTCCGGCGCGGATGCCGACCCGGTCCTGATCGGCGCCCATCGCAAGCCCCAGGGCGTCCTGCTGTCCGTCGAGGCATTCGAAGCGCTGAGCGGCCGAGCGGCACGACGTGCGGCCGTCGCCTCGGCCACCGGCTCCATCGAGGCCGAGGGGCTCCACGCCTCCGAGGCCTCCGACCGCGACACCGAGGCGTACGTGAAGGGCGACCTCGACGCGGACACGCTGGTCGCCCGCGCGATCGCACGCCACCGACAGACTTCGGAGCGGCGGGCAGGGTGAACGATCCGTACGCCATGCCCAACGGCGTGCTCCGCAACAAGCTCGGCATCACCGACCACCAGCTGCTCACGGCAGCGGAAGCCGACATCACCCGGGCGCGCCTCGTCATGCTCGCCGAACGCCCGCTACCCGGCACGTACGACCTCGGCCACCTCCAGGCGTTCCACGCCACGATCTTCGGCGACATCTATCCCTGGGCAGGCGAGTTACGCACCGTGAACATCGCCAAGCGCACACCGTTCTGCCCGGCGAGAAACCTGGTGCCCTACGCCGGAGAGGTCTTCGGCCGCCTCGCCTCCTCCGGCAATCTGCGGGGTCTCCCCCGACAGGAATTCGTCATCCGACTGGCCGAGCTGTACGGCGACATGAACGTCCTCCACCCGTTCCGCGAGGGCAACGGCCGTGCCCAGCGGGCGTTCCTGGCCCAGCTCGGCGGCGACGCGGGACACGACCTGAACTGGTCGGGCATGGACCCTCAGCGCAACGAGGACGCGTCGGTGAAGAGCTTCCTCGACGACAACAGCCTGTTGGAGCAGGTACTCGACGAGCTCATCACCACCACGGGGTGACGCCGCCGTCTCCCGGCCGGCAGGCGCGGCGCCTGCTGCCTGGCGCGTGTCAGACATGCCGAAATGGAGTGCGCCTGTTCCCTGACCCCACCGGTTCCGGTCTCCACCCCGTAGGAGCTCCGCGGCATCGCCGACTGGCGGCCGGATTGCAGTCGCCGAGCACGCGGCCATGCCGACAATGTCGCGCCTGCTGTTCCTCCACCAGCAGGGCGGAAACCAGCGGTGGGAAGCAGAGTCTTAATCCAGTTTCGCAACGGCACGAGAGCCTCGTGCCGTTGAGCACCACCAGCGTCACCCGATCAGTGACCCCCGTGCTGAAAACGCTCACAGAGTCCCAGTGATCTTGAAAGCAGCCCAGAACAGCGGGTTCTCGGCGGCCTGTTGATCCAGGTGGCTTCGCCAGTCCGGAACCACCGAGTCGATGGCCGACTCGGCGGAGAGCAATGGCCCTCCCTCGAAGAACCATTGCCACTGCCCCGCCCGGAGGTATCGAGTGGTGTCGGTGAAAGCGGTGTGAGGGTCCACACCGGCTCCGAGATAGGCATGGAGCACGGCAGAGAAGACGACGCCTTGCAGATCCGTGATCTCCCACAGTGTGGAGACGACCGCCTTCGCTCCGCGGGCCAGGAACGCGGACTCGAGACTGCGCAGGGTCTGCACGGTACGACCGGTTCCTTCGTGCGTGCCCGTTCTGCAAGCGTTCAGAATGACCAGGTCGACGCTGCTGAAGGTGCCTTCGGCGAGGATTCTGCTCGTGGTCAAGGTGGCCGCTCCCAGCGAACTGCCTTGCAGCACGAGTCCAGCAGCCCAGCGGTTGAGATGTGTCAGGCCATGCGACGCCACATGGACGATCCGCGCCCTGGACATCGCCTCCAGAGCACGGTCGGGGGTCGCCTCCTCTTGCGCGAGGACCTCCACATGGTCGTGGATGTCAGCGATCAGGTCAGCCTCGCAGAGCGGTCCGACGATCGACTCGAAGCCGGGCACGCCATCACCGCTGTGTGCCACCACAAGGACCTCGACCGCGGCTGGCTGCCGCTGGGACCTGTTGATGGCCGTCGCAAGGCGAGCTGTGGGAGCGTAAGCCACATGATCGAAAAGGTCGCTCAGTGTCACGGTTCGCGGGGCGTGAAGCGTCGCGGCATGGAGCGGCAGTAGTTCCAGCGGGGCCGCGGGGCTGAGCATCAATCGACGAAAATCATGACGCGCCATCATGTCGGCAATCGCTTCGGCTATTTCACTGCATTCAGCGATGGCTTGCTCCAGGAAGTGATACCACATACGTCCGGGAGCATCCTGAGGCTGCTTTGCCCATTCGATTACGGCCTCAGGGAAATGCCCGAGGGAGATCTCCTCGCATGAAACAAGTTCGAAGTGAGCGCGGCCCGCACGAGTCCTGCATGCGGCGAGCTGAAGCGTCCCGTACCGGTTGATCAGATGCACGAAAACCGTCTGCTCGCCCAGCAGAAGCATGTCGGCTTCGCTACTGGAACCGACTCTCGCCTTCCCCTGGTCCGCAGCCGCCCGGAGGATTTCCCGAGTGCGCTGCCGCTCTTCGACAGCGGTTTTCAGCTCTACGCTCGCCTCATACCCGTCTTTCCCGTCGAGCAGGTAGGACGCCTGCCGCGCACGTGTACCGGCGAGGCGACGGGCAGCAGCGATGAAATTCCGGTACTCAGCCGTGTCGGAGGCCAGGGCAAGTTCGTCCTGGATATCCTCACCTTTTGCGTTTTCACAGCTCCAGAACGCCGCCGTGGCGGCCTGGTCGACACCTTCGCCGGCCATCTTCTGCTTGATGCTCTGCGTCTCGTCACCAACCAGTCGACGGAGCGCCGCGATCGCGGCTTCCTTGCACCGGACGAGCAACTCTTCAGGCAGGGCGAGCCAGATGCTGCCCACGGCCCTGAGTTCACCGTCGCCCACGAGCCGGACGACGCTGAGGCGGGCGTATCCGACTGTTGCAAGGTTCAGAAGTTCCCAGGCATGTTCCACCCAGGCCAGGGAGTAGGTGTACGGAGCCCGCATCGGAGGGCCCGGGTCACCGGGAGGCGTGGGAAATACCAACCAGATCCTTAGGCCATCACCGTAGTCCTCGGTTCCGAAGCCGTACCTCGCGCCCGGCTCCATCAACTCTTGCATGGCAGCTAGGTGAGCGTCCGTCTCGGCTGTGGCCAGCCAGACTGGGTGAGGACCTGCCTGCGTATGAAAGAAACGGTTCCGCAAGTGACGATCTCTTCTACCATCCAGTCGGGCACCGAAACACTCAGATCGCTCGCTTTCGATTCCCACAACAGAGCATCGTCCGCCAGCAGTGGGGCTTTATAAAAATGCCTACCTGCCACGAGACACTCTTCCGCATACCGATCGTCCCCTGTCTCGGATCCCATCAATGCGAGCTCGTATGCCGTCAGGTGAGACATGACCCTGCCCATCTGGGCGTCCCATGCGTCGAGATCCTCACGCAGCCCATCCAAGGTTTCCGGCGAAGGGTTCCTGATGCGATCCAGCGCATTCTCCAGATCAATGCGGCGATGCAGGCGCTTTGCGACCTCCGCGAGATCAGGTCTGTCAGTCAGCCCCGGTCTGGCTCGCAGGACGTCCTCCGTCCAAGTGATCTTGATCCAGCCGCCGGAGACAAGGGCTTGCAAGCTCGCACTCGCCCTGTCAGTGGCTGATTCGTGAAGGAGGTCCGGCGGCAACGAGGCGTAGGGATCTGCGGCATTGCTGAGGACGGTTTCCAGGTCCTGGTCCCGGAGGCACCAGACGCTCGTCAGTTCCTCGCGTACCGTCTCCGTGGATTGGGTCGAGAGTCGGCGTCCAGCCCACAACTCGATGAGCAGCACATGGAATCCGGCAACGTCCCACCACCGTTGCCACGGGACGCCTCTTTTGCGAACCGTGCGCAGAACAGGCATGACGAGGTCTTCAGCAACCACCGGACCGGGCACCCCGGCATCGACGAGGGCGGTCGATCGCAGATGGTCGCTGATGGCCTGCGGAGAACTGCCCCTGATGTCCTCAACAGCGATGCGTGCCAGCAGGGCGGCAAGCGCCAGCGGCTCGTCTGCGACCCATGAGGGGAACATGTCGTAACGGCCTGGGGCGGGTCCGAGTTCGTGACAGACCCGAGTCGTAAGGCTGTCGACCCAGGTCGTACGCATCCGGAACAGGCTGTCTCGCATCAGGCGCCCCCCAGCTTCACAACGATGCACAAGTGCCGCGGCAGTATGTCCGTGGCACCCGTGAGTTGCCGCGACACTGGAGGACTTCAGGCCAACAGGTCCGCTGTGAAGGTTCCTGTACGAGTCATCCGGAAGGACATACGGCGATGCCGCACGCGCCCTCGACAGTCACCCAGGTAGCGATCGTTCTTTTCCTGGTACTTCCCGGCGTGACCTACCAGTTCGTCCGCGAACGAGCGCGCGGCCTGGCCCCGGTCCACAGAGACCTGGGCGAACGCGTACTCCGAGCGGTGACGGCAGGCATCGCTCTCGACACCGTCTACGTCTTGCTCGCCGGCCCTTGGTTGGTGCACCGGGTCTACGACCGTCGCAACGGCTGGTTGACCGGCGCGGCGGAGAATCCTCGTGTCGCGGCGCTGACGGCGGCAACCCTGTTGATAGCCGTTCCGGCTGCCGCCGCGTGGCTCACCTCCTGGCTGGGATCGCGAGGCAGCAGGTCGACCTATGACCCGACTCCCACGGCATGGGACTGGATCTTCCAACGTCGGAGCCACTGCCTGGTGCGGGCGCGGCTGAAGAGCGGCCATTGGATCGGGGGTTACTACGGCGAAGACTCCTACACGTCGAGCTACCCGGAAGCCCCGGACCTGTATCTGCAGACCGCTTGGGCCGTGACCGCCACCGGAATGTTTGAACGCCCGCTGGAAGATTCCGGCGGGCTCTATATTCGGATGGATGATGTGGAGTATCTCGACTTCATCGAAGTAGCTCCCGTAACTGCAGACGGAGACACGACCAGTGACCGAAATTCGACCGCGGTTGGACCCCAACGGGAAGAGGGGCTACAGGCCCGTCGGCAGACGGCCGGAGCCGACCCAGGCTCCGCCCACGCCCCCTCCGACCACTGAGCCGGACACGGTTGCGTCCGACGAGGAGTGACTCGGCAGGCACCCGCTGCACAAAAGTCGCCCACCCTTGGCCGCACGGACTGGACTAACGTGCCGATGAACCCCTGCCCCGCCCGCCTGTCCCGATTGTGAGGACCCACGTGCACATCGCGCCCCTCAGCCCCGACGACCCCTCCGAGCTGGGCGGATACGAGCTGCTCGGGCGGATCGGGCAGGGCGGCATGGGGCAGGTGTACCTGGGCGAGTCGCCGGGCGGGGAACCGGCCGCGGTGAAGGTGATCAAGCCGGGCGTCGTGGACTCCGGGACCCGGCTCAGGTTCGCTCAGGAGGTGGAGATCCTCAAGACCGTCTGGGGAGCTCGCGTCGCCGCCCTTCTGGACGCCGACCCGGAGGCGGATCCGCCATGGCTGGCGACCGAGTACGTCGAGGGGCTGGACCTGAGCAGGCATGTGGGCAGGCACGGGCCGCTGGACTCCCTGCTCACCGCCTCGCTGGGCGCGACGCTGGCGGAGGCGCTGGCGTCGGTGCACAAGCAGGGACTGCTCCACCGCGATCTGAAACCCGCCAATGTGCTCCTCGGCCCCAACGGGCCCAAGGTGATCGACTTCGGGCTCGCGGTGTTCGCGGAGTCGAGCGTGTCACTGACCGCGGCAGACACCGTCGTCGGCACTCCCTCCTGCATGCCGCCCGAGCAGGCGAACGGCGAGAAGCCGCTGACACCCGCGGTCGACGTGTACGCGCTGGGTGCCGTGCTGCTGTTCGCCGCCTCGGGGCACGCTCCTTACCGGGCCGACAACATCCATCTCCTGTTCCACCAGGTCGTCGATCCCACGATCGCGCCCGACCTCTCGGGGGCGCCGGAGGAGCTTGTGCCGCTGCTGGCGGCCATGCTCGCCCACCGTGCCGAGGACCGGCCGACGCTCAACGACGTCGTACGGCGGTGCCGGGCACTGATCGAGGCGCAGGGGCTCAAGGTCGCCCAGGCGCGGCGCAGGCTCACGAACCACACGGCCGCCCCTGCCCACGTACTCGACGACCTGCTCGCCGTGGCTCCCCCGGTTGCGGCGGGGCCGTCGGCTCGGGAGCAGGGGCGGACGGCCCGTGTCCCGACCGACGCAGCGCCGGGTCGGCCGGAGGCGAAGACGCCGGCAGGCGAGTCGGCCCGGCAGAAGCCGGGGGTGGCCGTCCCGCCGATGCCTCCCGTCCAAGTGCCGCCGACCGATCCGCGCCTCCTCCTCGCCCGCGTCGACGCCCCCACGCCCTCGTCCGCCGACAGCACACCCGCCTCCACGACGGCGGGGCGCGAGCCGACGGAGGGAGCGACGGCGCCGGACGACGTACGGTCCTCGGTACCTCCGGCGGGTCGAGGCCGGGTGAGCGGCGACGACAGCAGTGTCCGGCGGCGCTCACGGCGCCATTCCGCCCAGGCCCGGATCACCGCGCAGCGGCTGCGTGAGGCATACGCGGCCAGTACACCCTTCTGACCCGTACGCCCCTCCGACCCGCGATAATGGGCGGGCCCTGAACGGGGGCCGACCATGTACGACCGAACCGCCTCAGGAGGCCACGGGTGACCGCCGTCCAGACCAGTGCGGAACAGAGCGGCGTCAAGACCGGCCAGGACCAGTACCCGGCCGGTGCCCAAGTGGTCGTGCGGGACGAGGAGTGGCTGGTCAGGAGCTCCGTGCCGACGGCCGAGGACGGCACCCGGATCGAGGTCGTCGGGGTGTCCGAGTTCGTCCGCGACCAGGAGGCCGTGTTCTTCTCCGGCCTGGACCGCATCGAGCTGCTCGACCCGCGCGAGACCACGCTCGTCATGGACGACTCCCCGAACTACCGCCGGTCCCGGCTGTTCCTGGAGGCGGTGCTGCGCCGCACCGCGCTCCCCCAGTCGGAGCGCCGGCTCGCCCTCGCGGACTCGTTCCTGATGGACCCGCTGCCGTACCAGCGGCGCCCCGCCGAGCTGGCGCTGTCCGGCGGCAACCTGCGCCCGCGTCTGCTGATCGCGGACGTGGTGGGCCTCGGCAAGACCCTGGAGATCGGTCTGACGCTGGCCGAGCTGATCCGTCGCGGCCGGGGCGAGCGCATCCTGGTGGTCACCCCGCAGCATGTGCTGGAGCAGTTCCAGCACGAGCTGTGGACACGCTTCGCCATCCCGCTGGTGCGGCTGGACTCGGTCGGCATCGAGCGGATCCAGCGGGAGATCCCGGCCGGCCGCAACCCCTTCACCTCGTTCAAGCGGGTCATCGTCTCCATCGACACCCTGAAGAACACCGACCAGTACCAGCACCATCTGGAGCAGATCCGCTGGGACGCGGTCGTCATCGACGAGTCGCACAACCTGATCAACCGCGGCTCCCTGCGCAACCAGCTCGCCCGCACCCTCGCCCCCCGCACCGACGCCCTGATCCTCGCCTCCGCGACCCCGCACAACGGCGACGCGAAGTCCTTCGCCGAGCTGATCGGCCTCCTCGACCCGGTGGCGATCCGGGACCCGGAGAACTACCGCGCGGCCGACATCGAGCACCTCTTCATCCGCCGCACCAAGATCAGCCGCGAGGTGCGGGAACAGATGAAGGGCCAGTGGGCGGACCGCGGCCCCTCCCACTCCGTGCACTGCCCGGCCACCCCCGCCGAGGAGAAGATCTTCGAGGAGCTGGCCGCCGTCTGGCTGCCCGGGGACGGTGGTACCTCGGTGAGTGCGGTGCCCCTCTTCCCGTACACGCTGCTGAAGTCGTTCCTGTCCTCCCACGCGGCGTTGAGGGCGACGGTCTCCGCTCGGATCAAGACCCTGGAGAAGAAGGACGATCGTCGGGGCACCGAGGCCGAGCTGGCCGCCCTGGGCCGGCTGTCGGAGCTGGCCGCCGATCTGACCGAGACGGACTCCGCGAAGTTCGCCGCCCTCGTGCGGCAGCTCCGCGAGGAGATCGGTGTCGGACCCGGGTCGGACGAACGCGTCGTGGTCTTCTCCGAGCGCGTGCACACGCTGGAGTGGCTGGCCGAGGTGCTGCCCGCGGCACTGGGATTCAAGGGAAGGGCCGCCCGTGACTGCGTCCGGATCATGCACGGCGGCCTCTCCGACGAACAGCAGATGGCCTGCGTCGAGGAATTCGGCCTGGCCGACACGCCCGTACGGGTCCTGCTGACCGGCGACGTGGCCTCCGAGGGCGTCAACCTGCACCGCCAGTGCCACCAGCTGGTGCACTACGACGTGCCGTGGTCGCTGATCCGTATCGAGCAGCGCAACGGCCGTATCGACCGGTACGGGCAGGCCCGTCCCCCGGAGTTCCGCGCACTGATCCTGACCAGCGAGGTCGAGGGCGCCAAGGACGACACGGTGGTCGCCGAACGGCTGCTGGAACGCGAGGACCAGGCCCACCGGTCGCTGGGCACCGCGGAGGCGGTGACCGGCCTGTACCGGGCGGAGGCGGAGGAGAAGTCCCTCATCCAGGACCTGCTGCGCGGCCGGACCGTGGACGAGTCCCTGGACGCCCGCCGCTCCGACGCGGACGGCGAGGACGCGCGCCTGGACGACTTCCTCGCGGACTTCTTCGGCCCGGTCGGCGAGGAAGCACCACCGGCGGAACCCGCGGAGCCGGGCGACTCGGCTCCGACCGGTACTCCCGGTACTCCCGGTACTCCCGGTACTCCCGGTACGGAGTCGTCGGCCGGCCGGGCCGCCACGAGCTCCGTGCTGCCCCGTCTCTTCGACTCGACCGCCCACTTCCTGGACGAGGCGCTGCGTGAGGTGTACCCGGACGCCCGTGACCGGCTGGACCTGGACCGCGACCAGCAGTCGGGGCTGCTCTCGTTCCGCCCTCCGTCGGAGCTGGTCCACCGCCTCAAGGCGCTCCCCATGGACTACCTGCGCGAGCAGCGGCTGCGCGAGCGTCTGCTCGTGACCTTCAACCGCCGCCTCGCCGAGCACTCCCTCCAGCGGGCCCGGGAGTCGTCCACGTCGAGCTGGCCGGAGATCTCCCTGCTGACGGACCTGCACCCGGTCGTCGAGTGGCTCACCGACAAGGTCCTCGTCGGGATGGGCCGCCAGGAGGCCCCGATGATCACGGCGAACGTGGCCGAGCCCGTCTATCTGGTCCAGGGCGTCTACTCGAACAAGCTGGGCAGGCCCACCGTCGTGAAGTGGATGGGGGTCACCTGGCTGGAGACCGCCAAGAAGGGGCTGGTCGACGACGACATGGTGTCGCTGCTGCGCCGCTGCGGTGTCGGCCCCACGATGGCGAACAAGCTCCGCTACCGCGACCCGGTTCCCCTGCACAAGGTCCTCCCCGACGTGCTGGACACGGCCGAGGCGTTCCTCAACACTCACCGCGACGCCTGGGACGAACCGTTGCGCGAACCCATCGAGCAGTACAAGCGACGGCTCGGCACCTGGCGGCAGCCCACCCTCGCCGGGGAGCGCACGAAGGAACGCCTGGCCGATCTCGCCGACTCCCTGCTGACGACGGGCAGGCCGCTGCTACGGGTTCTCGCGGTCCTGGTGCCGGACCTGGACCGCAAGAAGGACGACGGCGGGCCGCCGCCCGTCTCCCTCACCGCCCCGGCCGCGTCCCCGTCCCGGTTCTGAGAGAAGCCCTGTCATGACGTACGACTCCCTCGTCAACCGCGGCGACTACTTCTCGGCCCACTATCTGGCCGAGGTACTGCCGAAGGACCTCAAGTCGGGCCTGCTGCAGGCGTGGAAGGAACGCGAGGAGGCTGCGAAGCCGCCCGCAGGAGACGAGCGGGGCACAGAGGCCGAACTCCTCACCGTGGCGGCACCCGGCGGCGGCGAACTGCCGGTGACACCCCGCTCCGGGCTCCGAGCACTGCGCCGCGACTACTTCCGGGCCCGGTCCTTCTTCGCCCTCCCCGAGGACGAGGACGGCATCATCGCCGTACGCGACACCGACGACGAGACGCTGACGTACCTCGCGCCGGAGTGGCGGGAGCGCGTCCGGTCCCTCAACGCCGAGGTGCTGCGCGCCCTCGGTTACGACGCCAAGCCCCGCACGCTCACGGTCGAGCGCGCGGGCCAGACGTACGAGGTTCCGGTCGCGCACGCCGAGAAGGGCCTCGTCGCGCTGGACTGCGGCTGGGCCGCCGAACCAGACGCCGCGCTCGACCCGAAGGGCCGCGGCCGGCTGCTGCAACCGGTACCGCTCGACGGCCCGGCCGCCGTGGAGACCGGCTCCAAGCTGGCCTCGTTCCTGTTCGCCTGCGAGGAGCCGCCCCGGTACGTGCTCCTGCTCGGCGGCGGTGTGATCGTCCTCGCCGACCGCGCGGTGTGGGGCGAGGGCCGCTACCTCGGCGTCTCCCTGGACACGGCGCTCCAGCGCAACGACACCAGGACGGGCGGCGAACTCGACACGGTGGCCGCGCTGTTCGGCGCGGACTCGCTGCGCACCCCGGAGGAGGGCGGCGAGAACCCGCTCGCCGAACTCGTCGGCAAGTCGTCCAAGCACGCGGTGGGCGTCTCCAGCGAGCTGCGCGACGGCCTGCGCAAGAGCGTCGAGCTGATCGCGGGCGAGGTACTGGACCGGCTGCGCGAGCACGGCGTACACCCGGAGGACATCGGTGAACTCCCGGAGCTGGGACGCCAGTTGACCCGAGAGTCACTGCGCTATCTGTACCGGATCCTGTTCCTCCTCTACGCCGAGGCCCGCCCCGAGCTGGGCATCCTGCCGGCCGACTACCCCGAGTACCAGCAGGGCTACGGGCTCGGTCGGCTCGGTGAGCTGATCGCCGACCGGGAACCGATCAGCGACACGGCCCGCAACGGCTTCTACCTCTACGAGTCCCTCGACCTGCTCTTCGGCAAGGTGCAGGACGGCTACCGCCCGCGCCGCACCCACGGGGTCGACGCGAAGACCAGCGAGGACATCGGCCTGCGCTTCGAGCCATTGCACAGCAAGCTGTTCGAGCGGGACGCCATCCGGCTGATCGGCGACGACAGCCTCCTCGATCCCCGCCACGACTCCGACGAGGCCATGGCCCGGGGCGAGTCCGTCCGCTACCTCGACACCCGGCTCCGCAACGCCACGCTCCACCAGGTGCTCCACAGCCTGATGATCACCCAGGGCAAGAGGGGCGAGCGCGGCGGCTTCATCTCCTACGCCCAGCTCGGCATCAACCAGCTCGGCGCGGTGTACGAGGGCCTGATGTCGTACAGCGGCTTCATCGCGGACGAGGAACTGTACGAGGTCGCGAAGGGCGGCGACTCCAAGGACGGCTCCTGGCTGGTCCCCAAGTCGAAGATCGAGGAGTACCCGGACTCGGTGTTCGTACGCCGCCGGGACAGGCACACGGGCGAGGACGTGCGGGTGAGCTACGCCCCGGGTTCGTTCGTGTACCGCCTCTCCGGCCGCGACCGGCAGACCTCCGCCTCCTACTACACGCCGGAGTCACTGACGAAGGTGACCGTGCAGCTCGCCCTGCAACAGCTCCTCACGGAGGAGACCGAGGCGAAGGAGCTGCTGAACTGGCGGATCTGCGAGCCGGCCCTCGGCTCGGGCGCGTTCCTCAACGAGGCGATCAACCAAGTCGCGGCCGAGTATCTGCGGCGCAGGCAGAGCGAGTTGGCGCGTTCGATCGACACCGAGCAGTACGCCGTCGAGCTCCAGAAGGCGAAGGCGTACATCGCGCTGCACAACTCGTACGGCGTGGACCTCAACGAGACGGCCGTGGAGCTGGCGGAGGTCTCGCTGTGGCTCAACACCATGCACCCCGGCATGGAAGCCCCCTGGTTCGGTCTGCACCTGCGGCGCGGCAACTCGCTGATCGGCGGGCGGCGGGAGGTCTACGCGGCTGACCGTCTGAAGAAGGGCGGCTGGCTGGGGGCCACTCCGGAGCGGTTCGCGCTGGCGGACGCGGTGGGGGGTGAGCGGTTGCCGGAGGGCGCGGTGCACCACTTCCTGCTTCCGGCAAAGGAGTGGGGCACGGTCGCGGCCGAGAAGGAGGCGAGGGCGCTCGCACCGGAGGCGGCGAGGGCGCTGGGCGCCTGGCGGAAGGCGATCACGAAGTCACCGACGGCCAGGCAGACGGCCAAGCTCCAGGGGCTGGCCCGGCGGGCCGAGTACCTGTGGGGGCTGGTGGTACGGCGGCTGGAGCTGTCGGAGCGGGACATCTCGCGGCGGATCCAGGTGTGGGGGGCGGAGGGCGACTGGTTGCGGCGTCCGGAGGTCGCAGTGCAGCGGGACGAGGTGCTGGCCGACCTCCAGGCCGAGGACACCCCGTACTGGCGGCTGAAGACGCTCATGGACACGTGGTGCGCGCTGTGGTTCTGGCCTGTGCAGAGCGCTTCGCTGCTGGACGGTACGGACGAGAAGTACGTGCGGGCCGAGGCGCTGGCGGAACGGGCGGCGGAGTTCGAGGCGGCGGGGGTTTCTGCGGCTGGTGAGGAGGACTCCGGTGTCCTGATGGCCTGGGAGGCGGACGCGCTTCCGGGTTTCGCTGCTGAGCCTCAGCAGATGACGCTGACTCGGGATTCGGTGTCGCGTCGCCGTACGGGGCGCCGCGCGGAGCAGGTCAAGGGGCAGCGGCGGGAGGTGATTCCGCTGGCCTCGCTGGACGACTGGCTGGACTTCGCGGAGGCGCTGCTGGGTACGCAGGATGTGCCGGGTGAGTCGCTGGTGGCGACGTTCGAGACGCTGGATGACTTGTCGGTGTACGAGGACGAGCTGCCCGAGTGGATGGGTATGGAGCGGTTCCAGTGGTTGGAGGGGCGGTTCTTGTGGGCGGGTGCGGCGAAGGATGTGGCGAGGGCTCAGGGGTTCTTCCACTGGGAGTTGGAGTTCGCGCAGGTGTTTGCGCGGGGTGGGTTTGATTTGCAGGTGGGGAATCCGCCTTGGGTGAGGCCGCAGTGGCAGGAGGATCTGGTTCTGGCTGAACTGGATCCGTGGTTCGTGCTGGAGAATCAGCCAACCCCAGCGGAATGGCGTCTACGCAAGGAAGGCCTGTTGGATGTGGGCGGGGAGGGCAGGGAGTTCGTCCTGCACGAGCTGACCGTCGTCGCTGGAGCCGTCGCCATGCTGAGCAGCCCGACGACGTACCCACTTCTTGTCGGCACACGTGGCGACCTCTACCGGGCCTTCATGGCTCAGGTGTGGCAGCACATCGGGCCTCACGGAGGGGCTGGCTTGATCCACCCGGACACGCACTTCGGCGGTGTACGCGAAGGAGTCATCCGTGCAGCCGCGTACCGGCATCTTCGTGTGCACGCACATTTCGTGAACTCGGCCAACTGGGCATTTGAAGATCTTTCCCGTTCCCAGGAGTTCGGGATGCACATCTATGGCACAACACAGGAGCCCAATTTCCTGCATGTCAGCCAACTACGCGACGCAGAAGCGCTGCCCGACTCACTAACTCATGACGGCCAAGGGACGACGCCCGGCATCAAACACAACGGCTCGTGGGACATCAGGCCACACCGCGAGCGCGTGGTGCATGTGGATACGGCCTTGCTCGCTAGCTGGCATACCCTGACGGGCTCTGAGGGGGGAGCTAGGCAGACCCCTCTGCTCTATCCAGTGCTGGTGAGCGAACAAGGCGCGATCGATGCGCTGGCTGAATATCACAGTAGCCTGGCAAACTTCCGCCCGATGATCTCAGGTGGATACAACGAGACCAATGCCAAGAAGGATGGGCTGATCCGCTGGGGCAACCAAGCCGTCCCGGAGATCTCGGACGTCATCCTGCAAGGGCCGCACTTCTCGTGTGCACTCCCCTTTGCCAATGAGCCGATGATTCCTTGCCGGAACCAGAGACACTGGAACGCACTCCCGCCGACTGAGCTGCCTGAGGCACACGTCCCTGTGACTAACTACGTGCGAGCCGCCGACAAGGCGACGTACCTGGCGGCCCAAGACTCCTGGTTCGAAAGGTCCTCTACCTCGCACTTTCGGCTGGCTTGGCGGAGGATGATCCCCTTCAACACCAGCCGCAGCCTACAGGCGGCCCTCATTCCGCCCGGCCCTGCCCACATCCACGCAGTGCAGACCATGGCGCTGGCCGACAACCGTCTTACAGCTCTTAATGCGGGGTTCTGGGCAGCCCTCCCCCTGGACTACCTACTCCGCATCACCGGCCGCGCCGACCTACAGACCGGCGAGGCCCGCAAAATGCCCGCCCCCGATCCAAAGCACCCTCTAGCCCCCGCACTCCTCCTCCGCACCCTCAGGCTGAACGCCCTCACCACCCACTACAGTCCTCTCTGGACGGAGCTGTTCGACCCCCGCTGGGCAGGCTATGAGGACTGGGCTAACCCCCACTGGCCCTACCTGAAACCCCTCGCGGTCGGCCTCAAGACGACCTGGAAGTACAACACTCCACTCCGCACCGAACACGAACGCCGCGCCGCGCTCGTCGAACTCGACGCACTAGTCGCCGTCTGGCTCGGCATTACCGCCGATCAACTTGCCGCGATCTTCAACTCGCGGTATCCGCAGCTGCACGCCTACGAGTCGGAGACCTACTTTGACGTCAACGGCCGCAAGATCGCAGGTGACTTCAACACCTTCGGCCACGGCCAGACCAAGCAGGACTACCTCGATCTCCTAGCCCACCTGGAAGACCCGGAGCACACCCCTCCCCCGGAGGGCTATCAGGCCCCCTTCTACAAGGCCGACCGAGAGGCCGAGATGAGGGCCGCACACGCGCACTTCCAGGCCCGGCTGGACGCGGAGATCGCCGCCGGCCGTTGGGCTCCGCCCGCCCGCGAAGCCGTACAGGTGTAGCTGGCGGACACAAGTCTGCCCCTGGCACCTGGCCAGGGGCAGCAAGCCCTACCTGACGGCGAAGCGGACAAACGCGGTCCAAGCCTCAGCATCGACGGCAAGGCCATGGCGGGCTGTGTCCTTGGAGTCGCGTACGTGGATCGTTTGAGGGCAGACGGCAACTTCGACGCACTCGCCTCCGGCCCCACCGCTGTAGCTGCTCTTGAACCAGTGCAGTTCTGCGGCCAGGCCCTCAGTTCGTTTCACCTTCACACCTCTCCAAGCAGCTTTGCGACGAAGGCCAGCGACTCGCGTGGGGTGAGCGCCTGCGCACGGACGATCCCGTAGCGCGACACGATTCCCTGGACCTCGCGCCGGTCGCTCACCATTGTGCTGCGTCCCTGCGCCTCCAGGTAGGCCACTTGATCGCCTTCTGCACGCTGCAACACGGTGAACGGTCCGTCAACCCCGGCGTTGTCCTCCCGGTCCAGTGGCATCACCTGGATCTCCACATTTCGGAGTTCGGCGACGAGCATCAGATGCTCCAATTGGCCGCGCATGACCCCCCAGCCGCCGAGCGGCCTGCGCAGCACCGCCTCGTCGAGAACGAAGCTGAGCAGCGGCGATGGCTTCCGCTCGAAGATCTGCTGGCGAGCAAGACGGGCCGCCACTCGTTGTTCCACGGTTTCTTCGTCCAGCAATGGTCGCCACATCCCGAATACAGCCCGCATGTACTCCTCGGTCTGCAGCAGTCCAGGCACGGCTTGGGTCGCGTACACCCAGACCTCAACCGCCTCCGCCTCCAACCGCGCCGCATCCCGAAAGAACGCCGGATACTGCGCCCGCGCAACCTCCTCCTTCATCTCCTGGAGAACGCCACCCGCATCCGTCACCTCGTCCGCCCGGTCGATGAACGTCGGCGGCGGCACCCGGCGTCCCTGCTCGTACGCGGCGATGGTCGACACGGAGTAGCCCATCATCGAACCGAACTCGGCCCGCTCCAGCCCCGCCCGTACCCGGAACCGCTTCAACTGGCGCCCGAAGACGCGCACGATCCCCGACCCGGCGCCCGCCTCCCGTTCCTCCTCCGCACCGGACTCCTGCCCGGTCGGTCCCGCCGATTCGCTCATGTCCCTCACCGCCTCCCCGGCCAACGCGACCCCCGCGCCAGCCGTCACGCTCCGCCCCGCCTACACGCACAGACCAGCCACTTACAGCAACCGTCCGTGTGCGCGCCGTATCTCGTCACGGTAAAACCACCACGTCAGCGTGGACCACATGAACAACGAAACTTCCCCCGTACGCGAGTTCGCGATGCGGTTCACGTCCTCCACGCGTGGAGCCCGCCTCGCCCGTCGCCTGGTCTCGCACCGGCTGGACTCATGGGGGCACCCGTACACCGGTCACGCCAACGAGACGCTGACGCTGATCACTTCCGAGCTGGCCGCCAACGCCGTACGGCACGGGCATGTCGCCGGACGGGACTTCCACCTACGGCTGACCGAGACCGGCAGCAGCCCGCGCACCCTGCGCATCGAGGTCACCGACACCCGCACCGAACGCGTACCACCGCTTCTCGCGCCCCAGGAGCCACCCGGCGACGACGAATCGGGGCGTGGTCTGTTCATCGTGGCGCGGCTGGCGTCGCGTTGGGCGGTCGCGCTGCGCGTCGACGGGCCCGGCAAGACGGTGTGGGCGGAGCTGTGGCTGCCTGCCGAGACACCCGCACCATCACAGCCGGTCAGCCGTTTTCCCGCCAAGGCCTGACGGGTTTTCGGATACTCGGGCGCCTGCTGTCAGTCCCGCCCACTATCGTCGTCCGCCCATGCCTCCGCCAGGAGCAAGCACGGCAGACCACAGGGGGACGCGCTGTGACCACCACGCCCGAGGAACCGACCGGGTACCGGATCTCCATCGTCGACGAGGACCCGTTACGTGCCCGCAAGGAGGCGCGTGAACTGCTCGCCGGGATCGCCGGCGTCGACCCCGGGGCCGCACTGGACGTTCCCCGGCCGGCATCGGCGACCGGCGCGACGGACAAGGGCGGGCTCGTCTCGACCGACACCATCGGCGTGCTGATCAGCGCCGGTTCGCTGGTCGCCGCCGGGGTGCAGATCTGGCTGGCGCGTGTGCCCCAGCGGACGATCATCGTGAAGCGGCCGGACGGGGCGACCCTGCACATCACCGGGAAGGAGGCCCGCGAGGACGACGACCGGATCGAGCGCTTCCTCGCGGGCGACGGCCACGAAGAGGTCCTCGGCGGCGACACCCCCACGGCCGGCTGAACGCGCATGACCGACAACGACCGGTTCGCCATGCTCGTCGGCGTGTCCACGTACGACAGCGACGCGTACCACGACCTGCCGCCGGTGCGCGCCGACCTGCACTACATGCGGGCGGTGCTGCAGAACACCGAGATCGGCATGTACAACGACTGCGAGATGGTCCCCGAGCCGACCCGCGCGGAGATGCTGCACGCCGTCGAAGAGTTCCTGGAGGCGCGGCAGCCCAGCGAGACGGCCCTGCTGTACTTCAGCGGGCACGGGGAGTTCTGCGAGGCCGACAACCAGCTGTACTTCCTGACCCGGGACACCGATCCGGACGACCTGCCGGGCACGGCGGTACCGGCGGAGTTCCTCGAGCGGATGCTCCAGTCGTGCCGGGCCGCTTCGAAGCTCGTGCTGCTGGACTGCTGCTCCAGCGGTTCCGTCGTACAGGGATGGACCTCGAAGGGGTCCGGGGAGGGACCCGCGCGGCCCACGCCGAGCACCCTGCTGCGGCCGACCGGCGTGTACTTCATCACCGCCTCCGACGCCCTCCAGTCCGCGTCCGCGATGGCGCCGCCCGGGTCGAGCCTCGGTACGTCCCGGTTCACCGGGGAGATCGTGGAGGGGCTGCGCAACGGGCGGATCAAGGGCGGCGGCTGGATCACGCCGGACGACCTCTTCGACTATCTCACCGCGCAGATGACGCGCGACGGCGTACCGGAGGAGCAGCGCCCCACCAAGTCCACGATCAGGGCCACGCGCAGCCTGCCCTTCGCCCGGTCGGTCGCGCGCCCGGTGCACATCCCGGCGCTGCCCCGCGACGCGGCGGAGGCCGGCCGACGCTCCCCCGCCCTGCTGAAGGCACGGGAGCTGGCCGCGCTGGACGCCCGGGACGGCGTCGACCGGCAGCGGCTGCTGCGGTACTACGCGCACTGCCTCACCGCGCAGGCGGCGGCATCCATGCGGCCCGACCGGGACAGCGGGCGCGAATCGAAGTACTTCCTGCTGGGCCAGGGCGAGGAGACCATACAGTCCGGGCGGGGCTCCACCTTTCCCGCTCCGGGGAAGCTTCCCAGGCCGCAGCAGACCAGGTCTGCCGGTGCGGACGACCGGAACGCGGGGGCGCAGCAGGAGTACTGGTACGGCTATCCGGCGATCACGCTGCCCGTTCGGGACGGCGGGGGCCGGGGGCGCCGTACGGCGGTGGAGTTGGCGCCGCTGCTCATCCAGCAGATGGAACTGGCTCCGGACGAGGAGGGCCGGGACGTGCTCCGGCCCAGCGGTGTGCCGTCCCTGCACACCGGTGTCGTATCGGAACTGCTGGACGCAGGTGACGCGGCCGACCTCGTCGCGCGCTGGCAGCCGTCCTGGCAGGAGGGCAACGACGCTCAGATGCTGCTCGCCGTAAGGGAGTTGCTGGAGGAGCTGGGGCTGCCCGAGTTGGAGCCACTCGATCCGTCGGCGCTCAGCGAGCGGACGGTGATGCAGGCGCTGCGCCCCGGCGCGCACAACGCGGCCGTCCTGCTGGTGCCTTCGGGTGTGGAGGCGATCGCCACCCAGGCCCTGGTGGACAACCTGCTGCAGATGTCGACGCGGACCGGTCAGATCCCCGGCACCGCCCTGGACGCGCTGCTGAGCGGTGGCGAGGGCGGTGCGCGCGATGCTTCCGCCGACGTGGTGGCTCCCGGGCCGTGCAACGAGAGCCAGGAGTCGGTGATCTCCTCGGCCATGACGCGGCCCCTGACAGTGGCGACCGGACCGCCCGGGACGGGCAAGAGCGAAGTCGTCACGGCCGTCGTCACCACGTGTGTCGCCGCCGGGCAGTCAGTGCTCGTCGCCTCGACGAACAACGAGGCCGTGAACGTCGTGGCCGAACGCTGCGACGACATCGCGCCGGGCCTGCTGATGCGGACGGGCAACGCTGAGGCGCTGGAGCGGGAGGCAACCAAGCTGGAGCGGCTGCTCGGCGAGCCCGCCCAGGCCCCGCGGCGCGGATCGGCCACCGTGGGCGGGCAGTTGCGCAGCGCCCGTAAGGCGGCCGACGGGCTGCGGGCGGAGGCCGCACACCGCGTCGGCGAAGAGGTGCGGCTGCTGGAGCTGCTCCGGGACCGGGAGGAGCGGGCGGCCGCGCTGGAGTTGCCGCTGCCGCTCCTGGAAGGCGTCTGGGCGGCGGACGAGGACGGCTTGGCCGCGCTGGGGCGCTGGGAGGTCAGGGCGCGGAAGGTGGCCGGGGCCGGTTGGTGGCTGCTCGGTCCGTGGCGTCGGGGGCGGGCGCTCGCCGCGCTGGTCTCGGCGGTGGCCGATGCCCCGGAGGAGAACCGGCCGGACCGGCCGGACCGGCCCTCGTGGCCGGGATGGGCGACCGGGCGGCCGGTGCCGGCCGAGCTGCTGGAGTCGCTGGCGGACGCGGTGGCCGTGGAACGGGAGGTGCGGGAGCTCGTACCCCGGCACGCGGGATGGGACGAGGACGGGCTGAGGCGGGCGCGGCTGGAGGCTGCGGGCACGCTGTCCGAACTGTCGGCGGAGCTGTCGCGGGCGGTGTCCGCCGAGGCGCTGACGAGGGCGCGCGGGCTCATGGGGCAGCGGCTCCAGGCGCTCCGGGGCCGCTCGGGCTACCAGCGGAGCCAGAAGAACCTGATGACGCACATCAAGGGGTGGGCCGTCAGCACCCACTCGGTGCGGCAGCTCGAACTCACCCCGAAACTGTTCGACCTCGTCGTCATCGACGAGGCGAGCCAGTGCTCCATCCCCTCGGTGCTGCCGCTGCTGTTCCGGGCGCGCCGGGCCCTGATCATCGGCGACCCGATGCAGCTGGGGCACATCCCCGGCGTGTCACCGCAGCAGGAGCAGCAGGCGAGGATCAGGGCCGGGCTGAGCGCGGCACAGCTGGAGGACCACCGGCTCACGTACCACGTGTACTCCTCGTACCACGCGGCCGAGCAGCACGGCGACTCCGCGCTGCTCCTCGACGAGCACTACCGGTGCCACCCGCGGATCGCCGATGTCGTCAACGGCTACTGCTACGCGGGCCAGTTGCAGGTGCTCACCGACGTACGGCGGCAGGTCCCGGCCGTCGACCCGGTAGGGGCGGCCGAGCCGGCGCCGGTGCTGGGCTGGGTCGACGTACCGCGCGGTGAGTCGGCGCGCGGCGGCGACGGGCGGTCCTGGCGCAACGCGGCCGAGGCGGAGGCCGTACGGCGAGTGGTGGACGAGCTGCTGGCGCGGCTGCCGGAGGACGCGACGGTGGGTGTGGTCACGCCGTTCCGGGCGCAGAAGGAAGCGCTGGCGCGGGTGTGGCGCGACGACGACCGCGTCCGGGTCGGCACGGTGCACGCCTTCCAGGGCGGGCAGCGTGACGTGATGGTGCTGAGCCCGGTGGCCACGCACAACACGCCGCCGAGGACGACACACTGGGTCGCGAGCCAGGTCAACCTGTGGAACGTGGCGGTCACCCGGGCCAAGTCGCAGTTGATCACCGTGGGCGGTCACACGTTCTGGCAGGAGCAGAGCGGCCTGCCGACCCTGCTCGCGGGACGTTCGGTGCCGCTGGGAGCGGACGCGGGCGAGGACGGCGGGCTGGTGGTGTCCACGGCCGCCCCGGTGACCGGGGTCCGTGAGGAACTCGCCGACCGGCTCCAGCAGTGCCTCACCGAACGCGGGATCGCCGACCTGGAGCGTGCGGCGGTGGTCGGCGGGCACTCGGTGGATCTGCTGTTCACCGAGGCCGGGGAGAACACGGCGGTGCTGATCGACCCCGGCCCGCGGTTCGGTGGCGACCCGGCACGGCACCTGCGGCTAACCCACGCGCGGGGTGACCTGCTGACCGGGCTGCCGTCCGGGGGGTACGGAGCGAAGGCGTGCCCGGTGGGCCGGACGGTACGGGTTCCTGCGTGGCGGATCCTGGCGGGTGAGGAGGCGCTGGTGCCGCTGTTCGACTGAGAACGGACGTGCCGCCGTCGCCGGTTCAGCTGTCGGGCAGGGTCCGGACGACGTAGGTCATGTGCTGGACGTTGCCTGCCCAGAGCCACTCCGTGGGCCCGCCCGTACCGCCGCCCAATGTGGCGGGCCCGGTCGCGCAACCGCGCAGCCATGACTCACCGGCTCCAGCGGTCGCGCCCCGGAATTCGGGGAGGGCGAGGATCTGCCGGGCCGCCCTCCGGTTGACCGCTATCCGGTCGTCTCCGCGGGCCAGTACCTTGCAGACGACGAACGAGGCCTCCGTGGTGTAGCGGAGAACGCCCCAGGGCGGGCCACCCTTGCTGTTCCGCTTCGGCACCTGGGTGAGCGCCGCGACGGGCTGCACGCCGTAGTCGCCGTAGCCGAGCAGCGGAAGGTAGGCACGACCGCTGGCCCGTACCTCGTGCCACAGGTGCCAGTCGGTGCGGGGCTCCTCCCGCAGGCCCTGCTCCAGCATGTCGCCAGTGACGCGCGGGAATCCCCCGGCGAGGACGGCGGCGGTCCGCCACGGCGCCAGGGGAATCAGGGCGTCGAGAGCGCGCAGGGTCTCCTTGCCCGCGTCGGGCCGGTCGCCGAGGACGCCGCCCATGTCCAGCAGCAGATCGACCGGCACGGCCGGATCGGCCCGCGCCAGGAGGCCACGGACGGCTTCGGCGGTGTCGCCGTCCCACTCGCCCGTGACGCGGACCCGGACGCCGACACCGCAGTCGCAGCGGCAGGCCGTCTCCAGAGCCGCGGTCTGCTGCGCCTCGGTCCGTTCCGGCCCCGTGACCGGGCGCAGCCGGCCCAGCTCGCTGTAGACGAAAAGGGCGTCGGCGAGGGAGAAGACCTGGGCGTCTTCAGCGAAGGGGGCGTCGATCCACCCGCCATGATGGCGATGCACCCCGCTCACCGGGTCGACGAACCTCCGAACGGCGGCGTCCAACTCCGTCGACTCCATGGCAGGGAGTGGCGGAAGGTTCCACAGGGGCACGAGTGCGGCCCGGACATCCGGACGCAGACGCCGGTAGGCCTCCGCTGCATGCGGCCGAGTCGGCAGAACGGGAACGTAGAGCGGTTCGGACATCGCGGCTCCCCTCGGCACTGCCCGCGCGCTTTCCCTTCCCGCAAGGGTCCGCGTAGGTCAAGGCAGGTGAAAAGAGAGCCCTTTCGGTCTGAATGGCTGAAGTGCGCAAGTACCTGGTGACGGTGTGACGCAAGTTGTACGCTTCGTGATGCTCGGTGGTCGGACGCACCAAGTGGACGGCACACATGGGGAACTGAGCGGCACTCAGCGGGCTGCCTCGGGACCGTCCGCCGTGCGCCGACCAGTTCGATGACCGGGCCGTTGCCGCCCGGCTGTTACACGATGGGCGCGAGGCTTGAACCACCGCATACTCGGTCTGACCGTGCGCAACTTCCGCACGCTGACCGACACGAAGCTGCCGCTCGGCCCATTGACTGTCATGGTCGGCCCGAACGCGGCGGGCAAGTCGAATGTTCTCCATGCCCTGGAGTTCCTGGGGAACGTGGCCCGGGAGGGGATCGAGCCGGCGCTGAACGAGTGCGGCAAATTCGACTCCGTGGCGTTCAGGGGCGGCCGGAAGCCGGTGTCACGGATCACCGTCGGCGTCGAGGGCGTCTGGTCGGACTTCGCGTCGGACGAAACCCCTGACAGCTACGAGTTGAGCGTCTCGCAGCGTCGGCTGCCCGAGCCGCGGCACCGTGAGCACGTGCTCTACCGACAGGAGCGGTTCGTCCAGCACCCTCATCCGGACGCACAGTCGTCAGTCGAACTGACCAGCGATGCCGGAGTCATCAGCAGCCCGTGGGAAATCGACGGCGAAAGCATTCAGGTCAGTGTCGGGCGAATGGTGTCGGCCCTTCACCAGGACCAGGTTCTGCCCTGGCCGGCGGGCACTACGTCCGGTAAGGCCATCACGGATGTGCAGCACCATCTGTCCCGGATCCGAGTCTTCGACCCTGATGTGCGGGCCGCGCGAAAACCGTCCCCGATCAGCGAGACGGGGCGCCATCTCAAAGGCGACGCCTCCAACCTGGCGGACTTCCTGCTGGGGCTGCAGGAGCACGGGGACGCCTGGGAACTCCTCCAAGAGGACATCAGGACCGTGGTCCCGCAGATCCGGAACATCCACATGTCTCTCATCCCGGGCTCCAGCCGCGTAGAGGTGGAACTGGAAGAAGAACGCCTGCGAGGCCGCACCCGCCTGGCGGACGCGTCCTGGGGCACCGTCCGCGCCCTGTGCATGCTCGCGGTCATTCATGATCCGGAGCCGCCGCTGCTGACGTGTATCGAGGAGATCGATCACGGACTCCACCCGCACGTGCTGAGCCTTCTGGCGCTGAGGCTCCGCGAGGCCAGCGCGCGCGGCCAGTTCCTGGTGACCACGCACTCGCCGGTTCTCGTCAACGAGGTCGAGCCCGAGGAACTGATCGTGTGCGAACGGCTCGCCAGCGGCGCATCGCGCATCCCGGCTCGCACTCTGGAGGACATCCAGCGGGTCGTCGAGAAATCCGAGTACGAGCCGCTGGGCGACCTCTGGTACTCGGGCGCCCTCGGGGGCGCCCTGTGAGTCCGAAGCCTGTTCGCGGCCGTCAGCGCTCGGTCATCGTGGTCGCCGGCGAGGACCCGAACGACTGCAAGGTGCTCCAGCACCTGATTCCCGCGCTGTATCCGGGGTCCTGTCCGGAAGTGAAGTTCATGAGGAAGCCCGTCCGGTTGGCGCGTGCCCAGGCGACGCTCTCTCCACGCCTTCAGGAGATCAGGCGCTTCGCGCAGGGTCACGCGGACACGGCGAAACTGGCCGGAGTCGTCATACACGTCGACTTCGACGCGGTCGCCGATGAGCACTACGACAAGGTGCGCAGGCGCATCACGGAGGAGATGCGCGCCACCTTCAAGGAATGCTGCCCTTTCGCTCTGGCCCTGGCCGCCTACGAGATGGAGGCCTGGCTGATGCTCTTCCCCGAAGCGTTCCCCAAGGTCAAACCAGGCTGGAAGCTCAAGGACGCCGAACGCCGCCGCGACCTGGGCCAGATCATGAAGGCCAAGGAGCACCTCGTGAAATGCCTCGGGAAACCTCCGTACAGCGAGTCCCACGCTCCCAAGATCATGGAGGAAGCGGTCAAGGGCGGCCACGTCATCGCCCGGCCCGCCGGCAACAACCGGTCGTACCGTGACTTCGCCGACGAGGTGGCGGGCTGGAAGACCTCCTAGGTCAGAGCCCGTTTCAGCACCGTTTCGGGCCTGTCGGCCACCCCCTATACGGTGGTACCGATCACCAGGGCACCGGCATCGCAAGGGGGACCGTCGTGAAGCCCACCATGGCCGCCGCGCAGCTCCGCGGCAGTCTGACGCAGTACCTCACGACGACGTACGCCCTCGCCGACGAGGACACCCGCAGCGCGCTCGAACGTTTTCTCGGGCACCCCGAGACCGGCATCTTCCGCGGGCCCTATCTGCGGATCAGGACGCCGTTCCACGTCGCCGACCACGGGTGGGAACGGGAGCTGGAGTGGTCCGCCGGGTTCCCGGGGTTCGCTCCCTGGCGGCACCAGGCGAAGGCGTGGGCGCGGTTGTCCACCCTGCACGGGCCCGCCAGGCCCACGCTGGTGACCACGGGCACCGGATCCGGCAAGACCGAGTCCTTCCTGATCCCCGTACTGGACCACTGCCGGAGGCAGAAGGCCGAGGGGCGGGCCGGGATCAAGGCCGTGCTGCTGTACCCGATGAACGCGCTCGCCACCGACCAGGCCGGGCGCATCGGGGAGTACCTGGCGCGGCCGGAGCTGGCCCAGGTCACGGCAGGCCTGTACATCGGCGACCGGCCCGACACCGACTTCCGGCGGGTGATGACGCGACGCGAGGAGATGCGCCTCTCGCCGCCCGACGTGCTGATCACCAACTACAAGATGCTCGACCTGCTGCTGCAGCGCGGCGAGGACCGCAGCCTGTGGGAGGGGGCCGAGCCCGCCTACGTCGTGCTGGACGAGTTCCACACGTACGACGGGGCACAGGGCACCGACGTGGCGATGCTCCTGCGCCGGCTGGCCGCCGCCACCGGCGCGTCCCGGCCCGGCAGACCCCTGGGGTCGATCTGCCCGGTGGCGACCTCGGCAACGCTCGGCGAGGGAGCGCCGGGCAACGAGGCCGGGGGCATCCTCGATGTCGCGGCGCGGGTGTTCGGGATGCCGTTCCCGGCGGACGCGGTCATCGGCGAGGAGCGGATGACCGCCGACGAGTTCACCGGCACCGTCGACTACGAGCTGCCGGAACCCCCGACTCCGCAGGAAGTCGTGACGGTGTCCGGCGGGCCGGACGCGGAGGCCCGGCCCGACCTGCTGGACCTGGACGCGCTCGCCACCCGGATGCTGGGGCGTTCCGGGCTGACCGCCTTCCGTGTCGGGCGGCTGCTGAAACGGCACGACTTCACCCACGGTGTGCTGTCCCTGCTCGGCGGGGAGCCTCTGGACGAGTGGGCGCTGCGGGACCGGCTCGCCCGGTTCGGCTACTCCTGGGGCCGCACCGCCCGGGAGAACCCGCGGCTGGTGCTCCAGGCGCTGTCCCGGTTCGTGGCACTGCTGTCGGCCGCCCGTGACCCGGATTCCGACGAGCGCAGGCCCCGGCCACTGCTGCACATCGAGGCGCACCTGTGGGTGCGGCCCGTGACGCGGGTGCTGCGCGGGGTCGGCCGCACCCCCGAGTTCCGCTGGTATGAGGACGACCGCACCGCCGCCCGCCGGGCCGCGCTCAACGCCGCGCCTCCGGGTGACGAGGATCCGGACGCCTCGTCCGGCGACTGGCCGTCGTCCTCCGCGAGCAGGCAGCCGCAGTCACTGCCGGGCTCCGACAGCGCGCCCCGCCCGGCCCAGGTGCACCTGCCCGCCGTGTACTGCCGCAACTGCGGGCGGTCCGGCTGGGCAGCCCTGTCCCCCGAGGCCGACCCACAACAGTTGGTGATGGCCCAGGACCGGATCTGGCGGGCCGGTGTGGGCCGGGACAAGCGGCGCGTCCGCTACTTCATCTCCGCCACCGGCCGCGAGCGACAGCAGGCTCTCGACGCGCTGACCGGGGCACGGCCCTCGGACGGCGGCGTCGACCCGCTGTCGGTGGTCGTGCTGGACGGTGGGCAGGGCACCTACCGGCTGCCCGCCGCCGGGGATGACGGCGAGCTCGTCGACGCCTGGTTCGCGCTGGCCGTGCTCGACAAGAAGACCGCCGACCGGGCCGCCAAGGACGACCGGTGCCCGGCCTGCCACACCGACAACAGCATCCGCTTCCTGGGCACGGCCCAGGCGGCCCTCGCCTCGGCGACGGTCACCCAGCTCTTCACCGGCGGCGACATCGCGCTCGTACCGGAGGAACGCAAGACGCTGCTGTTCAACGACTCCACGCAGGACGCGGCACACCGGGCGGGGTACGTCGCCAACGCCTCGTACAAGTTCTCGCTGCGCTCGCTGCTCGCCCACAACCTGGACGACTCGGGGGCACCGACGACGCTGAACGACCTGATCGGCCACGTCCTCGACTCGGTCGACGACCCGGATGCGCTGGCCGCCGTGGTGCCCCCCGATCTGCACGACGAGCCGGGCGTCGACCGGCTGCTGTCCGGCCGCGGCACCGGCGACGCGCGGACCTGGCGGCTGATCGGCGAACGGCTGGCCTTCGCGACGGTGATGGAGTTCGGGCTGCGCAGCCGCATGGGGCGCACGCTGGAACTGACGCGGACCGCCGCCGCCGAGGTCGCCGTGGCGGAACCGGACCAGGTCACGGACCTGGCGCGGGACCTGCACCTGTCGCTGCCCGGTCAGCTGCTGGCGGTCGGCGGGCTGCCGACTCCCGAACGCTATCTCGCGTACGTCCGGGGCCTGCTGGAGCGGCTGCGGCTGCGCGGCGCGGTACGGCACCACTGGCTCGACACCTGGATCAAGGAAGCCGGCAGCAACCGCTACCTCATCTCCGGGCGGCGGCCCGACGGCATGCCCGCGTTCCCCGAGGGGGTCGCCCCGCCCCGGTTCCTGCTGGACGGACAGAAGGACAGGTCCGAGTTCGACTCGATCACCGGACGCCTGGGCTGGTACCAGGACTGGACCCGCAGATCCCTGGACCTGGACGCCGCGGGGGCCACCGAGTACCTGCGCAGACTGCTGCCCGCCCTCGCCGACGCGGGCGTCCTCGCGACGCGGACCACCCGCGACCGCCAGACCCGCGTGTACGGGCTGCAGCCCGGCCACATCGAGGTGCGGCTCCTCGACGACGCCGTCGTCAACAAGGCCTTCGTCGCTTGCGAGGACTGCCGCTGGCAGCAGGTCGTGTCGCCCGAGCGGCGCACTCGGTGGCACGGACATCCCTGCCCCCGGTACCGGTGCAAGGGCCGGCTGACCGCGCCACAGCCCGGCCTGTCCGGTGCCGAGGCCGAGGTGTCCCGCTTCGGCTCGTTCACGCCGGAACGGGACTACACCGGCGACTACTACCGCCGTCTCTACCTGACGGGCGGCACGTTCCGCGTGGTGACCGCCGAGCACACGGGCATGCTCAGCCGCCCCGAACGAGAGCGCGTCGAGCGCACTTTCAAGGCGGGTACGCACTACACCGACCCCAATGTGCTGTCGTGCACCCCGACGCTGGAACTCGGCATCGACATCGGCGAGTTGTCCGCCGTCCTGCTCGGCTCCCTGCCGGCCGGTCCCGCCAACTACGTGCAGCGGGCCGGACGCGCCGGACGCCGCACGGGCAACGCGCTGGTGGTCGCGTTCGGCGGACGCAAGGCGCGCGACCTGTACTACCTGGACGAGCCTCGCGAGATGATCGCCGGAACCATCCTGCCGCCGGGCTGTTACCTCTCGGCGGTGGAGATCCTGCGCCGCCAGTACACGGCACGGCTGCTGGACCTGGCAGCCCGCGGCGAGCTGCGGACCTCCGACGGCGAGGTGCTCGCGCCCCTGCCACGGCTGTCCTCCGCGCTGTTCGGCACCAGCGGGTGGTGCCAGGACCTCGCGGACGCCGCCCAGACGCACGGCGCGGCCCTCGTGGAGGAGTTCCTGGCCCTGTTCCCCGACGGCAGCGGCGGACGAGACCCCGACAGCTCCGACGGCGCGGGCGTTTCCGAGTACGCGGCCGAGGAACTCCGCGCGTATGCGACGGGCGGGATCGTACGGGCGCTGCAGGAGGCCGAGGAAGACTGGACGGGACGGCGCGAGGAACTGCGCCGCAGGATCTCCGCGATCGACGAGGCCGCGGGACACCTGGCCCGGTCCGACGACACGCAGGACCGGGAGCGGCGCGAACTGCTGGCCGAGCGGCGAGGCGCCGGGGACCTGCTGCGGGAGCTGAGCCAGTCCAGCGCCCACGCCACCCTGGTGGACCTCGGGCTACTGCCGAACTACAGCCTGACGGACACCACCACGCAGTTGGAAGCGACGCTGTACTGGACGGAGACGCCGGGCGACGAGGACGGCACCCCTGGCGCGGACACCGATCAGGGCGCCGTCCGCAAGGTGTACCGCAGTGAGACCCGGGACTACGAGCGGTCCCGCAAACTGGCCCTCACCGAACTCGCCCCCGGCAACAGTTTCTACGTCAACGGCTACCGGCACGTGGTGCGGGCTCTCGACGTCGGCAGCCCCGAGCGCCGCGCCTGGTCAGTGTGGCGGCTCTGTCCCGCCTGCGGATACGTCCGCACCGAGGCGCAGAACGCCGAGCACAACACCGACCCGTGCCCGCGCTGCCGCGGACGGGAGATCGCCGATGCGGGCTGTGTCCAGCGCGTCCTGCGACCCCGGCGGGTCCTGTCCCGCGACAAGCGCGACGACGCCCGGGTCCGCGACGACCGCGACGAACGGGACCGCAAGCGCTACGCGGTGCTCACCACCGTGGACATCGACCCCGACCGACTGGCACCCGGCTCATGGCGGCACGACACCGCCGTGTTCGGCGTGGACTTCACCCGCCATGCCACCATCCGGACGCTGAACCTGGGGCTGGACCGCGAGGACGGCAGCAGCACGGTGCCGCTCGCCGGGCAGGACGTACGGCTCAACCCGTTCCATGTCTGCACCGAGTGCGGCGGCGCGACGGCCGACGGCCGCCCAGTGGTGGAGGTGTCGCAGCACGCGCTCACCGAGTCGGGGGCGACGAGCACCCCGGCTGCCGCGCACCATCAGCTGTGGTGCCCGCGCCGCCGGGTCCGGGGGCCGGGAACCGGCGCGAGCGAACAAAAGGGCAGAGGGCAGGACGTGCCACTGCTCCTCGCCCACGAACTGACCACCGAGGCCGTGCGGATCCTGCTGCCCGCGTCGGTGGCACGCGTCAAGGAACGGCTCGCGTCGTTCACCGCCGCCCTGTTCGCGGGGATCGCAGCCCGCTACGGCGGCGATCCCGACCACATCGACATCGCCGAGGCGACCATGCCCGATCAGGCGGGTGACCTCGAGGCGGACTGGCCGAGGCGCTTCCTCGTCGTCTACGACCGGTTGCCGGGCGGCACCGGCTACCTGCATCGACTGGCGTCGGCCGACGGATTCCGTGAGGTCCTGCTCAGGGCCCGCGATGTCATCGAGGGGTGCGCGTGCCGTGAGAAGGGGCTCGACGGCTGCCACCAGTGCCTGCTGCGGCGCGTACCGGCCGCCGATTACGACAAGGTCAGCCGCAACGAGGTCCGCCAGATGCTGGACGAGTTGCTGGGCCCCGACGGTGCGGAATGGCGCACCTCGCCGGTGGCCACGACGCGTCACATCCCGCTGCAGCGGCAGGCCGAGAGCGATCTGGAGATCCTCTTCGTCGACACCCTCCAGGACTGGGCGAAGCTGGCGGAGTCGAGGGCAGCGGCTGACGCGTACACCACATCCGCCGGTACATACGCCCTCGACCTGCGGCTCACGGCAGACGACGGGACCACTGTGAGCTGGCGTGTCTCCCAACAGCGTGCCCTGGACAGCGGCACCCGGCCCGACATACTCCTCGAACGACTGGACGCCCCGGGCCCGCGCGTGGCCCTGTACCTCGACGGTTACGCCTACCACGCCACCCCTGAGCACAACCGGCTGAAGGACGACGCCGAGAAACGCGCCCGGCTCCGGGCGGACGGCCTTCGCGTCTTCCAGCTGACCTACCACGATGTCAAGGAGTGGCGTCAGCGGATCCAGGACACCGGGTACGCGGGGGCCGGTCAGGCCGACCCCGTGTGGGTGCCGTACGGCACGGCCGGGCAGCAGCGCGCCCGCGACTACTACGACCGCGTGGGCCGGGGCCTGCCCGGTGAACTCGCCGAGACGGTGTGGGTCAACCCGGCCCGATTGCTGCTGGCCTATCTGCGTTCTCCCGACGCGGAGCGCTGGCGGCGACGGGCGGAAGCGACTGCCGCCGGACTCAGCGGGGCGGACGGCGTGCGAGCCGCCGCGTTCACCGGCGAGGACATCGGGGTCGGTATCCGTGAAGCGCTGCGCGGCGGCAGGCCCGCGGGGGCCGCCGGTCCGGTGCGACTGCTGTCCGGCCGCGACGCGTCCGGCTGCCGTCTGGTGCTGGCCGCGGACGGCAGACGCACCCCGCCCGTATGGACGGGACTTACTGTCCTGGACGACGGAGAAGCGGCGCTCGCCGACGAGCCGACCCACAAACGGCGCTGGCGTGCATGGCTCTACTGGAGCAACGTGCTCCAGTTCCTGGAGCACGGCGGTGGTGACAGCGCCCAACTGACGTCGAGCATGCTCGACGGCTTCGCCCCCGAAGTGCTCACCGTGACCGGCGGGGAGGGCTGGCTGTCCTCGACACGTATCCCCGTGCCCTCCCAGGCCGAGGAACTCGCCTCCGTCGGGGTCGTCGCGGCACCCTCGGTGCCTGCCGTGGGAGGCGGTGAGGCAGCCCAGCCGATGCACACGGCAGGCAGGTCCACCGACGCCGGGCCAGGGCGGGATCCCGGCTGGGATCGGGTCATCGAGTACCTCGACCCGGAGGAACCGGGGCTCGCCGAACTCGCCGACGCGCTGGCCACCGCGGCGGTGCCGGCCCCTCAGGACGGCTACGAACTGGACAGCCGCGGCTGGCAGGCCGAACTGGCATGGCCCGACACCCGGATCGGAGTGGTCCTCGCACCTCGCACGGACGGAGACGAGCCCGACTACGAGGCACAGGACCGGGACAAGGCGTTCGCGGCAGCGGGCTGGACAGTCCACACCGCTGCCGCATGGGAACCGGCGGCCATGATCGCCCGGCTCACGGAACGGCAGAACAACAGCGACACCATCAGCGACGGGGAGCCGAAACAATGAACACCTCCGGCGTCACGCTGCGCCTGCTCGACAAGGCCGACAAGGAGATCCTCAAGCTTCCCCGCACGGTCAAGGGCGCGTTCTTCGACTTCCAGCACAAGTTCCGGAGCAACCCGCACACCACCGGGCTGAAACTCCAGCAGCTCAAGGGCGACAGCAGGCTCTGGTCGGCGCGCGTCAACGACGAGTACCGGGCGCTGCTGCTGCGGCTCGCCGACAACGACTGGCTGATCGTCTCCGTCAAGCACCGCAAGGACGTCTACAACCGGCTGTCGTACGGCGTCAACCAGGTCACGGGCGGCATCGAGTACGTCGACCTGGAGGTGGTCGAGGACAGCGTCCTGCGCCGGCTCCCCGCTCCGGCCTCACAGGCCCCGGCACCCGCCGAACCGGCCGCGTCCTCGCAGCCGGAACCGCGGGTCCGGTCACTGTTCGCCGACTGGTCGGACCAGCAGTTGTCGGACCTCGGTGTCGCCGAACCGCTGCTGCCCGTCATCCGCACCCTCACCACCGAGGAGCAACTGCTCGGACTCGTCGAGTACGCGCCGCAGCTCACCGGTGAAGTGCTGCTCGCGCTGTTCGACGGGGCGTCGTACGACGCCGTGCTCGATCAGGTGACCAAGCCGGTGGCCGCCACCGAGCCGGTCGACCCGAACGACTTCGAGACCGCCGCACAGCGACCGGCGACGGTCGTCACCACGACGGACGACGCCCTGCGGGAGGCATTGGAGAGCGGCGACTTCGGCCGCTGGAAGGTCTTCCTCCACCCCACCCAGGCCCGGCTGGTCGAACGGCGCTACAACGGTCCCGCCCGGGTGGGCGGAGGTCCCGGGACCGGCAAGACCATCGTCGCCCTGCACCGGGTGCGGTATCTCGTGCGGCAGCTGCCCCCGGGCCGGGACAAACCCGTCCTCCTGACCACGTACAACAAGAACCTCGCCGCCGACCTGCGCTCCCGGCTGCTGGAACTGGGGGGCGAGGAACTGCTGAGCCGGGTCGAGGTGAGCCACGTCGACCAGCTGGCACTGCGGATCGTCCGCGAGGCCGAACCGGGCAACGGGAAGCAGGCCATCGACGACAGCCAAGCCGTGCGCGAATGGCGCGGGTTGCTGGACGAACTGGGAGAGGAGGGATGGGACCCGGAGTTCCTGCACGACGAGTGGACGCAGGTCATCCTGGGCCAGGCCGTCGGCACCCGCACCGACTACTTCCGGGCCCGGCGTGCCGGCCGTGGCAGGAACATCGGTCGTGCTGAGCGCGCCGAGATCTGGCAGCTCGCGGAGCGGTTCTCGCAGCGGCTCGACCGGCTCGGGCGGCAGACCTGGGACCAGGTGGCCGAGCGTGCCGCACGGCTCGAAATGGGACGCGAGCAGAGAATCCTCACCGTCGCCCGGCAGCGTGAGGAGGCGGGCGGCCTCGACAACGTCCACCTCCAGGACGGCTCAGGAGGGTGGCTGCGCTACCGGTACCGGCACATCGTGGTGGACGAGGCTCAGGATCTTCGGCCCGCCCACTGGAAGTTGCTGCGTGCGATGGCCGCCCGAGGTGCCGACGACCTGTTCCTGGTCGGGGACACCCACCAGCGCATCTACAAGAACCAGGTGACGCTGGGCAGCCTGGGCATCAACATCCGTGGCCGGTCCTCGAAGCTGAGCCTCAGCTACCGCACGACACGGCAGATCCTCCGCTCCGCCCTCGGCGTGCTGGGCGAGACGAGGTACGACGACCTCGACGGCAACGAGGAAAACCTGGCCGGCTACCGGTCGGTGCTCAGCGGGGGGCTCCCTGCCGGGCACGCGTTCCCGGACTGGGCCGCCGAGCGGGAAGGCGTGGCCGCGCTCATCAAGGAGTGGGATGCCGACTCCGACACGGGCATTCAGCACGAGCAGATCGCGATCTGCGTACCGACCAACCAAATGGCGGCCGAGGTGGCCTACACGCTCAAACTGAACGGCATCCACTCGGTGGAGATCCGTTCCGACGGCCCGCACGGTTCCTCGGGCGTGCACATCGGCACGATGTTCCGGTTCAAGGGGCTGGAGTACCAGCGAATGATCATCGCTGGCGTGTCGGACGGGCTCGTGCCGCGCGAGGCTGTCAGCAGGCTGCGCGATACGGACCGGGTCCGCTACCGGCACGAAATCCAGCGGGCTCGTTCCCTGCTGTTCGTGGCGGCCACCCGGGCACGCGACAGTGTGGACGTGTTCTGGCACGGCAAGCCAAGCCCGTTCCTCGATGGCTCTTGGGTCGACACACCGGAGTCGGCATCGTGACGTCACAGAGCCTTCCCTCGACCAGGTGTGACGTGACGTTCCGCGGCCTTCCAGTCGAGTTCGGCGCCCGGGGCCGCTGCCGTCGACTCACTATGGGATAGATCGCTCATCAGGTAGCCGAACGACAGCCTCCGCAAGCGGAATTGACGCATCGACCCGGCAAAAGGCTCTGTCATGGCCAGGGTTCAAAACACCCAGAGAGCAAGCCTTTGCAGCGGTAAAGGCCAGCCGGACACGTGTGGCTGTAGCCGCGCGAGCCCGTTTCGACCGGTACGGAACGGAGTCTGCCTGAGCCGTCCAACACGCGAAAAAAGTCCCTGACCAGCATATTCGCTGACCAGAGACTCTAGGCGGCAGACGAGTCGGGCTGTACGCCGGGTTCTGTTCCGGGGGTTCTCGCGAAGCCCCCGGCGACGGCCATCCATCTAGGGCCGGCGTTGCCGCCGGCCTCGTGCGGTCTACCCGCGGACTTGGGCGGGCAGCCCTCGAACGTCCGCGCAGAGCACGTGTTACCGCGCTCCTTTTGACCTTGCTCCGGGTGGGGTTTACCTAGCTGCCCAGGTCGCCCTGGGCACTGGTGGTCTCTTACACCACCGTTTCACCCTTACCGGGGGCCGAAGCCCTCGGCGGTCTGTTTTCTGTGGCACTGTCCCGCGGGTCACCCCGGGTGGCCGTTAGCCATCACCCTGCCCTGTGGAGCCCGGACGTTCCTCGGGAAGCCCCTAAGGGGACTCCACGCGGCCGTCCGCCCGGCTCGTCTGCCGTGTCGACCATGTTACCGGGCGCGGGTCCTCCTTCCGTCCCGCCGGTCCAGTCGACGGTCCCGCCGCCGTTGCCAGGACGGAGCCCGCCAGGATCAGGGTGAAGGCGGCGACGATCGCCGGGGTCAGGGGCTCGTCGAGGAACAGGGCGCCTACCGCCACCGCGACGGCCGGGTTGACGTAGGTGAAGACCATCGCGCGGGAGGGGCCCACCTCCTTGATCAGTTCCAGGAAGGCGACGAAGGCGAGCGCCGTGCAGATCACGCCCAGGCCGATGAGGGCGGTCAGAACCGACGCGGACGGCATCTCCGCAGGCCAGGTCGCTGCCGCCGCGGGTGTGTAGACCAGGGCCGCCAGCGCCAGGCAGGGCGCGGTGAGCTGGAGGGTCGGTACGTCCTTCAGCCAGCGTGCCGCGATCAGGGGCGCCGTCGCGTATCCCAGCACCGTCAGGAACACCTCCGCCAGGGAGCGGGCGTCGCCGCCGGTGAGATGCGGCACGGTGAGGACGGCGACGCCCGCCAGGCCCAGCGCCAGTCCCGTCATCCGCCGTAGGCCGAGGCGTTCCGCGTCGCCGAAGAAGCGGGCCAGGACGACGCCGACGATCGGCACGCCCGCGATCAGCAGGCCCGCCGTCGAGCTGGACAGGTGGCGCTCGGCGTCCGTGAGCGTGAACCACGGGCCGAGGATCTCGATGCACGCGAAGGCCAGCATGGGCAGCCAGTGGGTGCGGACGGTGCGGAGCAGGCCGCCGCCGCGCAGCGCGAAGGGGAGCAGGAGGGCGGCGCCCAGGGCGCAGCGCGTGAACACCACCATGGACGGTGACAGCGAGGCGTCCACCGCCACCTTGATCATCAGGTAGGGGATGCCCCACACCACTCCCATCAGGGAGAACAGGAACCAGCCGCGTGCAGTCATGCGGGGAGTGTCGGCCGGGTCCCGGTCAGGTGTCTTGAACGCTGTTGCGGTACGCCGCCGGCGTCACGCCCATGACGCGGCGGAACCAGCGGGTGAGGTGGGCCTGGTCCGCGAAGCCGACCAGGGAGGCTGCCTCGGCCGGGCGCAGGCCGGCCTCCAGCAGGGCTCTCGCCCTGGTCACCCGGTACTGGGACAGCCAGGCGTAGGGCGGTATGCCGGTCGTCGCACGGAAGGCGCGCAGGAGTTGGTAGCGGGACAGGCCCAGGTCTGCGGCGAGGTCGGCGAGGGAGGGCGGGGTGAGGAGTTCGTCGGCGAGACGGTCGCGGACGGCGAGGGTGATGCGCTCGGCGCCGGGGATCGTGTCGCACACCGGGCGGGCCGTGGAGTGGCGGCGGGCTAGGGCCGTCAACAGCCACGGGAGGCGGGACTCGACCTCCAGCGGGTCGGGGCAGGCGGCCAGGTCCGTGTGGGCGCGGGCCAGGGCGACGGCCAGTTCGGGGTCGTCGATGACGGGGTCGTGGAAGTGCGGGAGGCCGCCGACGGCGCCGTCCGTCAGCAGCGACACCGGCGCGTAGAGGGCGCGGTAGGCGTAGCCGCCGTCGGGGGTTCCCGGGCCGCCGGTGTGCATCTCGCCGGGGGCGAGGACGACGATGGAGCCGGGACCGAGGCGGAGGCGGCCGCCGCGGTAGTCGATGACCTCGGAGCCGCCCACGCACACGCCGACGTTGAGCTCCTCGTGGGCGTGCGGGGCGTAGACGTGCCGTTCGAAGCGGGCGGTGAGCAGGTCCAGGGGCGGGCCGCAGCGGCCCAGCCGGGCCCTCGTCCACCACGCCTGTTCACGGCTCACGCGCCACCCCCTGGAATCCTGAGTTCCTCGTGCTTCCCCAGGGGTTCCTCGTGCTTCCCCTTGAGTTTTTCGTGCTTCTAGGGGTGCAACGCCTTCAGGCCGCGGTTCCATGCCGACGGGAGGTCGGCGTCGTCCGGAAACCGGCCGTGGATCTCCAGGATCACCATGCCGTGGGCGAAGGCCCAGGTCGCGCGGGCCAGGTCGAGGTCGCCGCCGCAGGCCCGCAGCAGCGGCATCGCGGCCCGGTCCTCCAGGCCGGGCGGGAGCTCGGCGCGGGGCAGGGGGCGTTCCGTGGCCAGGCAGTACAGGTGGGGGTGGGCCAGCGCGTACGTCCGGTACGCCTGCGCCAGCGCGGTGAGCGAGCCGGGTTCGTGTTCCTCCGCCGCCTCCAGGGCCGCCGCCGACTCCTGAAGCATCTGGGCCGTCAACTCGACCTCGACGGCGTGCTTGTCGGGGAAGTGCTTGTAGAGGGAGGGCGCCTTGATGCCGAGGTGGTCGGCCAGGGCGCGCATGGTGAGCGCGGTGGGCCCGGCCTCCTCCAGAAGGGTCCGGGCAGCCGTCGCGATCTCCCGGGCGCGCGGGGTCAGTCGTTCGGACAGCAGCTGGTCAGCCACGCTGGAAGCCCTCCTTCGTGCGCAGTCCGTAGCCGAAAGCGCGATCGTACGAGATGTGCGCGGCCCAGCCGCACAGGGCGGCGAAGAGCGGGGCCCAGGTGAACGGGCCGAAGGCGTAGAGGGCCATGAGCGCGAGCGGGACGAGGGCGCGGTGCATCGCGTTGTAGCACGGCACCGCGCGGGGCGGGAGCTGGCCCTTCGCCATGCGGGGCGCGTCGTCGAGGGCGACGAGGAAGGTCAGGTCCGGGGCGATGAAGAAGGCGAACGCGAGCGTTCCGGCGAGCCAGCCGTGGTTGACGCCCTCCAGGACCGCGAACGCCGACCAGCACAGCGCGCCCGCGAGCCAGGCGGTGCGGCGGACGAGGGTGAGGGGGGAGCGGGTGGCCGTGGCGGTCGTGGTGACCGTGGCCGTCTTGCCGGTCGTGGCCGTCTTGGATGTGTTGGCCGTCATGGCTGTCTTGGCGGTCGTGGTAGTTGCGCTCATGACTGCTGCCTCCTTGGACGACGGGATGATGTTTCACATTCCAGCCTTGGCTAACACTGTTAGCCCCGACAGTCAGAAACTGTAGGGCTAACAGTGTTAGCCGTCAAGGAGTCGGCCAGAGCCACCCGGGTCAGTCGGTCAGCCGGTCAGTCGGTCAGCCGGCTCCGAACACCCCCTCCAGCGCGTCGAAGGCCGCCGTCATCCGCGCCCGGTGCTCGTCCATGACGGCCGCCGCCCGCTCCCCCGCGAGCAGGCGGCGCGCGGTGGTGACGTAGGCCGAGCGGTAGGCCGCGACCGCCAGGGCGGCCACGAGGTGCGGGTCCGGGAGGTCGGGAGCGGTCTCCGCGAAGGTCCGCGCCAGCGCCTCCTCCACCTCCTCGACGCCCTCGCGGGCGCGAGCGCGCAGTGCGGGCGAGTCGACGACGACCCTCCAGAAGTACGGGAAGTCGTCGTCTACCCCGCCCAACGGGTGCCGCTGGTCGAGGAGTTGGAGTGCGAGAGCGCGGAGGGCGGCGAGCGGGCCCTGGGCGGGATCGCGTTGCCTGACCGCTTCCGTGAACATGTCCACGGCCTGGGGGATGCGGTCGAGGAAGAGGTCCTCCTTGCGCGGGAAGTAGTTGAAGACGGTCATCGCGGACACGTCCGCCGCCCTGGCGACCTCCGCGACGGTCACCTCGTCGAAGCCTCGCTCGACGAACAGGCCGGTCGCCACGTCCGAGATCCGCTGCCGCGTGGCCTGCTTCTTGCGTTCCCGAAGGTTCGGTTCCGTTTTCCCTTGCTCCATCTTGACCTCCATCCTGAGGAAAACTATAGCGGCCACAAACTTTTAGTCACTACAGTGAATGTATGACAAAGCTCAGGACAGACACTGAATACGACGTCGTCGTGGTCGGCGCCGGGCCGGTCGGGCTGATGTTGGGGTGCGAGTTGGCGCTCGGCGGGGCGCGCACGCTGATCGTCGAGCGGCTGGCCGAGGTGGACGAGACGATCAAGGCGGGCGCGATCAACTCCCCGACCGCCGTGGCCCTCTACCGACGCGGGCTGCTGCCCGCGCTCGCGGAGATCCAGGACGCGGCGATGAGTCGGTTCCGGGAGTTCATGAAGGCGCGGGGCGGGGAGGCGGGCGCGGGGGCCGTGCCGCCGCCGAAGTTCGCCGGACACTTCGCCGGCATCATGCTGACCGCCGACCTGCTGGACGACGCGGACCCGGCCTTCGCGGACCTCGGACCGGTCGACGGCATCGGCCTGGTCCCGCAGGCGACGCTGGAGCGGCTGCTCGGCGAGCGCGCCCGGAAGCTGGGCGTGGAGGTGCGCCGTCAGGTCGAGGTGACCGGGTTCGACACCGACGCAGACGACGATGACCAGGACGGCGTCACCGTACGCCTCACGCGTGGGCGGGACGTGCGCGCGGGCTGGCTCGTCGGATGCGACGGCGGCCGTAGCACCGTCCGCAAGCTCGCCGGGTTCGACTTCCCGGGCACGCCCCCGGAGATCACCGGGTACCAGGCGATCGCCGACATGACCGGGACGGAGGGGCTGCGGCGTGGCTGGAACACGACGGACGTCGGGACGTACGTCCACGGTCCGATGCCCGGCCGGGTCCTGACCGTGGAGTTCGACGGGCCGCCCGCCGACCGTGAAACACCCGTCACCGCCGAGGAGTTGCAGGCCAGTGTGCGCCGCGTGACCGGGGTCGACGTGACGGTGGACAAGGTGCACTCGCTGACCCGGTTCACCGACAACTGCCGTCAGGCGAGCAGCTATCGCGCGGGCCGGGTGCTGCTCGCGGGCGACGCGGCGCACGTCCACTCGCCGTTCGGCGGGCAGGGGCTCAACCTCGGCATCGGGGACGCGATGAACCTCGGCTGGAAGCTCGCGGCGGTGGTGCGCGGGCACGCTCCCGAGGGGCTGCTCGACTCCTACACGCGGGAACGGCATCCGATCGGCGCCTGGGTGCTGGAGTGGACGCGGGCCCAGATCGCGCTGATGCGCCCCGAGTCGCACGCGCGCGCCCTGCGCGAGGTGGTGACCGGCATGACGGAGACGGTCGACGGCACCACCTACCTGGTCAAGAAGATCTCCGGCGTCTGGCAGCACTACGACCTGCCCGGTGACCATCCGCTGGTCGGCCGCAGCGCCCCCGACCTGGCACTCGCGGACGGCGCCCGGCTCGCCGACGGCCTGCACGGCGGACGCGGCCTGCTGCTCGACCTGGCCGACGACCCGAAGCTGCGCGCCCGCGCGGAGGGGCACGCCGACCGGGTGGACGTCCGCACGGTCGCCGCCCCCGACCGTCCGGAGCTCACGGCGCTGCTCGTGCGGCCGGACGGGTACGTGGCCTGGGCGGCGGCGGACCCGGAGCATGCCCCCGAGGACACGGTGGACGACATCGCGGACGACACCCTGGAGGCGGCGCTGGAACGCTGGTTCGGCGCGCCCGCCTCCTGACGACGACCGCGCCGCACAGGGGTGTCATGCGGGGGCGAAACGGATCGTCGGCGCTGTCGGGTCGGCCTCCTTGAGGCGAACGCGCAGCCGCTCGCCCAGCGGAAGAGGAGTGCCGCCCTCACCGCCCTCACCGCTCTCGCCGCCGTCGCCGCTGTCGACGCGGCCGATGACCGCCGGGGACTCCAGCTGGACGGTGCCGACGGTCGGCCGGTGCTCGTCCACGTCCACGACGTAGCCGTCGAACACCTCGCCGACCCGGTCCTTCAGCAGCGCGGCCTCGACGATGTCGACGCAGCCGCGCTCGACGGCGTTCGCGCGGCGGCCGCCCTCCGCCATCTCCTTCGGCAGGGCGTCGAGCACGGCGAGCACCCAGTCGGGCGGGGCGTGGCCGGCGACGGCCGCGAGGCAGAGCTCGGTGGCGTGACGGTCGGCGAGGCGGCGGAGCGGGGCCGTGCAGTGGGCGTACGGGGCGGCGACGGCCGCGTGGGTGGTGATGGCGGGGAGGCTCCCGTCGCGGAAAACGGTGTAGCCGGCGCCCCGCAGCAGGGACGTGCACTCCTGGAGGAAGGCCGCGTGACGGTGGTCGTGCGGGTCGAGGGAGCGGATGAGCTGCGCGTACGAGACGTGGTGCGGCCAGTCGATGTGCAGGGCGTGCGCGGTGCGGCGCAGGCGGCCCACGGCGCCGCCGGGCGCCGCGGGGAGCGTGCGCAGGACGCCCGTGCCCGAGGCGAGCATGAGGTCCGCCGCCGCCATCCCGGTGAGCAGGGAGAGCTGCGCGTTCCAGCCCTCGGCGGGCAGCGGGGCACGGTAGGTCAGCTCGTAGGAGTCGTCGTGCTCGACGACCTCCTGCTCGGGCACGTCGAGGGAGATCCCGCCCCGCTCGGCCTCCAGCCCCTCCCTCAACTTCCCTACTACGGAGATGAGTTGGATCGGTTCCTCGGCAGTGCCCGCGTCGATCTGCTGCTGCACGCCCGCGTAGTCGAGCTTGGCGCGGCTGCGGACGAGGGCGCGGCGGACGTCGACGGCGACGGTACGGCCGTCCGCGTCGAGGTCGACGGTCCACAGGGCGGCCGGGCGGTCGTGGCCGGGCAGCAGACTGGCGGCGCCCTCGCTCAGCACGGCCGGGTGCAGCGGGACCTTGCCGTCGGGGAAGTACAGGGTGTTCACCCGGCTGTGCGCCTCGACGTCCAGCCGTCCGCCGGGGACGACGAACGCGGCGACGTCGGCGATGGCGTACCGGACGCGGTAGCCGGCGCCCTGCCGGGAGAGGTGCAGCGCCTGGTCGAGGTCGGTGGAATAAAGAGGCGGTCGCGCAGCGACTCTTTGGAAGGGTGGTGGCGGGCGACGGGCGGGCGGGTCGAGGGTGAGGAAGGGGATGTCGGTGGCGTCGTACGAGGGCAGGGACGGGGTCTTGGCGACCCGCTCCGCCTCGGCGAGGACCGCGAGCGGGAAGGCGGCCGGTGCGCCGAGTCTCTTGCGCAGTGCGGTGAGGGCGGCCCGGAGGGGGGCTTCGGGCGCGCCGGTCACGCGGATGTGGCGGCGGGGCATGCAACGAATGTAGGACCGGGTGCGCCGGGCGGCACGTCGTACGCTGGCGCGGCAGAGCTCTACCGAAGGAGATCCACCGTGCTGGTCCTGTTGCCGCCCTCCGAAGGCAAGGCGTCCTCCGGGCGCGGCGCCCCGCTCAAGCCGGAGGGCCTCTCCCTGCCGGGGCTCGGCGCCGCCCGCGAGGCCGTCCTCGACGAGCTGGTGGAGCTGTGCGCGGCCGACGAGGACAAGGCGCGCGAGGTGCTCGGGCTGAGCGAGGGGCTGCGCGGCGAGGTCGCGAAGAACACGGAGCTGCGTACGGCGGGCGCGCGGCCGGCCGGGGAGATCTACACGGGTGTCCTGTACGACGCCCTCGGCCTGGCCTCCCTCGACGCGGCGGCGAAGAGGCGCGCGGGCCGGTCGCTCCTCGTGTTCTCCGGGTTGTGGGGGGCCGTCCGGGTGACGGACCGCATCCCGTCGTACCGCTGCTCGATGGGGGTGAAGCTGCCGGGGCTGGGGGCGCTGGGCGCGCACTGGCGCACGCCGATGGCGGCCGTGCTGCCCGAGGCGGCCGGTGACGGGCTGGTGCTGGACCTGCGGTCGGCGGCGTATGCGGGGGCGTGGAAGCCGAAGGGCGAGGTCGCGGGGCGGACGGCGAGCGTGCGGGTGCTGCATGCGCCGACCCGGAAGGTCGTCAGCCACTTCAACAAGGCGACAAAGGGACGGATCGTCCGGAGTCTGCTGACGGCGGGCATCGCCCCCAAGGGCCCGGTCGAGCTGGTGGAGGCGTTGCGGGACCTCGGGTACGTGGTGGAGGAACAGGCGCCCGCGCGGGCGAAGGCCGGGACGACGGCCTGGAGGCTGGACGTGCTGGTGGACGAGGTGCACTGACTCCTGCCGGAGAGCAGGGAGAGCACGGAGAGCAACCCACCGGCCCACCCACCGGCCCACCCGACGACCCACCCGACGGACCTCGCGCACCAGCTATGTTGCAGCATGCGCAATGACCTTTGCGCATGCTGCGCGGCGCGGGCAGGATGAGGCGCATGACCTCACCGCTGCCCTCGTCTCCGGCTGCCTCGGTACTGGATCTGGCGTCGGCTCCTGTCGTGCCCGTGGTGGTCGTCGAGGATGCCGCCGACGCCGTACCGCTGGCGCGAGCGCTCGTGGCGGGCGGGCTGGCCGCGATCGAGGTGACGCTGCGGACGCCCGCCGCGCTCGACGCGATCCGGGAGATCTCCGGAGCGGTCCCGGAGGCGGTCGTCGGGGCCGGCACGGTGATCACCCCGGAGCAGGTGACGGCGTGCGGGGCGGCCGGGGCTCGGTTCCTGGTGAGTCCCGGCTGGACGGACGCCCTGCTGACGGCGATGCGGGCGTCCGGGCTGCCCTTCCTGCCCGGGGTGTCGACCACCTCGGAGGTCGTGGCGCTGCTTGAGCGGGGGGTGCGGGAGATGAAGTTCTTCCCGGCGCAGGCGGCGGGCGGTACGGCCTATCTGCGGTCGCTCGCCGGACCGCTCCCCCAGGCCCGTTTCTGCCCCACGGGCGGGATCGGCCCCGACAACGCGCTGGACTACCTGACCCTGCCCAACGTCGGCTGTGTGGGCGGGAGTTGGATGGTCCCGGCGGACGCGGTCGCGGCCCGGGACTGGGCCCGGATCGAGGGCCTCGCCCGGACCGCCTCGTACCTCAGGGCCGAAGGTGGGACGTGTCGTTGAGGAGGCGGACGCTGGCGTTGCCGTCCGCGTAGTAGGCCACCGCCGACAGCGAGGCCGCCGACAGTTCCATGCGGAACAGTGACTCGGGCGGCGCGCCCAGGGCGAGCCGTACGAACGTCTTGATCGGGGTCACGTGAGTGACCAGCAGGACCGTGCGGCCCGCGTACGCCGCGACCAGTTTGTCGCGGGTGGCCGCGATCCGGGTGGCCGTCGCCGCGAAGCTCTCGCCGCCGCCGGTCGGCTCGGCCTCCGGGTCGGCCAGCCAGGCGTTCAGATCGTCGGGGTAGCGCTCGCGGACCTCGCCGAAGGTCAGCCCCTCCCAGGCCCCGAAGTCCGTCTCGATCAGCCCGTCCTCGACGGTGACCTCCAGACCGAGGCGGGCGGCGACGGCCCCCGCGGTCTCGCGGGTGCGGGCGAGCGGGGAGGCGAGGATGTGCTGGACGGTCCCGCGCCGGGCGAGCGCGGCGGCGGCCCGCTCGGCCTGCTCCCGGCCGACGTCCGAGAGGGAGGGATTGGTGCCGCCGCTTCCGGAGAACCGCTTCTGCGGAGTGAGCGGCGTCTCCCCGTGCCGCAGCAACACAAAGGTGGCGGGCGCCCCAAGATCAGCCCCTCCACCCCACCCGACGGAGGGCACGGCAGAGGTGACGGCGGGGGCGGCGGAGGTGGGGGCGGCGGAGGTGGGGGCGGGGGCGGCGGAGGTGGGGGCGGGGGCGGCGGAGGTGGGGGCGGGGGGCGCGGCAGAAGTGGCGGGGGGCCCGGCAGAGGCCGCGGACGGCCCAGCAGAGGCCGCGGACGGCCCAGCAGAAGCTGCGGCGGGGGTGACGGGGGAAGCAGCCGGGGCGGCGACGGTGCGGGCGGCTCGACGGTCGGCGTCGGTCTTCGCGCCGGTTTCCTGGGCGGCTTCCCGAGCGCTTCCGGTAGCGGCTCCTACGCCGGTTTCCGCGCCCGTTCCCGGAACGGCTCCCACGCCGGTTTCCGCGCCCGTTCCCGGAACGGCTCCCACGCCGGTTTCCGCGCCCGTCCCCGGAACGGCTCCCACGCCGGTTTCCGCGCCCGTCCCCGGAGCGGTTTCGCCGCCGGTTTCCGCGCCCGTTCCCCGAGCGGTTTCGCCGCCAGTCTCCTGGGGCGGGCGGCCGCCAGGACCCTGCGTCGCGGTGCGGGAGCGGGACAGGGCTGCGCGGGCCTTCGCCGCGCCTGCGGTGGCGTTGCCCGGGGGGCCGGCGGGGGTGGCCGGGGGCGCGGTGGTGCGGGCGTCAAGCACGGCGCGGGACGCGCCGGCGTCCCACTGTTCACCGCGCTTGCCCGCGTCCATCGCCTCGTTCGCCAGGCGGTCGGCGTGCTTGTTCTGCTCGCGTGGGATCCACTCGTAGGTGACCTGCCCGGGCGGCAGGACCCGGGCCGCCTCTGCGGCGAGCGGCTTCATGTCGGGGTGCTTGATCTTCCAGCGGCCCGACATCTGCTCGACGACCAGCTTGGAGTCCATGCGCACGCGCACCGAGGCCGACGGGTCGAGGTCCCGGGCGGCCCGCAGGCCGGCCACCAGGCCCCGGTACTCGGCCACGTTGTTGGTGGCGACGCCGATGTACTCGGCCCGCTCGACGAGGGTCTCCCCCGTCGCCGCGTCGATCACCACGCTGCCGTAGCCCGCGGGCCCCGGGTTGCCCCGCGACCCGCCGTCGGCCTCGACGATGAACTCCCGCACGACGTAAGCCCCTTACCGCTTGAAACGACCGGTCACAGACCGGACTCGGACGTGCGCACCAGGATGCGACGGCAGTTCTCGCAGCGGACGACCGTGTCGGGCGCGGCCGCGCGGACCTCGTTGAAGTCGGTGATCGACAGCTCCTGGCGGCAGCCCTGGCAGGTGCGCTGGGAGAGCTTGGCCGCGCCGATGCCGCCCTGCTGCTCGCGCAGCTTGTCGTAGAGCTTGAGCAGGTCGGCGGGGATGGACCCGGCGATGACCTCGCGCTCCTTGGTCACCGTGGCGGCCTCGCCGTCGAGCTCCTCGAAGGCGGCGTCCCGGCGCGCGGTGGCGTCGTCGATCTTCCCCTGGACGGAGCCGACCCGCTCGGTCAGCTCGGCGACCCGCTCCTGCGCGGACTCGCGGCGCTCCATGACCTCCAGGACGACGTCCTCGAGGTCGCCCTGGCGCTTGGCGAGGGAGACGATCTCCTTCTGGAGGTTCTCCAGGTCCTTCGGGGAGGTGACGGCCCCGGAGTCGAGGCGCTGCTGGTCGCGGGCGGCGCGCTGGCGCACCTGGTCCACGTCCTGCTCGGCCTTGGTCTGCTCGCGGGCGGTGTCGCTCTCCTCGGTCTGCGCGGCGACGAGGAGGTCGCGCAGCTGGGTGAGGTCCTTGGTCAGCGACTCGATCTCGGCGTGCTCGGGCAGAGACCTCCGCTTGTGCGCCAGCTGCTGCAGCCGGACGTCGAGGGCCTGGACGTCGAGGAGACGGATCTGGTCGGCGGGCGCGGCGTTCAGTTGGGGGCTCCCAGTGGGTCAGTGGTGGCGGTGGCGGACGCCGCGTGGGCGGTCCAGGGGTCGGTGACCGTACGGGAGACATGGACCCTGAGGTCCCATCCCCGCCGGTCGGAGATCTCGTCGAGCTGGGCGGCCGCCAGCTCGCACCAGGGCCACTCGGTGGCCCAGTGCGCCGCGTCGAGCAGCGCGAGAGGACTGTGCGCGCGGGCCTCGGACGCCGGGTGGTGGCGCAGGTCCGCGGTGAGGAAGGCGTCGACGCCGGCCGCGCGGACGTGGTCGAAGAGGCTGTCGCCGGACCCGCCGCTGACGGCGACGGTCCGCACGACCGCCTCGGGGTCACCGGCCACCCGGATGCCCTGCACGGTGGCCGGCAGTCGTTCGGCGGCCCGGGCGGCGAACTCGCGGACGGTGAGCGGGTGGTCCAGCTCGCAGACCCGGCCGAGCCCGCGCCGCCCGTCGGGATCGCTCGGATCCGGCACGAGGGGCCGTACGACCCGCAGGTCGAGGGCGCCGGCGAGGGCGTCGCTCACCCCCGGGTCGGCGGTGTCGGCGTTGGTGTGAGCGACGTGCAGGGCGATGTCGTTCTTGATGAGGGTGTGCACCACGCGGCCCTTGAAGGTGGAGGCCGCGACGGTCGTCGTCCCGCGCAGATACAGGGGATGGTGGGTGACGAGCAGACCGGCGCCGAGCTGCACGGCCTCCTCGACGATCTCCTGGACGGGATCGACGGCGAACAGAACCCGGGAGACCTCCTGCTCGGGGTCGCCCACGACGGTGCCGACCGCGTCCCAGGACTCGGCCCGTTGGGCGGGCCACAGGTTCTCCAGCGCGGCGATGACTTCAGACAGACGGGGCACGGGCCAAGGCTACCTGGCCGTTCTACGAGCCCGTACTACGAGCCCGTACCGCTGCCGTCGATGCCGGACCGGGCCGATGCACACCCCTTCGACACCCCTCAGGTGAATCGCTTCTGCACCACTCTTATGAGGGAAGCGGACCGCCCGTCGGTCCCACGTCCGTGCGTGCGAAAACTAGCTTCGTGTGCCGGAGGTGGCGGAACGATGACGATGCCGGCCTGTGCGATCGAGCCCACCGCGGCGGACGGGGAGGCCCCTGAGGCACCTGGGGCCCTTCAGACACCTGAGGTGCTTCAGACACCTGAGGTTTTTGCAATCCGCGAGGTTGCGGCCCTTGAGACCCCTGAGGCCCTCAATGCCCCTGAGGTCTCTGGGGTCTCTGGGGTCTCTGGGGTCTCTGGGGTCTCTGAGGCTCCCGGGTGCAGTGGCGCCGAGCCCGGTACGCCGCCGCATGCGGACTGCGTGATCACGGCGGACGGCGCCTACGCGGCACGCCTGGCCCGCGCCGGCGACTGCTGGTTCCCGGAGCGCTGGACCCTGGACGGCCCCGAGCCGTACGCCGTGCCGCTGCCCGGCAACCAGCCCGAGGAGCCGGGCACGGAGGTGCAGCCGATGGCCGACGGCCGGGTCCTGATCCGGCGGCCGATCGACGGACGGCATGCCTTCTCCCTGCTGTACCCGACCGGCCCCGGCACGGGCGAGCTGCCGCTGGGCGCCGTCGAGTGCCCGGACGAGGGCACCCGGTTGCGCCTGCTCCCGCCGGCCCCCTGCGGCGGACGCGCGTACGCCCTCGCCGTCGGCCGCAGCACCACGGCCCTGTGGCTGGTCGCGGGCGGCGCCTTCGGCCCCGAGCACCTCGCCGAGATCCCCGGCCGCTGCTCGGGCGGCGTCTGGCTGGACCGTACGGGCCGGATGCTGGCGCTGGACCGTGAGGTCGGCGGCCGGACCAAGGCGATCGTGGTGGACCTGGAGCGCGGCGGCGAGATGTCTGAGCTGCTGCAGATCTCCGCCGACAGCGACGACCGTCTGCTGCTCGCCGACCCCGACAGCGGGCTGCTGCTCATCGGCTCGGACGCTCCCTCGCCGGGCGACACCCGGCTGGGCTGGGGCGTCCTCGGCAGCACGCTGCCGGTCCGCTTCCCGGAGTCCCTGCACCTGCCCGGTCACACCCTCACCCCGTTCGCGATCCAGCCGGGCCAGATGCTCCTGCCGGAGGGGTGCGCGGTGGGGCTGCGCATCGACGGCCCCTTCGGCACCTGGGTCGGCGTCTGGCGCCCGGCGGATCGACGGCTGTACCAACTCGCCGCCCCCGAGGGCTGGTTGGCGGGCAGTGGGCTGTGGACGGCGGCCGGGGTCCTGCGTCTGCCGTATGCCACGGCGGCGGAGCCCTGCGGGGTGGCGCCCGTGCCGGCGCCGATCGCGGCCCCGCCCTCGCCCGCGCCGTCCGAAGGGATGTCGCCCCCCGAAGGACTCTCGGCCGTCGAGGGATCGGCGCCCACCCGGCCGCCTCTCGCCCTCCGCCCGATCCCCCTCCAGCAAGCCCCTCTCGGCAGCCTTGTAACGAAGTAGCTGCGGTTGGCGTGGCCGCCTGGATTCGCCCCGCGGTGTGCTGGATAAAATCGCCCGGCTGTAAAGAAAGATCATGTTGACGGGGTGAACTTTTCCGATGAGCGACGCAAGCACGATGCAGCCGCTGTCCGCCGACTCCCAGGAGACGGCCGGTCACGGCCGGCACCGGGGCCAGGTCTCGTCCCACGACGGCGACTCGGCCCCGCACGGCCGGCACCGCAAGCCGGCCGAGAGCAGGTCCGAGAACCGGTCCGAGGGCAAGGCCGAAGCGGCTGCCTGAGCAGTACGGAATTCCGAAGGGGCTCCGGGCGTCCATGAACGCCCGGAGCCCCTTCGCTTGCCCCTTCGCTTGCCCCTTCGCTTGCCCCTTCGCTTGCCCCTTCGCTTGCCCTATCGCTCCCCCCGCCGCAGCCCCAGCACCTCCGCCGCCGCGAACGTCTCCCCGGGCGTCCGGTCCGCGTAGTGCGGGGTGAGGACGGCGTCGAGCTCGTCGTAGGTGAAGGCGTCCTGCTTGCTGTCGAACTTCGCCTGGACCCGGGGCCGTTCGACGACGGCGACCATGCCGCCGTGCACCACGAGCAGCTGCCCGTTGATCCGGGCGGCGGCCGGTGCGGCCAAGTACCCGACCAGCGGGGCGACATGCTCGGGGGCGAGAGGGTCGAGGCCGCCCTCGTCCGGCTGCTCGAACCCGGCGAAGACGTCCTCGGTCATCCGGGTGCGGGCGCGCGGGCAGATGGCGTTGGCCGTCACCCCGTACTTGGCGAGCGCGAGCGCCGTGGACGTCGTCAGTCCGACGATTCCGCCCTTCGCCGCCGCGTAGTTGGGCTGTCCGGCCGAGCCTGCCAGGAACGCCTCCGACGAGGTGTTCACGATCCGCCCGTACACCGGCCCGCCGGCCGCCTTGGACCGTTCACGCCAGTGGGCGGCGGCGAAACGGGTCGTGTTGAAGTGGCCCTTGAGATGGACCCGGACGACCGCGTCCCACTCACCCTCGGCCATCGAGAAGACCATACGGTCGCGCAGGATGCCCGCGTTGTTGACCAGGACGTCCAGCTTGCCGAACTCCGCGATCGCCAACTCGACGAGTTGACGGGCCTGTTGGAAGTCGGCGACGTCCCCGGTGTGCGCGAGCGCGGTCCCGCCGGCCGACCGGATGGCCTGCGCCACCGCCTCGGCGGGGCCGGCCGACGCCTCGCCCGACCCGTCCCGGCCGGGCTGCCCGTAGTCGTTGACGACGACGGCCGCGCCCAGCCGGGCCAGCTCCAGCGCCTCGGCCCGGCCGAGTCCGCGCCCGGCGCCGGTGACGATCGCCGCGAGTCCCTCAAGTGGCAGCGACATACCGGGCCTCAGATCTCTATGCAGGTGCGCAGGGCCGCTCCCGTACGCATCTGGTCCAGCGCCTCGTTGATCTCGACGAGCGGCACACGGTGGGTGATCAGGCCCGACAGGTCGATCCGGCCGGCCCGCCACAGGGCGATCGTGCGCTCGTAGGAGCTCAGGACGTCCCCGCCGCCGTACATCGAGGGCAGGATCCGCTTCTCGTCGAAGAACAGCTCGAACATGTTGAGCTGGAGGTGGTCGTCGAGGGCGCCCGCGCCGACGACGACGAGGGTGCCGCCGCGCCGGGTGTTCTCGTAGGCGGTGCGGGCGGTCGCGGAGCGGCCGACGACCTCGAAGACGTAGTCGAACCCCTCGCCGCCGGTGACCAGTTGCTTCGCGCCGGGCAGCTCTTCGGGCGAAACCGCCTTCGTGGCGCCGAAGTCGAGTGCGGCCTCCCGGCGCGAGGCGACCGGGTCCACGGCGACGATCTCGGCGGCGCCCCTGAGGCGCGCGCCCTGGATCGCGGAGATGCCGACGCCTCCGCAGCCGATGACGGCGACGGACGAACCGGCCGCCACGTCCGCGGTGTTGAGGGCGGCGCCCAGCCCCGTCGTCACCCCGCAGCCGATGAGCGCGGCGATGTCGAAGGGGACGTCGTCGGGGATCGGGACCGCGCAGCCGGCGTCGACCACGACCTCCTCGGCGAAGGTGCCGGTGCCGGCCATGCCGAACAGGTCCCCGCCCGCCCGGCGGAAGTTGGGCGTGCCGGCGTTCATGAACCCGGCCAGGCACAGCTCGGTCTGGCCGCGCTTGCAGGCGGGACACGCCCCGCAGGCCGGCAGCCAGCAGACGACGACCCGGTCGCCGGGCTTGACCCGGGTGACGCCCTCCCCCACCTCCAGGACCTCGCCCGCGCCCTCGTGGCCGGGCACGAACGGCGCGGGCTGCGGCAGCACCCCGCTCATCGCGGACAGGTCCGAGTGGCACAGCCCGGTGGCCCGCACCCGGATCCTGACCCGTCCGGGGCCGAAGCCCACCGCCTCGACGTCGTCGAGGACCTCCAGCTTGTCCTGGCCGATCTCGTGCAGTACGGCTGCGCGCATGGTGCGGCTCCCCTCAGGTCATCGCGAGTTCAGCAGTGTTCGACGATCGTGTCGGCGAGGACGGGCGCGTCGTCCCGCTCGACGGCGTTCACGGCCACCCGGAGCGTGGTGTCGTCCTGCCGCCACATCCGGATGCGCAGGGTCTCGCCGGGGTACACGACCCCGGCGAAGCGGGTGGCGTACGACCGCACCCGGGTCACATCGCCGTCGAGCAGGGTGTCGACGACCGCCTTGAGGGTGATCCCGTAGGTGCACAGGCCGTGCAGGATGGGCCGCTCGAACCCGGCGCGCTCGGCGAACTCGGGGTCGGCGTGCAGGGGGTTGTAGTCGCCGGAGAGACGGTAGAGCAGGGCCTGGTCCTCGCGGACGGCCCGCTCCACCACCTTGTCGGGATCGCCTGCGGGCGGGTCGAGTCGGGTGGACGGGCCCCGGTCGCCGCCCCAGCCGCCCTCCCCGCGCACGAAGATCTGGGCGTCGTTGGTCCACAACGGGCCGTCCGCGTCGGCGACTTCGGTGCGCATGACGAGGACGGCGGCCTTGCCCTTGTCGTAGACGGCGGCGATGCGCCCGGTGGCGGTCGCCCTGCCCTCCGCCGGGAGGGGGCGGTGGATCTCCAGACGCTGACCGCCGTGCAGGACGTGGGCGAGGTCGACGTCGACGCCGGGCATGGACAGTCCGCTGATCACGCCGGGCGAGCCGGCTCCCGCGACGGTGGCGAAGCTCGGCAGGACGTGCAGCCGGGACTCCAGGGTGTAGCGCAGCTCGTCGGGATCGGTCGCGGGGACGCCGGCGCCGATGCCGAGGTGGTAGAGCTGGACGTCCTTGGGGATCCAGGAGATCTCGCCGGAGCGGGGTTCGGCGGCGAGCGCCTTGGCTGCGTCGATGGGCATGAAGCTCCTGATGTTCGGAACGATCGGGTCGCTCGGGTCGCTCGGGTCGCTCGGGTCGCTCGGGTGGCTCGGGTGGCTCGGACTGCTCTTGTCGCTCGGGTCGCTCGGACTGCTGGAAGACCTCGGCACGGCCGTCCGCACCGATCGGCCGCACCGAGGTCGTGACGGGGCCGCAGAACCCGCCCGCTCTAGAACGCGTTCCAGTGCGGCGACCCTCTGTATAGCCCAGGCCCCGGGACTTGTGAAGACACCTGACGGTATGTCAGAAACGGTCGCCGGTGACATTTGTACCGACCGAGTCCGTACATCCGGCACTGCCGCGAACGGGCTCGAAACCGTAGCGTCGGAGACGACCACACAGCCGTGGAGCGGTGGGTGCGTGAGAACAGAACGGGGGACGCGACCATGACGAGGTCGTTCGAGGAATGGCGGCGCGCACAGGCGTGCCGCTTGGACGCCTGGCGTTCGGCATTCCGGGAGGGGCGTAAGCAGCAGCGGTACTGGAAGGACGACAAGCAGCGCCTCAAGGCCGAGTACAAGGCAGCCCGCAAGGCCGGGCAGGTCCCGGAGGACCCGGGCCCGCCGGCCAACGGCTTCTCGCTGTTGCCGTGGCTGCTGATGGGGATGGGCGCGTTCTCCAATCTGTTCCAGGGCAAGGCCGCGAACCCCTGGATCGGCGGCCTGGGCCTGCTGACCTTCAACTCGCTGTACATCTACGTCGTCTTCCACGCGTTCGCCAAGGACCGCCGCGACGCCCTCCAGACGCGGCTGGCCCTCGCCGGCCTCGGCACGGTCGCCTGCGCCCTCGCCCTCGGCTACGGCGACAGCTGGCTGCTCTTCCTGCCGCTGTTCGGCCTCGCGACGGGCGCCGTCCTGCGCGGCCGCGACCTGCGCACCCTGGGGACGGCCGTGGCGGTCCTCGCCGGCGTGATCGCCTGCGTCCGCGACGGCTGGGACGGCCTGACCATCGCCTACGCCACCTGGATCTCGACGATGGTGACGGCCGCGATCCTCTCCCTCTCCGACGCCGTACGGGAACTGCGCGCCGCCCGCGAGGAGCTGGCCCGCCGGGCGGTGGAGGAGGAACGGCTGCGCTTCTCCCGCGATCTGCACGACCTGCTCGGTCACACCCTCTCGGTGATCGTGGTGAAGTCGGAGGCGGCCCGGCGGCTGGCGGCGCGCGACATGGACGCGGCCCTCTCCCACGTCACCGACATCGAGGCGGTGGGCCGCCAGGCGCTGACCGAGATCCGGGAGGCGGTCACCGGCTACCGCGAGGGCAGTCTGGTCACCGAGTTGGACCGGGCCCGCTCGGCCCTGACGGCGGCGGGCGTCGAGCCGTCGGTGAGCCGGTCCGGGCCGCCGCCCGAGCCGCAGACCGCGGCCCTGCTGGGCTGGGTGGTGCGGGAGGCGGTCACCAACGTCGTCCGGCACAGCGGGGCGACCCAGTGCCAGATCACCGTGACGGGATCCCCGGAACGGGTCCGGCTGACGGTGGCGGACAACGGCGCCGGCGGCAGCGGCGGTGGCAGTGGCAGTGGCACGGGTGGCGACGACTGCCGGCCGCCTCGCGTCGGCACCGGTCTGACCGGCCTGCGCGAACGCCTCGCGACGGCGGGCGGCTCGCTCACGGCGGGCCCGGGACCGCGCGGCGGATTCAGGGTCACGGCGGAACTGCCCACCGCACTATCCCCAGAACAGCCCACAGAACTGTCCACGCAAGCCCCGATGCACCAGACGTCCGCACCGCAGGAGCCCACGGACAGCGCTCCGTCCGTGGCCGTCGGCCCTAACCTTGGGCCGTGACCGAAATGCCGGGTGGGCCCGTGAACGAGATGCCCCGCGACCACCGCCCCGCCAAGTCCATCAGGGTGCTGCTCGCGGAGGACCAGGACATGATGCGCGGCGCGCTGGCCCTGCTGCTGGGGATGGAGGCCGACATCGAGGTGGTCGCCCAGGTCGGCGCCGGGGACGCGATCGTGGACGCGGCGCTCCTGCACCGCCCGGACGTCGCGCTCCTCGACATCGAGCTTCCCGGCATCAGCGGCCTGGACGCGGCCGCCGAGCTGCGCGAGCAGGCGCCCGACTGCCGGGTGCTGATCCTGACCACGTTCGGCCGGCCCGGCTATCTGCGCCGGGCCATGGAGGCCGGCGCCTCGGGCTTCCTGGTCAAGGACGGCCCGGTGGAGGAGCTGGCGGCGGCCGTCCGCCGGGTGCTGACCGGCGAGACGGTCGTGGACCCGGCGCTGGCCGCGGCCGCCCTCGGCGCCGGCCCGAACCCCCTCACCGGCCGCGAGTGCGACGTCCTGAAGGCCTCCGTCGACGGGGCGACGGTCGCCGACATCGCCGCCAAGCTGCGCCTCTCGGAGTCCACGGTCCGCAACTACCTCTCCTCCGCGATCGGCAAGACGGGCACCCGCAACCGGATGGAGGCGATGCGGGAGGCCCGGCAGCAGGGGTGGCTGTAGCCGCGGGGTGGCTGTAGCCGACCGGCACGGTGGTGGCATAGTGCCGGGATGCCTTTACCGATACCGATACCGATCCTTGGGCGTCTGTTCACGCGTGGGGCCGCCCTGACGGCGGCTCTCGTGGCCGTGTTCGCGTCGGCGTCAGCGTCGGTGTCGGCGGCGTCGGCGCCTGCCGCGGCCGACGGCTCCGACCGGGTCGTGATGCGGTTCGAGACCGTGAAGACCTTCGTCATGTACAACGCCGACGAGGGAGCCGCGGGATCGAACGACGACTTCCATCTCCCCGTCTTCGTCGAAGCGAGCAAGGGCGGCGAACCGGCCCGCAACGTCAGGGTCGTCGTGGACGCGTCGGGGCTGAAGGGCGTCGCCCGGCTCGGGGACCGGGAGACGTGCAAGGGCGCGGGCCCGATCTACACCTGCCACTACGGCGACCTGCAGAACGGCGACGGGGAGAGCTACGACCCTCTCCCCCTCCTCGGCGTAGACGGAGCCGAGCCGGGCGACAGCGGGACGGTGACGTACACCGCGACCGCCGACAACGCTCCCACCATCACCGGCTCCACCCGGATGATCGTCGGCGGTCCGACGCTGTCCGCGCCCGGGCGGGAGGACGGCGTGAGCGGGCTGGCCCCGGGGAAGTCCGCGAACCTGACGCCGCGGTTGGCCAACGCGACCCGTTTCCCCGCGAAGCAGGGCGTCGCCCTCCAGGTCAACGTGACGGAGGGGCTGACGCTGGCCGCCCGGCACAGCAACTGTTTCTACGCCGGTTCCGCGCCCACCTCGGCGTGGTGCACGTTCCCCGCCGAGGCCGCGGCGGGCGCCGCCTACCGCACGAGCGCCCCGCTGGTCTACACGGTCGCCGCGCCCGGCACGCTGGGCGGCGAGGTGACCTACAGCTGGTCGTCGGCCCCGTCCCGCCCCGCCGGCCACACCGTGCGCGGCACCGGGTCCCCGCTCACCCTCGTGCGCACCGCCGACCAGTCCTTCGGCGACGGCGAGGCCAGGGTCGGGATCACCACCACCGTGCAGGCCGACTACCGTCCGGTCACCGCGGCCGTGCGGGGCCGGGTCGGCGACACGGTGAAGGTGCGGCTCGGGCTGCGCGACCTCGGCCCCGGCCGCCCGAAGGGGGACGAGGAACTGGGCCGCTTCGAGGTGGTCCCGCCGGAGGGCACCACGGTCACCTCCATCCCGTACAACATCGAGGGCGACGACATGAAGTGGGCCTGCGGCCGGCCCGAGAAGCCGGGCAAGGCGTTCGTCTGCGAGGTCGGCTCCGCCGCGTTCTACGAGGCGCGGTACGGCGACGGTTCGACCGCCATCGACTTCCACATCCGCATCGACCGGCAGGTCCCGGGCGCGAAGGGGACCATCCGCACGTACAACCCGTTCGACCGCACGCCCGGCAACGACGTCGCCGCCATCCCGCTGGAGGCGTCCCCGGCCCCGCTGTACCGGGCCGTCCTGCGGCCCGCCGTGTTGATGCCGGCCGCCCTGGTCACCGCGGCGGCGGTGGCTGCGGCTGTCGTCGTGCGCCGCCGTCGCCGCGGCTCGGAACCGGCCTGAGCTTTTCCTGGACGACGGTCCCTGGATCGTCCCTGGATCGTCCTAGATCCCCGTGCCCGTGCGCCGCAGCACCCGTAGCGAGCCGGTGGCGGAGACCTCCGTGAAGGCCCCGGAGGCCAGGGCGCGCAGGTAGACGCGGTAGGGGGCCTGGCCGGTGAACTCGTCGACCGGGTCGGGGAACACGTCGTGGATGACGAGGAGCCCGCCCTCGGCGACGTGCGGCGCCCAGCCCTCGTAGTCGGAGGCGGCGTGCTCGTCGGTGTGGCCGCCGTCGACGAAGACGAGACCGAGGGGCGCGTTCCAGAACGCGGCGATCTGCGGCGACCGCCCGACCAGTGCGACCACGTGCTCCTCCAGACCGGCCCGGTGCAGGGTCCGGCGGAAGGTGGGCAGCGTGTCCATCAGGCCGATCTCGGGGTCCACGGTCTCCGGGTCGTGGTACTCCCAGCCCGGCTGCTGCTCCTCGCTGCCCCGGTGGTGGTCGAGCGTGAGCGCGCTGACCCCGGACTGGCGGGCCGCGTCCGCGAGCAGGATCGTGGAACGCCCGCAGTAGGTGCCGACCTCCAGCAACGGCAGCCCGAGCGCGCCCGCCTCGACGGCGGCGGCGTACAGCGCCAGGCCCTCGTCCACCGGCATGAACCCCTTCGCCGCCTCGAACGCGGCCAGGATCTCGGGCTTGGGTGCCGCGGTCATGGGGGTCCCTTCGGTGGTACGTGCAGGTCTGCGGGTGCGGGTGGCGGGCTGCCCCATGCTGCACCACGCCCCCCGTCATACGCACGACGGGGGGCGGGTCAGGGGCGGCGGAGGAGGTCAGGCGGTGGTGGCGACGGTCTCGCTCGGCAGGGCCAGGTCGAGGTCCACCGGGCGCTCCTCGCCCCCGTGGGTCGCGGAGCTCGCGAGCGGTCCGTGGCCGGCGGCCTTGGCGGCGAGGACGTAGGCGCCCTGGGCCGGGACGGCGAGGGCGTAGCTGCCGTCCTCCTGCGACAGGGTGGCCCCGGCCTGCCGGCCGCGGCGGTCGATGAGGGTGACCTTGGCGCGGCCGACCGGGGCGCCGTCGGCGTCCAGGACCCGTCCGCGGAAGCCCCGCAGGACCTCCTCGGCGTGCTCCAGGCCCGCGTCCTCCTCGCTGCTGGCGCGCAGCTGCGGAGCCGTGGCGGGGCGCTGCTGCTTCGGCAGGCAGAGGGCGAGGACCAGGCCGACCGCGACGGCGGCCGTGGCGATCAGGAAGGAGACGCGGAAGCCGTGCATCGTCGGGATCGCGACGCCGTTCACGTTGTTCGCGGTGTTGGCCAGCACCATGCCGATGACGGCGCTCGACACGGACGTGCCGATGGACCGCATCAGGGTGTTGAGGCCGTTGGCCGCGCCGGTCTCCGAGGCCGGGACCGCGCCGACGATCAGCGCGGGCAGGGAGGAGTAGGCGAGACCGATGCCCGCGCCCAACATCACGGCGATGACCAGGCTCTGCCAGGCGGCGCTCATCAGGCCGAGGCCGGCGCCGTAGCCGATCGCGATGATCAGCAGGCCGAGGATCAGGGTGACCTTGGGGCCGTACTTCGCGGACAGCCGGGCGTAGACGGGGGCGGTGACCATCATCGTCAGGCCGAGCGGCGCGACGAGCAGACCGGCGACGACCATCGACTGGCCGAGGCCGTAGCCGGTGGCCTTCGGCAGCTGGAGGAGCTGCGGCAGGACGAGGGAGACGACGTAGAAGGAGACGCCGACCATGATCGAGGCGAGGTTGGTGAAGAGGACGGCGGGGCGGGCCGTCGTGCGCAGGTCCACCAGCGGGGCCTTCACGCGCAGCTCCATCACGCCCCACAGGAGGAGGACGACGGCCGCGGCGCCGAACAGGCCGAGGGTGGTGCCGGAGGTCCAGCCCCAGTCGCTGCCCTTGGTGATCGGCAGGAGGAAGAGGACGAGGCCGGTGGAGAGGCCGATCGCGCCCAGCACGTCGAAGGTGCCCTCGGCGCGGGCCGGGGACTCGGGGACGACGAGGAGGGTGAGGGCGATCGCGAGCGCGCCGATGCCGGCGGCGCCGTAGAACAGGGCGTGCCAGTCGGCGTGCTGGGCGACGAGGGCCGCGGCGGGCAGGGCGAGGCCGCCGCCGACGCCGATGGAGGAGCTCATCAGGGCCATCGCCGAGCCGAGCTTCTCGCGCGGCAGCATGTCCCGCATCAGGCCGATGCCGAGCGGGATCGCGCCCATGGCGAAGCCCTGGAGCGTACGGCCCACGATCATCGTGAGCAGGTCGCTGGTGAGCGCGCTGACCAGGGCGCCGACGACCATCACGGACAGGCTGAGGATCAGCATCCGCCGCTTGCCGTACAGGTCGCCGAGGCGGCCCATGATCGGGGTGGCGACGGCGCCGGACAGCAGGGTGGAGGTCAGGACCCAGGTGGCGTTGCTGGGCGCGGTGTCCAGCAGCTGCGGCAGGTCCTTGATGACCGGGACGAGCAGGGTCTGCATCACCGCGACCACGATGCCCGCGAAGGCGAGCACCGGGACGACGGCTCCGCTCGCTTGGCGGGTGGGCCGGTCGGTCGTCGTGTGCGTCATGGGGTGGGGCCTCCGGGGGCGGTGCTTCGGGGGTTACGGGGGTGGCGCTTCGCCGGTTACATGGGAGCTGAACCTGTATGCATGGGCAACTATTCCGATACTTTGGCGTACTAACAATTTCTTTAGCTTCTCTTGACACACCGACGTGCCGGTCGTGGACGTGGCGCTGCCTGGCGCTACTGATGCCGGTGTGGCTGCCGCGGAAAATCTCCGCTCCCCGAGGCAACGATCCGGGCCGCTCATGGCCTCCTTTGAACATCTAGGAGGTGCAGTGCCCATGGGGGATCGGAAGCAGGACAGGGACACGGAGTTCCAAGCCTTCGTCGTCGGCCGCTGGCCGCGGCTGATGCGCACGGCATTTCTCCTCACGGGGGAACAGCACGCCGCGGAGGACCTGGTCCAGTCGACGCTGGAACAGGTCTACGTGGCCTGGCGCAGAGTCGGCGCGGCCGACGAACCGGAGGCGTACGTACGGCGCGTGATGATCAACGCGCATGCCCGCAAGTACCGCAGGAAGCTCCGCGAGTTCCTCGCTCCGAGGGGCGACGACTCGGGCCTCGCGCACGAGGTCGCCGACACCGGCGACGTGATCGCGCGAGCCGACGACCGGCACACCCTGCTGAAGGCGCTGGCTGAACTGCCGCCGCGGCAGCGGGAGGCTGTGGTGCTGCGTTACTGGGAGGACCTGACCGAGACGCAGACGGCCGAGGCGATGGGCTGTTCGGTCGGCGCGGTGAAGAGCAACGCGGCCAAGGGGATCGCGAAACTCCGCGCCATACCGGAACTGGCGGACACAGCGACGCACGGAGGGCGGAAGTGATGAGCGCGGACCAGGAGACGAACCACGACATGACGCAGCACGACATCGCGGGCCTGCTGGCCGACGCCGCGGACGAGGTCGAGATCGGCATAGCCCCCACCCAGGCAGTCATCCGCGGCGGCCGCCGCCGCAGAGCCCGCCGCTCGGCTGTCGTGGCGGCCATGGCCCTGGTGGTCGCCGGCTCGACAGGGGCGCTGGCGGCCGGCGGACTGCCGGGGGGAGGCGGGGAGCGGGTGACGCCGGCGGCAACGGGAACGCCGGGCGCGGTCCAGTCCCCCAGCCGCACGATCCTGGGGACCGGAACCGACCAGGGCAAGCCGTGGAAGGTCGCGATCGATGTGTGGCCGGCACCACGCGACGTGGCGGGGGCCCAGGCCGAGCTGAAGGCGATGGCGAAGTACCGCGAGACCCTCCCGACCGTGCGGAAGCCTTCCGATCTGGTCGGCAGGATCGCCTTCTTCCTGCGCAGCAGCACCGGCGACGAGAACGGCCCCGGCACCCTGATCCATGGCGGCCTGATCGACTGGTCCGACGTCCCCCCGGACCCGACGAAGCAGTACGGCACCGTCCCGGCGGCCCCCGGCCCGGGCAGCCCCGACCGCGTGGTGTTGGGCCCTCTCACCGAGACGACCAAGCGGGTGACCTGCAACTGGAAGGACGGCACGAGGACCGAGCTGGTCAACGCACCGGCGAACGAAGAGCCGAGCACCGACAAGTCCGCCATCCGCTCGGTCGAGGGGACCTCGTACGACTGGTTCGTGTGCTTGGTGCCACAGGGCACGACGCCCAACGGGGTGGACTTCGCGCAATAGCGGAAGACCGGCAGACCGGCAGACCGGAACAGCGAAACAGCGAAACAGCGAAACAGGGGGATGGCGGACAAGGGTCGGGCGGGTGCAGGGGAGGCCGGCCGTCCGTCATCCGTCCGGCCGCCGTCCGCCTGAGCCGTCCCCGGGATGCCCGTTAGGGTGGCAGGCGTGTCGTACACAGGCTCGAACCCCGGCTCCTCCGACCCCTTCGGCCCTTCCGATCGCTTCGGCTCCGCGTCGCCGCGCCGCTCCCCGCTGCGCCGCCCCCTGACCGTGGCGCTCGTCGCGCTCGTGCCCGGGGCGCTGCTGGGCTGGCTGGCGTACGAGACGCTGGGCGGGACCGGGACGGGAACGGGGACCGGTGGGGACGGCGGACCGGACCGGGGGGCGGGAGCGGCGGCCTCGTCGTCCACGCTCCGCTCCCCCGCCGACGGTTCCCCCACCGACGGCTCCCCCACCGACGGCTCGCCGGCCGACGGCGCGAGCGGCGACGGCAAGCAGGGCGCCGGCGGTACGGCGTCGACCGCGGGGTCCACGTCGCTCAAGGGCAAGGTCGTCGTCATCGACCCGGGGCACAACCCCGACAACGTCGAGCACACCGCCGCGATCAACCGCAAGGTGGACATCGGCACCAATTGGAAGGAATGCGACACTACGGGCACGTCCACGAACTCCGGTTACAGCGAGGCGGAGTTCACGCTGGACGTGGCCCACCGGCTGCGCACGCTGCTGCAACAGCAGGGCGCCACGGTGAAGCTGACGCAGGACGGCGACCGGGAGTACGGCCCCTGCGTCGACGAGCGCGCCCGGATCGGGAACGCGGCGCACGCCGACGCGGTCGTCTCGATCCACGCGGACGGCGCCGGGGCCGGCGACCGCGGCTTCCATGTGATCCTGCCGGCCACGGTGCACGAGGGCGCCGCCGACACCCGTGCCGTCGTGGGCCCGTCGAAGGACCTCGGGAAGCTGATCGCGGGCGACTTCGCGCGCACGACGGGCAGTTCGCCCGCCAACTACGTCGGCGACGGAACCGGTCTCGTCACGCGGAAGGACCTGGGCGGTCTCAATCTGTCAACGGTTCCCAAGGTGTTCATCGAGTGCGGCAACATGCGCGATACCAAGGACGCGGCGTTGCTGACCAGTGGCGCCTGGCGGCAGAAGGCGGCGCAGGGGATCTCTGAGGGAATCGTGAGTTTCCTGCGCGGGTAGTGATCAGCGCGCTGATCACGGCGGACAGCACAATCGTGTGGACGATAGTGTCGTCCCTACGATGAGGGGCCACCCCCACGCTTCACACCGGGGCCTGACGGCGACATGGTGACAGCGACGCCTCTACCGATGCGTGTATGCGTGTACCGACGACGAGACGACTGACGAAGGACCTGAAGTGAATATCCGCTCCCTCACTCGAGGCGACGGCGTGGTGATCGGAGCAGCGGTATTGCTGTTCATCGCGTCGTTCCTCGACAACTACTCGTACGACAACGCGCCCAGCAGCCTCGACATCCCGAGCCTCTGGTCGAGCGGACCGGTCCTGCTCAGCGTTGTCCTGGCCGGCCTCATCGCCGCCGCGCTCATTGTCGTCGCCCGCGGCCTGCCGAACCCTCGCAAGATCGCCGGCCTGGAACTCGGCGCGTTCGGTGTCGCGTTCGCCGTGTTCGCCGCTTGGAGCGCCCTCGGCAACGTCGTCGACCCGGTCGGCGGCCTGGACAACTTCGGCGGTGACAACTCGAACGCCCCCTCCGCCGGGACGGGGCTGATCCTGGCCCTCATCGCCACCCTGGTGCTCGCCGGGGCCGCTGTCGCCACCCCCCTCGTCCCGGCCCTGCAGGCCGGCCTCGTCCCGGCGCCCAAGCCGCCGACCCCCCAGCCCTACGGTGCGCAGCCGCCCGCCGGTTACGGCTACCCGGGCGGGCCGCAGCCGTCGGCGTTCGGCGGTCAGCCGCAGCCGGGGCAGCCCGGTCAGCCGGGCGGGCAGCCGGGTGGGCAGCCGGGACAGTCGCCGTTCGGCGCCCAGCCGGGTCCGGCGCAGCCGCCGGCCGCGGACTTCTCGCCGTTCTGGTTCGCCGTGCCGGTGCCGCGTCCGCTGTACGCGGAGGACGGTGCGCCGATGCCCATCGCCGAACTGGCGCCGGGCACCTGGTACCTCGCGGTCGAGCAGGGCGCGCAGGGCCTGGTGGCCCAGACCCAGGACGGCCGACGCGGCGTCCTGCGGGACGCTTCGGGCATTCAGCGCGGCTGAGCCGACGCTCCCGTACGACGGGTACGGCCCCTCGCCCTTCCGGGCGGGGGGCCGTTGTCGTACAGTCGCAGCCCCCCCGTATCTGACGTACCGTCAGGAGGCTGGTATGCGGCTCGGTCTGGCGCTCGGCTACTGGGGCCGCGGCCCCGACCCCGGCCATGTGGAGCTGGCGCGCGAGGCGGAGCGGCTGGGTTACGACTCCGTGTGGACGGCTGAGTCCTGGGGCTCGGACGCCTTCACCCCGCTCACCTGGATCGCCGCGCGCACGTCGACGATCGCGCTGGGCACGGCCGTTGCCCAGATGGCGGCCCGCTCCCCCACCACGACCGCGATGCACGCCCTGACCCTGGACCATCTCTCCGGCGGCCGGATGATGCTCGGGCTCGGCCTGTCGGGCCCGCAGGTGGTGGAGGGCTGGTACGGCCGCCCGTTCCCGAAGTCGCCGCTGACCGCGACCCGGGAGTACGTGGACGTCGTCCGGCAGGTCCTGCGCCGGGAGGCGCCGGTGGAACTGGACGGCCGGTTCCACTCCCACCCGTACCGTGCCCCGGACGCCACCGGCCTCGGCAAGCCGCTCAAGTCGATCACCCACCCCCTGCGCCCCGATCTGCCGCTGCTGTTGGGTGCGGAGGGGCCGCGGAACGTGGCCCAGACGATCCGCATCGCCGACGGCTGGCTGCCGCTGTACTGGTCGCCGAGCCGGCCGGACGCGTACGGCCCGGCGGTGGCGGAGCTGCCCGAGGGCTTCCGGGTCGCCCCTCTCGTACGGGCGCTGGTCTGCGACGACGTCGCCGGGGGGCTGCTGCCGGTGAAGGCGATGCTCGGGTTCTACATCGGCGGCATGGGCCACGCCACCCGCAACTTCCACGCCGACCTGATGGCGCGCATGGGCTACGAGGGGGAGGCCCGGCGCATCCAGGAGCTGTTCCTGGCCGGCCGACGCGAGGAGGCGGTGCTCGCCGTCCCGGACGCCTTCGCCGACGAGATCTCCCTCGTCGGCCCCCGCGAACGCATCGCGGAACGGCTTCAGGCCTGGCACAAGGGCCCGGTGACCGACCTCCTGGTCGTGGCGCCGGACCTGCACACCCTGCGGGTGCTGGCCGAGCTCAACGCCTGACCATCGACAGGCGTCAACTCCACCCCGACACGGGGCACATGGCCGCGATCCGAACCAGCCGGGTTTCGTTCGGCGTCGAACGGCAACCCGAAAGGGCATGTCCCCTCGATATCGCAACGGCGCCAACCAGGCCGGGACGGTCATCGCGGTCGTCGCCGACATCATGGCCCTCATCCTGGGCCTGTGGATCCTGATGTACCTGCTCGACGCGAACCCCGCCAACTCCTTCGTGCAGTTCATCCACGACACGGCCCGCTGGCTCGCCGGCTGGTCCCACGACCTGTTCACCTTCGACGAGGCCTGGGCAAGGGTGGTGGCGGGCTACGGCCTGGCGGCGGTGGTGTACCTCTTCGTGGGCCACGCCATCGCCAACAGGGTCCACCGCCACTGAACAACGGTCACTGAACAACGGTCACTGAGCGATCGCCGCTGAGCCGCCGCGCCTTCAGGCGCAGCAGTCGACCTCCAGCCCGGAAGGAAGCAGTTCCCCACCGAACACGGCGCACGTCGCCTCATGCCCGCCGAGGGCGGCGACGGCCAGCAGCAGCGACCCGGCGGTCCACGCGGTCAGTTCCCGGGGCCAGATCGCCTCGTCCTCGAAGACGAACCCGGTCCAGTACAGCCCCGACTCCGCGTCCCGCAGATGCTGGATCGACTGGAGGATCTCCAGCGCCCGATCGGACTCGCCCATCGCCCACAGCGCGAGGGCGAGTTCGGCGGACTCGCCGCCCGTCACCCACGGGTTGGGGACCACGCACCGCACCCCCAGCCCCGGCACCACGAACCGCTCCCAGTCCGCCTCGATACGGGACTTGGCCTCCGTACCGGTCAACGCGCCGCCCAGCACCGGGTAGTACCAGTCCATCGAGTAGCGGTCCTTGTCGAGGAACCGCTCCGGATGCCGTCGTATGGCGTGCCGCAGCGCGCCCGCCGCCAACTCCCAGTCCGGCTGCGCCTCTTCGCGCTGCTCGGCGATCGCCAGCGCGCAGCGCAGCGCCTGGTGGATCGAGGAGGAGCCGGTGAGCAGGGCGTCGGCGGTCGGGGCGCCGTCGTCCTCGCGCCGCCAGCCGATCTGCCCGCCGGGCTGCTGGAGCCGCAGCACGTACTCGACGGCCGCGTAGACGGCCGGCCACATGCGGTCGAGGAAGGTGTCGTCGCCGGTGGAGAGGTAGTGGTGCCAGACGCCGACGGCTATGTAGGCGACGAAGTTCGTCTCGCGGCCGCGGTCGGTGACGTCGTCGAAGGCGCCGTCCGCGTACGCCGCGAACCACGAGCCGTCGTCGTTCTGGTGCCGGGCCAGCCAGGTGTACGCCCGCTCGGCGGCCTCGTGCTCGCCCGCCGCGTCCAGCGCCATCGCGGCCTCGGTGTGGTCCCAGGGGTCGAGGTGGTGGCCCCGGAACCACGGGATCGCGCCGTCCTCCCGCTGCACGGCGAGGATTCCGGCGACGGTCGCGGCGGCCTGCTCGGCGGTGAGGACCCCGGGCAGGACGAGGTGTTCTGTCCGGGGGGTGGTCACTTGGCCGCCGCCTCGGACAGCGCCGGGAGGTGCGGCTTGGTCGCGTACGCCACGAAGCTCTTGCCGATCAGCGGGTTGAGCGCCTGCTCGGCGACGCGGGTCGCCAGCGGCCTCTTCATGATGTCCCAGACCAGCAGCTTGTGGTACGCCCGCACCGGCAGCGCCTTGTCGTTGTCCACGCCGAACGCGCACTTCAGCCACCAGTACGGGGAGTGCAGCGCGTGGGCGTGATGGGTGCCGTACGGCTTGAGTCCCGCCTCGCGGATCTTCGCGAGCAGTTCGTCGGCCTTGTAGATGCGGATGTGGCCGCCCTCGACCTCGTGGTAGGCGTCGGAGAGCGTCCAGCAGACCTTCTCGGGGCCGTAGCGCGGCACGGTGATGGCGATGCGGCCGCCGGGCTTGAGCACGCGCACCATCTCCGCCAGCACTCCCTTGTCGTCCGGGATGTGCTCCATGACCTCGGAGATGATGACGACGTCGAAGGACTCGTCGGGGAAGGGCAGCGCCAGCGCGTCGCCCTCCATGGCGGTGGCGGTGGCGCCCTCGGGGGCCTCGCCGGCCTCCTTCATCGCCGCGAACCACTTGGCGACCTCGCGGATCTCCTCGCCGTTCTGGTCGAGCGCCACGACCTGAGCGCCACGCCGGTAGCACTCGAAGGCGTGCCGCCCCGCCCCGCAGCCGAGGTCCAGGACTCGGTCGCCCGGGGCGAGCGGGAACCGGGAGAAGTCGACGGTCAGCACGTGGCCCTGCTTTCGCGATCGGATGCTTCGGATACGACGCCGTCGGCGTCAACGGCGTCGACGCCACGACCGGCGTCGACGGCCTCGGCGGCTTCGGGGGCCTCGGTGGCCTCGGCGGCTTCCGGGGCGGCGGGAGCCACGGAAGCAGCGGAAGCGACAGAAACGGCGGAAGCAGCTGAAACGGCGGACGCGGCCGACGCGGCGGCGGGGGCCTCGGACTCGCAAGCACCTGGGCGGCGGCCGTCGGCTATCGCCTCGCGGTAGCGGGCCACGGTCCCCTCGGCGGCCCGCGCCCAGGTGAACCGTTCCAGCACCCGTTCCCGCCCGGCCGCGCCCAGCCGCGCCCGCAGCTCGCGGTCGCCCAGGAGCCGGCTCAGGCCCGCGGCCAGCGCACCCGCGTCGCCCGGCGGCACGGCCAGGCAGGTCTCCCCGTCGCGCCCGGCGACCTCGGGGATCGCCCCGCCGGTCGTGGCGAGCAGCGGGGTGCCCGTGGCCATGGCCTCGGCAGCCGGCAGGGAGAAGCCCTCGTACAGCGACGGCACACAGGCGACCTCCGCCGAGCGCACCAGGTCGACCAGTTCGGCGTCGGAGATGCCCTTGACGAACTCGACTGCGCCTTCGAGGCCGTACCGCTCGATCGCCTGGGCGACCGGCCCCTCCTGCGGGCGCTTGCCGACGACGACGAGGTGGGCGCGCGGGTGCTCGGTGCGCACCTTCGCCAGCGCCTCGACGAGGAAGACCAGGCCCTTGAGGGGGACGTCCGCGCTGGACGTCGTCACGATCCGGCCGGGTATCTGCGGCACGGCCGGGTTCGGCGAGAACAGGTCGGTGTCGGCGCCGATGTGGACGACGTGGATGCGGTCGTCGCGGACGCCGAGGTGGTCGACGATCTCTTGGCGGGAGGTGCCGGAGACGGTGAGCACGGACGGCAGCCGGCGCGCGACGCGCTTCTGCATCCGGGTGAACGCGTACCAGCGGCGCACGGAGTAGCGCCGGCGCCATCCTTCGGCGGCGTCCAGCTCCAACTGCCGGTCGACGGTGATGGGGTGGTGGATGGTGGTGACCAGGGGCGCGCCGATGTCCCCCAACAGCCCGTAGCCGAGGGTCTGGTTGTCGTGCACGACGTCGAACTCCCCGCGCCGGGCGCGCAGATGACGACGGGCGCGCAGGGCGAACGTCCGCGGTTCGGGGAACCCGCCGGTCCACATCGTCGCGACCTCGAGGGCGTCGATCCAGTCGCGGTACTCGCCGCGCTTCGGGGTGCGGAACGGGTCCGGCTGGCGGTAGAGGTCGAGGCTGGGCAGCTCGGTGAGGGAGAGGCGGTCGCCGTGGGCCGGGTCCACCGGGTCCAGCACCGGATAGGGCTGGGAGCCGATCACCTCGACGCGGTGGCCGAGGCGGACGAGCTCACGCGAGAGATGCCGTACGTAGACGCCCTGGCCCCCGCAGAACGGGTTCCCCTTATAGGTGAGGAGCGCGATGTTGAGCGGTCGCTTGCCGTCGGCCGCGAGGTCATGCCGGGACCCCGCCTGACTGGCCTCCGCGGTCACTCCGTGCCCCCTTCTGCCTGCATGGTCCCGCGAGACTACGACGGGACGCTAATCTAGAACAAGTTTCAGACTTGATCGTCCGGGAGGCTCTGAATCTACCGGCAGGTAAGAGTGCTGGGAGCAGTGGATCAGGTGATTCACGCCACGACCGGCCGCTCTGCCGAACCGCATGATCACCGCCCCTCACCGACTGTCACCAGGACTGTCACGGAACGGACCGGAACGGGACCCATGCCACCCACGCCAGCCACGCCCGCGGAAGCCAAGGGGAACGCGGAAGCCAAGGGGAGCAAGGCGCAGTCCTCGCCCCTCACCGAGCGGCAGGAGGCGCGCCGCCGCCGCATCCTGCACGCGAGCGCGCAGTTGGCCAGCCGGGGCGGGTTCGACGCGGTGCAGATGCGGGAGGTCGCGGAGTCCTCGCAGGTCGCCCTCGGCACCCTCTACCGGTACTTCCCGTCCAAGGTGCATCTGCTGGTCGCCACGATGCAGGACCAGTTGGAGCACATGCACGGCACGCTGCGGAAGAAGCCGCCGACGGGCGAGCGGGCGGCGGAGCGGGTCGCGGAGACGCTGATGCGGGCCTTTCGCGCCCTGCAGCGCGAGCCGCACCTGGCGGACGCGATGGTGCGCGCGCTGACCTTCGCCGACCGCAGCGTCTCTCCGGAGGTCGACCAGGTCTCGCGTCAGACGACGGCGATCATCCTGGACGCGATGGGCCTCACCGACCCGACGCCCGAGCAGCTCTCCGCGGTCCGCGTCATCGAGCACACCTGGCACTCGGCGCTGATCACCTGGCTGTCGGGCCGCGCCTCCATCGCCCAGGTCCGGATCGACATCGAGACGGTGTGCCGCCTGATCGACGTGACGGACCCGCGCACGTAGACGCCATGGACGCGCACCCACTCGCACCGACGGGCACAGACGGGCACAGAAAAGACCTACGAGACGATCAGGGGTCCCTTCAGGTCCTGTCCTGCAACCTTCCGGTCCCTCAGCCCGTCCGTCGACGTCGGCCTCAGCGGATGCCCGTACCTCTCGGCGTCACGCCCAAGTCGGCTACTCCGGTCGAACTCCCTCACTCGCCTCGTAGGCCACTACCAGAATAGAACACCTGAAGCGGGATGGAACACCACAAAAGGGATTATTTTTACTCCTCCGGCGGGAAAACCGCCTCCCCGCTCCCCGTCAGCGTGATCGTGATCGCCTCCACCGGGCAGTTCTCCGCCGCCGCCAGCACCTGCTCGTTCGCGTCCGTGTCGGGGTCGACCGGATGCGACTGGCGCGCGTCGTCCAGCCGGAAGCCCTCGGGCGCTCGGTGGAGGCACTGCGCGGAACCGATGCACAGGGAACGGTCCACGTCGACGTGCCACCGGTCGCCCGCCCCCACGCTTGAATCCGCTGAATCCGCTGAATCCGCTGAATCCGCTGAATCCGCTCGCGCGAGAGGCACTTCCATCCCTCAGCCCTCCCAGCCGGCCGGCAGGTGGATCATCTTGTGCTCCAGGTACTCGCCGAAGCCCTCGGGCCCGAACTCCCGCCCCAGCCCGGAGTTCTTGTAGCCGCCGAACGGGCCGAGCATGTCCAGGCTGAAGGTGTTAACGGAGTAAGTCCCCGTACGAACCTGGCGCGCGACCTCGATGCCATGCCCGACGTCGGCCGTCCAGACGCTGCCGCTCAGCCCGTAGTCGGAGTCGTTCGCGATCTTCACGGCCTCGGACTCGTCGCCGTAGGGCAGGAGGCAGATCACCGGGCCGAAGATCTCCTCGCGGGCGATCCGCATGGAGTTGTCGACGTCGCCGAAGAGGGTCGGCTCCACGTACCAACCGCGCTCCAGACCCGCCGGACGCCCGCCACCGGTGAGGATCTTCGCGCCCTCCTCCTGCCCGATCCGGATGTAGTCGAGGTTCCGACGCTGCTGCCGCTCGGCGACCAGCGGCCCGACCTGGGTCGCCGGGTCCATCGGGTCGCCGACGACCAGCGCGGCCGCCGCCGCGGCAAAGGCGTCCGCGAACTCGTCGTAGCGCGAGCGCGGCAGGAGGATGCGGGTCTGGGCCACACAGGCCTGCCCGTTGTTCATGAAGGCGGCCGAGACGATCCCGGGGACCGCCGTGGCGATGTCCGCGTCGGGCAGCACGACCGCCGCCGACTTGCCGCCGAGTTCGAGGGTCACGCGCGTGAGATTGCGGGCGGCCACCTCCATGACCCGCTTCCCGGCCGCGACCGAGCCCGTGAACGCGACCTTGTCGACGCCCGGATGCCCGACCAGGTACTCGCTGACCTCGCGGTCCGCGGGCAGAATCGACAGCACGCCCTCCGGCAGCCCGGCCTCCCGCGTGATCTCGGCCAGCAGATACGCGTCCAGCGGCGACTCCGGGGACGGCTTCAGCACCACCGAGCAACCGGTGAGCAGCCCGGGCGCGAGCTTGGCGGCGGCCACGAACTGCGGGACGTTCCAGGGCACGACGGCCGCGACCACGCCCACCGGCTCGCGCCGCACGAGGATCTTCCCGAGCACACCGTCGCGGCGCTCCTCGTAGGTGAAGTCCCGGGCGACCTTGATCGCCGCGTCCCACACCATCATCGCGCCCAGGGCCTGCGCGAGGACGCTCCAGGAGTACGGGGAGCCGTTCTCGGAGGAGATCACGCGGGCGATCTCCTCATGGCGCAGGGCGATGCCGTCCTTGATGCGGGTGACGACGGCGATCCGCTCGTCGAGCGACAGCCGGGGCCAGGGCCCCTCGTCGAAGGCCCGCCGCGCCACGGCGACGGCCCGGTCCACATCGGCCGTCGACGCATGCGGCACCCGCCCGATGACCTCCTCGGTGTGCGGCGAGACCACCTCGATGACGTCCTCGCCCTGGGGATCGGTCAATTCCCCGCCGATGAACAACTGTCCGTGTTCCACGAGCTCGGCCATGGCCACTGCCTTCGTTTCTGACGGTGTTTCAGAAACTGATACCAGTTCTAGTTATAGTGGGCAATGGCCGTGAGACGGAGGGCAGATGACGAAGGCGTTCGATCATGGCGGGGGTGTGCGGTCCCTTCGGGTGCCCATCCCGGACAACCCGCTCGGGCACACGCTCGTCTACGTCGTCGACACCGACCGCGGGCCGGTGCTGGTCGACGCCGGATGGGATGATCCCGCCTCCTGGGACGCCCTCACCGCGGGTCTCACGGCCTGCGGCACTGACGTCGCCGAACTGCACGGGGTCGTCATCACCCACCACCACCCCGACCACCACGGTCTGTCGGCCAAGGTGCGGGAGGCGTCCGGGGCCTGGGTGGCGATGCACGCGGCGGACGCGTCGATCGTGCGGCGGACCCGGGAGACCCGCCCCGAGCGCTGGTACACGTACATGGCCGACAAGCTGGCCGCCGCCGGCGCCCCCGACGAACATCTCGCCCCGCTGCGCACGGCCCGCCGCCGTACGCCGCCCGGGTTCTCCCCCGCGCTCCCCGACCGCGAGATCGTCCCCGGCGAACTCCTGGACCTGCCCGGCCGCCGGCTGCGCGCGATCTGGACCCCGGGGCACACCCCGGGCCATGTCTGCCTCCACCTGGAGGAGAGCCACCCGGCCGGACTCCCGGGCCACGGCCGCCTGTTCTCCGGCGACCACCTGCTCCCGGGGATCAGCCCGCACATCGGACTCTACGAGGACCCCGACGACGCGACGGTCACCGATCCCCTCGGCGACTACCTCGACTCCCTCGAACGCGTCGGCCGTCTCACCCCCGCCGAGATCCTCCCCGCCCACCAGCACGCCTTCACCGACGCCCCCTCCCGGGTACGGGAGTTGCTCACCCACCACGAGGACCGTCTCACGGACCTGTCGTCGCTCCTGGCCGAGCCCCTCACCCCCTGGCAGCTCGCCGAACGGATGGAGTGGAACCGCCCCTGGCAGGAGATCCCCTACGGTTCGAGGACCATCGCGGTCTCCGAGGCCGAGGCCCACCTCCGCCGACTCGTGAAACAGGGCCGCGCGGAGGCGGTGGCGGGCAGCGAGCCGGTGACGTACGTGGCGGTGTAATGCGCTCGCGGTGCGGGAGGGCCTGCTGATACCAACGGTTGCATGGACCCCTTGGAACGCCTTCTCGCCGAGCGCGCCTGCGAACGTCTCGTCGTCGACTTCGTCCACCGGCTCGACCTGGGTGAACCCTCCGCCGTGGCCGGTCTGTTCACCGAGGACGGCAGGTGGGAATGGCCGGCGGGCGAGCGTCTGATCGAGGGGCGGGCGGCGCTGCGCGCGTACTTCGGCTCACGCCCCGCCGACCGGCTCTCCCGCCGCCTCATGTCGAACATCCTGGTCACGGTCACCGCGCCGGACAACGCCCTGGCCACCTCGTACTTCTCGACGCACCGGGTCGACGGCTACGAGGGCGGCATCGTCCCGGCCGGGCCCCCCGTCCAGGTCGGCCACTACGAGGACACGTTCCGGCATGTCGACGGTACGTGGCTGCTGGCACGCCGGGTACTCCACCTTCCCTTCGGCGGACCGACGCCCCGCGCCGACGGACCCGCCCAGCACCGGGCTACCCCCAGCCCGCCAGCGACCTGATCAACTCACCGGCCGGGGCGAGGAGTTCCGTTTCCTCGGTGCTCATCGTCGGGTTGGCCGCGCGTCGGCGCAAAGCCTCGGTCAGGCCCTGATCGGTGAGGTCGGCGGGGTCGGCGAGGAGGGCGGTCAGCATCGCGAGGGCCGGGGCGGCGATCGGCTGGGCGGAGACGGCGACCTGGGCGAGGATCACCGCGGACATCCCCCAGTCGAGCCCCGGGTCGCCCTCCTCCGTGTTGGCCCAGTCGATGACCCGCGGGCCGTCCGGCGTGAGAATCACGTTGTCGGGGTGGAGGTCGAGGTGCAGGATGCGGGCGTCTGCCGAGACTCGGCCCGGAACGGTGTGCAGCGCGCGCAGCAGCCTGGCGAGAACGGCCCCCGCCTCCTCGGCGTCCAACGTGCCCGCCACGAACGCCTGGAGCATCGTCGGCCCCGCCAGCCGCTCCATCACCAGGTCGGTGCGCGAGCCGTCGGACGAGGGTCGTACGGCGGGCGCGGGGTAGCCGTACTCCCGTACGTGCGCCATCACCGCCCCCTCGGCGGCGGCGTCGCCCCACCCGTCCCGGTCCCGGCGCAGCACCCACGCCTCGTCGATCTCGTACACGTCGGCCGTACGACCCGAGCCGAGCAGTCTCCCCGTTACTGGCATGAACATGAACCTACCGCCGCCCAGCCCCCTCCATCTCCCTCCACCTCCCTCCACCTCCATCCATCCCCGCCCATCCCCGTCCGCCCCCGTTCGCCCCGCCCACAGCCACCCCTCAGGCCGTTCCCTACCTGCCGGTAGATTGAATCCTCCCCTCCCTGAAGGGGGAGGGGATTCCTGGCTCAGGCAGCCTCCTGGAGCAGCGCTCCAGGAGGCCTTGTGCCATCAGTACCAGCCGGGTTGAGACCAGCCCGGACGAGCATGACGCGTGCGGAGTTCTTGTCCCGTGGGGACACATTTCCGCACGCGGTGCAGGTGTAGGTGCGCTCACCCAGCGGCAGGCGATGCTTGGCTCTCGCATCGCAGTGCGCGCAGTCCGTCGTGGTGTACGCGGGGTGGACCAGGTGCACGGCCCTGCCGTGTTTGCGGCCCATCTCGATCAGTGCGGTCTTGGTGGCGCCGATGGCGGCGTCGGCGGCCTTGCGGGCCATGGTGGTCCTGGCCAGGAACTTGGGGCGGAAGTCCTCGACAGCAATCGCGTCGTGGTCACGGACCACCTTCTTGGCCCACTTACGGCCGGTGTCGGTGCGCTGCCTGGCAACCTTCTTGTGGGCCTTCGCCCGCAGTCGCTTCGCCTCGCGGTAGCCCTTCGATGCCGGCTGTCCCTTCTTCGGCCTGCGGCGGGCCGTCATCCGGTCGTACCGGGCCACCTTCTTGCGGGCCTTCCCGCCGTGCCCGGCGTGGGGCAGGTCATAGGCGTCGGTCGTGGTCGTCGCCGTCTCCTTCACACCCCAGTCGACACCCAGTACGCGGCCGGTCTCCGGCAGGGGCTGGACCTGGGCGGGCACGACGAAGGAGCAGTACCAGTGCCCGAGACTGTCCTGGTAGACGCGCACCGAGGACGGTTCGGCCGGCAGTTCCCGCGACCACACCACCGTCACCACGATGCCCCCAGCCAGGTGCAACCGCCCGTCCTTCAGGCGGAATCCGCGCCGCGTGTAGTTCAGGGACGGCAACGTCTCGCGTCTGGTCTTCCACTGCGGCATCCCGGCCCGGCGCGCCATGGGCAGGCGCTCGCGGATGTCCTTGTGCGCCTTGGCACGGGAGCGGCCGAAGTCACGGACGACCTGCTGCTGAACAACCGACGAGCCTTCACGCAGCAGGGGCCTGCTCCAGGTGGGCCTGCCGGTCCTGGAGGGCGCGCTGGAACGCTCCGTCGCCCTCGCCGCCGCGATGGACGCCCGCGGGTACGGCCGTACCGCCGACGTCCCCGCCCCCGTCCGTCGGACGACCGCCGCCCTCACGCTCGGCGGGCTGATCGGCGTCTGCGCGGGAACGTACGGTCTGCTCACCGCCGCGGGCGGGACGTACGGCGTGCCGGTGCTGCTCGCCGGAGTCGCCGCGGCCGTAGCCGGACTGCGCCTGGGCGGCCGTCGCTCGCCACGCACCCGGTACCGTCCGGACCGCTGGACGCCGCGCGCCTGTCTCATCGCCGTCTCCGGCGGCGCGGTCGCGGCGCTCCTCACCGTCGCCGCGTCGGCCGCCCCTGCGGACCTGCACCCGGGCGTCGTACCCCTGACGGCCCCGCCCTCCCCCTCTGGCCGGCGGCGGCCGTACTCCTCGGCCTGCTGCCCGCGTTCCTCGCCCCTGAAAGCCCCGCAAGTCCCGCAAGTCCCGCAAGCCTCGCAAGCCTCGCAAGTCCCGCACGTCCCAAGGAGCAGTCGTGATCCGCTTCGAGAACGTCTCCGTGACGTACGACGGCACCCCTCAACCCACCCTCCAAGGCGTTGACTTCACGATCCCCGAGGGCGAACTCGTGTTTCTCGCAGGCCCGTCCGGGGTTGGGAAGTCGATGCTGCTGGGCACGGTCTCCGGGCTCGTCCCGCACTTCACGGGCGGCGCCCTGCGCGGCCGGGTCACGGTCGCCGGCCGTGACACCCGCACCCACAAGCCGCGCGAACTCGCCGACGTCGTGGGGACGGTGGGGCAGGACCCGCTGTCGCACTTCGTGACGGACACGGTCGAGGAGGAACTCGCCTACGGAATGGAGTCGTTGGGCCTGCCCCCGGAGGTGATGCGTCGGCGCGTCGAGGAGACCCTCGACCTGCTCGGCCTGGCCGGTCTGCGCGACCGCCCCATCGCCACCCTGTCCGGCGGCCAGCAGCAGCGGGTCGCGATCGGCTCGGTCCTCACCCCGCACCCCCGGGTGCTCGTCCTGGACGAGCCGACCTCCGCGCTCGACCCGGCGGCCGCGGAGGAGGTCCTCGCCGTCCTGCTGCGCCTCGTCCACGACCTCGGTACGACGGTGCTGCTGGCGGAACACCGCCTGGAACGCGTCCTGCAGTACGCCGACCAGGTCGCCCTGCTCCCCGCCCCCGGCGCGGCTCCGATCCTCGGCGCTCCGGCGGACGTCATGGCCGTCTCCCCGGTGTTCCCGCCGGTGGTCGACCCGGGCCGGCTGGCAGGCTGGACCCCGCTGCCACTGACCGTCCGGGACGCCCGACGAAGGGCCGGTGACCTGCGCGAACGCCTGGAGAGCTCGGGGGGAGGGGCTGGACGGGCTGGGCAGGCGGTGGCCCACGAGGTTCCGCGACCCCTTCCGCGCCCCCTTCCGCCATCCCTGCGGGACCTGGCCGGACGGCCCGCCCGCCGCCTCTTCCACCGCCCTCCCCCCGTCCCGTCCGCCTCCGTCCCCGCGCCGCCGAGGCCCGCTCCCTCGCCGTCCGCCGGGCGGGCGTCCAGGCCCTGTGCCACGTCGACCTCACGGTCGCGCCCGGCGAGACGATCGCCCTCATGGGCCGCACCGGCGCCGGGAAGTCGACGCTGCTGGGCGCCTTCGTAGGCCTCGTCGAGCCGTCGGCGGGAACGGTCCGGGTCGGCGGCCTGGTCCCGCATCGCACCCCGCCCCGGGACCTGGTCCGCCGCGTCGGCCTGGTCCCGCAGGAGCCGCGCGACCTGCTGTACGCCGACACGGTCGCCGCCGAGTGCACGGCCGCCGACCGGGACGCGCAGGCCGCCCCCGGCGCCTGCCGCGCCCTGGTCTCGGAGCTCCTCCCCGGCATCCCGGACGACACCCACCCCCGCGATCTCTCCGAGGGCCAGCGCCTCACTCTCGCCCTGGCGGTCGTCCTCACGGCCCGTCCGCCGCTGCTCCTCCTCGACGAGCCGACCCGTGGCCTGGACTACGCGGCGAAGGCCCGCCTGGTCGCCGTCCTGCGCGGGCTGGCCGCGGCCGGGCACGCGATCGTGCTGGCCACGCACGATGTGGAACTGGCCGCCGAGCTGGCCCACCGGGTCGTGCTGCTGGCGGAGGGCGAGGCGATCGCCGACGGTCCGACGGCGGAGGTCGTCGTCTCCTCCCCGTCCTTCGCCCCGCAGGTGACGAAGATCCTGGCCCCGCAGGAGTGGCTCACCGTCACCCAGGTGCGGGAAGCACTGCGATGACGACGACGCCCCGGCACCGTCCGGTGCACCTCGGCCCCCGCTCCGTCGCCGCGTTGGCGCTGGTCAGCGCGGTGGGGGTGGTGGCGTTCACCTGGCCTTTCCTGGCCCCGCCCGCCTCCGCGCTGAACGCCCACGCCCAGGACGCCCCCTGGCTCTTCGCGGGTCTGCTGGTGCTGCTGGTCGCGGTCGTGGCGGCGACGATCTCGGAGTCCGGGCTCGGCGCGAAGGCGGTGGCGATGCTGGGCGTGCTGGCGGCGACGGGCGCGGCGCTGCGTCCGCTCGGCGCGGGGACGGCCGGCATCGAGCCGATGTTCTTCCTGATGGTGCTGAGCGGCCGGGTCCTCGGCCCGGGCTTCGGCTTCGTCCTGGGCGCGGTGACGATGTTCGCGTCCGCCCTGCTCACGGGCGAGGTGGGCCCGTGGATGCCGTTCCAGATGCTGGCGATGGGCTGGTTCACGATGGGCGCGGGCCCGCTACCGGACGCGAGCCTGCTACCGGGCGCGGATCGCGTACGCGGCCCTCGCGGCCTACGCGGCCTACGCGGCCTACGCGGCCTACGCGGCCTACGCGGCCTACGGGGCCGTATGGAGCTGGCCCTGCTGTCCGTCTACGGCTTCCTGGCCGCTTTCGCCTACGGCACGGTGATGAACCTGGCCGGGTGGCCCTTCATGGGCGCGCTGGCCTCGGGCGTCGCCTTCGACCCGGACGGGACGGTCCCGTCGAACCTGGCGCGCTTCGTCGCCTACTGCGTGGCGACCTCGCTGGGCTGGGACCTGGGCAGGGCGCTGGTCACGGTCGTCCTGACCCTCACTCTCGGCCCCGCGGTGCTCAAGGCGCTCCGCAGAGCGACCCGCCGGGCGGCCTTCGAGACCGCGGTCACATTCGAGGCCTCGCGGGAGACCGAAAAAGGGCCCCAGAAGACCGTTGACCGGTGAACCACCCCACATGACCCACATCACCTACTACTCAACCTAGTCGGGCAATTCGGACGCCATGTCCACGCCATCATGGCCTCTGACCTGCACATTGAGAGCCAGCTCACACGACACACGACCCTCCCGAATACGACGACAACTAGCAAAAGGGGTCTTTGCGGACGCCTCCCGATCCTGCTTCTCTGGATGACGTCGCACGGCGCCGACGAGCCCCACGGGCCTCGGCGCCGACGCATGCAGCCACCCACCGCACACCACGCGGTGCGGCCACGCACCGCGTGACTCCGGCATGCAGGCGACGCCACTGTCCCCGAAGAAAAAGGTTCTCCGTGTCCGTCTCCGTCATCCGTCGCATCGCTTCCCCGAAGAAGGCCCTCACCGTCGCCGCCGTGGCCGCCGCCACCGCCGGCATGGCGATCTCCGCAGCGCCCGCCCAGGCCGCGACGTCGTCCGTGAGCTCCGCCTCCCAGGCTCAGGCGATCGCGCACAAGATGATCCCGAACACGGCTCAGTACAACGCCTTCGCCAACATCGTGAAGCACGAGAGCGGCTGGGACGTCAACGCCACCAACGCCTCCTCCGGCGCCTACGGCCTCGTCCAGGCCCTCCCCGGCTCCAAGATGGCCTCGGCCGGCTCCGACTGGAAGACCAACGCCAAGACCCAGATCAAGTGGGGCCTGGACTACATGAACTCCCGCTACGGCAGCCCCCTCGCCGCCTGGTCCTTCTGGCAGGCGAACGGCTGGTACTGAGCCACACAGTCGGCCCCACAGTCAGCCCCACACTGAGCCACACCCCCCATGAACGCGCGCTCTGCGCGCCGAAAGCGGCGGCCCCCGATCCCCGGGGCCGCCGCTTTCGGCGTTTCGACCGCGTCAGCGGTCGAGGTCGAGGGCCGGCACACCACGCCCCTCTCAGGTTGCGCTGACCCGCAACTCCTTCACCCCGTTGATCCAGGCCGACCGCAGCCGGCGCGGATCGCCCACCAGCCGCAGGTCGGGCATGGCGTCGGCGATGGCGTTGAAGATGAGGTTGATCTCGAGGACGGCGAGGGACTTGCCGAGGCAGAAGTGGGGCCCGCCCCCGCCGAACCCGAGGTGGGGGTTCGGATCCCGGGTGACGTCGAAGGAGTCGGGATTCTCGAACACCTCGGGGTCGCGGTTCGCGGAGGCGTAGAAGATCCCGACCCGATCCCCCTTCCTGATCCGCTTCCCGCCGAGCTCCGTGTCCTGAGTGGCGGTCCGCTGGAAGGCGACGACGGGCGTGGCCCACCGCACGATCTCCTCGGCGGCGGTGCCCGGCCTCTGCGCCTTGTAGAGCTCCCACTGCTCGGGGTGGGTGAGGAAGGCGTGCATGCCATGGGTGGTGGCGTTCCGGGTCGTCTCGTTCCCGGCGACGGCGAGCATGAGCACGAAGAACCCGAACTCGTCGGAGCTGAGATTGCCCTCGTTCTCGGCGGCGACCAGCGTCGACACGATGTCGTGAGCAGGGCACTGCTTCCGCTCGGCGGCCACACCCATGGCGTACGCCAGGATCTCGGCGGCGGACTGCTGCCCGACCTCGGCGGTGACGGCGAACTCGGGATCGTCGTACGCGATCATCTTGTTGGACCAGTCGAAGATCTTGGCGCGATCGTCCTGCGGTATGCCGATCAGCTCGGCGATGGCCTGGAGGGGCAGCTCCGAGGCGACGGACGTGACGAAGTCGAACGAACCGCCCTGCGCAAGGGCACTCTCGACGATGGCGGTGGCGCGGTTGCGCAGCCGCTCCTCCAGCCCACGGATGGCCCGCGGCGTGAACCCGCGCTGCACGATCTGCCGCACCCGGGTGTGCTCGGGCGGATCCATGTTCAGCATGATCAGCCGCTGGGCGTCGATCGAGTCGCGCTCGATGTGCTCGTTGAACCGGATGATCGCGGTGTTGAGGTAGGAGGAGAAGATCTCGGGGTGGGTGGAGACGTACCGCACATCGGCGTGCCGGGTCACCGCCCAGTACCCCTCGTCCTGGAACCCGGCGACGTTGCCCGTCTGAGGGATCCAGCGGACGGGTTCGGCGAGCCGCAGCTCGGCGAACTCCGGGAGCGGCACATGGTGTTGCAGCAGGTCGGGATCGGTGAAGTCGAACCCGTCGGGAATCGCTGGACAGGGCATCGGCGGCTCCAGCCATCTGGCGATGCAATCTGACGGTTCATCAGAAATAGATTGCCGAGAAGGTAGTTCAGGAGCCTTGAGCCTGCAAGACCCTTGCGGTGACGCACATCACGTCAGCAGACTGCACACAGCAGAGAACTAGAACACGTACTAGTTCCGAAGGGATCCGCACCCATGGCCGCCGAACCCGTGATCGTGGAAGCAGTCCGCACCCCCATCGGCAAGCGCGGCGGCGCGCTGGCCAACCTGCACCCCGCCTATCTCCTGGGCGAGACCTACCGCGAGCTCCTCGGCCGCACCGGCATCCCCGCCGACGCGGTCGAGCAAATCGTCGGCGGCACGGTGACACACGCCGGCGAACAGTCCATGAACCCCGCCCGCACCGCCTGGCTGACGATGGGCCTCCCGTACGAGACGGCGGCGACCACGGTCGACTGCCAGTGCGGCTCGTCGCAACAGGCCAGCCACATGACGGCGAACATGATCGCGGCGGGCGTCATAGACGTCGGCATCAGCTGCGGCGTCGAGGCGATGAGCCGTGTCCCGCTCGGCTCGGGCTCGAAGCACGGCCCCGGAAAACCGTTCCCGGAGGAGTGGAACGTCGACCTCCCGAACCAGTTCGAGGCGGCGGAACGCATCGCGCGCCACCGGGGCCTGACGAGAGCTGAAGTGGACGGGCTCGGCCTGCTCTCCCAGGAACGGGCGGCGGTCGCCTGGTCGGAGGAACGCTTCAAACGCGAGACCTTCGCCGTCCAGGTCCCGACGACGGAGGAAGAACAGACGGCAGGACAGGGCATGTGGCGCCTGGTGGACCGGGACGAGGGCCTCCGCGACACCTCCCTGGAAGCCCTGTCGCGCCTGAAGCCGGTCATGCCGACGGCGATGCACACGGCCGGCAACTCGTCCCAGATCAGCGACGGCGCGGCGGCGATCATGTGGTCGTCGAAGCGGATGGCCAGAGCCCTGAAGCTGAAGCCGAGGGCGAGGATCGTCGCCCAGGCCCTGGTGGGCGCGAACCCGCACTTCCACCTTGACGGCCCGATCGACGCGACGCGCGCGGTCCTCGGCAAGGCGGGGATGACGCTGAAGGACATCGACGTCGTCGAGATCAACGAGGCGTTCGCGTCAGTGGTGTTGAGCTGGTCGAAGGTCTTCGACCAGACCTTGGACAAGGTCAACGTGAACGGCGGCGCAATCGCCCTGGGCCACCCGGTCGGAGCGACGGGGGCCCGCCTGATCACGACGGCCCTTCACGAACTGGAGCGCACGGACAAGGAGTTCGCGCTCGTGACCATGTGCGCGGGCGGCGCACTGGCGACGGGGACGATCATTCAGCGCCTGTAGCCGCCGCCGTCCAGGACAGGAACGTCGAGAACGCGGCGGGCTTGATCGTGAGGATCGGGCCCGCCGGGTTCTTGGAGTCGCGGACGGCGATGGTGGCGGGGGTTTCGGCGATCTCGACACAGTTGCCGCCCTGGTCGCTGCTGTAGCTGGACTTACGCCACTTGTTCTCCATAGCGTTCCTCCATCACGCGCCGGATCAGCTCCGCAGAGTCTTTGAGTGAGAGCGCGGCAGCTTGAAGATGATCGTAACGGAGCGAGCAGTTCTTGACGCTGTCCGGGTTGGCGGTGGGGTGCGCGCTGCCGTAGCCCTCCGTATAAACGATGGCCGGGTCGCTCGCGAAGCGATAGACGTCGAACGAGCCGGTCATTCCCGCGTGGGCCCCGGCCGAGAACGGCAACACCTGGATGTTGATAAGAGGATTGTCCAGGCAGGACAACAGGTGGGTCAGTTGCTCGCGCATGATCTCGGGGCTACCAATCTGCTGGTGCAGAGCAGCCTCACTGAGGACGACCCAGAAGAGCGGCGGCTCGTCCTTCTCGAAGATCCGCTGACGGGCCAGTCGGACGGCGGTGCGGTCGTCGAGGCCTGCCCGGTCGATGACTCCGAGCACGGCTCGCGCGTACGCCCTGGTCTGGAGCAGTCCAGGCACCATGCCCATCTCGAAGCAGTAGATTTCGGTGGCCCGCGCCTGCAGCTCAGCCACCTGCCGGAACCAGGCCGGAAGTTGACTGCGCAGCACAAGCTCGACGAGCCGCGAGAACAACCCACCGGTCCCGAGGGCGGCATCCACCCGCTCACTGAACTCAGGGGTGGGAACCTTCCGGGCGGTCTCAACTTGCCCAACCAGCGACCCGGTGTAGTTGAGGATGTCCCCGAGCTGCCGCTGCGTAAGTCCAGCCGCCTCCCGCAACCGTCGCAGCTCGAACCCGTAGTAGTCGAGCGGCGAAGCACCGGGGTCGAGGACGTTGATGTGGGTCACGAGGAGTCCCCTCTCACGCAAGCACGCGTTGCATTCAGGCTGTAGCCCACAGTAGTTGGACCAGGTCACCCTCGTACCGTGAACGGAAACTTCCCCTCCACGTACGCCTCCCCCACCCCCACCCAGTACCGCATGCCCCTCACAGCCGGCGCCCACTCAGCCCGCCACATCCGCCGAATCGCCCGCAGATTCCTGACGGACTGGAACCTGGAGCCCCTGACGGACACGGTCGAACTGGCGGTAACGGAACTGATCGCCAACGTGGTTCGCCACGTCCCGGACCGCCGCTGCACGCTGCTCCTACTGAGGCAGCCGACGGGAGTCAGGGCCGAGGTAACGGACGCCTACGGCCAACTCCTCCCCACTCCAACAGAGTTGCAGCCGGACTCGGAAGGCGGGCGCGGCCTGTTCCTCCTGGACGCGCTGGTCGACAAGTGGGGCGTGTCACCGGCGCCCGGTGGCGGAAAGACGGTGTGGTTCGAGTGCAGCCCCTACCTGGCCGCAATCCAGCCTCCGAACCAGCTGCACCATAGATCCGGACCTTTTCAGCCTGCCCCTTGTCTCACCGGGATCGGTAGGCGAATTGGTCCGCTGCCACTCATGAACACGCCGTTGAAGCCCCTCAGGAGTACAGGTCGATGCCACCGGAGTATGGAAGATGATCCTCAAACGAGCATGCGGCCACCGCGCAAAAGCCCGCCCCCCACAGCGCATTCATGCATGCGCCGATCGCCCTCACATATGACGTCACTTCAGCGCCGGGCAATGGTTCGCACTCAAGAACGGAGGGCCATCCTATGAAGTCTGAAGAGTCCACCACCCCGCCTTCATAGTCGTTGTGAGCGGCACGCACTGTTAGCACCGAGGACACCAGGACGCCGTAATCTCCGACCCTCCCGACGACACTTGGCGCAACACACTCGAGAAGAGCCTCTCGATTCTCCGAGGCGACATATATAGAGCAATCCATATCAGCTTGCGAAAACGAATCATCGGATTCCAATGAAGGGTCCATTATCGAATGCGCCTCCCATCTTAATAATCGACACGTCGACGTGATCAATTCCATCTCCAAGTATTCCCTGGATCTCATCGCGTAGCCCGCTGAGCTTCGGCCTCGCATCACCCGCCGTGATCTTACCGGTTTCGATTGCCCAGTCTCGGGTGCGCGCCTGCGCAGACCCAGGCTTCACCTTAGCCCAACGCTGCGCCACCAAAGTATCGAAGGTCTGCGGGGTCACCCTGACTGCGATATCCAGATCTGACCGCCCGGTGACATTTCCCGTGACTCGACTACCCTGCACAACTACGTTGGCGTCGATCTTCAGACCCTTCTGGAACACGCGCCCGATTTCGGAAAACTGCGTCCTCGTCACCCCCTCCGGAAGACGAACGAGTTGATTCCAACGCGTCCCCGGCCGAAGCCCAAAGAACCCTATCGATCCACCCGTCATACCCGTCAACATGCCAAACTTGTAAAGCTGATTCCGGGCACCGCAGATCCACTTTGACTCCCCAGAGGGACAAGGCAGATCGGGAATCTCTGATGCGGTCGGCGAGGAACTCGCCGGCGGCGAGCAACTACTGGCCACCGCAAAAATGCACACGCCGTTGGGTGCCTGGTACTGGTACTTCTGCGGCAGCTCATCGAGATCGGGAACTTCGGCGAGGACAATGAAGTTTCCACTGTCACCACCCTCCCCATTGTCGGAGCCGCCGCCACCGTCCGACCCGGAGCCGCTAAGGCTGCTGCCCCCCGTCCCGCACTTCTTCCAGCCGCCGCTGCACTGCGTCCCGTCGGAGTTCCACTTGATGGTGCCGGTCGGGTCGCTGTAAGAGACCGGGTTGTTGCCGGAGTAGCTGTAACCGTTGACGGTTTGGGGGTCGTTCAGGTCGAGGATGGGGTCGACGCTGATGAAGCGGCCGATCGCGGGGTCGTATTCGCGGGCGCCGAGGTGGGTCAGGCCCGTGTCGGCGTCCTTCGTGCCGCCGATGAAGCCCTTGTCGCCGGCCCACGGGCCGACCTGGGCGCCGCGCGGGGTGCCGAAGATGCCTGTCTTGCGGCGGGTGACGGCCTGGGTTGCGTCCGCGGTGACCTGGGTCGTGGTCGTGCCGTGGTGGTCGGCGAGCAGGAAGGTCAGCTTGCCGCCGGTGCGCATGGCGACCGTCTGCGTGCCGGTGCTGTAGTAGCGGGTGCCGGTGGCCTTGCCGGCCTTGTCGACCTGGAGCTCGTTGCCTCCGGGGAGGTAGAGCGTCGTGCCCGTCGAGTCGGTGCGGGTCAGACGCTGGCCGTCGACGTCGTAGGTGTAGCTGGTGGTCTGGCCGTTGCCGGTGACGGACTTGAGGTGGCCCTCGTCGTCCCAGTCCAGGTCCTGGCCGACAGTCGTCGTGCTGCCCTGCTTGAAGGTGCGGGTCTCGGTGTTGCCCGCCGTGTAGGTGTACGTCTCCGTGTGCGGGTCGGTGCCGGTCTGGGTGACGCCCGGCAGGTTGTGCGTGCCCGCGTCCGGCTCGGCGTACGTGCGGACCGTGTCCGCGACAGGCCCGCCCGCCGTCTTGTGCTGGGTTTCCGTCTTGCGGTTGCCGAGCGCGTCGTAGGCGTACGTCGTCCAGTACGGGTCCTGGCCGCTGACCACCGCGTCGGACGGCGCGGCGGCACACGTGCTGCCCGTGTTCGTCCACGCCTCGGTGATGCGGGCGAGCCCGTCCAGGGCGAAGCACTGGGTGTCCGTGGTACGGGCCGCGTCCTGGCCGTAGTTGGTCGCGATCTGGGTGATGTTCCCGGCCGGGTCGTACGTGTAGTGGTTGTCCTCGATGCGTTGGGGGGCCTTGTCCCGGTCGGTGTAGGCGTCGGTCAGCTTGCCGGTGTGATCGTCGTAGACACTCGTGGTCCTCATGTGCTGGCCGAACTCGCCGTACTCGAAGACCGTGTTGCGGCCGTAGTGGTCGTACCTGGTATCCGAGATCAGCGAGTCGCTCTCGGCGTACATGGTCCACAGCAGGCCGCCGCCGTCGTAACTGTAAGTGACGAGCTCGGCAGGCAAACCGCCGAGCGCCGGCTGATCTGTGTCGAGGAGCAGACCGGTGTGCTCCTCGTAGGTGTTGGACCACTCGTAGCTGCCGGCTGGCACGCCGAGGCCGGACGGGATCGTCACCTTGGTTCCGGTCGGCTGGTTGTAGGCGTTGTAGCCTGTGGTCTCGGTGACGTAGGCCTTGCCGTCGATGTAGCGGGTGGCCGAGGCGGGCTGTCCCTTGAAGACGGTGTCGTAGGTCCAGGCCGAAAGCGTGGCCGTGCCCTTCTTGACCGCGGTCCGGCGGCCCAGCGCGTCGTAGTCGGTGTGCAGGGTGATGCCGCGGGCGTCGGTGACGTCGGTGACCCGGTCGCCCTGGTCGTACGCGGTGTGTGACGTGCCTGTGTCCGGGTCGGTGACGTCGGTCTTACGGCCGCGGACGTCGTATGCGTAGGTCCACTTGGCGCCGGAGGCGTCTGCGATCTGGTCGAGGCGCCCGAGTTTGTCGTATCGGTAGCGCATGGACTGCGAAGCCGTGCGGTCGGCGTTCGTGTACTGCTTGACCTCCGCCGTGCGGCCCAGCGCGTCCACCACCGTGGTCGTCGCGACGCCGCCCCTGGGCGGGATCACCGTCGTGGTGTCGCCCGTGTAGCTGGTGACCGTGCGCTTGGTCTCGTCCCCGAACTTCTTGGCGATCACAGTCGTGGGCCGGCCCGCGCCGTCGAAGACGGTCTCGGTGGACGACGGGTACTTGGTGTCCTGTCCGGTCACCAGGACGGCTTCGGGCGCGCCTGTGGCGAAGAAGCTGCCCGAGGTGCGCCAGGCCTCACCGCGCGTGTTGTAGAACGTCTCCGTCACCAGGCGTCCGGCCAGGTCCGGGGAGACCGCCTGCGTCTGGCGGTCTCGCAGAAGGCCGTCGTAGAAGGCGTAGCCGGTCTGGTACCTCGAGTTGTGGTCGAGGTGTTTGGTGGTGACGACGGCCGGGCCGTCGGTGCGGACCTGGTAGGCGTAGGAGTAGTTGGGCGCGTTGGGGAACTGGACTGCCGAGCGGGTCGGCAGCCATACCTTCGTCGTTCGGCCGAGGCCGTCGTAGGCGGTGGACGTGACCAGGCCGTTGATGTCGGTGGCATCGGTCGGCTGGCCGCGCAGCGGATCCAGCTTGGTCGTGGCGGTGTGGCCTCGCGGGTTCGTCACCGTCGTGGCGGTCGGGTTCTCGCCTGTGGCGGGGGTGTACACCGTGGACGTGACCTGGCCGTACGCGTCCGCCGCTGCCAATCCCCGGCCGTACTGGTCGTAGCAGAGCTGGTTCTTGGCCGTGCCGCAGGTGCTGGGGACGGAGCTGGTGGACTCATAGCCCGTGCCGGCGCCGTTGATTCGCTCGGTCCTGGTGACCAGGCCCTTGGTGGGGGCGACCCCGAAGGCAGCGCCGTCGTAGGAGGTGCGGACGTCGTCGATGACGTCCTCAGGGCGGTTGACCGTGGAGTTGCACAGGGCGGCGACGGTCTCGGCGCGGGAAACCGTGTTGAGGATCCAGGCGGTGGTGTTGCGCAGGTATGTCGTGGTGGTGCACTTCTCGTCGCCGACCGTGGTGGCGCTTCCGGTCTTGGCGGTGTCGCCGTGTTCGGAGACCTGGGTGACCATGCCGTAGGCGTCGAAGCCGCGGGTGGTCTTCGTGGTGCGGGTGCCACCGGTGACAGTGGTGCGGGTCTCTTCCGCCGCGGTGCCTGTGTGGTAGGCCTCCAAGGCCGGCAGGTCCGCCTCGCTTCGGCTCCGGGTGGCGACCACGGCCGAGCGCCACGGCGTGTAGGAGGTGGCCGAGACGAGCGCGCCTCCGTCGCCGTTGTACGTCGCGTTCTCGCGGACCGCCCCGGCGAACTGTTCCCTGTCGGTGACGGCGACGCCCGCCGAGTCCTTCACCTCGGCGCCGTCGATGCCCCGGAAGTAGCGGCTCTCGGTCAGGGTTCTGGCGTCCGCGCCGGTGCCCTTGCGGGTCTGCACTCGCTCGTAGCCGCGGGAGACGGAGTAGGTGCGGTCCTTGGACTTGGTGAACTCGTCGGTGCTCTTGGCCCACTTGGCGCCGCCGAGGTAGGTGTACTCGGTGACGGTGTCGGGAGACTCGACGAGGTTGTCGTCCTCGATGACGCGCTTGACCGGGTAGGTGATGAACCAGTCCTTCTTGGCGTCCTCGCCCTCGAAAGGCCACTTGACCTGGTAGCAACGGGTGGTGTTGGTGGCGTCGGCCGCAGGCAGGGTGGTGGCGGTGCAGTCGGGGTCGAGGTAGTCGACGCCGATCGCGCCGCCGGTCTCGGTGCGGATCTTCGACATGCGCAGCCGGACGAACGGGGCCAGGCTGTCGTAGAGCTTGTCGACCCGGTTCGGCTTCTGCACGCCCTCGAAGGTGATGGCAGGCAGGGCGACGGCAGCTCCGGCCTTACCCGTGTGCTGGATCGACTTCAGCCACATCGGGGTGGAGATGCCGTCACCGGAAGGCGGGAAGTTCTGGTCGAGAGTCCAGGTGTCGACGTCCTTGTAGGCACCGCCGGTAAGGATCTTGGTGGTGATGGAGGTCAGGCGCTTCTGGGACCAGAACGTCGGGGAGTACTTGTCCTTGCACTCGGTGGAGCCGTCCTTGCAGTACTGGTCGTAGGGGACGTCCGGCCAGTTGGCGGCGTTGGCGTCGTCGAAGGTGCAGTTCGTCAGGCAACGGGAGGTCACGCCGAACTGGACCTGGCCCGCCGCCTTGCCCGAGTAGACCTTGTCGTCGCGCAGGCCGTAGTCGATGCGCTCCAGCCAGCCGCCGCGCACATACGGGGTGACGGTGGCCTTGCCGGTGGTCTCGGAGACGTTGCGGCCGTAGTTGTTGGACTCCTTGGACCAGTAGTACGCCATCGCGTTGCCGCGCGGGTCGACGACGTAGTCCAGCTGCCAGCGCCAGGCCTGCTGGCACCAGGCGGAGGCGAAGGAGGCGTTGTAGCAGGGCTCGCCGGAGTGGTTGCCGAAGACCGGCGCCGTCCAGGTCGAGTTGGTCACCGGGTCGTCGGCGGCGGTGCCGTTGTCGCTCCAGCCCGGGAGCTTGTTGCGGCCGAAGAAGTACTGGGTGCCGTCGGCCGTGGTGACCTTCCAGTACTCGCCCTTGCCGTCGACGCCGTCCGTGCCGTCATCGCCGTTCGCGGCGCCGGTGAGCTTCTCGATCTTCTCACCGTCGTCCGAGACCGCGTGCCAGCCTTCGTTCTTGTCGTTGACGAGGTCGATGGTCTTGCCGCCCAGGGACATGACGGCGTTGTCGTTGTACCAGCACTGGTCGCCGACCTTCGTGGTGTTGGTGGCGCCGGCCTTGTCCTTGTCGTCCTCACAGGACTTGTAGCGGCGCTCGACGTAGCCGGGCTGCCAGTCCCAGCCGTCGCCGATCCAGGAGGGCTGGTTGTTGGAGGCCGAGGTGCGGCCGTCGACGGCCTTGGAGTCGTAGCCCAGCGACACGTTGGGCTTCAGGCCGCCCGGTACGGCCGGGGTGTCGATCGGGTACGACCAGGAGAACCCGCCGGTCGAACCGCCCGCCGTCCAGGAGCCGGAGGCCTGTAGGGAGGTTGCCTTGTAGTCGCCGCTGGCGCCTGACGCCCCGGCGGTGGCGGCCAGCACCGTCGCCGCGGACAGAGTCGCCGACTTGGTGACCGTAGACGTACTCGTGGACGCACTCGAAGCTGCGGGCAGGGTGGCGTTCGCGGTCAGGGTGCCGGTCTTGGTGTTGTTCGTCGTGGGCAGCGGCTTGCCGATGCGGCAGACAGGCTTGTCCGGGGTGGTCAGCGCGCAGGCGGGCAGTTGCACCATGCGCAGGCGGGACGCCCAGTCGCCGCCGTAGGCACCCCTGAAGGAGTTGTAGTCCACCTGCACAGAGGCGGTGCCCGCGGCAGTGCTGCCGTCCGCGCGAGCCAAGGAGAACAGCATGCCGTCGACGCCGGCCCTGCGGGCGGTCTTCTGATCGGCGAGCGTGACGGTCGCCTTGGCCGGTGGTGTGGCGGTGGACCGTCGGTTGGCGGGAGGCGCCGTCAAGGCAACCGGCAGCGAATCCGCGCTCTTCGCAACGGACTTGGTGGTCGCAGAGCTCAACTGCACGGTGGCGGTGCCGGGTTCCGGCCAGGCGACCTTCGGCGCCTTCCATGGGCGCACGTCGTCGGGCCGATGGTCCGTGCTGCCGACAGCCATCGGCTTCACCGCCACGGTCGGCGGCTGCTTCGGCTCGGGAACGCTGGCTCCCTTACCGGACGATGTCATTGCCACGCTGTTCGCAGGAAGCATTCCCAGTATGAGGGCAGCAGAAATAAGGCCGCCCCATCTACGCGCGCCGTACCGGCTCACGCCCCACCCCTCGTGAAGGTAAACAAAGCCCCCAGAAGGTAACAGGAAGATCGGCCGCGCGAAATAGATTTCCCGCCTTGATGTGCACCGAAACAACTAGAAATCACGACCACCTGACGTCACATTTGAGCTAGATGTGAGTTTTCCATGGATCGGTAAAGTTGCAGTTCAAGCCACTGTGGCAAGTTTTGGCCAGGGCGGCGATTTGCTCACCTCCACATCAAATACACACGTTCTCCATGTTTTCCTGTTGCTGCCGGACCGTGAATCCGTGTGACATACCTGGACGCGCCACCGATAGAGTTGCGCGAAATCAGGGCGCAGGGATTGGGGATTTGAGTCGTGTCCAGAGAACACGAGGGTGGGGCAATTTTCCGAAGGCGTAGATTCCGCTTGCTGACCGGAATCCTGACCGCCGGTCTTCTGGTGCCGATATTGCCTGCCAATGCGTCCGCAGCTGCACCGGAGCAGCCCTCCAAGGCGCTCACCGCAGCGTCCGACCCGGTCGCCGACGGCTCGATGACCGAGGAGGACAAAGCCCTCGCCGATGCGCAGGCCTCCGGCCGGCCGGTCGAAGTGGTCTCCGCCCGCACCGAGTCGAGTGACACGTGGGCCAAGCCGGACGGTTCGGTGTCGGTTCAGCAGTACGGCAGTGCCGTGCGGGTATTGCGGAACGGGGCATGGGTCGGGACCGACGCCACACTGGTCTTCGCCTCCGACGGTTCCGTGGTGCCCAAGGCTGCCGCGGTCTCCGTCCGGTTCTCGGGCGGTGGCACCGGCCCCATGCTCACCGGGAACCGTGACGGCCGCACTCTGTCGCTGACCTGGCCCAAGGCGTTGCCCAAGCCCACGCTGGCAGGGAACGTCGCCACCTATGCGGAGGTCCTGCACGGCGTCGATCTGCAGCTGAAGGCGGAGGTCGAGGGGTTCTCCCAGCTGCTGGTGGTCAAGAACGCCGAGGCCGCCAAGAACCCGGAGCTGGCCCAACTCCAGTTCACCATCGGCACGGTGGGCCTCGGAGTATCCAAGGACAGCGAGACCGGGGCACTTGAGGCGACCGACCCGGCGGGGCAGACCGTGTTCACCAGCCCCACCCCCATGATGTGGGACTCCAGCCGGCCCACCACCTCCCAGGCCAAGCAGCTGCTCTCCTCCGTCACCGTGACTGCGTCCACCACACAGGCCGCCTTCGACCCCGGCGCCGGGGCCAAGGACGCGGCCATGGCCACCGCCGTGAGTGGCGACACGCTGACGATCACCCCGGAGCAGGGGCTACTGACCGGCGCCAGCACCACCTACCCGGTCTACATCGACCCCACCTGGTCCAGCAACGTCCGTACCCACTGGACGAGGGTCTACCAGGCCTACCCCGACACGTCGTTCTGGGATGCCAAGGAGGTGGTACGCGTCGGCTACGAGGCCGAGACCGGTGGCCAGGACCGGGTATCGCGCTCCTTCTTCCAGATGGACACCAGCGCTGCTCAAGGGGCGCAGGTCAAGTCCGCGACCTTCCGGATCCGCAACACCTGGTCCTGGTCCTGCCAGGCCCGCGAGGTCCGGTTGTTCGAGGTCGGCGGCATCTCCGACAAGACCACGTGGAAGAACCAGCCCGGCAAGACCAACTCGGTGCCGCTGGACACCGTCAACGCCGCGAAGGGCTGGAGCAGTGACTGCCCGGCCGGCAACCTGGAGTTCAACGCCACCGGCGTGGTCCGCAAGGCGGCTGCCAACGACGCCGCTAACGTCACCCTGGGCATGTACGCCGCCGACGAGACCGACACCTTCGGCTGGAAGAAGTTCGACCCCAAGACCGCGGTCCTGGAGATCGTCTACAACAACCCGCCCAAGACCCCGACCGAACTGGGCACCTATCCGAGTACCAGTTGCACCGCGGGCGGCACCATCGGCAACACCTCGGTCAGCCTGCACGCGAAGGTCGACGACCCCGACCCCGGAAACCTGACCGCCGAGTTCCAGCTCTTCGCGGCCGGTTCAACCACCCCTGTCTACCAAAGCAGCGTCCCGGCGGTGCGCGGACGCGTCCCCACCGTCGTACTGCCTGCGGACAAGACCCCGAGCGGGACGTACACCTGGAAGGTCCGGGCCAAGGACTCGGACGGCGCGTTGTCGCCGTACAGCAAGACCTGCACGTTCACTCTCGACCGCGTCCGTCCCAGCAAGCCGCCCGTCATCACCTCCCAGGACAACAAGTACCCCTCAGGAGACAAGGGCTGGCCGGAGCTGACCGGTCCGGCCCGTGCCACCGCACGCTTCCAGCTCGCCCCCAACGGCGTGAGGGACGTGAAGGCCTACTTCTGGTGGACGGACACCAAGCCCGATCTCGAGGACGTACCGCCGGACGCCGCCTGGGCGCAGTTCACGGTTCCTTCCTACGGCCCGCACCTGGTGTACGCATACAGCGTGGACTCGGCCGGCAACCGCTCCGACACCGCCGTCTACCTGTACTACGCCACGCGCGCCACGGACCGCGACGAGCCCGGTGACCTGAACGGAGACAAGTTCAAGGACATCTGGAGCACCGACGCGAACGGCACTCTCCTCACCCACGCCGGCCAGGAGGGCGGCCACTTCTACGCCGCCACCAACGCAGGCGGCACCTTCCCCGGCCGACAGGTCGGTCTCTCCGGCGACTGGGGCCACGACGGCTACAACGACCTCGTCTCCCTGGAACACGAGGACAGCAACCAGAGGAACAAGCTGCGCGTCTATTCCAACAACGGCCAGGGAAGCATTGACCGGGACGAACCGCAGACGCTGCGAGTGAGCTCAGGCAGCGACGATCACTGGTACAACGCCGAGCAGGTCATCGCAGGCGGCGATGTCAACGGCGACGACCGCCCAGACATCCTGGTCAGGCAGGGCGGAAACCTCTGGGTCTACTTCGGCAACCGCACGGATCGTCTCGACCGGGTGGAACTCCACCCGCCCCTCGCCGGCGGAGCCGACTGGACCAAGTTCACCGTGGTCGCCCCCGGTGACCTGAACGCCGACACCGTCCCCGACCTGATCCTCCGCGAGGACGCCACCGGCAAGGTCTTCCGCTCCTACGGAACGAAAAATCCGGACACCGGCAAGCTCAACCTCGCCACCTGGGGAGCCAACCCCACCCAGATCGCCACCGGCTTCAAAAAGGCCGACTACCCCACCCTCGGCACCTCCGGTGACCTCACCGGCGACGGCGTTCTCGATCTCTGGACCCGTAAGGCCGACAACACGATGACCGGCTGGCCCGGCAAGGCCGCCAACGGTCAGCTCACGGGCCTCGGCACCGCCTTCAGCATCGACGGCATCACCGGCGGCGTCCGTCTCGTGCCCGGCACCGCGCTCGCCTCCGGCCAGTCCATCACGTCCAACTCCGCCACCCTGACCATGAAGGGCGACGGCAATCTCACGGTCACGTCCAAGGCGGGGACCGTCGTCTGGTCGTCCAAGACCTCGGGCAACCCGGACGCCACCACCCGCGTGGAAGCCAACGGCAACCTCACCGTCTACAGCAAAGACGGCACAACCAAGCTGTGGACCACCGGACTGACCGCGGACACCACCCCCAACCTGACCGGCGAGGGCTACGTCCTGCTCCAGGACAAGGGCAACCTGGTCGTCTACAACGCGAAGAGCCAGGCCCTGTGGTCCAACGGCTCCGGGGTGCGTCACGACTACGACGGCGACGGCCGCAGCGACCTGGCCTGGTGGAACGACTTCGACGCCGGCACCGACGCCGCCTACAGCCTGCTGACCAATTCCGACGGCACCTTCAAGGAGCCGCTCAAGTCATACGCGGCAGCGGCCGGCGTGTACGACGCCAGGTACATGAAGTTCGTGACCGGCGACTTCAACGGCGACGGACGCGGCGACCTCGCGGCCCTGCACCCGCAGAGCGACACCAGCATCAGGATGCTGACCTTCCTCGGGCAGGCGGGCGGCGGCTTCGCCGCGCCGTTCTCCTCGTGGAAGGTCGGGCCCAACGTCATGCACGGCACCTACATGACCCCGGAGGCCGGCGACTTCAACGGCGACGGCCGGGACGACGTCGCGATCTGGTACGCCTATCCCGACGGCACCACCAAGCTGTTCACCCTCACCGCCGACGTCCGCGGCGGCTTCAACAACCACTTCGAGTCCTGGTCGGCGCCCTCGGGCACCTGGCTGCGCAGCCGCTGCAAGTTCACCACCGGCGACTTCAACGCGGACGGCCGCGACGACATCGCCGTCTTCTACGGCCAGGGCGACGACACGATCCGCACGCACACGTTCCTCGCCAACGTCACGGGAGGCTTCGAGAAGCCGACGTCCTGGTGGTACACGTCTTCCCTCGACTGGGACCAGGCCACCCCGCACGCCGGTGACTTCCGCGGCGACGGCCGCGACGACATCATGATCTGGTACGACTACGCCGACGGCAGCGACAAGGTCTCCACCATGTTCGCCGAGTCCATCAAGGGCGCAGACCAGTTCGGCTCGGCGAAGGTCACCCTTGACGGAAAGAAGAGCTGGGACATCAATGCGACCCAGCTCGCCACCGGTGACTTCAACGGCGACGGATACGACGATCTGGCCGCCCTGCGCAAGCAGGACTCCAGCGTCCAGACCTGGACGTGGAACTGGTCCGCCGCGGACTCGACCTTCAAGGGCGGCCTCGCCGGCTGGACCGCTCCCACCGGCACCTATCCCTACGAGCCCATGAAGCTCGTCACCCCCTACAACTGACGTCAACGCGGCAAAGCGGGGCGGGGCATGCGGTCCGTCCGTGTGCCCCGTACGCTCTTCCCTCGATGACCTCCATACCCGCCCCCGGCCGCGACCGGCTGCCCTCGCTGACCGGGCTGCGTTTCTGGGCGGCGCTGCTTGTCGTGCTGTATCACCTGTCGCGACAGGTGGGGACCGTGCCGGGGGTCAGTGACGCTGTCTGGTACGGGCGTAGTGGGGTCACGTTCTTCTTCGTGCTGTCGGGCGTCGTTCTCGCCTGGACCTACGACGGCGCCGGCGTCCCCGCCCGGGTGTTCCTGTGGCGGCGGTTCGCCCGGATCTGGCCGATGCTTGCCGTCAGCGTCGCGGGGTCCGTCGCCGTCTGGGCGGTGATGGATCGCGCCGTGTCCCTGAAGGCCGTCGTCGCGACGTTGCTGCTGGTGCATGCGTGGTTTCCGGAGCCGGTCATCTTCACCGGCGGCAATCCGGCCGCCTGGTCGCTCAGTGATGAGGCCTTCTTCTATCTGGCCTTCCCGGTGCTGCTGGCGCTGCTCGCCGGGCGGCGGGCCAGGGTCTGGGGCTGGACGGCCGTCGCCGTCAGCTGTGCCGCTCTCGTGCTGTGGCCTGCCCTGTCCGGCCTGTCGGCCACTCACCGGACCTGGGCCCTCGACTACCTGCCACTGCCCCGGTTCCTGCAGTTCGTGCTCGGGGTGGTCGCCGGGCTCGCGCTCAAGCGCGGGTGGCGGCCTCCGGTGTCGCTGCCCATCGCCATCGGGCTTCTCGTCGGCTGGCACCTCGTCCTGATTCCCTGGTCGAACCGGGTGCCGGACGCCCTCTGGTACAGCCCTTACTCCGCCTCGCAGTTGCTCTCCGCGCCCCTCTTCGCGGCTCTGATCTGCGCCGCCGCCCGCGCCGACCTGGACGGCAGGCGGACCGGGCTGGGCGGGGCCTGGATGATCAGGCTGGGACACTGGTCGTTCGCCTGGTATCTCATCCATGAGGTGGTGATCCGCGCGGCCGTCTTCCAGTGGGGCAAGCCCGGCCCCGGCAGTGGCAGCGGCGAGACGCTCGTGTTCTGGGCGGGCGTGGTGGTCGTCAGTCTCACCCTCGCGGCGCTGGCGTATCAGTGGGTGGAGCGGCCTGCGGAGCGGTGGCTGCGAGGCCGGGTGGGCCGGCCGTCGGCCGTTCACGCGGCCAGTGGCGCGCAACCGTCAGCGCGACGGCCGCGATCAGGCTCCCCACGGTGATGAGCGCCAGACAGACCAGCGTGGGATTGATCCAGAACGGCACGAGGTCGTACGACGCGTTGCACTTGTTGTGCAGGGGGAACGCACGCGACGGCTCACGCCAGTGCTCGGTGCGGTAGGCGTCGTCGTAGACCTGGCCTTTCATGAGTTCGCAGGTCTCCTCCGGGTCCAGGCCGCCGGAGAACGCTCCCCAGAGCCAGACCAAGGGGATCCCGGCGCAGGACAGCACGGAGAGCAGAAGCCAGAAAAAGGGCTTGTGCCTCTTGTGACCCATGACAACGTCCCCCGCCCGTACTCCGATCTCGCTCTCGTCCCAACTCCCGAGAGTTAGCCCTGGTTCCGGGAGAAGGGTGTCCCGTACGCCTGATGCATCGGTGCGGCTCGCCAGCGCTCAAGAGGCCAGTACGCCCCCGAAGAGGGGGAGATTGCGGATCACGGCCCACAGGACGACCACGACAGGCACTGCACGGGCCGCCCACACGGGGAGAACCCATGCTGCGGGCGCGCCGGTGACGGCGCGCAGCCAGACCACGACGCCGAACGGCAGGAAAACGACCAGGAGTGCGTTGTGGTCCACCGCCGCCAGCGCATGGCCGTGGGTGAGTTCGTGCAGCGCACGAAGGCTCCCGCAGCCCGGGCAGTCCAGCCCTGTGAGGGCCCGAAACGGGCAGGTGGGGAAACGGCCAGGGCGCGTGGGATCGAACAACGCCGCGGCGAGGGCGACCACGGCCAGAAGGCCGCCGCCGAGCCATGCTTCGCGGGCGCGGTGACGGCGCGGTGAGGTCATGGCACAGGCACGTATGCGTTGGATGTGTCCGACGCACTTGCGGCGATGATCACGATCAACCAGAACACGACACCGATCCCCACGCTCACGAGGATGAGGATGCGTGCCTTCCGTGATGCTTCGACGGCTCCCGGGTAGTCGCCCGCGGCGGACTTGGCCGAGACCTGTGAGGCGAAGACGATGGCTGCGATCCCGGTCGGCAGGAAGCAGAGGAGGGTGACGAGGATAGCCGGCGTCATATACGAGTTGGGCGGCGGCCTTTGTGGCGAGTGTTGCGGCCCCCAGTGGTCCTGGCTGACGTTCTGGGACCACTTCGGCTGCTGAGGGGGAGTTTGGAAGGACGGCTGCCCCAGCGGATCCGGCCCCCAGGAGTCACCGCCCGACGTCCCTTGATGCTTGTCTGCCATGGCTGACTGCTCCTCTCCGGATCCGCGATCTCAGCTGGGGACCCACATGGTGTGCCGCGAGTCCCAGGTCCAGTTCCCCTCGCGGGCGTCCAGACCTACGGCCTGTTCGTACGCCCCCTCCGGAATGTCTCTGGTGAACGTGACCCGACCGCCTGTCGACATCTCGAAGACCACGCTCTGCGGTGCTGATGTCCCGTCTGCAGGCGGATTCAGCAGTCGGTCCGTGAACGCCTTCAGTCCCCTGTGGGCGTCTTCGGCGAGCTTCTGGAAGATGGTTCGCAGGAAAGGCTCCGCGACGGCCGTCGTGACGAGCACCAGCACCATGTCGGCTGCTCCCCTTCTGGGGGGTAGCAGCATGCACGTGGTCTCGATTCCGGCGACGCGCAGAAGGTCCTGCCCCTCCTCGGCCGGGCTTGAGGGCAGAGACGAGGGCCAGAGGATCTCGACCTCGGGGTGTGTCATGGAGCGACTCCCTATTCGACCATCCAGTCGGGCAGTTCCCAGCGCTCGACCTTGCCCATACGGGTGGCGGTCACGAGTCCCTCGTCGTCTTCGAGGAACGCAAGCCCCACAGGCCGGTTTGCGAGCTTCACAACGGGTGAGGCCGTTCCGGTGTGCACGTTCCGGACGGTCACTTTGCCTCGCTGATGAGCCATCGCGACCGCGGGACCTTCGGCGGCGAACGCCAGTTGGTATGCGGGGCGCCCGGGTCGCGTGCGCCAGAGAAGGTCGCCTTCCCAGGTCCACAGACGCACCCGGCCGTCCAGGCAGCCCGTGGCCAGAAGACCGTCCGTGACGGCGAGAGAGACAACGGGCTGGGGATGCGGCCATTGCATGACGGGCTGCCCCCGTACGTTCAGCTGTCGTATCCGGCCGTCTCCGCAGGCCACCACTATGTGTCGATCACCTGGGGCGAAGCTGACGGGCCCGAGCGGGGCGTTCTGGCCTGCAGCCCAAAGTGCCGCCTCTTTCCGCGAACAGACGGCGAGGTCGCGTACACGGCCGCCGTACGCGTCGTAGACATGGAGGTGATGTCCCGCGGTGAGCGCGAGCCAGTGGCCGTCCGAGCTGAAGGCGAGGCTGTCGCCCTGTCCTTCGGCGGTCATGACGCGAACGGGCGTCTCGGTCTTCAGATCCCAGATGACGACAGTGCCGTCCTGGTGCCGGCTTGCGATGTGCCGTCGCCACGGACTCCAGGCAAGTCGCACGGGCTTCTCGCGCTGCACCGGGGAGCAGTGGGCGACCAGTTCCCCCTTCGCTCCTTCGATGACCCTGATCACTCCGTCCTCGCAGGCCGCGGCCACCAGGTTGCCAGGCCCCAGCGCCACGTGCCCGCAGCGGCCGACGTCGGCAAGTACGGCGGTCCCCTCGGGCGGCTGCCGCAGTGGTCCGGGCGTGGACGACGGCCCGGTCTGCTGCTTCCCTCTTACCAGCGACACTTTGGGTGCGAAGATCTGGGCCGTATCAGATGCGAGGAACAGCACCGGGGTGGCCCATTCCAAGGTGCCCAGCCGCACCTTCACATCGTCACGGGCTGAAGTCACCGCGCGGTCCACCGGAACTCCTTCGGCGATCCGCTCGTAGAAGGAGGAGGCAAAGGTGAAAGCTGCGCGGTCGGTGATCTCGTACTGCATCGCGACCACGGCAGGCACCCCCGCTGTCACAAGAGCTGCAGCAGTGCTCGTGAAGGCGTTCTCCGGTCCGCTCACCGCCGACTCGCAGGCGTTCAGCATGACGAGACGCAGTTGCGAGGTGCTATGCACGAGCCTCCGGAAATCTCTCGCGTGGAGTCGCATCGCCGACCCGTCGTCACCGGAGAGCTGGATGTATCCTTCGGCACCCACCTCGTCGAATCCGCCATGGCAGACGCAGTGGAGGACGTGCCATGTGCCGGTTTCCAGCGCTCTCCTGAGGTCCTGCCAGCGGTCTCCCGACAGCCAGTGAAAATCCACCTTCTCCGAGCTGTCCTGCCGCAGAATCTGCGCGATCTGCTCTCTCTCCTGTTGCGCTTCCAACGGGGGGAGGTCCGTCGGAAGCGCCGAAATACCAAGCACCCGGAGCGGGAGATCAAGCGGCGCCGGGGTGATCGGGTTCATGAGTCGAAGGTCTCGCACGACCGGCACGTGAAGGGCAAGATAGTCGTCGTACGCCGGATCGATCATATACTCCCAGGGAATACGAACCACCTGAGGGCCGTCCGTCCGCAACAATACTCTTAGCGATTTACCCTGCTCTTCGGCGCGGGTTCTGCACCGATCGAACTGGGTGAATATCTTGTCCCGCAGGATTGTTCTGGCGAGGAGATTCCCGAATTCCCTTACAGACTTCTCCGGCGCTGACGCACCGCGCACGATGTTCATGCTGTAAGACTTGGCCAGGGATTTTTCCACCCGATACAAGGCAGATTGCAGTTCACTTTTCGAACAAGGTGGAGGTACCCTCATGCTCGCTTCACCGAACTCGGACGAGCACTGAACGATCCACTCGGTATCGGTTTCAATAATTTCGACCCGAAACGGCAGACCTTCCATTCCCGCCACCTCCGACCCCCACAACTCCAGTGGACACCCAATACCTCAGGGCGTCCACTCGGCACAGGAGAAACGGAATCAACTCGGTGCCGGTTCCTTCTTCGCCGGTACCGATTCGGTGCTCGCCTTCGCAGCCGTCGCCGTCGCGAACCGTGCCCTCGGGCCCATCAGCAGGTACGACAAGCCGAAGCCGCCGCCCACCACCGCCGCGCCGCCGACCGCGTCGAGGACCCAGTGGTTGCCGGTGGCCACGATCGCCGAGACCGTGAACAAGGGATGGAGCAGGCCCAGGGCCTTCATCCACCACTTCGGGGCGACGATCGCGATGACCAGGCCGCACCACAGGGACCAGCCGAAGTGCAGCGACGGCATCGCCGCGTACTGGTTCGTCAACGCGGTGAGTGTGCCGTAGTCCGGCTTGGAGAAGTCCTGGACGCCGTGGACGGTGTCGATGACGCCCAGGTTCGGCATCAGGCGGGGCGGGGCCAGCGGGTAGAGCCAGAAGCCGACGAGGGCCAGCAGGGTCGCGAAGCCGAGCGACGAGCGGGCCCAGCGGTAGTCGACCGGGCGGCGCCAGTACAGGACGGCGAGGACCGACAGCGGCACCACGAAGTGGAAGGACTCGTAGTAGAAGTCGAAGAAGTCGCGCAGCCAGTCGACCTTGACGACCGCGTGGTTGGCCCAGTGCTCGATGTCGATGTGCAGGAAGCGCTCGATGTCGAGGACCTGCTGTCCGTGAGCCTCCGCCCGGGCCCGTCCGCCGGAGTTCGTGCCGCCCGTCGCCGCCAGCCGGACCTGCTGGTACGCCGCGTACGTCACCCGCATGAGCAGCAGTTCCAGGAGCAGGTTCGGGCGGGTCAGGACACGCTTCATGAACGGGAGCAGCGGGACGTGCTTCCAGCGCGTCGGGACCGGGGCCGCGTACGCCGTGGGGATCGGGGTCCGGTAGTGCGGGGACGTGCGCGGGATGAAGGGGATGACCGTCGCGGCGGCGAGCGCGGCCAGCAGGACAGCGTTGTCGCGCAGGGGGTACAGGGTCGCCATGTTCGGCAGCAGCATCTTCGCCGGGAGGGTCATCACGAGGATGACCGCCACCGGCCAGACGTAGCGGTCGGAGGCGCGCTTGCCGACCCTGCCGACCACCGCCAGCAGCACCCACAGGAGCTGGTGCTGCCAGGATGCCGGGGAGACGACGATCGCCGCGCAGCCGGTCAGGGCCACCGCCAGCAGCAGCTGGCCGTCGCGGGCGTAGCGGACGGCGCGGCGGATGCCGAGGACGGCCACGGCCGCGCCCAGCGACAGGAACAGGCCGATCTCCAGCGGGCCGGCGACGCCGAGGCGGAGCAGCGCGCCGTGCAGGGACTGGTTGGCCAGCGCGTCCGCCTCGCCGCCGAGGCCGACGCCCGCCATGTGGTGCACCCAGTAGGTGTACGAGTCGTGCGGCATCGCCGCCCAGGCGAGCGCCGTGCCTGCGGCGAAGGCGGCGCCGGTGGCGGCCGCGGCGCGACGGCGGCCGGTGAACCAGAGGAGGGCGGCGAAGAGCAGGACCGTGGGCTGGAGGGCCGCGGCCACGCCGATCAGGGCGCCGGCGGCCCGCCAGTCCCGGGCGACGAAGCAGCCTAGGAGGACGAGGAGGACGGGGATGATGCTGGTCTGGCCGAGCCAGAGGGCGTTGCGCACCGGCAGCGACAGCATCAGCAGGCTGCTGGCGACGGGCGCGGCCAGCAGGGCCGTCCGTCTGTTGACCGGCTGGGGCAGGGCGCGGGCGACGACCAGGCCGAGGGCGGCGACCAGCAGCAGGGTGCCGAAGGTCCAGCCCCAGCCGAGGGCCTGTTCGGCCGCCCGGGTGAGGGGCTTGAGGACGAGTCCGCCGAAGGGGGTGCCCGTGAAGCGGGTGGAGTCGTAGAGCGAACCTTTGACGTGGAGCACGCCGTCGGGGCCGACCCAGGTCTCCAGGTCCGTGAGTCTCTCTCCGCGCGGGGTGCCGAGGACGACGGCCACCTGGCGTATGGCCAGGACCGCCGCCACCAGCCAGAGGCCGAGGCGGGCCGCGCGCAGCCGCGCTCTCGTCGTGTCGACCGCCGTCGCCCCGAAGGCTTCCGTCGGCCGCCCGCTGTGCTCCGCATTCGCCACGCCTGGTCGGCCTCCGCCCCGTTCATCCCACGCGTTCCGTGCGCGGGGGTCCTAAGCGCACCTTATGAGGAGCCGTGGCTCCCCCGGACAGAGACGCAGGCCACCCCTACTTCACCTGACGTCCGCTCTCCTTTTGTCCGGAAGACGATAGTGCTCCCGCGGAGGGGCCGCCTCCGCGGGGTCGGCTCGATGGCTGGATCAGGACGGCAGGTGTGCGGCAGGCGTGCGGCCGGTGACAGCCCGTCGCGCCCCGTTGCGCAGCGGCTCTCGCCCCCGTGCGCCGAACGGCTGAATTCCGGGGGCGGGGGGCCGGGGCGCGCGGCGGGAGGGAAAACCGTGCGCGGCGAGTGGCGTTGACCTGTTCTAGTTAGCATTCCTAACGAGACACGCCGACCATATGTCAGGCACACGATCAGGCACACGATCAGGCACACGAGAGGCAGAGCGCATGAGCGAGTCGCAGGTCTGGGACGCCGTCGACGCCTACTTCACCGACCAGCTCGCCCCGGACGACGAGGTGACGGCCGCCGCGCTGCGCGAGAGCGACGCCGCCGAGCTGCCGCCCATCAGCGTCACGGCGAACCAGGGCAAGCTGCTCCAGCTGTTCGCCCAGATCCAGGGTGCGCGGGCGATCCTGGAGATCGGCACGCTCGCCGGCTACAGCACGATCTGGCTGGCCCGGGCGCTCCCCGCCGACGGCCGTCTGATCTCGCTGGAGTACGACCCCCGGCACGCGGAGGTCGCCACCCGCAACATCGCCCGCGCGGGCCTCGACAAGGTGGTCGAGGTGCGGGTCGGGCCGGCCCTGGAGTCGCTGCCGCTGCTGGCCGACGAGAACCCGCCCCCCTTCGACCTCGTCTTCATCGACGCCGACAAGGCCAACAACGCCCACTACCTGGAGTGGGCGCTGAAACTCACGAGCGCGGGCAGTCTGATCGTCCTCGACAACGTCGTACGGGGCGGCCGGGTCATCGACGCGAGCAGCGAGGCGGGCGACGTGCTCGGCACCCGCGCCGCGATCGAGTTGATCGCCTCGCACCCGAGGCTCAGCGGCACGGCGATCCAGACGGTGGGCGCGAAGGGCTACGACGGTTTCGCGCTGGCGCGCGTCCTGGCGTAGCCCGGCGTTGACAAGAGGCCTGAAACCGTCACGCCTCGCGGTGGATCACGCCTGGCGGTGGATCACGCCTCGTGGCAGATCACGCCTCGTGGTAGAAGCCCACGTTGACGCTGCGCGGCCCGGTGCGGTCGAAGACGATGATCTCGCCGGAGCCCGCCAGCGGCACGGTCCCGCCGTACGCGAGCTGCTGCGCGTACTCCCCGATCACCAGTCGCACCTCGGAGGACGGCTCGTCCTGTGAGCCGCGCAGCCAGGTCACCTGCCAGGTGCCCTCGGGGCCGCACAGGAACTCCAGGTGCACGCGGGAGACGAACAGCCAGTCGTCGGGGGTCGCGAGACGGCACACGGACTTGTCCCGGCCCACCCGCAGCACGGCGCCGGGGTCGCTGGGCGAGTCGGCCATCAGCATGCCGGCCGTGGCGCCCTCTTCCGTGCCGGAGACGGTGGCCATGGTCAGTTCGAGCACGTGCGCTCCCCTTGAGGTGTCTTTGACATGCCTGTCGGCGTCCTGGGTCCTAAGTGTGCTTGTGCAGCCGCCGCATGATAAATCGCCCGGGCCCACCACGTCCGGCACAATGGACGCATGACCGAGCGAAAGCCACCGGGTGTCCCGTTCGAGTCCTGGGTCGACAAGCAGATCCGTGACGCCGAGCGGCGCGGCGAGTTCGACCAACTCCCGGGCGCGGGCAAGCCGTTGCCGCCGGGCACGGACACCACGTACGACGAACTCTGGTGGATCAAACGCAAGTTGGCCCGCGAGGGCCTCTCCGTGCTGCCGCCGACGCTCGCCCTGCGCAAGGAGGCGGAGGACGCGCTCGCGGCGGCGTACGCGGCGCCCTCGGAACGTATCGTCCGGAAGATCATCACGGACGTCAACGTCAAGCTCCGCGACATGATGTTCAAGCCGCCGCCCGGCCCCCCGCTGGGCATGAAGCCGTACGACGTCGAAGCGGTCGTACGGGAGTGGCGGGAGCGCCGGGCGGCGGTCGGGGACTCGGCTGAGGGGTCTGTCGGGGACTCGGTCGGGAAGTCCGGGAAGTCAGAGGTGTAGCAGCCGCTCCGTCAGGGCGCGGTAGTCCCGCAGGGCCAGGCGGAGTTGCTCGGTGTCGACGGTCGGCGCGGACGCGGTCGCCGTCGCCCGGTCCTTGCCGCCGTCGCCCTTGCCCTTCGCCGTCTCCTGCCACGACCCGCGCAGGGTACGGCGGCACCGGTCCACGGCGTCGGTGAGGCGGGCGGCGAGTTCCTCCAGCACCTGGTCGGCCTCCTCCACGGCGTCCCGGGGTCCGTCGACGAACCCGACGACCGCGTGCCGCATCCGGGAGGCGATCCGGTCGCACTCGTCGTCCGGGAGGAGATGCGCCCCTTGACCGTCGGCGGGAGCCGCGGTCGCGGGGGCGGCAGGCGTGGCAGCGGCAGCGGCGGCCCCGGAGGCGACAGGGGCCCTGGAACCGGCCGTCGTGCGCCCGCGGGGCTCGTCCGCGGCCGGTTCGTCCGGCAGGACGACCTCGCCGGGCGGTACGGCCCCACCCGGCGCCACGGTCCCGGCCGGGGGCGGGGCGGCGGCCCGCGTCCGGTCGCCCGGCCGACGGCGATCCTCCGGGCCCGGGCCCGTGCCCGGTTCGGGTGTCACGTTCGGTGTCGTGTCCGGCATGGTTCAGCCCTCCTTCGCCTGGTGGCGGTGGAAGCCCCACGGCAGGTGGTGGCCGGAGCGGGAGCGGTCCTGTCGTGCGGGCTGCTGCGCGCGGTGCCGGCCGGAGTCTCGACGGGCCGTGCCGACCAGGTCGTCGAAGAGCGCGCGGGCCTCGACCATGGCGGCCCGCATGTCCTCCGTGCCGGGCGCACGACCGTCGTCCACACCCTCTGCACCAGCGACACCAGTTGCAGCGCCTGCACCACTAGCACCAGCCACACCAGTTGCACCACCCCTACCGCCCGCGCCGGTCATGTGGACACGTGCGACGCGGTGGACGCGTCGGTAGCCGTGGACGTGGCGGGCATGGTGGACGGAGAGGGCGGCGAGCTGCTCCTCGTACTGGTCGCCGTCCGGGAAGCCCCGGGCGCCGGCCACCTCCGCGAGCAGGTGGTCCGCCTCGGTGACCGCCTCCCGGGGCGAGTCGACGAAGCGCTCCTGCGCGGCCGTCCAGCGGGCCGTGAAGCGATCGCGTTCGGCGGGCTCCAACGGCCGCTCGTGCAGGCCGCCGTGCCGCTGCACGAGGGCGTCGAGTTCGCGCTCGGCGGCCTTGACGTCCCCGTCGTGCCGGGCCACTGCCCGGTCGTACTCGGGTCCGAAGCGGTGCTTGAGGCCGCGTCCGCCGTGCGAGCCGCGGGCCCGCACGGCCAGGACGGCCGCGACGGCGACGACGGCGACGACGGCCGCCACGATCACGATCAGAGCGATGATCACTCCTGTGGACATGCCTTGCCTTCCGGTGTGTCGGCCCCACGGGCCGGTTCCCGTTTCGGGTTGCCCGGACGGCCCCTCCCAAACGGCGCGCGGCGCGCAGCGCCCCCGCCTCAGGCGGCGAAGCGGCGTTCGCCCGTCACCGACCACACCGTGCCGATGCGCCCGTGCACGACCTCGAACAGATCGATGCCGCTCTTCTGGCTCCCGTCCGGGCGGGTCACGTACCAGCAGGAGGCGACCCGGCCCAGCGCCGGATCGACGAGCGGGACGCCCTCGACGGCGTACCGGCGGCCGGGGCTCTCGGCGTGGTGCTGGGCGATGAGGTCGACGATGCCCGCGGGGCCGCGGAGCGCGTCGGTGACCGGCGCGTCCTCGGGGCTGCCGCCGAAGCGGATGCGGAAGTCGGGGGCGAGGAAGCTCTCGGCGTCGGCGAAGTCGCCGTTCCACAGAGCGGTCCAGCGTTCGAGGAGGGCGAGACCGGTCGCCGGGGCGAGGGCGCGGGCAGTGGTACCGGTCGCGGCATCGGTGGTGGTCTGGGACATGGCTGTCGCCTTTCGTGGGTGCGCGTCCGTCGAGGCTGGGCGCGTCGGACACCAGATTCGGCGGCGCATGCGACAACCCCCTGTCGGTGATTGCCGTCACATTCCGAACTCGGCCAGGGGCACCAGGTCGGAGCCGAGCGTGTCGAGTTCCGCGAGGTTCACGTGGCGCTCCGGGATCCGTTCGTCGAGGGCCTCGACCGCCCGTATCCGGTCGAGGCGGAAGCCGCGCGGCGCCTCGCGCATCCGGCACCAGGCGGCCAGGTACCAGTGCTCGTCGCCGCCGAGGAAGCCGACCGGTTCGACGTCGCGGCCGGAGACGGCGCCGCCCGCGTCCACGTACTGCAGACGCAGCACCCGCCCCGCGGTGAGGGCCTCGCGCAGCGGCGCCGGTACGACGGGCCCGGCGGACCGCGCCTCCCCCGCCGCCGGTACGAGCAGCCGCACGCGTCCGGTCATCTCGGCGGCGGCCGCCCGCTGCCGTTCCGGCAGCACCGCGAGCACCTTGTGCAGCGCGCTGCGCGCGTCGGCCGCGAACGGGGTGCCCCCGAGGGCGTGCAGCCCGACCGCGAGGGCCGTCGCCTCCGCCGGGGTGATGGTCAGCGGCGGCAGGGTGCTCTGCCGGTCCAGGACGTAGCCGCCGCTGCGGCCCGGCTCGGCGTACACCGGCACCCCGGACTGTTGCAGCGCCGCCAGGTCCCGCTCGACGGTGCGGACGCTGACCTCGAAGCGGCGGGCGAGGGTGCGGGCGCTGCGGGGGCTCGGTGCGGCGGCGCGCAGTTCCTCCACCAGGGCGTAGAGCCGGTCGGTGCGGTTCATGACGACCAGTCTCCGGAATCGATGGACTCAATGGAATCAATGGATCGATGCGAGCAGCGTGTCGATTCGGCTGCGGACCGATCGACGCAGGGGTGGAAGCAGGAAGTCGGCGATCACGGAAGCAAGAAGTCAGTGATCGAGGAAACAGTTGCCTGGGAGGTTGTCATGGGTGAGGTCATCGCACGGCTGGCCATGTCGCTCGACGGATACGTGGCGGGCCCGGAGTCGGGGCGCGAGCACCCCCTCGGCATCGGCGGGGAGCGGCTGCACTCGTGGGTGTACGGGCTGCGCACGTTCCGGCAGATGCAGGGGATGACGGGCGGGGAGACCGGGCCGGACGACGCGCTGATCGCCGAGCATGTCGCCCGGCCCGGCGCGGTGGTGATGGGCCACGGCATGTTCATCACCGGGGAGATCCCCTGGGGTGACGAGCCGCCCTTCCACGCGCCGGTGTTCGTCGTCACCCACCACCCGCGCGAGCCGCTGGTGAGGGAGGGCGGCACCACCTTCCACTTCGTCACCGAGGGCCCGGAGCGGGCGTTGGAGCTGGCCCGGGCGGCGGCCGGTGACAAGGACGTGTCGCTGGCGGGCGGGGCGGACCTGGTGCAGCAGTTCATCCGCAACGGCTGGCTGGACGAGCTCCTCCTGCACGTCGTGCCGGTGCTGGCCTGTGGCGGCCGACGCCTGTTCGACAACCTCGGCGGCCTCGGCGACCCCGACAGCCCCCGTGACTCCGGCCACCGGCACATCGAGTGGGAGAAGACCCTGGTGCTGGACTCTCCCGGGGTCACGCATATCCGGTTGCGCGCCCCGCACACCGTCTCCGCAGAATGACCGGATGACGCTGACGTCCTGGACCATCGCCCCCGAACCCCATGACTCCCCCGTCGCCGCCGCCCTCTGGCGGGAGTACTACACGGAGGTCAGCGACCGCTGGTACCTGCTGCACGAGGGCCGGCGGACCGATCCGGACGAGCTGGAGCGGGAGATCGCCGCCCAGAGCTGGGCCGAACTCACCCCGCCCGGCGGGCAGTTGGTGGTCGGGCGGTACGACGGTGAGCCGGGCGGCTGTGCGGGCGTGCGGCTGTGGGACGCGACGACGGCCGAGCTGAAGCGGGTGTTCGTGCGGGAGGGGCTGCGCGGGAAGGGCGGCGCGGCGCTCCTCGTCCGGGCCGCCGAGGACGCCGCCCTCGCTCTCGGCGCGACGCGGATGATCCTGGACACCCGTGGCGACCTCGTCGAGGCCCGCGCCCTGTACGCCCGGCTGGGCTACGCGGAGACCGAGCCGTACAACGACGATCTGTACGCCGAGCACTGGTTCGCCAAGTCGCTCGGCCAGGGCCCGGGATGAGCGAGTCCCTCAGGGGAGACGGTGGTCGGGCACCACCCGTCCGCCGTACGGCTGTTCCCGGTCCGAGCCGCACAGCTCGTCGTTCAGTTCCTTGACCAGCTGGACGAGGTCGGTGGGCCGGTCCGGCCCCCACCAGTCGCCGAGCAGCTCGGCCAGCGACTCCTCGCGGGCCTGCGCGAGCCGTTCGGCGACCTCGCGGCCCTCGTCGGTGAGCACCATGTCGAGCCCCTCGCGCACGGCGAGCCGGCGCTCCTCGACCTGCCGGGCCCCCTCGATGATCACCGGGAGCGGGACGGTGCTGCGCTCGGCGAGCGCGCTCGGCTCGACACTGCCGTACCGCTTGATCCGCAGCAGCAGCCAGCTCGCGGCGGGGAGGAGGTCGTAGCCGGCCCGTGCGGTGATCTTCCCGTAGATCTCGCGGCGGCCCTCGCGGGTGCCGAGGACGGACAGCGCGCGGCACACCTCGTCGTACGACGACCGCTCGACCGGGTTGCTGGCGAGGGTCTCCGTGACGTCGGGGGCGGTGACCGAGCCGCGCAGCGGGTCCTCCTTGAGGAACCACGCCAGGACGAAGCCGAGGAGCGCGACGGGGGCCGCGTACAGGAAGACGTCGGTGATGGAGGAGGCGTAGGCGTGCAGGACGCGCGGACGCAGCGCGGACGGCAGGTCGGCGATGCCACGCGGGTCGGACTCCAGCGCGCCCGCCGAGACCCCGGACGGGAGCGGGACGCCCCGGAGGGCGTCGGCGAGCTTGTCGCCGAGGCGGCTCGCGAAGACGGTGCCGAAGATGGCGACGCCGAAGGAGGCGCCGATGGAGCGGAAGAAGGTCGCGCCGGAGGTGGCGACGCCGAGGTCCTCGTAGGCGACCGCGTTCTGCACGATCAGCACCAGCACCTGCATGACCAGGCCGAGTCCGAGGCCGAAGACGAAGAAGTAGGCGCTCATCTCGCCGGTGGAGCTGTGCTCGTCGAGCTGGTGGAGCAGGAGCAGGCCGAGGGCGGTGACGGCGGTGCCCGTGACCGGGAACACCTTCCAGCGGCCGGTGCGGCTGACGAGCTGCCCGGAGCCCGTGGACGACAGGAGCATGCCCGCCACCATCGGCAGCATGTGGACGCCGGACATGGTCGGGGAGACGCCCTGCACCACCTGGAGGAAGGTCGGCAGGTAGGTCATCGCGCCGAACATCGCGAAGCCGACGATGAAGCTGATCACGGCGGAGAGGGTGAAGGTGCGGATGCGGAACAGTTTGAGGGGGAGGACGGGTTCGGGCGCCCGCCGCTCCACCGACACGAACGCGACGGCCAGCAGCACGCCCAGCACCGCCAGTGCAACGATCTGCGGCGAGCCCCAGTCCCAGGTGGTGCCGCCGAGCGAGGCCACCAGGACCAGGCAGGTGGCGACGGAGGCGATGAGGAGGGTGCCGAGGTAGTCGATGACGTGCTTGGTCGCCTTGCGCGGGATGTGCAGGACGGTCGCGATGACGGCGAGGGCGACGACGCCGACCGGCAGGTTGACGTAGAACACCCAGCGCCAGCTGAGGTGTTCGGTGAACAGACCGCCGAGCAGCGGGCCGAGGACGCTCGTGGCGCCGAACACCGCGCCGAACAGGCCCTGGTAGCGGCCCCGGTCGCGCGGCGGGACGAGGTCGCCGACCAGCGCCATCGACAGCACCATCAACCCGCCGCCGCCCAGGCCCTGGACGGCCCGGAAGGCGATCAACTGCGGCATGTTTTGCGCCATTCCGCACAGCGCCGAACCGATCAGAAAGAGGACGATCGCGATCTGGAACAGCCTCTTGCGCCCGTACTGGTCGCCCAGTTTGCCCCACAGCGGGGTCGCGGCCGTCGACGCCAGCATGTAGGCCGTGACCACCCACGACAGGTGCTCCATACCACCCAGGTCACTGACGATGGTGGGCAGGGCGGTCGACACGATCGTCTGGTCGAGGGCGGCGAGGAGCATGCCGAGCAGCAGGGCGCCGATCGAGACGAGGACGTTTCCGGACACGTGTTCCTGACGTGGATCCGCGGTCCTGCTGTGCGCGTCCAAGGCCATGGATGCCTCCTGAGGCTGGTGACCCTTTCCATCGTGATCGGTGTGACCCGTTATGGCCTCTTGAGTCCTCGTTAGCCCCCTTGATTCCTGGCGGAATATGACATTCCGGGGGGCTCGAGCGGGCGACCATGTGGAGGATCTGCATAATCCTTGGAGTTTGGATGGGGAGGGACGAACACGTGATCGATCCGACGGGGCAGCAGGGGCGACCGGGGCAGCGGGGGCTGCCGTGCCCGGAGTGCGGAGCGCTCCGCGCGCCCGACAACACCCCGTCCTGCTCCTGCGCCCAGCGCGCCGCCGACTCCCTGCGCGACACGCGCACGGCAGAGGCGGCCGCGGCGGAGGACTTCGATCCACTGCGGATACGGCCATACGTGGAGCTGGAGGGCGAGCAGCCGTCCGCGCCGGGTGCCATGGGCACGGCCGGAGGGACGGCCGGGGGGACGGCCAGGGGCATGGCCGGAGGGACGGCCGGAGGGACGGTCAGAGGCACGGCCGGGGGTATGGCCGGAGGCACGACCGGGGGGACGGCCGGAGGGACGGTCAGAGGCACGGCCGGGGGTATGGCCGGAGGCACGACCGGAGGCGCGGTGTCGCCGGACGGTGAGCTGACCATGCCGCTGCCGGCGGTTCCGGCCGATGCGACGATGCCGTTACGCGCGGCGGAACCCACCGGCCCGGCGCCGTTCACCCTGTCGGCTCCGTCCGCCGTCGAGCCCAGGGCCGGCGACCTGAGCCTGTTCGAGGCGGGGGACGCCGGCGCCGCGGTCCCCGACGACGAGGAGCCGCCAAGCCCCCGCCGTCGCCGGACGCTGCTGGTCGCGACGGCGGCTGCCGTCGTGGCCGTCGTGGCGGCGGCCGGGTTCGCGAGCGGGCTGTTCTCCTACGACAAGCCGACGCGCGACGGGGCCGCCCCGAAGGACGTACGGGCGGCCGTGCCGGCCCCCTCGACCAGCGCGGCCTCCGGGACGCCGTCGGCGAGCGCGTCCGCGTCCCCGTCGCATTCCGATGCGCCGGCGTCTCCGTCCGAGAGGGAGAGTCCGACGCCCTCCGCACCGGAAGAGAGCGCCTCGCCCTCGGCGTCCCCGTCGGCGGCGGCGAGCCAGGCGACGCCGACCGCCCGCGTCAGCGCTTCCGCGGGACCCGACAAGGGGGCCGACCACAGCGAGCCGATCTCCGAGGGCGCGGTCCTGCGGCGCGGCGACACCGGTGCCGAGGTGACTGAACTCCAGTTGCGGCTACGGCAGTTGTTCCTCTACAGCGGCGAGGCCGACGGCGCCTTCGGCAGCGAGGTGGAGGAGGCGCTGCGCAACTACCAGTGGTCCAGGGCGACGACGTCGGACGGGATGGGCGTGTACGGGGCGGCGACGCGGGCGAAGCTGGAGTCCGAGACGAAGGAACCCTGACTCGGGAGGTGGGGCGTCTCGCGCTGGGCGCCCCCTACGAGCCGAAGGACAACCGCACCCCGTCCGCCACGACCTCCACCCGCACCTGCCGCAGATCCCGCACCACCACGTCCGGGCCGTGCGCGGCCGCCCGCGGCCCCACGCCCACGACGCGCATCCCCGCGGAGCGCCCCGCCGCGATGCCCGCGCCGGAGTCCTCGAAGACCACGCAGTCCGCCGGGGCGACGCCCAGCTCGGCCGCGCCCTTCAGGAAGCCCTCGGGGTCCGGCTTGCTCGCGCCGACCGACTCCGCGGTGACGCGCACGTCCGGGAGTTCCAGTCCGGCCGCGGCCATCCGGGCGGTCGACAGGGGGACGTCCGCCGAGGTGACCAGGGCGTGCGGGACGCCCCGCAGGGAGGCGAGGAACTCCGGTGCGCCGGGCACCGGCACGACGCCCTCCAGGTCGGCGGTCTCCTCCGCGAGCATCCGCGCGTTGTCCGCCATGTTCAGATGCATCGGACGGCTGGGCAGCAGCACGGCCATCGAGGCGTATCCCTGACGGCCGTGGACCACCTTCATGACCTCGTCCCCGTCGAGCCCGTGCGCGTCGGCCCAGCGCCGCCAGATGCGCTCGACGACGGCGTCGGAGTTCACGAGGGTGCCGTCCATGTCGAGCAGGAGGGCGCGGGCGGTCAGGACCGGCATCATCAGCTCCAGGTACGTAGAGACAAGGCGGCCCCGCCCGCCGGTCAGGGAAAACGGGCGGGAGCCACTTTGTTTCCTCACGGTACAAAACAATCGCCGCCCACCGCCACCCCAGACGACAACCAGCAGCAACCGTTCACCAACCGTTAAGCCCGCCAAACCCACCCCCGGCCCAGCGGACCCGGGCTCCCCACCCCCGCGCCCGGTCGGGACGCGCCGAACCGACCTGCCCCACTCCCCCCGCCCAGCCGGCCCGGCCGGACGGCCTCCCCCGCCCAGCCGGCCCAGCCGGACGGCCTCCCCCGCCTTCGGGTCAGCCGGTGATCGCCTCCCACAGGCTCCAGACCCCCAGTGTCAGCATCAGCAGTGCCGCGATCCTGGTGATCAGCTGCAGTGGCACCCTCTTCATCAGCGCCTTTCCGCCGACGATGCCGAGGCCGGCCACCGCCCACAGCGCCAGCACCGCGCCGAGGCCGACGGAGAGGGGGTCGTCGTAGCGGGCGGCGAGGTTGGCCGTCATGATCTGGGTGAGGTCGCCGAACTCGGCGACGAGGATCAGCATGAAGCCCGCGCCCGCGACCTTCCAGAACGACTGGTTCTCCGGCCGCCGGATCTCCTCGTCGTCCTCGTCCTTCTTCAGCAGCAGCACGGCCGCGCCGCCCAGGAACAGCACGCCCGTCAGAGCCTGCACGAGCTGCTGCGGGAGCAGGGTCAGCACGCTGCCCGCCGCGACGGCCAGCGCGACATGCAGCGCGAACGCGGCGGCGACGCCGGCGAAGACGTACGAGGCGCGGTAGCGGGTGCCGAGGACGAGGCCGGCGAGGGCGGTCTTGTCGGGCAGCTCGGCCAGGAAGACGACGCCGAAGACGAGTGCCGTCACGGTGATGCTGATCAAGGTTCCTCAATCGGTCGGGGGCCGCCCCGCCGAGAGTCCTGACTCCTCAGGAAGGAGACACCTCGGCACGGCAGCACACGTCTCACCCGTGCCGTACGGCACGGATGTGCACTGCTTGCCGAAGGTCTCGCTGGCCGACCCGCCACAACGGGTCCGCCTCCGGGCGCCGGCTCAGACGAGCTGAGCAGTATGTCGACGGTCCGGCGAAGAGCTACTCCCCTTCTGCGCATCCCATGGTACGAGATCGTTCTGCCATAAACCTTGTCGTGTCATGAGCACGTCACTAACTTCTAACCGGACGCACACCTCCCCGCAATGCGACACGGCGAGCATTCCAACGCTCGCGCTCCAACACCCCCGCCTCCCCAAGGGAGTTCGCATGTCGAAGTTCTACGCGCGTGGACGGCTGAGCATACTCGCCGCCCTCACGGGTCTCATAGCCTCGGTCGGGCTGTTCACCTCCCCGACCGCCTCCGCCGCTCTCCCCACCCCGGTCAGCGCCGCCACCGCACGCAGCTACCTCGCCTCCCTCACCGTGGCGAGCGAGGTCAGGACCGGCTACGACCGGGACCTGTTCCCGACCTGGATCACCATCAGCGGCACCTGCAACACCCGTGAGTACATCCTCAAGCGGGACGGTACGAACGTCGTCACCAACTCCGCCTGCACCGCCACCAGCGGCAGCTGGTACTCCCCCTACGACGGCGCCACCTGGACCGCCGCCTCGGACCTCGACATCGACCACCTCGTCCCGCTCGCCGAGGCCTGGGACTCCGGCGCCCGGAACTGGACCACCGCCCAGCGCCAGGCCTTCGCCAACGACGTCACGCGCCCGCAGCTGATCGCCGTCACGGACAACGTGAACCAGCAGAAGAGCGACCAGGACCCCGCCGAGTGGATGCCGTCGGTCACCTCGTACCGCTGCACGTACGTCCGCGCCTGGGTGCAGGTGAAGTACTACTACGACCTCTCGGTCGACTCCGCCGAGAAGAGCGCGCTGACGAGCTACCTCGCCAACTGCTGAACCCGCTCGCTGATCGATTCGTGACCGAACCCGTGACCGCCGGAACCTCCCCGCGGACCTCTGTCGTTCCGTACCGTACGGGGCGACGAAGGAGGGCGAGCCGGAGGTGAGCCCGACCAGACAGATGGGCGGGTGATCACGTGGCCGGACTGCGGCTGGGACCACTGCTGAGATACGCCGACGCCTCGTCCGCGACCGTCTGGGTCGAGGCGAGCCGCCCGTGCACCGCCGAGGTGCGCTGCACGGACGGCGCCGGCGGCACGGCCCGCACCTTCCAGGTGGCGGGCCATCACTACGCCCTGGTCCCGGTGACCGGTCTGACGGCGGGGACGGCGACGGCGTACGAGATCCTCCTCGACGGCGCCCGCGTGTGGCCGCCGCCCGACTCCCGTTTCCCGCCCTCCGAGATCCGCACCCCTGACGCCGAGGCCCACGGCGTCCGCGTGACGTTCGGCTCCTGCCGCTGGGCGGCGCCCCCGGCCGGCGGGCACGACCCCGTCGGCCCCGACGCCCTGGACAGCCTGGCCGCGCGCCTCGCCGCCGATCCGACGGCCGAACGGCCCGACGTACTGCTGCTGTTGGGCGACCAGGTGTACGCCGACGAGGTCTCCGACGCGACCCGCGAGCGGATCGCCGCCCGCCGCGGCCTGACCGATCCGCCGGGCGCCGAGGTCGCGGACTTCGAGGAGTACACCTGGCTGTACTACGAGTCCTGGCTCGACCCCGAGGTGCGCTGGCTGCTGTCGACCGTGCCGAGTTGCATGGTCTTCGACGATCACGACGTCGTCGATGACTGGAACACCTCCGCCGCCTGGCTGGCCGACATGCGGGCCACGCCCTGGTGGCGCGAGCGGCTGCTGAGCGGCCTGACCTCGTACTGGGTGCACCAGCACCTCGGCAACCTCACCCCGGCCGAGCTGGCCGCCGACCCGCTCTACGCCGCCGTGCGCGCGACCCCCGACGGCACCGACGTGCTGCGCGACTTCGCCTGCCGCGCCGACGCCGACCCGGCGTCCGTGCGGTGGAGCTACCGGCGCGACTTCGGGCGGGTGCGGCTGCTGATGGTCGACACCCGGGCCGCCCGGGTCCTCGGCGAGGACGGGCGGGCGATGCTCGACTCGGGCGAGGCGCGGTGGCTGCGGGATCAGATCCTCGACGGTCCCGGTTCCTACGACCATCTCCTGATCGGCACCTCCCTGCCCTGGCTGCTGCCGCACCTGGTGCACGACGCCGAGGCCTGGGACGCGGCCCTGTGCCGGGGCGAACGCGGGGCGCGCTGGGCCCGGTTCGGGGAGAAGCTGCGGCGTGCGGCGGACCTGGAGCACTGGGCGGCCTTCCCGACGTCCTTCGCCGCGCTGACGGAGCTGATCGCCGAGGCGGGGACGGGGGCGCAGGCGCCGGCGAGCGTGCTCGTGCTCTCCGGGGACGTGCACCACGCGTATGTGGCCGAGCCGCGCTGGCCCGACGGGGCCGGGCCCGACGCTCGGGTGCTGCAGCTCACCTGCTCGCCCGTGCACAACTCCATCCCCGTGTCGATACGGGTGGGCTTCCGCTTCGGCTGGAGTGCCGTGGCCCGTGCGCTCGGGCGCCGCTTCCGCCGCCACGGGCGCTGTCCGCGACCGCCCGTCGACTGGCGCAAGACCGGCGGGCCGTGGTTCGGCAACCAGCTCATGTCCCTGACGCTGAACGGCCGTTCGGCGCGGCTGCGGCTGGAGCAGGCGCGGGGGAACAGCGTGCTGACCGCTGTGGAGGAGTCCGAGCTCACCTCCTGATGCGGGACAACCGGGGCCTGTGTGGCCCGGGTTGGCGTCCGTGACGGTGGGGGTCCCCCCGTTCTCGAAGAGTTCGGGGGGCATGATGAGGCGGACCGTCCGCTTCCGTCAGGGCCTCGCGGGCGGCCTGCTCCATCGCGCCCCACACGCCCGGGAGTCACCCCCTTGCCCTCAGTGAACGCCGATCTCGCCGTCGCCCTCGTCGGCGCCGGGCCGCGCGGCACCAGCGTCCTGGAACGTCTCTGCGCCTCCGCGCCCGAGCTGCTGCCGCCCGGGGTGCGGCTGACCGTCCATGTCGTCGATCCCGCCCCACCGGGACCGGGGCGCGTGTGGCGGACCGCCCAGTCGCCGGAGCTGCTGATGAACACCGTGTCGTCGCAGGTGACCCTGTTCACCGACGACAGCGTCGACTGCGCGGGCCCGATCCGCCCGGGCCCGAGTCTGCACGCGTGGGCGGGCGGCGAGCTGGGACCGGACGAGTACCCGACCCGCGCGCACTACGGCCGCTACCTGGAGTGGGTGTTCGCGCGGACCGTGCGCCAGGCCCCGCCCCCGGTGCGCGTCGAGACGCACGCGGCGCGCGCGGTCCGGCTCGACGACGCCGCCGACGGCCGTCAGGTCCTCACCCTGGACGACGGCCGTGTCCTGCTCGGCCTGTCCGCCGTGGTCCTCGCCCAGGGGCATCTGCCGGCAGTCGCCGACGCCGCCCTGCGGCGCCACGCCGCCTACGCCGAGCGGCACGGCCTGCGCCATGTCCCGCCCGCCAATCCGGCCGACGTCGACCTCGGCGCGCTCGCCCCCGGTGAACCGGTCCTGCTGCGCGGCCTGGGCCTGAACTTCTTCGACCACATGGCCCTGCTGACCACCGGCCGGGGCGGCCGCTTCGTCCCGGTCCCGCACGGCCTGCGCTACCTGCCCTCCGGCCAGGAGCCGCGCCTGTACGCCGGCTCCCGGCGCGGCATCCCGTACCAGGCGCGCGGCGACAACGCCAAGGGCCCGTACGGGCGTCACACCCCGCTCGTGCTGACCCCGGAGGTGATCGCGGGCTTCCGCAAGCGCGCGGACTCCGGGGAGGCGCCCGACTTCCTGGCCGAGATATGGCCGTTGGTGGCGAAGGAGGTGGAGGCGGTCTACTACGCGGCCCTCGTACGGCAGGCGGCGTTCCTGGACCGGTTCCTCGCCGTCCCGCACCGCGCTCCCCAAGAGGCCGTGACACTCGACGAGTTCGGGGTGCCCGAGGCCGCCCGCTGGAGCTGGGACCGGGTCCTGCGGCCGTATGCGGAACGCCGGTTCGCGCATCCGGGGCAGTGGCGGGACTGGCTGCTGGAGTATCTGCGCAGGGACGCGGAGGAGGCCGCCCGGGGCAATGTCGACGGTCCCTCGAAGGCGGCTCTGGACGTGCTGCGCGACCTGCGCAACGAACTGCGGCTGATCGTCGACCACGCCGGGCTGGCCGGCGCCTCCCGCCGGGACCACCTGGACCGCTGGTACACCCCGCTCAACGCGTTCCTGTCGATCGGACCGCCCCGCCGTCGCGTCGAGGAGCTGACCGCCCTGGTGGAGGCGGGAGTGGTGGAGGTGCTCGGGCCCCGGCTGGAGGTACGGGAGGAGGGCGGGGCCTGGCGGGCGCACTCGCCGGAGGTGCCGGGCTCGGGCGTCCGCGTGACGACGCTCATAGAGGCCCGGCTCCCGGAAACGGACGTGCGCCGCACCGCCGACCCTCTGCTGGCCCGGCTGCTCAGGACCGGACAGTGCCGTCCCCACACGGTGGACGGTTACGTGACCGGAGGGCTGGACGTGACTCAGCGCCCCTACTGCCTGATCGACCGTCAGGGACGGCCGCACGCAAGGAGGTTGGCCTTCGGGGTGCCCACGGAGGGCGTGCACTGGGTCACTGCGGCGGGCGCCCGCCCAGGGGTGGATTCGGTCACACTTTCGGACGCGGATGCGGTGGCGAGAGCCGTTCTACGTGCCGCGAAGGCGGAAACGGAGCCCCAAACGGAGCCCAAGTCATGGCCAAAAGTTGAACTTGCAAGCATCGATTAGGTCCACCTAACGTGAGTCGCTCATTCGGTACCGCCGCCCCCATCGGCCGGTCCACTCCCCTTTCCGGGACCGGCCCCGACCGACACCGAAGGAGCACCCCCCACCATGTCCGCTCGCCTGAACACCGCACAGCCCTACGCGGTCGGCCTCTTCCGCATCGTCGTAGGCCTGCTCTTCGCCTGCCACGGCGCGGCGTCCCTCTTCGGCGTCCTCGGCGGCGCCGCGGGCACCGAGGGCGGCACCATCGACGCCGGCACCTGGCCCGGCTGGTACGCGGCCGTGATCCAGCTCGTCTGCGGCAGCCTGGTGATGCTCGGCCTCGGCACCCGGGCCGCCGCGTTCCTGGCCTCGGGCTCCATGGCGTACGCGTACTTCGACGTGCACCAGTCGGCCGCCCTGTGGCCCATCGAGAACGGCGGCGAGGCCTCGGCGATGTTCTGCTGGGCCTTCCTGCTGCTGGTCTTCACCGGTTCCGGCGCCCTCGGCCTGGACCGCCTGCTCGCGGGCCGCACGGCCACCGAGCGGGAGCCCTCGGAGGAGAAGGCCACGGTCGCCGTCTGACCGTCCCAGCCGAACGGCACAGTGCTCCGCGGCCTGGACCATGCCGCGGAGCACCACGTCGGTTCCGGCGCAGGTGAACGTGGTGTGCCGAACACACGAGCCCCCCGTGAATCCGCTGTCACACCCCACGCGTACGCTGTATGGCTGTCATTGGCCGCACCTGCCGCTCCCCCGCGACACAGCGGCACGGTCGGCCGTCACGGGGGAGACACGGGGAGTCTGCGGTGTTCGAGAGTGTGGGGGCGTTGCTCGGCAGCCCCTGGATCTACGCGGTGGTGGGCCTGTCGGTCCTCCTCGACGTGTTCCTGCCGGTGCTGCCCAGCGGAGTCCTCGTCATCACCGCGGCGACGGCCGCGGCGGCGGGCTCGGGCGCGGCGACCGGCCAAGTGCCGAACGACGTCCCGGACATCATGGTCCTGATCCTCTCCGCGACGACCGCCTCCGTACTCGGCGACCTGGTCGCCTACCGGCTGGCCTGGCGCGGCGGTGAGCGCCTGGACCGGGCGATCTCCCGCTCCCGCCGGCTGACCACCGCGCAGGAACGTCTCGGCGAGGCGCTCGCCCGGGGCGGCGGCGCCCTGGTCGTGCTGGCCCGCTTCGCCCCGGCCGGCCGTTCCGTCGTCTCCCTCATCGCGGGCGCGGCCCATCGCCGCCCGCGCGAGTTCCTCCCCTGGTCCGCGCTGGCCGGTCTGGCCTGGGCGGGCTACAGCGCCGCCCTCGGCTACTTCGGCGCACACTGGCTGGGCACGACCTGGCTGGCGACGGGGGTGTCGGTGCTCGCGCTGTTCGGCGCGGGCGCGGGCGCTGCGTACGTGATGCGACGGCAGCCGGCGTAGCCGGTCCGTTCCCGGCCGGTGGGCAGCCGCCCGCGCCCGTACGTCGGCGTCAGGCCGCCGTCGGCCGGTGCGACCCGCGTACCTCCAGGCCGTCCAGCAGCTCCGCCGTGGCCGCGGCGATGACGTCGACGGCTCTCTCGAACACCTCCCGGTTGTGCTCCGCCGGCGCCCGGAAGCCGGACACCTTGCGTACGTACTGCAGGGCTGCGGCGCGAATCTCGTCCTCCGTGGCCTCCTCGGGCAGGGCGGGGGGACGCAGCGTCTTGATACTCCGGCACATGCGCCCAGTCTGCCCCGGGACCCCGTCCGCGTGCCATGATCACGTCCGAGGCGGCCACCGCACCCGCGGGGCCGACCGACGAGAGGACGACATCACCATGACGAACGACGCTCTCCGCGTTGCCGTGCTCGGCCCCGGCGGGGTCGGCGGCCTGCTCGCGGCCCTGCTGTCCCGGGCCGGCCACCGGGTGACCTGCCTGGCCGGCGAGGACACGGCCGCCGCCCTGCGCGCCGACGGCATCCGCGTCCACAGCGCGCGGTTCGGCGACTTCACGGCCCGCGTCGACGCGGACACCGAGCTGCGCGTCCCGGTCGACGCGGTCCTGATCGCCGTCAAGCACACCGCGCTGGAAGCGGGCCTGAGCCGTCTCCCCGCCCCGGCGCTCGGCGACGACACCCTCCTCGTACCGTTCCTGAACGGCGTCGAGCACCCGGCCGTCCTGCGTGCCCGCCACCGTCCGGACCGGGTCGCCCCGGCCGTGATCCGCGTCGAGTCGACCCGGGTCGCGCGGGGCGTGATCGAGCACGCGAGCCCCTTCGCGGAGGTCGACCTGGCCGGCGACGCCGTGCCGCGGCCCCGCCTCGACGCGCTCGCGCGGACGCTGACGGCGGCCGGCCCGACCGTCCGCGTGCTGCCGGACGAGACGGCCGCGCTGTGGGCGAAGATGGCGTTCCTCGCGCCCTTCGCCCTGCTCACCACCCGGTACGGCCTGCCCCTCGGCGAGGTCCGCACCCGGCGCCGCGAGGAGCTGACCGCCCTCGTCGAGGAGACCGCCGCCGTCAGCAGCGCCTGCGGCGCCCCCGCCGACCCGGCCCAGGCACTCGCCCGGTACGACGCCTTCGCGCCCACCACCAAGTCCTCCATGCAGCGTGACGCAGAGGCGGGCCGGCCCCTCGAACTCGACGCGATCGGCGGGGCGTTGCTGCGTGCGGCCGAGCGGCACGGCATACCGGCGCCGGTGGCGACGCGCCTGGTACGGGAGTTGGCGGCGGCTACGCGCTAGGCAGCGCCGTGCCGATGCTCCGCAGGTCGACGTACCAGTCGTTGGACCGGATCGGGTTCCCCTTCGGGTACTCGAGGTCGATCTGTCCGAGCAGGGTGAAACCGGCCTTGCGGCATACTCCGTTGGACGCCGGGTGGTCGACCTTGGGGAAGGCGTGCAGGGACGGGTGGCCGCCGTGACCGACCGCCTGTCCCGCGACCTCTATGAGCGCCCGGGCGGCCCGCGCGGCGAGGCCTCTGCCCTGGAACCCGGGCAGGGTCGCCCACCCGGTCTCCCACACCGTGCCGCCCCGCACCTGGGTCTCCCAGTAGCCGATCGACCCGACGGTCTCCCCGCCGTCCGCCATTACGACCCGGTACATGCCGCCCGGGGCCAACTCGAGGTACCGCCGGTGCCGGTCGGCGAGTTTCTCCTCGCTCTCCGGGCCGCCGAGATGCGCAGTCATCTCGGGGCTGTTGGACCGCTGCAACAGCCAGAAGTCGCCCTGCGACCATGGCACCAGCCGCACCTGCTCCACACCACTGTGATCCATGCGGCAACCGTAGAACGAGGGTCTGACAACGGGCCGTCCGTCAGCGGGCACCCCGGTTCGGACCCGTCGTCCGGAACGGTTGTCCTGACCGAAGGGAACCCCATGCCCGGGTCCGCTCCCCCCGTCCTCGCCTACGACGGGGACTGCGGCTTCTGCCAGACCTCCGTCGACCGCCTCCGGGCGCTCGCGGCGCCGACGCTGGAAGCGGTTCCCTGGCAGTTCCTGCCCGCCGAGGAGACCGGGCCGCACCTCGAACGGCTGGACCAGGAGGTGCTGTTGCTGCGCGGCGGCACGGTGCTCGCGGGCGGGTCGGACGCGCTGGCCCGCTGGGTGGGCACGTCGCCGTCCGGCGGGTACCGGGTGCTCGCGGCCGTCGTGCGGCTGCCCGGCGTCCGGGCCGGCGCCCGCGTGGTCTACCGGTGGGTGTCCCGCAACCGGCACCGGCTGCCCGACGGCACTCCCGCCTGCGCGGCGCCGCGCTGACCGGTCGAGCGGCGGCTTCCCGATCCGGCTACCCGATCCGGCTTCCTGAGCCACCACGACATCACCCGAACACACGTTCACACGAACACCCCAAAGGAGCTCGCCACTCAAATTCGAACAGGCGTACCATTGCCGGGTGGCTAAGACCTATGACTTTCCCAGCGACCTGCGCGCCGGTCAGGAGGAGCTGCATCAGGTCCGGGCCGAGCTGTCGGCCCTGCTGAAGCGGCTGCCCTGGTCCGTCGAGCCGCTGGACGGCTTCAGTGACGACGGGGGCTGGCGCAAGGTCGAGCGCCCCGCCTCCCCCGGCTGGACGGCCGACGAACAGGCCGAGGTGGAGAAGCTCCGGCGCCGGGAGCACGAGCTGGCGGTGTTCGTGAGCTGCCACCGCTTCTGGGCGGAGGTCGCCGAGGCGGACCGGGTCGAGGCCCGCATGAGCCTCAAGCACGCGCATCCGGACACGTGAAAGGGCCCCCGGATCTCTCCGGGGGCCCTCTCGCTCACCTGGTGGGCGCGGACGGTTTCGAACCGCCGACATCCTGCTTGTAAGGCAGGCGCTCTACCCCTGAGCTACGCACCCAGGACGAGTCGACAGCCTACATTGCCGGTGCCTGTGTCCTGCAAACCCGTATCCGCCCGAGGTTTTCCCGGGGGCTACCCCCACCCCGGATCCGGGAGCCCACCGGATCGTTCGCCGGCCCGCGGCTGCCTACGGTCATCAGTGCGCATCAGTGCACCGTCAGGCAGCAGCCCAGGGGGAGACCGACATGACCCGCACGACCCGTACGACCCGGACGACCCGGACGACCCGGACGACCCGAACGCGCCGTTCGACCCGTGGGGCGCTCGCCGCCGTCGTCGTGGTCCTCGCCGCGGGAGCGACCGCCTGCGCCTCCGCCGACGACGACGAGCATCCCGACCACCGGTCCTTCGGCCTGCAGGGCCGCACGCTCACGATCGACTCCGACGACTCGGCGCTCGAGATCGTCGCCTCGGACACGGCCAAGGCGGGCACGGTCGACGTCACCCGGTGGTTCCGGGGGTCGGTCACCATCGGCAGCAGCCCGAAGGTGACCTGGTCGATGAAGGACGACCGGCTGACGCTGCGGATGCACTGCTCAGGGCTGGTCGCCGACTGCTCCGCCAAGCACCGCGTCGAGGTGCCCCGGGGTGTCGCCGTGAAGATCGAGAGCGACGACGGCAGCGTGCGGGCGCAGGGCTTCCGGGACGCGCTGAGCGTGCGCACCAAGGACGGCTCCGTACGCGTCACCGACTCCAGCGGGCCGCTGGAGCTGCGCAGCGACGACGGTTCCGTACGCGCCGAGGTCGCCTCGCGCACGGTGGACGCGCACACCAAGGACGGCTCGGTGCACCTCACCCTGAGCGCCGTACCGGACCGGGTGGAGTCGGTCAGCGACGACGGCTCGGTGACGATCGCGCTGCCCGCGGCGACGTACCGGGTGACCACGAAGACCGACGACGGCGGGGTGCATGTGTCCGTGCCGCGCGACGAGTCCAGCGCGCATGTCGTGGACGCGCGCAGCGCCGACGGCGAAGTCACCGTCGAGAACGCGAACTAACGGGCCCGTGTGTTCGTCCTTAACCGGTGGGAGAATGAGACCGGGCAGGGCGGATCACAGCACGGGAGAGGGATGTGACGGCGACACCAGCGCAGCCGTACTCGCCGTTGGTGCCGCGCGCACGGCGTCCCGCGCGAAAGGGGCTGCGCACAGCGCTCCAGGACACCGTCACGCTCGTCGCCCTCCCTCTCGTGGTCGCCCTCGCGCTGCCCGCCGCTTTCGCCGGCGGCGGCACCCGGCGCTGGTTCGGCGGACGGGCCGAGAGTCAGCGGGCCGAGGCGCAGGCCGCGAAGGACGCGGCGGCGGCCGCGTTCTACGAACTCGACACCGCCCAGCGCGACCTGCGGATCTCGATCGAGACGATCATGGCGGTGGACGACTCGCCGGCCGCCCGGCGCGCGGTCTCCGACTTCGAGGCCGTCGGCCGGCGCATCGACGAGGCCAGCAGCCAGTACATCAACGCCGTCGACGCCCACGATCTCGACCGGGACGACCTGGAGGCCTCGGCGGCCGCCCGGGCGCGCACCGAGCTGACCCGCGCGAAGGACGAGTTGGGGCGCGTCAAGCAGGAGCTGGACCGGTTCGCGGACGGGCTGGGCCCGCTGCTCGGCAAGGCCGAGACGCAGCTGGCCCGGCTCGCGCCCGCCGTGGAGCGGGCCCGGCAGGCGCTGCTGGCGGCGTCCCACGCGCTGGACGCCGTACGGGAGAGCGGTCTGCGGGCGGACGATCTGGCGGCGCGGCTGGCGGCGCTCGCGCCCGAGCTGACGATGCTGAACCAGGGCGCGGGGCAGCACGGGGTGCCGCAGACCCTGCAGCGGGCGGAGCAGGTGTCGCGGGAGGCCGAGGCGGTCCGCGTGGCGGCGGAGCGGCTGCCGGAGCGGGCCGCCGAGATCGACCACCGGCTGGTGTCGCTGCGTACGCGCGCGCAGGCGCTCCAGACCCGCTCGGGGCAGGTGGAGCCGATCCTGAGCGAGCTGCGACGGCGGTTCTCGGCGGCCTGCTGGCAGGACCTCCAGCACGTCCCCGAGCAGGCCGGGGAGAACGTCCGGCAGGCCGAGGCGAAGCTGAAGGAGGCGCAGGCCGCGCGGGACGCGCAGCGCTGGCCGGACGCCACCGCGCTGCTGTCGACGGTGCGGGCGCTGCTGAACGGCACGGACGAGGCGGTGTCGGCCGCCGGTGACCGGCTGGCCAGGCTGAACGCGGTGCAGAAGGATCCGCAGGCGGAGATCGACCGGACCCGGTTCGCGATCCGGGACGCGCAGCGGCTGGCCATGTCGGGCCGTAACACGCCCGATCCGCGGCATGCGCGCCCGCTGGACGACTCGGTGGCCCGGCTGGAGCGGGCGATCGCCACGCTGGAGGGCCGGCATCCCGACTACTGGCACTTCCTGACCGAGACGGAGGCGGTCCGGCGGGCGGTGGCGGACACGGTGGCCCGGATCCGCGAGGAGCGCGGCGCCGGGCAGTGACGCCGTCGGCGCTCCGAACGCCCCGACATTGCCCTCGGCGGTCGGCGGGCGGATATTGAGAGGTACGTACGGCCCCCGTCGGCACGTCCACCCCCAGGGAGGCGGAGATGGCCACACACGCACTGCACGGCCGGTCCGGGCGGCGGATCAGACTCGACGACCACCTGCCCGTCGACCATCGTCTGAACCTGGTCTACCGGATCGGCGCCGGGCTGATGGGCCTGGGTCTCGTCGTCTTCGGGATCTTCGGGATCATCGACGAGATCGGCTTCTTCGACACCGGCGGGGACGAGGTGTGGAGCCTGAACACCAACGGCGCGCTGAGCTGGCTGTCGGTCGGCGTCGGGCTGCTGCTCTTCGTCGGCATGGTGATCGGCGGGAACTTCGCGTCCACCCTGAACATGACGTTCGGCCTTCTGTTCATCCTCAGCGGCTTCCTGAACATGGCGCTGCTGGAGACGGACTACAACTTCCTGGCCTTCAAGATCCAGAACTGCATGCTCAGCTTCGTGATCGGGATCCTGCTGATGGTCTTCGGGATGTACGGCAGGGTGGGATCCGCCCTGCCGCACGACAACCCGTACTGGCGGGCCCGTCATCCCGAGGAGTGACGGAGTGACGGGCCGGCCGGATCAGGTGCGGTAGGCGTAGTAGTACGCGTTCGGGTTCTGCGTGATGATGCTCGACAGCGACTTACGCAGGGTGTTGTTCGAGTGGTACGTCAGGTACGGAATGCCGTTGGCCTTGTACGTGACGATCATCGTGTGGTCCTTGGACCCGTCCCGGTCGAAGTCCATCTGGAGGACGTCGCCGACCTCGAGCTGGTACACGTTGGCGAGCGCGGTGGTCCGCTTGGAGTTCTGGGCGAACCAGGACCACTCGTTGACGCCGACGAACGAGTCCGACTGGATGTCGGCGTTGCCGAACCACTTGGTGTAGTCGTACACGTAGCCGGGGACGTGCTTCCAGCCGCCCGCCTTCAGGGACTGGCTGACGAAGTTGGTGCAGTCGCCGCCGGCGGTGTGGTTGTTGAAGTCCGGGTAGTCCTTGTTGTAGACGTTCCAGTACTTCTCGGCGTAGGTCGCCATCGCCTTGTAGTCGTAGGCGGTGCCGGTCTTCGGGACGGCGGCCGGGTTGCGGGTGATCTCCGCGCGCTTGGCGTTCGGCATGGTGTCGTCGGCGGCGGTGGCCACCTTGACGGACGTCGGCTTGGACAGCGTGTTCACCGCGAGGCCACCCTGGTCGGTGTCCGTGATGCCGGTGAGCTGCCAGGTGCCCTGTCGGTCGGCCTTGAACGTCAGCTCGTGCCTGGCCTGGAACCCGGTGGTCTTCGGCGCGTTTCCGCGGGCCTGCGCGTAGGTCAGGGTCGTGGTCTCGGTGACCTCGGCCTTGGCCGTACGGCCCGTCACGCGCGTGGCGTTCAGGGTGACGGTGGTGGCGGCCTTGCTGTACTTCTCCCCGGCCTTCGCGAGCTTGTCCTTGCGCTGCCCCAGCGTGGACAGGGTGGCGTCCTCGCTGCGGGCGGTGCCCGAGGACAGCTTGACGTCACCCGAGAAGCCGTTGGTCAGCGGCTTCTCGCGGTCGCCCTGAGCGCCCGTGACGAGGGCGTCCGTACGGTCGGTGAAGACCGCGTCCGCCAGCCGCTGGAAGGTGGCCTTGGTCTTCGCGTCGACGGTGGGGTCGTCGACGACCGCGGCGCCGGCGGACCAGTTGGGCAGCAGCGCGACTCCGGCGACGACCGAGGTCGCCGCTGCCCCGAGTATCGTGACGCGGCGGCGCGTCCCGCTCAATTTCCTTGACTTCACTGATGTTTCCCCTCTTGACCCGGCGGGGGGATGCCGGGCAGGGGCATCTTTGCATGACATGTGCAGCTCGTGTGAAGGGGGTTGCGGTTGAGGTTTGGTTACGCCGTACCCGGGATCCGGCCGTCACTTCACGACGGTCGACCAGTCCGGATTCTGCGCCGGGTCCAGGGTGCGCATCCGCTCCAGCGTCGCGGGCGACTGCACGTCCATCCAGTCGGCCAACTCCTTGAAGGACACGCACTTGACGTCCTTCTTGGTGCATACGTTCTCGATGACCTGGTCGACGGCCTTCATGTAGATGCCGCCGTTCCACTGCTCGAAGTGGTTGCCGATGAACAGCGGGGCCCGGCTGCCGTAGTACACCCGGTTGAAGCCGGCCATGTAGGAGTCGAGGGTCTCCTGCTCCCACTGCGTGTACTTGGCGGGGTCGCCGTCGGGCTGGCCGTCGGACTGGTTGGCCAGGAAGTTGAAGTCCATGGACAGGGACTGGACGTCGCCGTTCGGGAGCGCCTGGAGCGGGAAGTCCCAGAGGCCGTTCTTCTTCGTCGGCCAGATCTGGAAGCCGCCCGGGTTGGACGCGTCGTAGCGCCAGCCGTAGCCCTTGGCGGCCTTCAGGAGGTTCGGCTGGCCCTCCAGGCAGGGCGCCCGGCCGCCGGTGACCTCCTTCTTGAAGTCGAAGGGCAGCGGGGCGATGTCCTTGTAGCCGGTGTTGGTCTTCCAGTTCTCCACGAACTTGTAGAACTGGTCGATCTCGCTCTTCCACTCCTGGACGCTCCAGTCCTTGCCGCCCTTGGCGCCGCAGAAGTGGCCGTTGAAGTGGGTGCCGATCTCGTTGCCCTCCTTCCACGCGTCGGCGAGCTGCTCCAGGGTGGTGCGGATGTGCTCGTCGGTGGGGTAGCTGATCGCGGCCGAGCCCTTGGGGTGCTGCGGCGGCGAGTACAGGTCCTTCTTGCTCTTGGGCAGCAGGTAGATGCCGGTGAGGAAGAAGGTCATGTTGGCGTTGTACTTCTCGCCCAGCTTCCGGTAGTGCTCGAAGAGGCCGTCGTCGCCCATCAGCGCGCCGTCCCAGGAGAAGACGACGAACTGCGGAGGCTTCTCACCGGGCTTGAGCGGGACGGGCTTCAACTGGCCCGTCTGCGGCCCGGTGTACGAGGTGGAGCCGTCCCCCAGGACGTGGGTCTTGCCGTCCCACTCCGGCTCCTTGGCAGCCTCCGACGACGCCTTCTTGCTGTCCCCCGAGGACGCCGTCGGCTGGGTGTCGTCCGTGCGGTTGAGCACCAGGTAGCCGGCCATCAGGGACGCGACGACGAGGAGCGCCGCCAGCGTCAGGAACCCCGGGTGCGTGGCGGCGGGGCGGCGCGTGGGTGCCGGGGCCTTGCGGCGGCGGCCCGACGGTGACTTCATGTGCGGATCATTTCTCCGGATTCGGGGACGCGGGCGCCCGGGGTCGGTGGTCAGCCGAGCGGGCTCATGGCACCTGACCAGATGCCGTAGGGAACGCTGTCGTCGGTCGTGCCGGCGATGCCCTTCAGTGGAAGCGGTTCGAGGCTCTTGGCGAGGTCGATGCGGTAGACGACGACCGCCGTGGACACGGCCTTGGCCGAGCCGACGTACCAGGCGGCGGTGTCGTCCTGGGTGGTGCCCGCCTTTGCGGCCACCCGGCCGAGCGAGCCGGACCGGGCGGCCTGCTGCTGCGAGGAGGGCACGTCGTCCGGGTGGGCGAGGCTGAAGGAGTCCGCGAGCGCGGAGTTGACCTCCTCGGCCACGTCGGCGCCGAACGCGCGGTCGGTGGCGGGGGTCTCCAGGACGACCTTGGTGCCGTTCTTGGTGATCATGCGCACCGAGTACGGCTCGGTGTGCTTGCCGCCCGCGGCGAAGGTGGAGTAGCCGCTCGCCATGCGGATCGCGCTGGGCGTGGCGCTGCCCGTGGACAGCGCGGGCACCTGCGCCCCGAAGCTGGAGGCCAGCAGCCCGGACTTCTCGGCGGTGGAGCGCACCACGTCCAGGCCGGCGTCCATGCCGAGCTGCATGAACGGCGTGTTCACCGACCGGGCCAGGGCGCGGTGCAGGGAGATCTGCCCGTAGGACTTGCCGCCGTCGTTCTCGGACGCGACCCGCTTGCCGTTGCGGTCCCAGTAAAAGCCCTCGGGGGTGGTCAGCAGCGCCTTGTCGTCGCCGTCGTAGAGCGACTCGCCGGTGATCTCGGTGGTGTCCCCGTCGCGGGTCTTGTGGATGCCGTGCTCCAGACCGGCCGCGTACACGAACGGCTGGAAGGCCGAACCGGCGGGGACGGTGGTGGCGTTGGACTCGTTGTAGCCCTGCGTACGGTGGTCGGGGCCGCCGTAGACGGCGAGGATCCGGCCGTCGGCGGCCACCGAGGAGGCGCCGTAGTGCGCGGCCGCGGCGTTCTTCGGGTCGTCCTTCTGGGCCTGCTTGCGGGCCTTGGCGACGGCGTCGGTGAGCTGGGTCTCGCGCTTCTTGTCGAAGGTCGTGTAGATCTGGTAGCCGCCCAGGTCGAAGTCCTTGTCGGAGATGTTCCCGGCCTTCTTGGCGTACTGGGAGGCGAGTTCGACCAGGTAGTCGCTCTGCTCACCGGTGTCGTACAGCGGGTTGGCCTTGAGCGGCTCGGGGAACTTCGTGTACTTGGCGCGCTCGGCCTTCGACAGCTTGCCGATCTCGACCATCCGGTCCAGGGTCCACGACCAGCGCTCGACGGCGCGGGCGCGGTTGGCGGGGTTCAGCGTCGGGTCGTACAGGCCCGCGCCCTTGAGCAGGGAGGCGAGGAACGCGGCCTCGCTGGCGTTGAGTTCGCCGACGTCCTTGCCGTAGTAGGCCTGGGCGGCGCGCTGGATGCCGTAGGTGCCGCGGCCGAACCAGCTGGTGTTGAGGTAGCCCTCGAGGATGTCGTCCTTGCTCATCTGGTTGTCGAGCTTGAGGGCGATCATCGCCTCGGTGAACTTGCGGCTGACCGTCTGGTTCTGGTTCAGGTAGACGTTCTTGACGTACTGCTGGGTGATCGTGGAGCCGCCCTGGGTGTCGCCCTGGCCGATCGTGCGGAACAGGGCGCGGCTGATGCCCTTGAAGGAGATGCCGGGGTCGCTGTAGAAGCTCGCGTTCTCCGCGGCGAGCACCGCCCAGCGGACGTCCTCGGGGATGTCCTTCAGCGGCATCGCCTGCCGCTGCACCCAGCCGGTGCGGGCCATCGGCGTCCCGTCGGCCCAGAAGTACACGTTGTCCTGCTGGGTGGCGTACGAGTTGATGTTGTCCGGTATGTCGGTGGCCGCGTAGGCGACGACCAGCAGCAGGCTGCTCAGACCCATGGACGCGAGGAAGCCGCCGAGCCACTGCCGCCAGGAGGGCATCCAGCGCCGCCAGCCGGTACGGCCCGGGCGCGGGTACTGCGGGCGCAACTTGCGGGCGTACGGCGTGACACGAGCCACATACGGGGCCAGTACCGCGAGAAGCGGCGTCAGCCGGGGACCCAGAGCCGAGGATATTCGGGCAAACACGGAAGGACGGGGGGCTTTCCGCCGGTTTTTCGACGAACGCGCTTTCTTGTCGTCGCCGCCTTCACCGCTGCCCTCGGATATGTCCGGCACGGCCGGTATATCCGATACCCGCAGTTGCATGGTCTCGTCCGCCCGGAAAGAGGCAGGGACCTTCAACTGCATGGTGGCATCTGGCTCCTGGGGCTCCTCCCCCTGCCCCGCCTGGGTCACGACGCGTCTCCCTCCCGCACTCCGTATTGCTCGCAGGCAGACGTACAGACTTCCGAGGGCCTGACATGGTTGCCGTTGACGCGGCCGCAAACGGTGAACCCTTCCGACCTCGGGGTTCGTGCGGCGCTCTCAAATTACCAGCGCCCTTCGCAAATTCTCCACATAAGAAAACGACAGAAGTGAACAACGGTCAAACTGCTGACGCCGTGTCCGAGCATAAGGCCCTAATCTGGGGCCATGCCTCGCTACGAGTACCGCTGCCGGACCTGCGGCGACACGTTCGAACTGACCCGGCCGATGGCCCAGTCCGCCGACCCCGCGCCCTGCCCCGCAGGTCATGACGACACAGTGAAGCTTCTCTCAACGGTCGCCGTGGGCGGCACCGCCTCCGCCCCCGCGCCCGGAGCGGGCGGCGGGGGCGGAGGCGGAGGCGGTTGTTGCGGCGGCGGCTGCAGCGGCTGACAGCCGGCACGGGGCGGATTCTCAGGAGTTCTTCAGGAACTCCCGCAGGATGCGCTCGCCGGCCAGCACGCCCCGCTCGGGCAGAGCGGTGATCGCCGGGGCCGTCCAGACCGCGTCGGCCAGTTCGCCGTGCCCCGGGCGCCAGCCCCGGTCGGCGGCCAGCAGCAGGTCGGCGTCGAGCAGCGAGTCGCCCGCGGCCAGCGTCAGTTCGGCGCCGGTGCGGCGGGCCACCTCGCGCACGGCCGCGCTCTTGGTCAGCGGCTTCGGCACGGCGTAGATCTTGCGGCCCTGGAGCGACACGGTCCAACCGCGGTTCTCCGCCCAGGCCGCGAGCTCCTTCACCCACTCCTCGGGCAGCAGCTCGCGCTCGACGACGAGGTAGGCGAACAGGTCCTCGGCGATGCGCTGCTTGCGCAGCCAGAGCGGGTCCGCCGTCTTCGTCAGGTACTCCTGCACCTCGGCGAGCGGCGCGCACTCGTCGGCCAGCCGGGCGAGCACGGAGCCGTGCCAGTCCTGGTCGGTCGCTCCGTCGACCAGCAGATGACCGCCGTTCGCACAGATCGCGTACGTCGGCTGCGGGCCGGGCAGGTTGATGCGCTGGTACTGCTTGCGCGTCCGGGTGGTCGTCGGCACGAACACCGCCGTGTCACCGAGGTCGGTGAGCAGTCGCGCCGCCGTCTCGGTCATGAACGACAGCGGCCTCGCCTCGTGGACCTCCACGCACAGCAGGCGCGGCGCGCGGGCGTCCGGCATGGTCAGCGCCAGGGCGGCCGCCGAGTAGATGAGCGTACGGTCGAGGTCGCTCGCCACCAGAACCGGCATCAGACCGTCACCGCCCTGCCGTCGGCGCCGGTCGCCCCGCGCGTGAACTGCGGGTGGATCAGCCCCACGCAGGTGTACGGCAGATCGTCGACCTCCTCGACGGGCACCCCGCGCTGCCCGGCGAGCAGCCGTACGTGGTCCAGGTCGGCGCCCGCCCCGGCCCGCGCGAGGATCTTCCAGGGCACCCGGCGCAGCAGCACCCTGGTGGTCTCGCCGACGCCGGGCTTGACCAGGTTCACGTCGTGGATGCCGTACTCCTCGCTGATCCGCTCGACGGCGGCCCAGCCCTCCCAGCTCGGCGTGCGGTCACTGGCGAGGAGCTCCTTCGCCGCGCCGTCGACGGCGTCCGCGACCTCCGGGAAGCGGGCGGCGACGGCGTCCAGGAAGGCGACCGAGACGTCCGCGCCGGCGAGTTCGCGGTAGAACTTCGCGCCGTGGAAGTCGTCCGGGCCGACGAGGTCGGCGCGCAGGACGGTCCGTGAGATGAGCCCCGAGACGGTCGAGTTGAGACAGGCGGACGGGATCAGGAAGTCCTCCCGGGTGCCGTACGTCCGCACGCACGAGCCGGGGTCGGCCAGCACCGCGATCTCCGCGTCGAAGCCGGCCGCACCGCCGCCCGCCTCGAACTCCTCGATCGCCGCGGCCAGTTCCCGGGTGATCGCGCCCTTGCCGGTCCAGCCGTCGACGAACACGACGTCCCGCGGGTCGTGATGGGCGGCCAGCCAGCGCAGCGCGTTGGCGTCGATGCCCCGTCCGCGCACGATCGACACGGCGTAGTGCGGCACGTCGAGCCCGTGCCGGAACCGCGCCCAGCGCCGCATCAGCACACCGATCGGGGTGCCGGCGCGGGCGAGCGAGACCAGGACGGGCCGCGGCGACCGCTCGGCGATCACGGTCTCCGTGACGACGCCGACGGCCTGCGCGAGCCGCGCCGCGGAGGTCGCGAGGGCCGCGTGGAACAGCTCCTGGTACTGCTCGCTGGGCTGGTACTCCACGGGCAGCGACTCGGCGTAGTGCGCGCCGCCGCTCTGGATGGCCTCCTCCCGCTCCTCGGTCGGCGCCTCCAACGTCACGTCCGAGAGGTCCTGGAGCAGCCAGCCGACCTCCTCGGGCGCGTACGAGGAGAAGGCGGGGCCGCGAAGGGGCTCGGGCAGCATGGCGGGTCTCTCTTCCGACAGGGCGGCTGCGGACAGCGGCTCGGGGACGTACGACGGTACGACCGCGAGGACGACGTGCGGGGTATGCGCGGCCAGCCGGGCGAGCAGCCCGTCGGGCGCGTGCAGGGCGGCGGTGTCGGCCACGGAGTCCACGACGGCGACGACTGCGTCGAAGCCGCCGCCCGCGACGTTGTAGGCGTAGCGCTCGCCGGGGCCGTCGGCCGGGTCGTCGTGCGCAGGGAAAACGATTCGGCTGCGTATCGCGTAGCCGGGGTCGTCGACCGCGAGGACGGGCGAGCGGGTGGTGGTCGAGTAGCGCACCTCCGCGGCCACGACCTGCTCCAGCTCACGGGCGAGGCGCAGGGGCGTGTACATCAGCTCCTCGAAGCCGAGCACGAGGACGCTCCGCGGGTTGGCGGGGAGTGCCTCGGCGAGGCGGGCTGTCATGGCGGGGAGGGCGGCTTCGAGGCGTATTCGGTGCGCGGGCGTGAAGCCGTGGCGGCCGCCGTCGGGGAGACGGCGGGGCCAGGACAGGTCCACGCGGGTGATGTGGCCCACGGGCCGCGTCTGCCAGGTGCGGTTTTCGCCCGGGCGCGGGTGCGTTGTGGCTGGTCGCGCCCACGCGGCGGAGCCGCACATGTCACCGCCCCGCGCCCCTGGGGGGTTGGCCCGCACGCCCGCGTCGAGGCTCTGGGCGGGAAGGGGCGGTGACTCTTCCGATGCGGGCTCGACAACGCCCTTCAGGGGCGCGGGGCTGTGTCGATGTGCGGCTCCGCCGCGGGGCGCGACCAGCCCCCACCGGCCCGCAGCCGACCGACCACCGCCGGCGGCACTCTCGGACTCGTACCGTGCCACCAGCTCCTGCCCCTTCTCCAGCACCCCCGGAGGGAGCCGGACCGTGCCGGAAGCTGCCGCTACCAGGTCCACGCGGGCGCCGATCTCCCGTGCGAACGCCGCGAGGCGCCCCGCGTCGGCGGCCGACCGCATGTCGACCAGCGCCACCACGACGTACCGTCCCCGCGGATACCGCTCGTGCAGGGCTCGGATGGTGTTCAGGACGGTGTTGCCGGTGGAGAACTCGTCGTCGACCAGGACCAGCGGCCCGTCCCCGGCCAGCAGCGCCGGGTCCTCCGGCAGGAGGAGGTGGGACGTGGCGTGGGAGTGGGACTCCTCGAAGCCGCCCGCCGCCGGGACGCCCGCGACCGGGCGGCGGGTGGAGTGCAGGTAGGGGGCGGCGCCGAGGCCGTCGGCGACGGAGTGGCCGAGACCGGTGGCGGTCTCCGCGTAGCCCAGGACGACCGCCCCGGCCGCCTCCTCGGCGCCGAGCAGCTCGCGCACCCGGCGGCCGAGGGCGAAGCCGTGGCCGTGCACGACCGACGGGGACTGCGGGACGTGCTTGCCCAGCACGTTGGACACCAGCAGATGCGCCCGCTTGGGGTTGCGGCGCAGGGCCAGCCCCAGCATGTCCGTCAGCGTGTCGTCGCCCACGAGCTCGACCCCGAGCCGCTCGGCGACCCACGTCCCGGACCAGATCCGGCCGTCCCCGCTGTCGCGGCCGTCCTGGCTGTCGCGGCTGTCTCGGTCGTCCCCGTTGTTCACTGCGTTGTTCATGCGTCCCTTGTGAGTGAGGTGGAGGTTCAACCAGGTATGCCGGCGGCGAGCAGGTCGACGAAGCTCACGTCCTCGTGTGCGACGCCGAAGACCTCCGCGCGGAGCATCGTGCGCTCGGCCCAGGCGCGGTGCGGTTTCACCTCGTTCATCTTGTTCGTGTACTGCGACCGCAGCACACCCCCGCCGCCGCGTTCCGGCCGCAGGATGTCCGCCGCGTCGCTGTACTCCTCGTGACTGACGACGGACAGCGCGTGCACGGCCGGCACGTGCGAGGGGTGGATGCAGGTCTTGCCCAGCAGGCCGTTGGCGTGGTCGAGGGAGATCTCGCGCAGCAGCCCGTCCATCGCGTGCTCGATCAGTCTCTCGCGCAGTTCCACGGCCTGCCCCTCCAGGAAGGGGCTGTGTCGCAGCATCGGCTTGAACATGCGCTCGGGGACCCGGAAGTACTCCCACACCGGCCCGGTCACCGTGAACCCGGTGCCGTCGGCCCGCCCCAGCATGTTCACCACGTCGGCGATCACGGAGGCGACGATCTGGACGTCGTAGGCGGTCATGTCGGGGGCGCGGCGCAGGCCGTAGGACGAGCAGAAGTCGGTCACGCCGAGGCGCAGCGCGAGGACCCGGCTGCGGTACTTCTCGACGGCGCGGGCGATGCCCTCCAACGCGTCCACCCGGGACTCGCGGTACATCAGTTCGGGCGTCTCCAGCACGGGCATGCCGAACAGCCGGCGTCCGCTCGCCGCCTCGGCGCCCGCCAGCGCCTCCAGGAACGGAATGCCCCGCTCCTCGGTGAACTTCGGGAACACGAAGCCGCTCAGCAGCTCCGCGCCGGCTCCGAGCCGCCGGACCAGGTCGGGGATCTGCTCGGGCGTCCGCACCCGGATGAAGAGCAGCGGCGGCTCCACGTCCGTGCGCGCCGCCAGGTCGGCGAACTGCCGGACGAGGTTCTCCTCGCCGGCCGCGACGTCCTCGTCGCCGATGGAGTCCTCCAGGCACAGCACCATCGACACCACGCCGCGCCCGGTCTGCTTGACGATGTCGTCCGCCAGTCGGGGCCGGGTGGCCGGGCTGTAGAGCGTGGCGCCCAGGGCCGCGGAGAGCAGCTTGGCCGGGGAGTCCCTGTCGAAGACGCACGGCTCCCGGTAGAAGAGGCGCTGCCGCACCTCAGGGGCGAGGTGCCCGAAATGACGCATAAATCTCCCCCGTGATGCAAGGTAAGGCGGTGGATTCGGCAAGAGGTGGCCGGTAATAGTACGTAGGGACCCATGTCAGGGGTTCCCGTCGGGCATGAACTTCAGGTAACTCGCCCGTGAGACTTGTCCGGACTCGCCGTGCACCCCGCGTTGTCGTGAGCAGGACCGAGAAGGCAGGATGACCGCATGACGCACGCGATGCTGAAGGGGTCGAACGTCCCGCTGAAAACCACCACGGTACGCGCCGTGCTGCGCTGGACCCCCGGGCAGGGAGTCCCGGACGTCGACGCCTCGGCGCTGCTCCTCGGCCTCGACGGTCGTGTGCGTTCCGACGAGGACTTCGTTTTCTACAACCAGCCCCGGCACCCTTCCGGGAAGGTGTGGCGGCTCGGCAAGAAGCGGGTCGCCGAAGGCCTTACCGACACCATCCAGACAGATCTCTCCGGTGTCGAGTCCGGCGTCGGCCAGATTCTGCTGGTCGCTTCGGCGGACGGCGTCACCTTCGACCGCGTACGTTCCCTCAGCATTCTGCTGTACGACGCGACGAGCGAGGGCGAGCCGCTGGCCACCTTCGACATCCGTCCCGAGACGGGCGAGGAGACGGCCCTGATCTGCGGCGAGCTGTACCGGCGCGGCGACGGCTGGAAGTTCCGCGCCCTGGGCGAGGGCTATTCCAACGGCCTCAAGGGCCTGGCCACGGACTTCGGCATCTCGGTGGACGAGTCCGAGGAGGCCTCCGACCCGACGCCCGCCCAGTCGACCCCGAGCCTCTCCCAACCCCTGCCGCCGGAACAGCCGACCTCAGCCGTCCCGCAACAGCAGCAGCCGGCCTACGGCTACCCGTCCAGCCTGCCGACCCACGGCTACGGCTACCCGGACGGCTCCTTCCGCCTGCCGCCACAGGGGCCGCAGTTCGTCGGACGGTGAGGACACGGGAACGCGGGGCCGCGGGGCCGCGGGGGGCTCTGAGCGCTACTTCTCCACCTTCGTCTTGTAGCCCCGCCCCCACTGCAGCCCCCACCCGTACAGCCGGTCCAGCTCCGCCTGGAAGCCGTACACGAACCGCACCTCGCGCCGCACCATCAGCTCCCCCTTCACGTTCTCGATCATCACCACGGCGCAGGACCGGGCCTGCGGATGCCGCTCGTCGAGCCCTATCTCGATCCGCGGGCCGTTGCTCGGGTACAGCGTGACGATCGCGTGGGTCCGGTCGAACGCCGGCGTCTGGTCGTAGATGTAGACGAAGACCAGCAGCCGCTTGATCTGGTCCCGGTGGTCGAGGTTGACGTACATCGTCTCGCCGGACGCCGACCCGAACCGGTCGTCGCCGCTCAGCTTCACGTACGGCGCCGCGTTCACGTCCCCCAGCAGCCCGCCCAGCGGCTGGACGACCCCCTTGGCGCCGTCGGCCAGCTCGTACAGGCAGCCGAGGTCGAGGTCGACGTTCACCATGCTCTGGCTGTGTCCGATGACCTCCGGGGGCCGCAGCGCCTTGAAGGGGTGGCGCAGCAGACTCTCGCGCTGCGGCCCGCCGATGTCGGACGTCCGCATCCGCCAGGTCAGGTTGACCCGCAGGTTCCCCGTCGCCGCGCCCTGCTTGGTGAGGGAGACCTGATGATGCCGTTTGGTCAGCTCGATCGCGTTGCTGGCCGCGCTGCCCGAGTCGAACTCGGCCGTTCGGCTGCCCAGAATTCCGTCGAAGAAGCCCATTCCCGCCCCCCTGCGTCCCCTTCGTTCACCACACAGTCCGGCGGGGCGGCCGTGGAGGACAGTTTCCTCACCGGCCGCCCCGCACAGAGCGTTCCTCACTCAGAAGGTGATCACACCCCGGACGAGACCTCAGTCTTCTCGTCCGAGCCCTCCGCTTTTCCCTCGGCGGCCGCGAGTGCCTTGTTGCGGCGCACGGAGGACCAGAAGGACGCGGCGATCAGGACCACGCCGACGAGGCCGGTGATGACCTCGTTGATCTGGTGCTGGATGGTGACCAGGAGGAGCACGGCGAGGGCGCCGATGGCGTAGTGGGCTCCGTGCTCCAGGTAGACGTAGTCGTCAAGGGTGCCCTGGCGGACGAGGTACACGGTCAGCGAACGGACGTACATGGCGCCGATGCCGAGGCCCAGGGCCATGAGGACGATGTCGTTGGTGATGGCGAAGGCGCCGATCACGCCGTCGAAGGAGAAGGAGGCGTCGAGGACCTCGAGGTAGAGGAACATGAAGAACGCGGCCTGGCCGGCCAGCACCACGGGCGAGCGCTGCTTGCCGCTGCGCACCGCCTCTTCCTCCTCCTCGTGCTCGCGTTCCTCCTCTTCTTCGAGTTTGTCCTCGAAGTAGCCGGAGAGACCGCCGACGATCATGTAGGTGATCAGACCGGCGATGCCGGAGATCAGCACCGTCTGCGCCTTGTCGACGTGGGCGCCGCCGTGCTGGTGGGCGTGGGTGGCGAAGGTGAAGGAGGTGATCAGCAGGACGATCAGGGCGATGCAGACCGACAGCATGTCGACCTTGCCGAGCTTGGACAGCGGGCGTTCGATCCAGCGCAGCCACTGGATGTCGCGGTCCTCGAAGATGAAGTCGAGGAAGATCATGAGCAGGAACATGCCACCGAAGGCGGCGATCGCCGGGTGCGCGTCGGTGACGAGCTGCTGGTACTGGTCCTTGTCGTTCAGCGCGAGATCGACGGCGTCGATCGGGCCGATCTTGGCGCTGATCGCCACGATGACGACGGGGAAGACCAGCCGCATGCCGAAGACGGCGATGAGGACACCGACGGTGAGGAAGATCTTCTGCCAGAAGGCGTTCATCTTCTTCAGGATTCCGGCGTTGACCACCGCGTTGTCGAACGACAGCGAGATCTCGAGGATGGAGAGGATCGCCACGATGCCGAAGGCCTCCCACCCCCCGTAGAAGACCGCTGCGACCAGGCCGAGCGCGGTGACCGCGAACGACCAGCCGAAGGTTTTCAGAAGCACTGGCTACCCAATCGTGTGTTGGGGGTCCCCCCAGACGGAGTCTGGGGGAGGGTCTCCCCCGCGCCGTACTCGGCTTTACAAAAAGTTGACCTAGCGGAGCAAGTCTAGAGGCGGCTGCCCCGACCGGCACCGGCACCCCCATACCAGCCGGTAGCGGCGCTCGCGCGGGGAGGTCCTGAGCCGACCGACCGACTAGGAGACGTGCACGCCGAAGTCCAGGGCGATGCCTCGCAGACCCGACGCGTACCCCTGGCCCACCGCCCTGAACTTCCACTCGCCGCCGTAGCGGTAGAGCTCGCCGAAGATCATCGCGGTCTCGGTCGAGGCGTCCTCGCTGAGGTCGTAGCGGGCGAGCTCCTGGCCGTCGGCCTGGTTGACGACGCGGATGAAGGCGTTGGAGACCTGGCCGAAGGTCTGGCCGCGCTCGTCCGCCATATGGATGGAGACCGGGAAGACGATCTTGTCGCACCGGTCGGGCACCAGGGAGAGGTCGACCAGGAGCGACTCGTCGTCGCCTTCGCCCTCGCCGGTGAGGTTGTCGCCGGTGTGCTCCACTGAGCCGTCCGGACTCTTGAGCTGGTTGTAGAAGACGAACCACTCGTCCCCCATCACCCGCCCGCTCGAGCACAGCAGCGCGCTGGCGTCGAGGTCGAAGTCGGCTCCGGTGGTGGAGCGCGCGTCCCAGCCGAGTCCGACCATCACCTGAGTGAGGTTCGGCGCGGCCTTGGACAGGGAGACGTTGCCTCCCTTGGCGAGCGTGACGCCCATTGCTGGTCCTCCCCTAGGTACTGCTTCTTCGGTTGTCCTGCACGTCCGGCGCCGCCCGTAAACGGTGCGGCGCCGGACGGTCGGGCCTTTCGGTGACTTCAGGTCCTTCGGGTCGGTCAGACGTTGACGCCGAAGTCCTGCGCGATGCCGCGCAGACCCGACGCGTAGCCCTGGCCGATGGCGCGGAACTTCCACTCCGCGCCGTGCCGGTAGAGCTCGCCGAAGACCATCGCGGTCTCGGTCGACGCGTCCTCACTCAGGTCGTAGCGGGCGATCTCGGTGCCGCCGGCCTGGTTCACGACGCGGATGAACGCGTTGCGGACCTGGCCGAAGGACTGCTGACGGTTCTCGGCGTCGTAGATCGACACCGGGAAGACGATCTTCTCGACGTCGGCCGGGACGGTGGCGAGGTTGACCTTGATCGCCTCGTCGTCGCCCTCGCCCTCACCGGTGGTGTTGTCACCGGTGTGCTCCACCGAGCCGTCGGGGCTCTTGAGGTTGTTGAAGAAGACGAAGTTGGCGTCGCTGCCGACCTTGCCTGCGTTGTTCAGCAGCAGCGCGCTGGCGTCCAGGTCGAAGTCGGTGCCGGTCGTGGTGCGGACGTCCCACCCCAGACCGACGATGACCGCGGTCAGGCCCGGGGCCTCCTTGGTCAGCGATACGTTGCCGCCCTTGCTGAGGCTGACTCCCACGAGTCCTCCATTGGTGTCCTGGGGCGGGGAGCCCCGTGGTGCGTTGGATATCGGATCAACGAGTCGATCCTAGTGACGGGTTCCCGCCCCACGCAGGCCTTGGAGCCGAAGAATCACAGGGTGTCGGCGCCGGGCCGGGCCCAGGTCGGGACCGGCGGGGATCAGAGGGTGTCGAGTGCCGCGACGTACTCGCCGAGGTCGCGCGCGTCCGGCAGCGCGTTGACGACCGTCCAGCGCACGACGCCCTCCTTGTCGATGACGAAGGTGCCGCGCACCGCGCAGCCCTTGTCCTCGGCGAAGACGCCGTAGGCGCGGGAGACCTCGCCGTGCGGCCAGAAGTCGCTCAGCAGCGGGTACTCCAGGCCCTCCTGCTCGGCGAAGACGCGCAGGGTGTGGATGGAGTCGTTGGAGACGGCGAGCACCTGGGTGTCGCGGTCCGCGAACTTCGGCAGGTTGTCGCGCACCTCGCACAGCTCACCGGTGCAGACGCCGGTGAAGGCGAAGGGGTAGAAGAGCAGGACGACGTTCTTGCTGCCCCGGAAGTCGGAGAGCTGCACGGTCGCCCCGTGGTTGTCCTTGAGCTCGAAGTCGGGGGCCTTGTCGCCGACCTGGATCGCCATCGCGTGGATGTCCCTTCGGGTGGGTCTGTCTGGGTGAGAACACCCTACGCAGCAGGCCCCACGGGACGGCGGACGGGACGGCCGACGGGCCGACCGGAGTCGGTCGGCCCGTCCGTCCGTTTCCAGACCGGTTTACCTCGACGAGGTCACTTCTTGGACTTGGCGGCCTTGGGCGTCACCAGCCGGCTGCCGCTCCAGTCCTTGCCCACGCTGACGCTCTTGCTGGCCGACAGACCCGCAGTCGTCGCGGCTTCGGAGATGTCGCTGGGCTCCACGTATCCCGTACGGCCGGTCTTCGGCGTCAGGAGGAGGATCGACCCGCCTTCTTCGATGTACGTGGTGGCGTCCACCAGCGCATCCGTCAGGTCTCCGTCATCGTCGCGGAACCAGAGCACTACGGCGTCGGCGACGTCGTCGTAGTCCTCGTCCACCAGATCGCTGCCGATGACTTCCTCGATGGACTCGCGGAGCTCCTGGTCGACGTCGTCGTCGAAGCCGATCTCCTGGACCACCTGCTCGGGCTGGAATCCCAGCCTGACGGCAGGGCTCGTCCGCTCCTCCGCGTGGTCCGCGGTCGCGCTCACGGGTTGCCTCCTGATCATGATTCGGATGGGGGTGCCCCCGTCGCCCGTCCAGGGCTTGGGGGAAACTCAGCCACGCGCGTGCGCGAAGCATTGGCCGTAGTCCACACGGGCGGGACGGATCGCGCAAGTACCCGGCGGTTCGGACCGCCGAAACGGTGACGATCCTGGCCGTGTCGACGCAACTCCAGGCATGAGATCCAGACGGAAGGTGACATACGCCACACCCATCTGCCCCGTTTGCGTATTTGAGAACCATCCAAGGGTACGAGATTCGAACGAGTGCCGGTTACCTAGGGGTAGAGATGACGTTTGCGGCCCCTAGGTACACGATGGGGGCTGTGCAGGTCCCCCTCGCCCAGTCCCCCACACAGCCCCACACAGCCCTCTGACAGGTAAGGAACAGCGTGGCTTCCGGATCCGATCGCAACCCGATCATCATTGGCGGCCTTCCGAGTCAGGTTCCTGACTTCGACCCCGAGGAAACGCAGGAGTGGCTCGACTCCCTCGACGCCGCGATCGACGAGCGCGGCCGGGAGCGGGCCCGCTACCTCATGCTGCGCCTGATCGAGCGGGCCCGCGAGAAGCGCGTGGCCGTGCCCGAGATGCGCAGCACGGACTACGTCAACACCATTCCCACCAGGGCCGAGCCGTTCTTCCCGGGCAACGAGGAGATCGAGCGCCGGATCCTGAACGCGACCCGCTGGAACGCGGCCGTGATGGTGTCCAGGGCCCAGCGTCCGGGCATCGGCGTGGGCGGCCACATCGCCACCTTCGCCTCCTCCGCGTCCCTCTACGACGTCGGCTTCAACCACTTCTTCCGCGGCAAGGACGAGGGCGACGGCGGCGACCAGGTCTTCTTCCAGGGCCATGCCTCCCCGGGCATCTACGCGCGCGCGTTCCTGCTCGACAGGCTCAGCGAGGACAACCTGGACGCGTTCCGCCAGGAGAAGTCCAAGGCGCCGCACGGCCTGTCCTCGTATCCGCACCCGCGGCTGATGCCGGACTTCTGGGAGTTCCCGACGGTGTCGATGGGCCTCGGCCCGATCGGCGCGATCTACCAGGCGCGGATGAACCGCTACATGCACGCGCGCGAGATCGCCGACACGTCGAAGTCGCACGTGTGGGCGTTCCTCGGCGACGGCGAGATGGACGAGCCGGAGTCGCTCGGCCAGCTGACCATCGCCGCCCGTGAGGGCCTGGACAACCTGACCTTCGTCGTCAACTGCAATTTGCAGCGGCTCGACGGGCCGGTGCGCGGCAACGGCAAGGTCATCCAGGAGCTGGAGTCGGTGTTCCGGGGCGCCGGCTGGAACGTGATCAAGCTGATCTGGGACCGTTCCTGGGACCCGCTGCTCGCCCAGGACCGGGACGGCATCCTGGTCAACAGGATGAACACGACGCCGGACGGCCAGTTCCAGACCTACGCCACCGAGTCCGGCTCGTACATCCGCGAGCACTTCTTCGGCGACGACCAGCGGCTGCGCGCGATGGTCGACGGCATGAGCGACGACCAGATCCTGCACCTGGGCCGCGGCGGTCACGACCACAAGAAGATCTACGCGGCGTTCAAGGCGGCCGTGGAGCACACCGGCCAGCCGACGGTCATCCTGGCCAAGACGGTCAAGGGCTGGACGCTGGGCCCGAACTTCGAGGGCCGCAACGCCACGCACCAGATGAAGAAGCTGACGGTCGCCGACCTCAAGGGCTTCCGCGACCGCCTGCACCTGCCGATCTCCGACAAGGAGCTGGAGTCCGGCGCGCCGCCGTACTTCCACCCGGGCCGGGACTCGGAGGAGATCCAGTACATGCACGACCGCCGCAAGGGTCTCGGCGGTTACGTCCCGACCCGCGTCGTCCGCTCGAAGCCGCTCGCGCTGCCCGAGGACAAGACGTACGCGAGTGTGAAGAAGGGTTCGGGCCAGCAGTCGATCGCCACGACCATGGCGTTTGTGCGACTGCTCAAGGACCTCATGCGGGACAAGGAGCTCGGCAAGCGGTTCGTGCTGATCGCGCCGGACGAGTACCGCACGTTCGGCATGGACAGCTTCTTCCCGAGCGCGAAGATCTACAACCCGCTCGGCCAGCAGTACGAGGCCGTGGACCGGGACCTGCTGCTCGCCTACAAGGAGTCGCCGACCGGCCAGATGCTGCACGACGGCATCTCGGAGGCGGGCTGCACGGCCTCGCTGATCGCGGCGGGCTCGGCGTACGCCACGCACGGCGAGCCGCTCATCCCGGTCTACGTCTTCTACTCGATGTTCGGTTTCCAGCGCACCGGCGACCAGTTCTGGCAGATGTCGGACCAGCTGGCGCGCGGTTTCGTCCTGGGCGCGACCGCCGGCCGTACGACCCTGACCGGTGAGGGTCTCCAGCACGCGGACGGCCACTCGCAGCTGCTGGCCTCGACGAACCCGGGCTGTGTCGCCTACGACCCGGCGTACGGCTTCGAGATCGCGCACATCGTGCAGGACGGGCTGCGGCGCATGTACGGCAGCTCGGCCGAGCACCCGCACGGCGAGGACGTCTTCTACTACCTCACGGTCTACAACGAGCCGATCCAGCACCCGGCCGAGCCCGAGAACGTCGACGTCGAGGGCATCCTCAAGGGCGTCCACCGCTTCAGCGCGGGCACGGCCGGCCAGATCCCGGCGCAGATCATCGCGTCCGGCGTGGCCGTCCCGTGGGCGGTCGAGGCGCAGAAGATCCTCGCCGAGGACTGGAACGTCAAGGCGGACGTCTGGTCGGCGACCTCCTGGAACGAGCTGCGGCGCGAGGCCGTCGAGGTCGAACGGCACAACCTGCTGCACCCGGAGGAGGAGCAGCGGGTGCCGTACGTGACGCGGAAGCTGACGGGGGCCGAGGGGCCGTTCGTGGCCGTCTCGGACTGGATGCGGGCGGTGCCGGACCAGATCGCGCGGTGGGTGCCGGGCACGTACCAGTCGCTGGGCGCGGACGGCTTCGGCTTCGCCGACACCCGGGGCGCGGCCCGCCGCTTCTTCCACATCGACGCCCAGTCGGTGGTGGTGGGCGTGCTGACCGAGCTGGCCCGGGAGGGCAAGGTCGACCGGTCCCTGCTGAAGCAGGCCATCGACCGCTACCAGCTGCTGGACGTCGCGGCGGCCGACCCGGGGGCGGCGGGCGGCGACGCGTAGCGCGCACCTGTACCACGGAGTAAGGGCGGTGGAGCTCGTGGCTCCACCGCCCTTACTGGTTCTTTACGATGCGAGCATGCAAGAACAATCGGCGCAGGACCGGTGGGAGTTGTGGACCCAGCGGCCGTTGCTCGCCCTCGCCGTGGTGTTCGCCGTCGCCTACGCCGTCCCGATCGTGGACACCTCGGCGGACCGCACGCTGACGAGCCTGTGCACCACGGTCGAGTGGGTGGTGTGGGCGGCGTTCGCCGCGGACTACGTGGTCCGGCTGGCGCTGACGCCCGACCGGCGGCAGTTCGTCCGCACGCACTGGATGGACCTGTGCGCGGTGGTGCTGCCGCTGGTGCAGCAGCTCAAGCTGTTGCGGCTGGTCTCGACGCTGCTGCTGGTGGGGCGGCGGGCGCGGATGGCCTCGCAGATCCGGATGACGACGTATGTCGTGGGGGCGGTCGTCGGGCTGCTGATGTTCGGCTCGCTCGCCGTGCTGTCGGTGGAGCGGGGCTCGCCGGACGGGAACATCCGCACACTGGGTGACGCGCTGTGGTGGTCGTTCACGACGATGACGACGGTGGGGTACGGGGACCACTCCCCGACCACCGGGCTGGGCCGGATCATCGCCGTGGGTCTGATGCTGTCCGGGATCGCGTTGCTCGGTGTCGTCACCGCGAACATCGCGGCGTGGTTCATCGAGCGCTTCGAGAAGGACAACGTCGAGGAACGCGCCCAGACGGAGGCGATCCTGGCCCTGACGGAGGAGGTACGCGCCCTGCGCGCGCAGGTCGCGGCTCTGCAGCCCGGTCCGCTACAGCAGCCCGTTGCCCGTGCCCGCCGCGCCCGCCAGCCAGATGACCGCCAGCAGCGTGTCGATCGCGCCGAGGACGACGGCGACCAGGGCCGGTACCGGGCGGGAGCCCGCCCAGGTGCGGCCCATGGCCAGCCAGCCGCAGACGATCGCCGCGGGTCCGAGGACGATCCCCAGCGCGAAGAACCCGGCGACCGCACAGACGAGGCCGACAAGGCCGAGCGTCGCGCGATCCGGCCCGGTCCGTGACCCCATTCGGCCACGTGAGCGGGGGTACCTGCGCGTGCCGTGTCCGAAGCCGGCCATCATCAACTCCCTGGTTTCCGGGGATGCTTCGATGGCCGGGTACCCACGGCGCGCGGTTCATGCCCGCCCAACAGGCCAGGGCCGCGGCGCGCTGTCCCCCTCCGGCAGCGCGCCGCGGCCCTGGCCGCCCTCCCATCCGGAGGGCTTGACTAACTGTGACCTGCGACGCGTGCCGGATGCGAGGAACCTTTAGCGTTGTCACCCTGATAGGGGAAAGTTCTTGAAGTCCCGTCAGATATGACCGACGCCCGCGCCCGCCTCCGCGTTCTCCCCGCGCTTGGTGAGCAGCGCGACGAACACGGCGACGACCGCCACCCCGGCCGCGACCAGCGACGCGAGGCTCATGCCGGAGATGAACGTGTCGTGGGCGACGTCCGTGATCTTCGCGGCGACCGCCTCGGGCGTCCCCTTCGCCACCGGCGCGACGCCGACCTGGACGGCCTCGGAGGCCTGGTCCAGCTGGGCCGGGGTGAGCTCGGGCAGACCCGCGCCCTTCCAGTTGGCGGGCAGGTCGCCGTCCACCTTGGAGGCCATCACGGCGCCCAGCACGGCCGTGCCGAGGCTGCCGCCGATCTGCATGGCCGCCTGCTGGAGTCCGCCCGCGACGCCGGACAGCTCCATCGGGGCGTTGCCGACGATGACCTCCGTCGCGCCGACCATGACCGGTGCGAGGCCGAAGCCCAGCAGGGCGAACCAGATCGACATGACGGCGCTGCCGGTGTCCGTCTCCAGCGTGGACATGCCGTACATGGCGATCGCGGTGGCGGCCATGCCGCCGGCCAGCGGGATGCGCGGGCCGAGCTTGGTGATCGCCGCGCCCGCGAGCGGGGAGCCGACGATCATCATGCCGGTGAGCGGGAGCAGGTGCAGGCCCGCGTCGATCGGGCTCATGCCGTGCACGTTCTGCAGGTAGAACGTCACGAAGAACAGGCCGCCCATGAAGGCGATCGCCATCAGGACCATGAGGACCACGCCCGCCGACAGCGGGATGGAGCGGAACAGCCCCAGCGGGATCAGCGGCTCCTTGACCTTCGTCTCCCAGAGCGCGAAGGCCGCGAAGAGAACCACCGAGCCGACGATGAACGCCCATGTCAGGCCGTCGCCCCAGCCCCAGGTCGGGGCCTTGATGAGGGCCCAGACCAGGCAGAACATCGCGCCCGAGAGGAAGGCGATGCCGAGCAGGTCGAAGGAGCGCGGGGCGTTCTCGGCGCGGTGGTCGAGCAGGATCAGCCCGCCCAGGACGAGCGCGAGGGCGCCCACCGGCACGTTGATGAAGAACACCGACTGCCAGTTGACGTGCTCGACGAGGACGCCGCCGAGGATCGGGCCGCCGGCCGTCGAGGCGCCGATGACCATGCCCCACAGGCCGATCGCCATGTTGAGCTTCTCGGCCGGGAAGGTCGCGCGCAGCAGCCCGAGCGCCGCCGGCATCAGCAGCGCGCCGAACAGGCCCTGGAGCGCCCGGAAGGCGACGACCGCGCCGATGCTGCTGGACAGGCCGATCGCGCCGGACGCGGCGGCGAAGCCCACGACGCCTATCAGGAACGTCTGACGGTGGCCGAAGCGGTCGCCGAGCTTGCCCGCGGTGATCAGGGAGACCGCGAGAGCGAGGAAGTACGCGTTGGTGATCCACTGCACCTCGGCGAAGGTGGCGCCGAGGTCGCTGGCGATGGCCGGGTTGGCGATGGCCACGATGGTGCCGTCGAGGGCCACCATCATGACGCCGACGGCGACGGTGATGAGGGTGAACCACGGGTGGCCGCGCAGCCCCTTGGCGGGCGGGCCGTCCGACGGGTCCGCCGGCGCCTTGCCCCCCGGGCCGGTCGAGTCGATGGTGGTCTGACTAGTCATGCGTTCGAGGCTAGTGACAGCCACTGACAATTGACAATCGAGTTCACAAGTCGGTAACTGACACCTATGGAAACACTGCGCGAACGCAAGAAGCAGCGCACCCGGGACGCGCTGCTGCGGGCCGCGGTGGAACTGTTCACCTCGCAGGGATACGAGGGGACGACCGTCGACGAGATCGCCGAGGCCGTCGACGTCTCACAGCGCACCTTCTTCCGCTACTTCGCCGGCAAGGAGGAGGCCGCGCTGGCCCTGGTGGAGATGACGGTGGCGCGGTTCGTGGCGGCGGTGCGCGAACGACCGCCGCACGAGGCGCCGCTGGAGGCGCTGCGCCAGGCCGTCGTGGAGGGCTGGTACGCGATCAACGACGTCGTCGAGTCCGTCGTGCCGGTCGAGACGTATCTGCGGCTGTACCGGGTGATCGAGTCGACGCCGGTGCTGCTCGCCGCGCATCTGCGGCGCTCGGAGGAGGTCGACGAGACCCTGGCGCGGGTGATCGCCGAACGCGAGGGCCTCGACGTGGACGCCGATCCGCGGCCGCGGCTGGTGGTGGCCGTGTTCAGCGGGGTGATGCGGGTGACGGAACGGCAGTGGACCCTCGGGGACGACTTCAGCCTGGAGGGGGTGCGCGCGCTGACGGCCCTGTACCTGGACGGAGTGGGCCCGGCCCTGGTGGGCGACTGGCGCGGGGCCTGAGAGGCGCAGGCGCGAAGACGCGCAGGCCTGAAGGGCTTTATGACCATTCCCACGCCGAATGAAACGTGATCCCCGTCACTTGGGTCACCCGAGACCCTCTCGTTCTCCTAGTGTGTCCTTTCAGTGACTTCCTTCGACACCTCCCCTCAACTCAGCGTCTGGCGCGCCCTGGCCGCCCTGGCCGTGGTGTTCGTGATGCTGGCGACCACCGGCTGGACCGCCAACCGCCAGCAGCGGGAGAGCACCGCCGTGCAGGCCGCGCGCAGCGCGTGGGAGCACGGCCGGCTCGCGGGCCACCAGCTGCCGGATCTCGACGCGGCCCCCGCCCGGATCGCCCGCTTCTTCGCCTCGCTGACCGCCCCGCAGCGCACCACGCTCGCGCAGGAATACCCGCTCGCGGTCGGCAACATGAACGGCGCCCCCGTCGAACTGCGCTACCGCGCCAACCACGTCGCGCTGCTCCAGCAGATCCTGCTGGAGCGCACCCGTATGCACGACAGCCGGCTCACGCCCTCCGGGCAGCAGCTGGCCGGTCGCCGCATGCACCGCTACGAGGCGCTGAGCACCGCAGGCCGGCAGATCCTCGCCTTCGACCCCGACGGCTCCGGCCGGGTCGCCGAGGTGTTCGGCAGCCTCGACAAGGCCGACCGGATCTCCGTCGTCGTCCCCGGCGTCGACACCGACCTGCTGACCTTCCAGCGCACCAACCGCAGATACTCGGCGCCCGTCGGCATGGCCCAGGCCCTCTACGCGGCCGAGCGCGAGGCGAGCCCCTCGACGCGTACGGCCGTGATCGCCTGGGCCGACTACACCTCCCCCGACGGCCTGGGCATCGACTCGGCCACCGCGATGCGCGCCCAGAGCGGCGCCGTCCGGCTGAACGCCCTGCTGGGCGCCCTGCCGGGGAGTGCGCCCGTCTCGCTGTTCTGCCACAGCTACGGCTCCGTGGTGTGCGGGGTCGCCGCGCACACCATGCCGGACCGGGTGGCCGACATAGCGGTGGCCGGCAGCCCCGGGATGCGGGTGGAGAAGGCGGCCCAGCTGGACACCGACGCCCGGGTGTGGGCGATGCGGGACGCCGACGACTGGATCCAGGACATTCCGCACCTGGAGGTCGGCGGCCTCGGGCACGGGGAGGACCCGATGGCGGAGGCCTTCGGCGCACGCGTGCTCTCGGCACGGGAGGCCAAGGGCCACGGCGGCTACTTCGAACCGGGCACGGACAGCCTGCGCAACTTCGCCGAGATCGGCACTGGCTCGTACCGCTCGGTGGAGTGCGCCCACGACAACAATGCCTGTACGGCGGGTTTGTCCGACACGACACAGGCCGGACGCGCGTAGAGACGCAGGAATTGCGGCGCGCGCGGGGAGGGGACGAAGAATGGGTGTCCCGCATACGATGAGCCGCATGGGTGACGTACTGGCCGGATTTCATGCCGCCTGGGAGTTCGAGTCCGACTCCGTCCTCATCCGCTTCGAACGGGGGCTACGCACGCCCAAGCTGCTGTCGGCGCTGGGAGAGCGCCGGATTCCGCTGGCGGCCATCGGCCGGGTGACGCTGGCCCCCGGCAAGCGGGGGACGGTCGTCCTGCACGCGGAGCCGCGGCCGGGAGCCGACCCGTTGATGGAGGCGGCGGCGGGGCAGCTCAAGGAAGGGTGCGACCCGTACCGGCTGGTGCTGCCCGCCGAACGGGAGACGCTCGCCGAGTACTACGCCGACGAGCTGACGTCACGGCTGACCGACTCCGGTCCGGCGGATCGTTTCCTGGTGGACGCTCCCGAGGCGCCGCTGTCCTTCAAGGCGTACGACGGGAAGGCCTCGTTCGACGGACGTACCGTGCGCTTCCGGTGGTTCTGGACGGGGGCGTCGTCGGCGAAGTGGAAGGCCGGCGACCAGAGTTTCGCCGTCTCCGAGCTGAGCGGGGTGGAGTGGCGGTCGCCGGAGGTGTTCGAGGGGCATCTGCGGCTGCTCAACGGGGAGCCGGCGCCGGTGCAGGCCGACCAGGATCCGGCGACGGTCGTCTTCGGGCTGGGGTACGGGCCGGTGCACGAGTCGCTGCCGTTCGCGGCGGCGGTCCTGGCTGCCGTACGCACCCGTGGGCCCGCGGCCTCCGTCCCGGCCTCGAGCCCACGTCGCGATCCCGCCGACATCGCCGAACGCATCCGTCACCTCGGGGAACTGCACCGGGCCGGACTGGTCACCGATGAGGAGTTCTCCGTGAAGAAGGCGGAGCTGCTGTCGGAGCTGTGATCACTCGCGTCCGGCGGAGGTGGACCTCATGTCGGCGTAGCGGTCGCCTGCCACCTTGCCCGCTATCGGCTCCAGCAGGGCCAGTTCCTCCTGCGTCAGCTCGATGGCGGTCGCCGCCGCGTTCTCCTCCACCCGGCCCGGCTTGCGGGTGCCCGGTATCGGGATCACCGGCAGGCCGTGGACCTGGGACTGCTGCTGGACCCAGGCGAGGGCGATCTGGCCGACCGTCGCGTCGTGGGCCTGCGCCACCGTGCGGATCGGGTCCAGGAGCGTCGCGTTCGCGGCGGCGTTCTCGCCGGTGAAGCGGGGCTGCTGGCGGCGGAAGTCGTCGGCGGTGAGGTCCTGGTCGGCGTTGGTGAAGGAGCCGGTGAGGAAGCCCCGGCCGAGCGGGGAGTACGGGACCAGCGTCACGCCCAGTTCGCGGGCCGCGGGCACCACGTGGGCCTCGATGTCCCGGCTGAACAGCGACCACTCCGACTGCACGGCCGCGATGGGGTGGACGCCCTGCGCGGCGTGCAGCTCGGCGGCCGTCACCTCGCTCAGCCCCAGCTGCTTGACCTTGCCCTCGCGCACCAGCTCGGCCATCACGCCGACGGTGTCCTCGATCGGGATGCTCACGTCGCGCCGGTGCATGTAGTAGAGGTCGATGACGTCGACGTCCAGCCGCTTCAGGCTCGCCTCGACGCAACTGCGCAGGTAGGGCGCGTCGTTGCGGATGATTCGCCGGGTCGGGTCGTCCGGGTGGACCGCCAGGGCGAACTTGGTGGCGATCACGACCTCGTCGCGGTGCGCCTTGAAGAACGGGGAGAGGAACTTCTCGTTCTCGCCCGCGCCGTACGCGTCGGCCGTGTCGTAGAGGGTGACGCCGAGTTCCAGGGCGCGTTCCAGGGTGGCCCGGGACTCCTTGGCGTCCGCGGGGCCGTAGGCGAAGCTCATGCCCATGCAGCCGAGGCCCTGGACACCGACCTCGGGGCCGTTCTCGCCGAGTCGTGCCGTCGGGATCGTGCTGTCGGTCATCCGACTTTCTCCTTCTCGTAGACGCGCCCGGCGCCCGCATAGAAACTGATTTTCCGGTCCAGTACGGCGAGGGTGTCCTGCAGTTCGGAGATCCGGGCCAGGACGTCCCGGCGGGTCGACTCGAGCAGTTCGAAGCGCTCGGAGAACGTCTGGTCGCCCTCGCGCACCAGCTCGGCGTACCGCACCATGTCGGCGACCGGCATGCCGGTGAGCCGGAGCTTGCCGACGAAGTCGAGCCAGTCCAGGTCGCGGTTGCTGTAGCGGCGCTGGCCGGTGTGCGAGCGGTCGACGTGCGGCATCAGGCCGATCCGCTCGTACCAGCGCAGGGTGTGGGCCGTCAGGCCCGTGAAGGCGACGACCTCACTGATCGTGTAGCTGTCCTGCCCTGCCGGTCGCCGATGCGGGTGCGGCGGGGCGGCGCAGCTGTCGGTCCTGGTACCCGTGGTCTCCATCACCGTCATGACCCCAACGCTATGGCCTTGGAGTGCGCTCCAAGCAAGCGGAAACGGTAAGAAAACCGGGGGACGCGGCCTGAGCGCACTGGTTAGCGTGCGAGGCATGAGTCTCGTACGCCGTGCCCTGCCCGAGGACGCCGCCGAAGTGCTGCGGCTGCGTCAAGTGATGCTCGACTCGATGCGCCCCGTGGACGGGTCCACCGACTGGCATGTCGAGTCGCTGCCCACGCTGCGGGCGCGGCTGGCCGAGTCCGACGGGGACTTCGCGGCGTTCGTCGTGGAGCACCCGGAGCGGGCCGGGGCGCTCGCCGCGCTGGTCGTCGGGACGATCGAGTACCGGATCGGGCGGGCCGACGACCCGCGCGGGGTCACCGGGTACGTCTTCAGCGTCGCCACCGATCCGGACGCGCGCCGCCGAGGGTACGCGCGCGCGTGCATGGCCGCGCTGCTGGAGTGGTTCCGCGCGCGGGGCGCCGCGAAGATCCACCTCACGGCGTCCGCCGACGCGGCGCCGCTCTACGCGTCCCTCGGCTTCAAGCCCAAGCCGGACCCCCTGATGGAGCTGCTGCTGTGAGCGTCCGGGACAGCCCTTAGGCTCGTCGGCATGTCGTTGAAGAGCCTCGCGTTGATCGAGAACTGGCCGGTTCCCTCCGCCGCGGCGGGTGTCGTACGGGCCGACGGTACGGTCCTGGGGACCCATGGTCCCGTCGGCCGGCGCTTCCCGCTGGCCTCGGTCACCAAGCCGCTCGCCGCGTACGCCGCGCTCGTCGCGTACGAGGAGGGGGCGATCGAGCTGGACGAGCCGGCCGGGCCGCCCGGGTCCACGGTCCGTCACCTCCTCGCGCACACGTCCGGGCTGGCCTTCGACGAGCACCGGGTGACCGCGCCCCCCGGGGAGCGGCGGCTGTACTCCAACGCCGGGTTCGAGCAGCTCGGCGACCATCTCGCGAAGGCGACGGACATCCCGTTCGCCGAGTACCTGCGGCAGGCCGTGCTGGAGCCGCTGGGGATGACCGACACCTCCCTGGAGGGCGAGGGCTCTCCGGCCAAGGACGGGGTGTCGACCGTGACGGACCTGCTGCGCTTCGCGGCCGAGGTGCAGGCGCCCCGGCTGCTGGATCCGCGCACGGTGGCCGCCGCGATGACCGTGCAGTACCCGGGCGCCAAGGGCGTCCTGCCGGGCTACGGCCACCAGAACCCCAACGACTGGGGTCTCGGCTTCGAGATCCGCGACTCCAAGTCCCCGCACTGGACGGGCAGTTCGTCCTCCCCCCGCACCTTCGGCCACTTCGGCCAGTCCGGGACGTTCCTGTGGATCGATCCGGACGCGGGGGTCGCCGGGGTCGCCCTGACGGACCGCGCCTTCGGCCCCTGGGCGGTCGAGGCGTGGCCGCCGTTCACGGACGCGGTACTCGCGGAACTCCGGTAACTAACCGGACATCTCCCACACCAACAGCTCCGCTCCCGTCACCCCCACCGCCTCCAGGTCCTTCGCGTCCGCGATGCGCGCCGCGTCGCCGGGACCCAACTGCGTGCCGTCCAGCCGGACTTCGCCGCGTACGACGTGTGCGTACACGTAGGGCGCGTCCGGTACGGCGGTGCGCTCGCCCGCTGCCAGGCGCCGTACGTGGAGCATCGCGCCGGCCTCCGGGACGGCGTACGGCGTCGAGTCCGCGATGCCGTGGACGATCTCGTAGGACGGGTCGCCGCCGGGGTCCAGGGGGGCGAGCCACATCTGGACGAAGGCGAGGGGGGTCGGGCCGTCGTTGCGTTCCACGTGCCGGACGCCGCCGGCCGAGCTGAGGCGCTGGACGTCCCCGGGGCGGACCAGCGTCTCGTGGCCGGCCGAGTCGCGGTGGGTGAGCTCGCCCTCGACCACCCAGGTGACGATCTCGGTGTGGCTGTGGGGGTGCTCGTCGAAGCCGGCGCCGGGCGCGAGGCGCTCCTCGTTGCAGGCGATCAGCGGGCCGAAGCGGAGGTTGTCGGGGTCGTAGTGGGGGCCGAAGGAGAAGGCGTGCCACGACTCGATGCCGGCGGCCTGGTCCCCGCCCGGGTAGCGCTCGTCGGCGCGCCGTACGTCCATCACGGGACCACCGTAGACCCGGGGAGCGAAAAACCGGCCTGTCCTGCGATCGAGGGCTCGTGCGCGTTGAGGGCCGAAGAGGGAGCTGGGGGCGGCAGCGCCCCGGCAGCGGCACCGGGGACGACACGACCCACCGGCGCAGGCGAGCGCAGCGATAAGGCAGTCTTGTCCATGTGCCCGAACCCGAAACGAGTCGCCCCGACCCTGCGGCGCGCGCCGTCCACTCCCATCCCGCGACGCTGAAACGGCTGGAGAAGTCCTCCGGAAGTCTCGCCGCCCAGGCCATCGCGCGGATGGACGAGACACTGCCGTGGTACCGGGCGATGCCCCCGGAGAACCGTTCCTGGATCGGGCTGGTCGCCCAGGCGGGTATCGCCGCCTTCACCGAGTGGTTCCGGCGTCCGGACGCCCCGCAGGCGATCTCCACCGATGTGTTCGGCACGGCGCCGCGTGAGCTGACGCGGGCCATCACGCTGCGGCAGACCGTCGAGATGGTGCGGACCACCATCGAGGTCATGGAGTCCGCGATCGACGAGGTCGCGGCCCCCGGCGACGAGAACGTGCTGCGCGAGGCGCTCCTGGTGTACGCCCGGGAGATCGCCTTCGCCACCGCCCAGGTCTACGCCCAGGCGGCCGAGGCGCGCGGCGCCTGGGACGCCCGGCTGGAGTCGCTCGTCGTGAACGCCGTGCTGAGCGGCGAGGCCGACGAGGGGGCCGTGAGCCGGGCCGCGGCCCTCGGGTGGAACGCGCCGGAGCATGTGTGCGTGCTCCTGGGGACCGCGCCCGACGGGGACTCCGAGCTGACGGTGGAGGCCATCCGGCGGGCGGCGCGGCACGCCAAGCTCCAGGTGCTGACCGGGGTGCTCGGTTCCCGGCTCGTGGTGATCGCGGGCGGCAGCGACAATCCGCTCGGCGTCGCCAAGTCGCTGATCGGGCCGTATGCCGCCGGTCCCGTCGTCGCCGGGCCGGTGGTGCCCGACCTGCTGGCCGCGACCCGGTCCGCGCAGGCCGCCGCCGCGGGGCTCAAGGCCTGTTCCGCCTGGCAGGACGCGCCCCGGCCGGTACTGGCGGACGATCTGCTTCCGGAGCGCGCGATCGCCGGCGATCCCGGTGCGCGTGAGCAGTTGGTGGAGGAGATCTACAGACCGCTGGAGGAGGCCGGGTCCGCGCTCCTGGAGACGCTCTCCGTCTACCTCGAACAGGCGTCCAGTCTCGAAGGGGCCGCACGGATGCTCTTCGTTCATCCGAACACCGTGCGCTACCGGCTTCGACGTGTGACTGACGTCACCGGTTGGTCGCCTTCGGATGTACGCTCCGCGTTCACGCTCCGGATCGCACTGATCCTGGGGCGTCTGGTCGATGGCGATCCCCAGACCTAGGCTTTTGTTCGGACTCCACAAAACCCCCTGCCGTTCTTCGTCCCTGTCCCCACGGGCGGCTTTGGCCGTCCCCAAGAGAGAGTGTGAGAGTGCTCGTACTCGTCGCTCCCGGCCAGGGCGCCCAGACGCCCGGCTTCCTGACCCCCTGGCTCGACCTCCCCGGTGTCGCCGACCGCCTCGCGGCGCTGTCCGCGGCCGCCGACCTCGACCTGGTGCACTACGGCACGAACGCCGATGCGGACGAGATCCGCGACACCGCGATCGCGCAGCCGCTGCTCGTGGCCGCCGGAATCGTTTCCGCAGCGGCACTGGGCGACGAGGTGACGCCGGGCGCCGTCGCGGGCCACAGCGTCGGCGAGTTCACCGCCGCCGTCTTCGCCGGCGTCCTCGACGACACCGCCGCGCTGACCCTCGTCCGCAAGCGGGGCCTGGCCATGGCCGAGGCCGCCGCGATCACCGAGACCGGCATGTCGGCGCTGCTCGGCGGCGACCCCGAGGTGTCCGTCGCGCATCTTCGGACGCTGGGGCTGACCCCGGCGAACATCAACGGCGCCGGCCAGATCGTCGCCGCGGGCACGCTGGAGCAGCTCGCCGCGCTGAACGAGAACAAGCCCGAGGGCGTCCGCAAGGTCGTCCCGCTGAAGGTCGCCGGCGCCTTCCACACGCACCACATGGCCCCGGCCGTGGAGACCCTCGCCAAAGCCGCCGCGGATCTCACCCCCGCCGACCCGAAGCTCCGTTACGTCTCCAACAAGGACGGGCAGGCCGTCGCCACCGGCGCCGAGGTGCTGGACCGGCTGGTCGGCCAGGTCGCCAACCCGGTCCGCTGGGACCTGTGCATGGAGACCTTCAAGGAGCTCGGCGCGACCGCGATCATCGAGGTCTCCCCCGGCGGCACGCTGGTCGGCCTCGCCAAGCGCGCCCTGCCCGGCGTGCGGACGCTGGCGCTGAAGACCCCAGACGACCTGGACGCCGCTCGTGCGCTCATCGCCGAGCTCGGCGTCGCCTAAGGAGCCCTGATGGCGAAGATCAAGCCCAGTAAGGGCGCCCCGTACGCGCGCATTCTCGGCGTCGGCGGTTACCGGCCCATCCGGGTCGTGCCCAACGAGGTCATCCTGGAGACGATCGACTCCTCCGACGAGTGGATCCGCTCGCGCTCCGGCATCGAGACCCGGCACTGGGCGAACGACGAGGAGACCGTCGCCGCCATGTCGGTCGAGGCGTCCGGCAAGGCGATCGCCGACGCCGGGATCACCGCCGAGCAGATCGGCGCCGTGGTCGTCTCGACCGTCTCGCACTTCAAGCAGACCCCGGCCGTGGCCACCGAGATCGCGGACAAGCTCGGCACGCACAAGGCCGCCGCGTTCGACATCTCGGCCGGCTGCGCGGGCTTCGGCTACGGCCTGACCCTCGCCAAGGGCATGGTGGTGGAGGGGTCCGCCGAGTACGTGCTCGTCATCGGCGTCGAGCGGCTCTCCGACCTGACCGACCTGGAGGACCGCGCGACGGCCTTCCTGTTCGGCGACGGCGCGGGCGCGGTCGTGGTCGGCCCGTCCAAGGAGCCGGCGATCGGCCCGACGGTCTGGGGCTCCGAGGGCGACAAGTCGGACACCATCAAGCAGACCGTGCCGTGGACGGACTACCGCGACGGCGAGGTCGCCAAGTTCCCCGCGATCACGCAGGAGGGCCAGGCGGTCTTCCGCTGGGCCGTGTTCGAGATGGCGAAGGTCGCCAAGGAGGCGCTGGACGCCGCCGGCATCACCGCCGACGAACTGGACGTCTTCATCCCGCACCAGGCCAACGAGCGGATCATCGACTCGATGGTGAAGACTCTCAAGCTGCCGGAGTCCGTCACGGTCGCCCGTGACGTGCGCACCACCGGCAACACCTCGGCCGCCTCGATCCCGCTCGCGATGGAGCGGCTTCTGGCGACCGGCGAGGCGAAGAGCGGCGACACCGCGCTCGTCATCGGATTCGGGGCGGGTCTCGTCTACGCCGCCACTGTCGTTACCCTCCCCTAGGCACTCCGTGCCGGATCACCCGGTCCGGTGCGGGAAGCACCACTGCCACACCCTCTGGATATCTACGAAGGAGCGCCCACATGGCCGCCACTCAGGAAGAGATCGTCGCCGGTCTCGCCGACATCGTGAACGAGATCGCCGGCATCCCGGTTGAGGACGTCCAGCTGGACAAGTCCTTCACCGACGACCTGGACGTCGACTCGCTGTCCATGGTCGAGGTCGTCGTCGCCGCCGAAGAGCGCTTCGACGTCAAGATCCCGGACGAGGACGTCAAGAACCTCAAGACCGTCGGTGACGCGACGAGCTACATCCTCAAGCACCAGGCCTGATCAGCCGATCCCCTGGGCTGAACTGCCCCGCCACCCGGCGGTGGCGCCGTTGAATCCTCGCAATGTTGGAGAAAGAATCCGTGAGCCCGACCAATCGCACCGTGGTCGTCACCGGTATCGGCGCAACCACACCGCTGGGTGGCGACGCAGCCTCGACCTGGGAGGGTCTGGTCGCCGGCAAGTCCGGTGTCAAGGCCCTGGAGCAGGAGTGGGCGGCCGAGCAGGCCGTCCGTATCGCGGCCCCGGTCGCGGTGGAGCCTCTTGAGGTCATTCCGCGGCCGCAGGCCCGCAAGCTGGACCGTTCGGCGCAGTTCGCGCTGATCGCGGCCCAGGAAGCCTGGAAGGACGCCGGTTTCGTCGGCAAGGCCGGCGAGGCGGGCAGCGAGGGCGACGTCGACGCCGACCGGCTCGGCGCGGTCATCGCCTCCGGCATCGGCGGCGTGACCACCCTCCTCGACCAGTACGACGTGCTGAAGGAGAAGGGCGTCCGCCGCGTCTCCCCGCACACCGTGCCCATGCTGATGCCGAACAGCCCCTCCGCCAACGTGGGTCTGCTCGTGGGCGCCCGCGCGGGCGTGCACACGCCGGTCTCGGCGTGCGCGTCGGGCGCGGAGGCCATCGGCTACGCCATCGAGATGATCCGCACCGGCCGCGCCGACATCGTCGTCGCCGGCGGCACGGAGGCGGCGATCCACCCGCTGCCCATCGCCGCGTTCGGCAACATGATGGCGATGTCCAAGAACAACGACGACCCGCAGGGCGCCTCGCGTCCTTACGACGTCGCCCGTGACGGCTTCGTCCTCGGCGAGGGCGCCGGCGTGATCGTCCTGGAGTCCGCCGAGCACGCCGCCAAGCGCGGTGCGCGGGTGTACGCCGAGGCGGTCGGCCAGGGCATCTCCGCCGACGCCCACGACATCGTGCAGCCGGAGCCCGAGGGCCGCGGCATCTCGCACGCCCTGCAGAACCTGCTGGACAACACCGACCTGAACCCGGCGGAGATCGTGCACGTCAACGCGCACGCGACGTCGACGCCGGCCGGTGACGTGGCGGAACTGAAGGCGCTGCGCAAGGTGTTCGGCGACGACGCCGACCACATGGCGGTCTCCGCCACCAAGTCGATGACGGGTCACCTGCTGGGCGGCGCGGGCGGTGTCGAGTCCGTCGCGACGGTCCTCGCGCTGTACCACCGGGTCGCCCCGCCGACCATCAACGTCGAGAACCTCGACCCCGAGGCCGAGGCCAACGCGGACATCGTGCGCGGCGAGGCCCGCAAGCTGCCCGTCGAGGGCCGTATCGCCGCCCTGAACGACTCGTTCGGGTTCGGCGGCCACAACGTCGTCCTGGCGTTCCGCACGGTCTGAAAAGCGCCTGTACGCAACTGAAGGGCCCCCACCGATCGGTGGGGGCCCTTCACGTGTCCGAACGTGCCCGCGTGCTTAGACCACCTGGTGCAGCCAGCGCACCGGTGCTCCCTCGCCCGCGTACCTGAACGGCTCCAGTTCGTCGTCCCACGGCTTGCCCAGGAGTTTGGAGAGTTCGCTCTCCAGGTCCGTCTCGCCGCGTCTGCTGCGCAGCAGGGCCGCGCGCAGACGGTCCTCCGGGATCAGGATGTCGCCGTGGATGCCGGTGACGGCGTGGAAGATGCCGAGGTCGGGGGTGCAGCTGTAGCGCTCGCCCTCGGCGGTGGCGCAGGGCTCGGCGGTGACCTCGAAGCGCAGCAGGTGCCAGCCTCTCAGCGCCGACGCCAGCTTGGACGCCGTGCCGGCCTCGCCCTTGAAGGAGAACTCCGAGCGCCAGGTGCCGGGGGCGGCGGGCTGCCGGATCCAGTCGAGGCTGACGCGCGTGCCGAGCACCCCGGCCACGGCCCACTCGACGTGCGGGCACAGCGCGCGCGGCGCGGAGTGCACGTACAGAACTCCACGTGTCGTCACCGGGACCTCCGGGCAGAGCGGGACAGTCTTGCAGGCTGGCGTGGCGGCGGTGGCGGGCAGCCGCGTTGATGGCGAGGCTACCCTGCGGCGGCGCAAGGAGTGTGACGTACCGTCGGTCCCAGTGCCGTGAAACCACCGCCATTCACTCGGCAGGACGCCTGTACGGGCGGGAAGCGTTCCATCTTGTGGGTGGTGATTCGGCGGGAACTCCCGCGCGTTGTCATAGGGGGGCGTTGTTCGAGGAGCGAGGGGAACAGCAGCGGATGCGAAAGCGATACCGGCACACGCGGGCCGTGCTCGCGGGCACGACGGCGGCCGTACTGGGCCTGGCCGGATGTGACGCTCTGGGGGGCGGCGACGGCCCTGCGGCCTCGGGCACGCAGGCGCGGCAGGCGAAGCCGTCGCCGTCGACGGACTCGGTGTGGGACTCCAGCCCCGACTCGATCGCGGCGGTGGGCGACTCGGTCACCCGCGGCTTCGACGCGTGTACGGTCCTCGCGGACTGCCCCGAGGTGTCCTGGGCGACCGGCAGCAGCACCGAGGTGAACAGTCTCGCCGTACGGCTGCTGGGCGCGGCGAAGGCGACCACGCACAGCTGGAACCACGCGTCCAGCGGGTCGCGGATGGCGGACCTGCCGGCTCAGATGACGCGGGCGGCGGCCGACAAGCCGCAGTTGGTGACGGTGATGGCGGGCGCGAACGACGCTTGTCGGGACTCCACTCGGGCGATGACGTCGGTGGCCGACTTCCGGGCCCAGTTCGAGGACGCGATGAGCACGCTGCGCCGCGCACTGCCGAAGACGCAGGTGTACGTGGCGAGCGTGCCGAACCTGAAGCGGCTGTGGTCGCAGGGGCGGACGAACGCGCTGGGCAAGCAGGTGTGGAAGCTGGGCATCTGCCCGTCGATGCTGGGCGACGCGGACGCGCTGGACTCGGCGGCGACGCTGCGGCGGGACACCGTGCAGAAGCGGGTGGAGGACTACAACACGGTGCTGAAGGAGGTCTGCGCGAAGGACGTGCGGTGCCGGTTCGACGGTGGCGCGGTGTACGACTACCGGTTCGGCACCGATCAGTTGAGCCACTGGGACTGGTTCCACCCGAGCAAGAACGGGCAGGCGCGGCTCGCGGAGATCGCCTACCGCGCGGTGACGGCGAAGGCTTCGTAACGAGGTTCCGGAGGTCTGGTGACTTAAAGTTTCGCTCATGAGCGAACACTTCGGAACACTTTCCGACGGCACTCCGGTGCACCGCTGGACCCTGGAGCGGGCGGGCACGCGGGTGCGGGTCCTGTCGTACGGCGGAATCGTGCAGTCCGTGGAGGTTCCGGACCGGGACGGCCGGACGGCGAACGTGGTGTTGGGCTTCGCGGACCTGGACGGCTATCTCACCCACCCGGAGCCCTATCTCGGCGCGCTGATCGGACGGTACGCCAACCGGATCGCGCACGCCCGCTTCCCGCTGGACGACGTGACGTACGCGCTGGAGCCCAACAACGCGCCGGGGTCCCTGCACGGCGGCGCACGGGGCTTCGACAAGCGGGTGTGGGACGTGGAGCCGATGGAGCACGGGCTGCGGCTGAGCCGGGTCAGCCCGCACGGCGAGGAGGGCTTCCCGGGCCGTCTGGAGGTCTCGGCGACGTACACCCTCGACGCGTCGGGGGCGCTGCGGTGCGCGTACGAGGCGGTCACGGACGCGCCGACGGTGGTGAACCTGACCAACCACGGTTACTTCAACCTCGGCGGGCCGGGCAGCGGGGACGCCACCGGCCATGAACTGCGGCTGGCGGCCTCCCGGTACACCCCGGTCGACGCCGACCTCATCCCGACCGGAGAGCTCGCGGCGGTCGGGGGCAGCCCCTACGACTTCCGCACGGCCCGCAAGACCGGCTCCGGCCTCGACCACAACTTCGTGCTCGACAAGGGCGTCACCGACGCGCCGGAGGAGGCGGCCGAGCTGCACGATCCGGCGACCGGGCGGGCGCTGACGGTGTCGACGACCGAGCCGGGGCTGCAGGTGTACACCGCGGACCACCTCGGCGAGCCGTTCGTGCCCTGCGAGGGCGTGGCGCTGGAGACCCAGCACTTCCCCGACTCCCCGAACCGGCCGGAGTTCCCGAGCACGGTGCTGCGGCCGGGGGACGTGTACCGCTCGGAGACGGTGTACGGCTTCTCGGTCCGATAGAGAAGGCTCGTAGAAAAAGACGTAGAAAAAAGACGTAGAAAGCAGAGGCAGAAAAAGATGTTGCCCCGGTCCAGGGGTCAGGTCCCGGACCGGGGCTGTTCGTGGGGCGACGAGCGCCTGATCACACGTTAATCGTCGCGGTGATCCGGCGGTCCGCGATCGAGCGGCCCACCTGGATTTCGTACGAACCTTTCACAAAGGACCACCGGTGGTCCGCCTCGTCCCACACCTCGAAGGCACGGTCGCGGAGGTCCACGGTGACCTCGGCGCTCTCCCCCGGGCCCGCCTCCACGGCGGCGAAGCCGGCCAGCCAGCGGGCCGGGCGGTCGGGTGCGGGGGCCGTGCCGGTGGGCGCGAGGTACACCTGCACGACCTCCCGGCCCGGCCGCTCGCCGGTGTTGCGCAGGCGCACCGTGACCGTGGAGCCCGCGAGGCCGACCGACTCGTAGGTCCAGTCGGTGTAGCCGAGACCGTGGCCGAAGGGGTAGGCCGGGGTGCGGTTCTCCTTCTCCCAGGCGCGGTAGCCGATGAAGACGCCCTCGGTGTACGGGAGTTCGCCGTCCGCCGGGGTGACCTGGGTGACGGGGGCGTCGGCGAGGGAGCCCCAGGTGCTGGGGAGCCGGCCGCCGGGTTCGTGGGCGCCGGTCAGGACGTCCGCCAGGGCCGCGCCGCCCTCCTGGCCGGGGAACCAGGTGAGCAGGACGGCCGCGACGTCCTCCCGCCACGGCAGCTCCACCGGGGAGCCGGCGTTGACGACCACGACGGTGTTCGGGTTGGCGGCGGCGACGGCGCGGACGAGGTCGTCCTGCCGGCCGGGGAGGCGCAGGTCCTTGCGGTCGAAGCCCTCGGACTCGACGCGGTCGGTGGTGGCGACCACGACGACGGCCGTGTCCGCGGCCCGCGCCGCCTCGACGGCCTCGGCGATCAGCTCGTCGGCGTCGCGCTGCGGCTCCAGATGGGCGAGCGCGAAGGCGACGACCTTGAACGGGAACTCCTCGGGGACCGCGTGGACATAGGCGAGGGAGACCTCGACCGGTTCGCCGGCGGTCAGCTCGGCCTGTGCGTGGGGCGCCGGGGAGCCGAAGAACGCCTCGAAGGGGTCGGTGTCGTCGGCGGGGAGCTGGACGTCGTCGAAGTACGTCGTCCCCGCGACGGTGAGCCGGAAGGCGCCGGTTCCCTTGACGCCGAAGGTGTGCGGGCCGGTGTCGCGCGGGGTGAACGTGCCGGTCAGCTCGACGGTGTGGAGGCGTTCGTGGGTGACGCCCTCGGGGAGGTCCGCGCCCATCCACTGGATCTGGCCGTTGGGCGCGGAACCGGTTCCGAGGATGTTTCCGTCCGCGTCCCGGCAGACGGCCCGCAGCGCGAAGCCCTTGTCGGCGACCGCGAGTTCCGTGATCGGGTCGGCGCCGACGGCGTAGGTGAGGGCGCCCTCGGGGAGGGCGGCGGTGAGGCCGTCGAGCGGGGAGACCGTGCGGGCGGGGAAGACGGTGGCGGAGCCGCCGCCGAGGACCCGGGCGTCGCGGGCGGCCGCGCCGATGAGGGCGACGGTGCCGGTCGGACTCAGCGGGAGCGTCTCGTGCTCGTTGCGGACCAGGACGAAGGAGCGGCGGGCCAGTTCACGGGCCAGGGCCTCGCCGTCGACCGGGGCGGGCGGCTCGGCGACGGCCGGGGCGACGTCCGCGAGGGCGCCGACGCGGGCGGCCAGCAGCAGGACGCGGCGTACGGCCTCGTCGACCTCGGACTCCTCGACGCGGCCGTCGCGGACGGCCTGGGCGAGGGCCTCGCCGTAGACGGTCTGCGGGCCCGGCATGGCGACGTCGAGGCCGCCCCTCAGGGCGCCGACCGTGTCACGGGCGGCCATCCAGTCGGAGACGTTGAAGCCGTCGAAGCCCCACTCGCCGCGCAGGACCTCGTTCACGAGGCGGTGGTGCTCGGTCATCGTCGTGCCGTTGACCGTGTTGTAGGCGGTCATGACGCCCCACGGGCGGGCGTTCTCGACGACGGCTTCGAAGGGGGCGAGGTACAGCTCGCGCAGGGCGCGCTCGCCGACCAGGTTGTTCACGGTGAAGCGGTCGGTCTCGGCGTCGTTGGCGACGAAGTGCTTGACGGTGGTGCCGACGCCGCCTTCCTGCACGCCCGTCACGTAACCGGTCGCGATACGGCCGGTCAGGTACGGGTCCTCGCTGTACGCCTCGAAGTGCCGGCCGCCGAGCGGGGAGCGGTGCAGGTTGACGGTGGGGGCGAGCAGGACGTCGACGCCCTTGCGGCGGGCCTCCTGGGCGAGGAGGGTCCCGGCGCGGCGGGCGAGCTCCGGGTCCCAGGCGGCGGCCAGCGCGCTCGGGGAGGGCAGGGCGACGGACGGGTCGTCGGCGGTCCAGCGCACGCCCCGGACGCCGATCGGTCCGTCGGACATGACGAGGGACCTCAGGCCGATCTCCGGCAGGGCGGGCAGCGACCACATGTCCTGGCCGGCCAGCAGCCGGGCCTTGGCGTCCAGGTCGAGCTTGCCGAGGGCCGCCTCGACGGCTGCTCCGGTTTCCGCCATGGCGGGGCCTCCTCGTTGAGCGCAGCTTTCCTTGCGTGCCCCATCGTGCACGAGTCACCTGTAGAACGGTAGGTTTCGTTATCTTGTCGTTATTCGCGCTGGGCCGGATGCCGTACCGTGACGGCATGAGCGCCAGGACGACCAGGAGCGAGGAACGGCGGGCCGAGATCGTTCGGGCGGCCCTGGAGGTGATCGCCGAGCGCGGTTACCGGGGAGCGAGCCTGGCGGCGGTGGCCGAGCGGGTCGGACTGACCCAGCAGGGGCTGCTGCACCACTTCCCCACGAAGGACGCGCTGCTGGTGGCGGTGCTCCAGGAACGCGACCAGTGGGACGCGACGCCGGCCGCGCAGTGGCGGGTGGATCTGCTGGCCTCGCTGGTCGAGTACAACGCGATGCGGCCCGGCATCATCCAGACCTTCTCGGCGCTGCTCGGCGAGAGCGTCACGGAGGGGCATCCGGCGCGGGAGTACTTCACGGAGCGCTACCGGCAGGCGCGGGCGAACATGACGGCGGTACTGCGCGCCGAGTACGGCGAGCGGCTGCCGAACGGACTGACGCCGGAGCGGACGGCCCCCCTCCTCATCGCGGTGATGGACGGCCTGCAGTACCAGTGGCTGCTGGACCGGGAGTCGGTGGACATGCCGGCCGCGTTCCGCGACTTCCTGCGCCTGCTGGGCGAGGAACTCGACTGACGGCCGGACCGGACCGGACCGCCGGACGGGTCCTAGTCGGCGGCGGGTACCGCCGCCACCACCTCGACCTCGATCTGCGCCTCGGGGCGAAACAGCCCTCGACGAGAGCGCCCCGGCGCGGGCGGTGTACGCGGCGACGGAACGGGGCCGCTCGTCGACTCCGGTGGTGGAGGCGTTCGTCGCCGCCCTGCGGGAGGCGGCCGCCCGGATTCCGGGGTAGGTACGCCTACTCAGGCGTGCGGCCGGGACCCGGGGCCAGGATGAGCCGTATGCGCACGAGGGGGAGAAACATCGTCACGGCTGTCGCTCTGCTGCCCGTCAACGCCCTGGTCGTCGGGTACGGGTGGCTGGCGGTCGGCATGACCGGATGGGCGGCGGCCTACGACGACAAGCCGGCCGAGCCGCCGTGGGCCGAACTGGGCACGGCCTGCGGGCTGGTGGCGGCCATCGGCGTCGTGCTGTGGCTGGCCCGGCTGCGTGGAGCAGCGGTGTTCCAGGCGGTTCCGGCGCTGCTGCTCGCCCTGCTGATGCTGCCCGCCTGAACCACCCGCAGACCCCACACCGGTCACACGCCATGGCGTGGACCACTTCCGTCACGCGATACTGCCGCCGTTCGGCACGACGCTCCACGCTCCCCCCACAGCGACGGAAGGACTGAACTCCCTTGAGTTCTCCCATGAGTTCTCTTCGTGTTCGGATCGGCATCCTCGGACTGACCCTGCTGGCGGGGCTCGCGGCCCCCACGGTCCCGGCGGCGGCCGGAACCGCCCCTTCGCCCACGGTGGAGGAACAGCGGCTCGACCGGGCCGTGCCCCGGGAGATACTCCAACGCTCCGGATTCGACGCCGTGGCAGCCGAGTTCACCCGTGCGCTCGGCGCCGCGCGCTCCTACGCCGAGGCCCGCCGGGTCGTCGCACGGCAGGGATCGGCCCTGTGGCGGCGGGCCGTCGACCGGGCGCAGGGGCGAGGGCCGGCCGGCGGCGACCTCAGCCGGGACGACGACCGGCCGCTGTACTGGGCGCGGCTGGGCATGACGAGGGAAGTGCGCGCCTGGGAACCGAAGTTCGAGCTGACGGCGGCCCAACGCACCGCGCTGCTGGACCGGTTGGAGCAGACCTCGCGCGGACAGACCGACATCCGCTACCCGCAGCAGCACGCCAAGGGGCTGAAGCGGGTGCTGGTCACCGGCTTCGACCCCTTCACCCTGGACCGGGACATCCGCATCTCCAACCCGTCCGGGGCGACGGCTCTCGCCCTCGACGGCACGGTGATCCAGACCGCGGACGGGCCCGCGCGGGTCGAGACCGCCGTCTTCCCCGTGCGCTGGCAGGACTTCGCCGAGGGCACGGTGGAGCGCGCCCTGCGGCCGTATCTGCCGCACGTCGACCTGTTCACGACCGTCAGCCAGGGCCGTGTCGGCCGCTTCGACGTGGAGCGCACCAACGGGGCCTGGCGCGGCGGCTTCCCCGACAACGACGACATCGGCCGGACGGAGACGATCCCGGTCGCCGACCCCGCCTCGCAGCCGCAGTGGACGACCACGACCCTGCCGTACGCGGCGATCGTGGCCGCGGACACCGGCCGGTTCCCGATCTACGACAACACGAGCGTCACCGAGATCCCGGCGGGCGGCGCCGACCCCGTCGTCCGGCCGGACGGACCCACGGCGGGGTCGACCGCGCGGGCCGGGGGCGGCGGGGACTACCTCTCCAACGAGATCGCCTACCGGGCCACCCTGCTGCGCGACCGGCTGGGCCTGCACGACCGCCTGCCGGGCGGCCATGTGCACACGCCGGTGCTGCAGTTCGCGGCCGACAACACCGACCCGGCGACCGGCACGGTCACCGATCCGGAGTTCGTGCGCAACCGACTGGACATCATCGCCCAGGTACGAGCGATCCTGACGACGGCGGCCACCGCGACGACGCGTGCCGCCGCCGTGCGAGGTCATGGGCGGCTGTAGCGCACGCACTTCAGGTAGGTGATCGCCCCGGTCGCCGGGACGTACTGGTCGAGGCACACCCGCGCGAGGGAGACGCCGGGGACGTCCACCGGCACGGTGAACTGGAACGCGTACTCGTACGCGCAGGCGGCCGACCCGCTGTCGGCGTGGGCCAGTTCGTGGCCGGCGGGGTCGATCGCGAAGACCGTGGTCATCCGGCAGCCGTTGACGTCGACCGACTTGTGGATGCCCGAGACGCCGATGGAGCGGTTGTACCAGGTCAGCGTGCCCCGGGTGTACGTGTTGCCGTAGGTGACGTCGAAGTGGGAGGTCGGGTAGGCGGCGGTCTGCGCGTCGGCGGCGGGGGCGCCGAACAACGTGCCCGCGAGGAGGACGACCGTGCCGAGGGCAGTGGCGAGTGGCTTGCGCATGACGTCTCCGGGGTCGGGTCCTGGGGCGGGGGATGGCACGTCAGTGTCCCGCCGGGGACCCCGTCGCCCCGTCGCCTACACAGTTTCCACACAGAGGCGTGTCCCCCGGGCCTCGTTCTCAGGCTCGCCGAGAGGGGGGACCCGTCAACGGGCTGGTGGTGGGCGGGGCGTCTGCCTCGTCGGGCCCGTCCGGGTCGGGGGTTTCCTCGTTCAGGAGGTCGCGGGCCAGGAGGGTGGCGCCGGCGACCGCGCCCGGCATCAGGAACACCGCGACGAACGGGACCAGGAAGGCCAGACCCAGAGGGGTGCCGAAGCCCCAGACCAGGGTTTTGCGGGAGCGGAGCAGGGTGAGGCGGGCGCGCAGGTCGACGTCGCGGCGCTGCAGGGCGACGGCGGTGAGTTCCTCGGTGAGGAAGAAGCCGGTGACGAAGAAGCCGAGCACCGGGACGACCGTCTGCCCGGCGACCGGGATGAACCCGAGGGCGAACAGCAGCACGCCCCACAGCAGCGCGCGGACCAGGATGCGGAGGCTGTCGCGGGCGGAGATCCACAGTTCGCGCCAGAGCGGCAGCCCGGACTCGGGGGCCGTGCCGTCGGGCGAGACGTCGCGGTCGACCGTCTCGGAGAGGTTCTCGTAGAAGGGCTGGCCGACGATGAGGGTGACGGCGGTGAAGGTGAGGACGGCCAGGAGCAGGGCGAGGGCGAACAGCACGACGGTGAGGAAGCCGCGGAAGAGGCCCTGCCAGGGGCTGGACCAGTCGTCGGCGAAGGGCGTCGCCCAGCCCACGAAGTCCTCGCCCCACACCGCGAGCGCCACCAGGGCCGCCGCGTAGAGGACGAGGGTGATCAGGCCGGGGACGAGTCCCCACCCGTACTGCCTGCCGTGCCGGGCCACCCATCGCTGGCCCTCCAGGAGGTACTTGAAACCCACCCCGAGATCGCGCATGGCCGAAACTTTACCTCGGGGGCCGCCGCGCCCGACCTCCGCCGTCACTCCTCGACGGGCCGCAGCCCTCAAACACCGGACAGGCGGGGCGACTTGCGGGCCCTCGTAGGCCATCCGGGGTATCGGTGACACCAACGCCCTCTTGTTGCAGTTGAGTCGAACAGGTACACCTCGCCGTACCGATCTCCGGAAGCAACGATCTCGGCAAGTCCAGAGGAGGTACACGTGCGCACCACGAGCACCTACCCTGCCCGACCTGTTCTGATCACCGCCCTCGCGCTCACCGCGACGGGCTCACTCCTGCTCACCCCCCACTCGGCAGGCGCCGATCCGAAGCCCGTCACCCGCGAGGGTTCCGGCCTCGACCGCACGGCCGCCGCGGCAGCGCCGAAGAGCGCGGCCCTGCGCGCCCTGGCCGCCCCGGACACCCCGGCCGCTTCCGCGGCGGAGCGGACCGGCGCCGCCCTCGGTTACCCCCGCCGGCAGGTTCTCGTCCCCGATCCTGAGAACCCCGCCGACAAGTCCCTCAAGCTCGGCCTCACCCCCTACCACGCCATCGCCCCGAAGCTCAACGCCCTCCAGGCCCTCGGCGACCGGGTGAGCGTCGAGGTGACGGGCCGTTCGGCGGGCGGGCACCGGTTATACCTGGTGACCGTGACCGCTCCCGAGACCGCCCGTCAGGCGCGGGCCCAGGAGCGGATGCGCGAGCTGATCGAGAACGCGCCCGGCACGGCGGCCAGGAGTCCGGAGATCAAGGCCGGCTACAAGACGCCGGTGTTCTTCAACAACAACATCCACGGCAACGAGTGGGAGGGCACGGACGCCTCCCTCGCCCTCGTCGAGCGGCTCGCCACCGCCGACGACGCGCGGACGAAGGACCTCCTCGCCCACAGCCGCCTCTACTTCAACGTCACCGCCAACCCGGACGGCCGGATCGCCGGAACCCGCGCGAACGCGGACGGCTTCGACCTGAACCGGGACTTCGTCACCGCCTCGCAGCCCGAGACGCGCGTGATGCGGCAGATCGAGATCGACAAGCAGCCCGCCGTCATGCTGGACCTGCACGGCTACGTCAACGGCACCCTCATCGAGCCGACCACGCCGCCGCACGGCGAGAACTACGAGTACGACCTCTTCCTGAAGAACGCCTACGCCAACGCGCTCGGCATGGAGTCCGCCGTCAACGGCCTCGGCTACACGCCCGACAAGGACGGCGTGCAGCCCGCCCAGATCCCGTTCCGGGACCAGGCGGAGGGCTGGGACGACTGGCCCCCGATCTTCACCCCGCAGTACGCGGCCTTCCACGGCACGGTCGCCGCGCACACGGTGGAGATCCCGCTGACGGTCAACAACGCCGCCTACGACTCGCTGCCGGTCACGGAGCTGCGCCGCCGGTCCGCCGTCAACGTCGACGTCGCCGGGGCCGCCCTGCGCGCCACCCTCGACTTCGTGCGGACCCGGCGCACCTCGCTGATCGCCGACCAGATCGAGGTCTTCCGGCGCGGGGCCGCGGGCGCGGCGCAGGTGCCGGTGTCGGCGCAGACCGTCCCCGGGGTGCCGGGCATCGGACCGGAGGACGTCTACACGACCACGTTCCCGCGCGCCTACGTCCTGCCGGCGAAGACGGGGACCACGGCGGGAGCGACGGCCACGGCCCGGCTCGTCGACCATCTGCTCGCCAACGACGTCCGCGTCACCCGCGCCGCGCGGGCCTTCCGGCTCGGCGGGCGGACGTATCCGAAGGGCTCGTACGTCGTCGACATGCACCAGCCCAAGCGGGGGCTGGCGAACGTGCTGCTCGCCGACGGGCGGGACATCAGCGACAAGGTGTCGGTGATGTACGACATCTCCGGCTGGAGTCTGGGACGGCTGTGGGGGGCGCAGGCAGTGCCGGTGACGGGTGGCGGGCTGTCCGGGCTCGGCCTGCGGCCGGTCACCGCCGCGACCCCGGTCGGCACGGTCGCCCCGCGCGGTGACCTGCGGCTGCGGCTCGACGACCCGAATGCGGTCGCCGCCCTCAACTCCCTTCTCAAGCAAGGTGTTTCAGTACGACGGGCCGCGGACGCAAGCGTCGTCGTGCCCGCGTCGGCGCGCCGGCGGGCGCTCGCGGCGGCACGGTCGTACGACGTCTCCTTCACCGCCGTGACGTCCACCGGCCCGACGACCGCCCTGCACTCCGTGCGGGTCGCCGCCGCGGTCACCGCGGGTGAGCTGTTCGCGCTGCGGGAGATGGGCTTCGAGGTCACGCCGGTGTCCGCGGCCGTCCTGAACGCGGGCTTCGACTGGTCGTCGGTGGACGTGCTGTTCGTGTCGGCCGGGCTCGACCGGGCCGCCCTCGGCGCGTCCGCGCGCACCGCCCTCGACGCCTTCCTCGCCGGTCACGGGCTGGTCGGGCGGGGCGTCGGCGGGGCCGCGGTCGGTACCGGGGCCGGGCTGCTGGACGTGACGGCCGTCGCGGGCAACGGGGACGCCAACGGCGTGGTGCGGGTGGTCAACTCGGGCGGCCGGGTCACGGCCGGCGCCCCGGACCACTCCTTCGTCTACGCGCCGGTCTGGTTCACCGGTCTCGGCCCCGGGGTACGCGTCGAGCAGTCGTACGCCGCCCGGAACCCGCTCGTCTCCGGGCACTGGCGGCCGCTGGCCGACGGCTCGGGCGGGCCCGCCGCCGCGGCCGGGCAGGCGTCGGTCGTGAGCGGGCCGCACGCTGTCCTGTTCGGCACGGAACCCCTCTTCCGGGACCATCCCAAGGGAGAGTTTCCGCAGGTCGCACAGGCATTGATCACCATGGCACAGGCACACGCGAGCAGCGGGCCGGTTGAGGAGAGCGGATGACTCGGTTGCATCGGACGGCGAAGGAGATCCACGGCACCGTCGCCGACGGTTACGAAGCGGTCCGGGAGGAGTTCGCCGCGTTCGTAGCGGAGGAACAGCCCGACTACGAAGGCCAGTTGTGCGCGTACGTGCACGGCAGGCAGGTCGTCGACCTGTGGGCGGCCGGGGACGGCGCCGGCCCCGAGTCGCTCTACGGCGTCTACTCGTCGACCAAGGGCGCCGCCCATCTGGTGGTCGCGCTGCTGGTGCAGGAGGGCACCCTGGAGCTGGACCGCAAGGTCACTTACTACTGGCCGGAGTTCGCCGCCGAGGGCAAGGGCGCGCTGACCCTGCGCGAGCTGCTCGCGCACCGGGCCGGGGTGATCGGCACCGACGGCGGTTTCTCGCCGCAGGAGCTGGCCGACGACCGGCAGATCGCCGAACGCCTCGCCGACCAGCGCCCGTTCTGGCGTCCGGGCACCGCCTTCGGCTACCACGCGCTGGTCATCGGTGCGCTCACCGGCGAGGTCGTCCGGCGGGCCACGGGGCGCACGCTCCAGGAGGTGTACGAGGAGCGGGTGCGCGTCCCGTACGGGCTGGACTTCTTCCTGGGGCTGCCGGCGGTGCACGAGCCGCGTTTCCGCACCGCGCAGCCGATGGCGCCGACGGCCGAGCAGCGGGCGCTGCTGGACTCCCAGACCACCGGGCCGCACACCCTCGCCGCGATCGCCTCCAACCGTCACACCGCCGAGCCGACCGACCTGGAACTCCTGCCGAACGACCCCCTGATCCGAGCCAAGGGGCCGGCCTCGGTGGGCGGGGTCGCCTCGGCGCGCGGGCTGGCCGGGATGTACGCGGCGGCGATCAGCGAGGTCGACGGGAAGGCGCCGCTGCTGAAGGAGGACACGGCGGCGGAGTTCGGGCAGCTGCACTCCGTGGGATACGACGTGGTGTCGCGCAGGCACAAATCGTTCGGTCTCGGCTTCCAGGCCACCGCGGACGCCTGGCACCCGTTCCTGGGCGCCGGTGCGTTCGGGCACGCGGGGGCGGGCGGCTGCCAGGCGTTCGCGGACCCGCGCAGCGGGCTCGCCTACGGCTACACGCGGCGCCGGTTCGCGTTCCCGGGCGGGGCGGCCCCGGAGAACGACCGGCTTGCGGCGGCCGTCCACCGGGCGGCGCTGGCGGAGTGACCGCCGGGCGCTGAGATACGGGCGAAGGCCGCACCCCACGTCCAGGGGTGCGGCCTTCGGCGTGCGCGGGCGGGCGCGGGTGGGCGCGGGACGACGGTCAGAGCTTGACGATCATCTTCCCGGTGTTGTCGCCGCGCAGGACCCCGAGGAAGGCCTCCAGGTTGTTCTCGATGCCCTCGACGACCGTCTCGCGGTACTTCAGCTCGCCGGAGCGGACCCAGGCGCCGACCTCCTGGACGAACTGCGGCTGGAGGTCGTAGTGGTCGCCGACCAGGAGGCCCTCGATGCGGCCGCGGGTCTGGATGATGCGGGCGAGGTTCTTCGGGCCGGGGGCGGGCTCGGTGTTGTTGTAGACGGAGATCATGCCGCAGACGGCGATCCGGCCGTGCAGGTTGAGGGAGCCGATGGCGGCCTCCAGGTGGTCGCCGCCGACGTTGTCGAAGTAGACGTCGACGCCGTCGGGGGCGGCGGCGCGCAGCTGCTCGGCGACGGGGCCGTTCTTGTAGTTGAAGGCCGCGTCGAAGCCGTACTCCTCGACGAGGAGCTTGACCTTGTCGTCGGAGCCGGCCGAGCCGATGACCCGGGAGGCGCCCTTGAGCTTGGCGATCTGGCCGACCTGGCTGCCGACGGCGCCGGCCGCGCCCGACACGAAGACGGAGTCGCCCTCCTTGAAGGAGGCGGTGCGCAGCAGACCGGCGTAGGCGGTGAGGCCCGTCATGCCGAGGACGCCGAGGTAGGTGGAGAGGGGCGCGGCCTCGGGGTCGACCTTGACGGCCTGCTTGGCGTCGAAGACGGCGTACTCGCGCCAGCCGCCGAAGTGCAGGACGTGGTCGCCGGCGGCGATGCCCTCGGCGTTCGAGGCGACGACCTCGCCGACCGCCCCGCCCTGCATGGCCTTGCCCAGCTCGTAGGGGGCGGTGTACGACTTGGCGCTGCTCATGCGGCCGCGCATGTAGGGGTCGACGGAGACGTACGCGTTGCGCACCAGCACCTCGCCCGGGCCGGGCTGCCGGATGTCCGCCTCGGCCAGCTCGAAGTCCTCGGGCTTCGGCCAGCCGACGGGACGGCTGAGCAGGCGCCACTCGCGGCTGGTGGTGGGGAGGGCGGAGTCGGTCATGGGGGCTGCCTTTCACATGTCGCACGCTTGCAGGGGCTTCACAAATTGCTTCAGTACCTGAAACAACCATGCTCCTGAATATTTCATGTTGTCAAGTAAACGGGGTACCCTGGCACCATGGCCACCTCACATCCGACTTCCCCGAGTCCCCGCCCCGACGCACTGACCATGGAGGTCGTCGAGCTGATCGGCGAGGTCGTGGCCCGCTTCTACGAGGACTACGAGGAAGCCGCCGCCGGCCACGCCCTCACCGGCGCGCAGGCGCGGCTGCTGAGTCTGCTCTCGCTGGAGCCGCTTCCCATGCGCAAGCTGGCGCAGAAGCTGAAGTGCGAGCCGTCCAACGTGACCGGCATCGTCGACCGGCTGGAGTCCCGCGGCCTGGTCGAGCGGCGTCCCGACCCGGCCGACCGGCGCGTGAAGCTGGCGGCGTCGACGGACGAGGGCCGGCGGATCGCCAAGGGGCTGCGCGAGTCGCTGCGGTTCGCCCGGGAGCCGCTGGCGGGGCTGGGCGAGGAGGAGCGGGTGCTGCTGCGGGGGATGCTCCAGCGGATGCTGGCGGCGTAAGCGTGTGAGAGGCGTAAGCGCGTGAGAGGCGTGAGTCGCGGGACCCGGCCCGTGGGCCGCGCCTCAGTTGTCCGAGCCCGAGTCCCCGCCCGAGTCCGAGACCGTGTCCCCGCTCGACGACTTCCGGTTCTTGCTGGTCAACGCACCGGCCACGGTGCCCATCGCGAGAGTCGCCGCCGACACGACGCGGGCCCAGCGCGGAGCGTCGCCCCGGGCCGTCCACCAGACGCAGGCGCAGCCGCCCAGGACGAGCACGAGCACCCCCACAAGAACGAGCACGATCACGCCTCTCCCCCTCTTTCACCGGTGAACTCGTACTGCAGCTCGTAGAGATGACCCGCCTTCACCATCACGGTGACCTCGACGGGACGGTCGTCGTCGCTGTGGACGACACGCAGTGTACGCAGCACCGGCATGCTGCTGGTGAGGTGGAGGGCCTGGTACTGCCGCTGGGTGGGGACACGGGCGGAGACCCGGTCCGTGCTGCGGCGGGGCGGGTGACCGAGTTCGGTCAGCAGACCCGGGGTGCCGCCCTTGATGCGACGGCGCTCGGCGAGGGGCGTGCCCCGGGCGATGTCCAACGGGTAGTAGGACTCGACGAGTTCGGCGGGTTCGTCGTCGACGAGGAGGATCTGGCCGCGCAGCACGGCGAGGCCGTCGGCCGGGAGACCGAGGGCGGCACGGACGTCGGCGGGCGGGCAGGTCTCCGTGACGTCGAGGAGCTCGGTGCGGGCGTGCGTGCCGTGCTTGGCGGCCTCGGCGAGCCAGCGGTAGGGCGTTCCGGGGCCGCCCGGGGTCATCAGGGCGGCCGGCCGGACGGTGCGCTGGCGATGCTCGCGCACGGTGACGGCGGCGCCCGCCCTGCCGACCACCAGGCGTTCGTCCTTGAGGAGTTGCAGGGCCTTCTGGACCGTCGCGCCGGACGCCTCGAAGCGTTCCTTGAGCTGGGCGGTGGTGGGCAGGTTCGCGCCGGGGGCGAGCTCTCCGCTCATGATGTCGTCGCGCAGATCGGCCGCGATCCGCTCGTGCAGGGATCGGCGGTCGACGGCTTCCGGTTCTGCCTTGGGCACGGTCATCCGATCCTGATCTGGTAGCGCAGCCTCTGCCGTAGGGCAGGCATCACCATACGGTCGACCTGGATCGGCCGGTCGTCGCGGTCCAGCGTGAGCCGGACGAGCCGCAGGACGGGCTCCTCGCGGGCGGTGCGCAGGGCCTGGCGCTCCTGTTCGTCGGGCATCCCGGCCGTCACGTCCTCCCGGACGAGGACGCCGACGTGGCCGAGTTCGGCGAGCAGGGCGAGGGCGCCGCCGGGGATCTTGGCGGTGCCGGCGAGACGGGTGCCGGCGGCTATGGCCACCGGGTAGTAGGTGTCGGTCAGTTCGCTGGGCTCGTCGTCGAGCAGGATCAGGCGCCGGCGCACGACGACCGGCTCGCCCTCCGGGACGCCGAACAGCGCCGCCACGTCCGCGGGGGCGGGCACCTCGCCGGCGTGCACGATGCGCTGGGTGCCGCGTCGGCCCCGGGCCGCGGCCTCCGCCGCCCACGGGTCGCCCTGTCCCGTCCCCCGCGGCGTCAGATACGGCAACGACGTGCTGACCCAACCGCTCGCACCCACGACGTCCTCCTGTTTACGGCCGACCGTTCTTCCGACCCTGCCGCCCTACACGGTAGGCGACCCGCCCCATCCGTAGACCGCCACCCCGAGCCACCCTCAGCTACCTTGCACCACCTTGTCGCCTTTCGCGAATAACAGTAAGGTATCGCCGCAGGACGCCCCAGAACCACCGGAGGTGGCCCCCGTGCCCTTGTCACGGCAACGTCGTTTCCCCCGCTCGCGCGCCTCGGTACGGGCCGCCCGCACCTTCGTCCACCAGGTCCTCACCGACTGGGGCTGCGTCGACCGGCTGGACGACATAACGCTGTGCGCGTCGGAACTCGCCACGAACGCCCTGCTGCACGGCGTCCCTCCGGGCCGGCAGTACTGCGTGAACCTCACCCTCGACGGCCCGCTGATCCGCCTGTCGGTGCGCGACACCGGAGACCATCCCGCGCCCTCGCCCCCACCGACGCCGGACTCCTGTTCGGGCCGGGGCCTCCACCTGGTCCGTGAACTGGCGGACGACCTGGGCGTCACCGAGCACGCCATCGGCAAGACCGTGTGGGTGGCCTTCAAGTCGGACAGCCGACCCGGAGCGTCCGGAGCCGAAACGTCCGGAGCCGAAACGTCCGGACCCGGAACATCCGGAGCCGGAACATCCGGAGCCGAAACGTCCGGAGCCGGAACATCCGGAGCCGGAACGTCCGGAGCCGGAACGTCCATCATCGGAGGGTCCATCACCGGAGGGTCCTGAGGCGGCACGTCCTGACGCGGCGCGTCCCGGGAGCACGACGGCGCCCGGCCCGCGGCCCGCCGGGCCGCCCACGCAGCGCGTCGACGGTGGCAGGGGCCGCGGGCCGGGCACGCCGGTTCCGGCTCAGCTCTTCTTTCGGGTCGTCATGAAGCGCTGGACCAGGATGAACGCGCACAGCAGCACACCGGTGGCGATCTTCGTCCACCAGGAGCTGAGCGTGCCCTCGAACTGGATGATGCTCTTGATCAGGCCCAGGACGAGAACGCCGAACAGGGTGCCCAGGACGTAGCCGGAGCCGCCCGTCAGCAGCGTGCCGCCGATGACGACCGCGGCGATCGCGTCGAGCTCCATGCCGGTCGCGTGCAGCGGGTCACCGGACTGGATGTACAGGGTGAAGAGCAGTCCGGCCAGCGCCGAGCAGAACCCGCTCACCGTGTACACGGCGATCTTCGTGCCGCCCTGCGGGAGACCCATCAGCATGGCCGACTGCTCGTTGCCGCCGATGGCGTACACCCGGCGCCCGAAGCGGGTGTAGTGCAGGACGTAGAACGCCACGGCGAGGACCACCAGCGAGACGATCGCGCCGATCGACAGGAATCCCATCCCCAGCGACACCTGCGCCGTCGCCATGCTGCTCACCGTGGAGTCGCTGATGGAGATCGACTCCTTGCTGATGACCAGGCACAGACCGCGGAAGAGAAACAGGCCGGCGAGGGTCACGATGAAGGGCTGGATCTCGAAGTTGTGGATCACATAGCCCATCAGGAAGCCGCCGAAGGCTCCCACGGCCAGCGCCATCGGGATCACGAGCAGGAGCGGCAGTCCCTGACGCTCCACCAGCCAGGCCGTGAACATCGTCGTGAAGCCGATCATCGAGCCGACGGACAGGTCGATGCCGCCGGACAGGATGACGAAGGTGACGCCGACCGCGGCGACCAGCAGATAGCCGTTGTCGATGAACAGGTTCAGGAAGACCTGCGGTTCGCCGAAACCGTAGTACTGGTACCGGGCCAGGCCCCCGACGTACATCAGCAGGAAGAGCAGGGCCGTCACCGCGACGGGCAGCCGCCGGTCGCCGAGCAGGCGCGCGGCCTTGGACGGGGTACGGGTGTCCGGGGCGGCCGGGGGGCTCTGGGTGGTCGTGGTCATCACGACACCTCCATCTTGGGGGCGGCCTCGGTCGCCGCGGCGGTGTCCGCCTTGGCCTCGGCCGGCTTGGCGCCCGCCTTCGCGCCGAACCCGCCGGCGAACTTGGCGCCGAAGACCTTGGCGCGGAACTTCGGGGACTGCAGCAGGCAGACCACGATGACGACGGCGGCCTTGAAGACCAGGTTGGTCTGGGTCGGCACGCCGATGGTGTAGATCGTGGTGGTCAGCGTCTGGATGACGAGGGCGCCCACCACCGTGCCGCCGACGGAGAACCGGCCGCCCAGAAGCGAGGTGCCGCCGATCACCACGGCGAGGATCGCGTCGAGTTCGATCCACAGGCCGGCGTTGTTCCCGTCGGCGGCCGAGGTGTTGGAGCTGATCATCAGACCCGCGATGCCCGCGCACAGGGCGCAGAACATATAGACCATGATCTTGATACGCCGGGACCTGATGCCGACCAGACGGCTGGCCTCGGCGTTGCCGCCGACCGCCTCGACCAGCAGGCCGAGCGCCGTGCGGCGGGTCAGCGCCACGGTGACGGCCACGACCGCGGCCACCACGAAGATCGAGAACGGCAGCGTCAGCCAGTAGCCGCCGCCGATCAGCTTGTACGGCTCGCTGTTGATGGTGATGATCTGGCCGTCGGTGATCAGCTGGGCGACACCGCGGCCGGCGACCATGATGATCAGTGTGGCGATGATCGGCTGGATGCCCATCCGGGCGACCAGGAAGCCGTTCCACAGGCCGCACACGACCGCGGCCAGCAGCCCGAGGCCCATCGCGAGCAGCACTCCGGACAGGGCGCCCTGGTCGGACTGGTCGCTGATGTACGAGCAGGCCAGTGCTCCGGTGATGGCGACCACGGCGCCCACGGAGAGGTCGATGCCGCCGGTGGCGATCACCAGGGTCATGCCGACCGCCACCAGGATGAGGGGCGATCCGAACAGCACGATCGAGACGAGGCTGCCGTAGAGGTGGCCGTCCGCCATCTTGATCGAGAAGAAGTCGGGCGTGAAGGGGACGTTGACGAGCAGCAGGAGGACGAGGACCGCTACCGGCCAGAACAGGTGGTGGCGGGTCAGCGCCCGCCATCGGGAAGAGGGGGTCGACGACGTGGTCACTGGTGCTCTCCGCTCGCGATGGTCTCCAGGATCCGGCTGGTGGTGATCTCCGGCCCGTTGGCGATCTGCGCCACCAGCCGGCGGTCGCGCAGCACTCCGATGGTGTGACTGAGCCGGAGTACCTCCTCCAGCTCGGCCGCGATGTACAGGACGGACATGCCGTCCTCGGAGAGGGAGACGACGAGCTTCTGGATCTCCGCCTTCGCGCCGATGTCGATGCCGCGCGTCGGCTCGTCCAGGATCAGCAGCTTGGGGCTCGTGATCAGCCAGCGGGCCAGCAGCACCTTCTGCTGGTTGCCGCCGCTGAGCTGGCCGACCCTGGCCTCGGGGTTGGCGGGGCGGATGTCCAGCGCCTTGATGTACTTGGCGACGAGTTCGTCGCGCTGGGAGGCCGGGATGGGCCGGGTCCAGCCGCGCGCCGCCTGCAGGGCCAGGATGATGTTCTCCCGCACCGTCAGGTCGGGGACCAGGCCCTCGCTCTTGCGGTTCTCGGAGCAGAACGCGACCCCGGCGCCGATCGCGTCGTTGGGGGCGCTCATCGAGACCTGCTTGCCGCCGATGGTCACCTTGCCGCTGTCCGGCTGGTCGGCGCCGAAGAGCAGCCGGGCGAGTTCGGTGCGGCCCGAGCCGAGGAGGCCGGCGAGCCCGATCACCTCGCCCTTCTTGATCTCCAGGTCGAACGGGGCGATGCCGCCGGTCCTGCCGAGGCCGTCCGCCTGGACCAGGGTGTCGCCCGCGTCGGAGCGCAGCTGGTGCTCGTGGAGCTCGTCCAGCTGGCCCATGGCCTTGCCGAGCATGAGCTGGACGAGTCCGACCTGGTCGAGGTCGGACACCATGTGCTCGCCGACGAGGGTGCCGTTGCGCAGGACGGTCATCCGGTCGCAGACCTCGTAGATCTGGTCGAGGAAGTGCGAGACGAACAGGATCGCGACGCCCTCGTCCTTCAACCGCCGCATCAGGGCGAACAGTTGGAGGACCTCGTCCCGGTCGAGGCTGGAGGTCGGCTCGTCGAGGATCAGCACCTTGGCAGCCGGGCCCTCGCCGTCGCCGTCTGCGCCGCCGGTGCCCAACGACCTGACGATCGCGACCAGTTGCTGCACGGCCAGCGGGTAGGAGGACAGCGGGAGGCTGACGTCGATGTCCAGTCCGAGCCGGTCCACCAGCTCCGCCGCCTGCCGGCGCAGCTGCTTCCACTGGATGCGGCCCATGCGGGTCGGTTCACGCCCGATGAAGATGTTCTCCGCCACCGACAGGTTCGGGCAGAGGTTGACCTCCTGGTAGACCGTGCTGATACCGGACTGCTGGGCCTGCAGCGGGCTGGCGATCCGCACGGACCGGCCGTCCAGCGTGATCGTGCCGCCGTCCAGGGAGTAGACGCCGGTGAGCACCTTGATGAGCGTGGACTTGCCCGCCCCGTTCTCGCCCATCAGGGCGTGGATCTCGCCGGGGAAGAGCCGGAAGTCGACGTCCGACAGAGCCCGTACCCCCGGAAACTCTTTGACTATGCCCGCCATTTCCAGGACGGGCCTCGGCTCTGCCATGGCAGTGCTCCTTGAGATTGGTTCAGGCCCGCAGGGAGCCCCGGGACCGAGGGCGCTCGGTCGGCCGGAGGCTCCCTGCCGGTGGGTGCGTCGGTCAGTACTTGCGGCTCGGGAGCGCGGCCTTGGCCTGGTCCTGCATGAAGTCGCCCTCCTTGGTCTTGATCCAGCGCTCGACCGTCTGGCCGTCCTTGACCTTCTTCACGACGTCCATCAGCTGGGGGCCGAGGAGCGGGTTGCACTCGACGATGGCGTTGATCTTGCCCTCGGACATGGCCACGAAGCCGTCCTTCACGCCGTCGATCGAGACGATCAGGATGTCCTTGCCGGGCTTCTTGCCGGCCGCCTCGATGGACTGGATGGCGCCGATGGCCATGTCGTCGTTGTGCGCGAAGAGCACGTTGATGTCCGGGTTGGACTGCAGGAAGGCCGCCATGACCTGCTTGCCGCCGGCGCGGGTGAAGTCACCGGTCTGGCTGACGACGATCTTCCAGTCCGCCTTGTGCTCCGCGTCCATGATCTCCTTGAAGCCCTTGGCGCGCTCGATCGCCGGGGCGGCGCCGGTGGTGCCCTCCAACTGGGCGATCTTCACCGGGGCCTTGAGCCCGGCCTTCGCGATGACCTTCTCCAGGATCTTGGCCGCGCGACGGCCCTCGTCGGTGAAGTCGGAGCCGACCAGCGTGACGTACAGGGAGTCGTCGGATGTCTCCACGGAGCGGTCGGTGAGGACCACCGGGATCTTCGCGGCCTTGGCCTCCTTGAGCACCGCGTCCCAGCCGGTGACGACCACCGGCGAGAAGGCGATGACGTCCACCTTCTGCGCGATGTAGTTGCGGATCGCGGAGATCTGGTTCTCCTGCTTCTGCTGGGCGTCGGAGAACTGGAGGGAGTAGCCCGCCGCCTTGGCGGCGTCCTTCACCGAGGTGGTGTTGGCGCTGCGCCAGCCGCTCTCGGAGCCGACCTGGGAGAAGCCGAGCTTGATCGTCTTGCTGCCGCCCGCGGAGGAGGAGCCGGTGTCGCTGTCGTCCTTCTTGGCGCAGGCCGTCAGACCGCCCGCGGCCGCCACGCCGACCGCCGCGGTGAGGAAGTTTCTTCTGCTGAGCATGTTCTTCTCCTTTGAAGAGCCGGCCCGGGGACGGACCTGCTGGTACTCGATGGGACCGGCCATACTGCGTCCAGCCTGTCGATCATCGTTCGATATGTCGGCCACACCGCTGGGCATGTGCGTCCGACTGATGGGTCAGAGGGGTGCGCGCTCCGATTGGGCGGCGGACGGGAACGTACTGGCGCGCACGACGAGTTGGGGTTCGATCGCGATCCGGGAGGCGGCGGCGGGCGGCCGGCCCTCGATCAGCTCCAGGAGCAGCGCGATGCCTTGCTTGCCCACCGCCGCGAAGTCCTGCCGGACGGTGGTGAGCGGAGGAGCGAAGAACTCCGACTCCGGGATGTCGTCGAAGCCGACCACCGCGACGTCCTGGGGGGTTCGGACCCCCGCCTCCCGCAGGGCCCTCAACACCCCCAGTGCCATCTGGTCGTTGGCGACGAAGACGGCGGTCAGCCCCCGGCCCACCCAGCCGGCCAGTTCCTGGCCCGCCCGGTAGCCCGACAGCGGACTCCAGTCCCCCCGCAGCAGCATGGGCGGCTCGACGCCCTCCGCTTCGAGGGTCGCCCGCCAGCCGGCGGCCCGGTCGGCCGCCTCCTGCCAGTCCTCGGGGCCGGCGAGGTGCCAGACCGTGCGGTGGCCCGCGGCCAGCAGGTGGCCGGTGGCCAGCCGCCCGCCGAGGTGCTGGTCCACACTGACGCCGGGGATGTCCACTCCCGGCCCGCTGCCCACGATCACCACCGGGAACGGATGGCGGAGTTCGGCCAGCGCGTCCACCGCCGAGCGCTGCGGGGCGATGGCGACCACGCCTTCCACCCCGCCCTCGCTGAGGTGGTCGAGCGCCTCGGACACGCTCTCCGGGGTCAGTTTGCGCAGACTGACCGTCGAGACGAGATAGCCCTCGGCGCGTGCCGCCTCCTCGAGCGCGAACAGCGTGCTGGCCGGCCCGTAGAGGGTGGTGTCGGAGGCGACCACGCCCAGCGTCCGGGTGCGCCGGGTCGCCAGGGCCCGTGCGGAGGAGTTGCGGCGATAGCCCATCTCCTCGATCGCACGCAGCACCCGGGCCCGCGTCTCGTCCCGCACGTTGGGGTGGTCCCCCAGCACGCGGGACACGGTCTGGTGGGACACACCGGCCTGGCGTGCCACGTCCGCCATGGTGGGCGGCCGAAGCTGAGTGTGTGTCACGGCCGCACCTCCTTGGCGCCGGTCTGCCGGTAAGTCCTGTGCTGGGGCTGCTGGTCGGTCCCGCGCCGCCGACGTCACGCCGGGGTTCCGGTGAGTCCAACGGCACGGGGAATGAAGGCGAGTTGGGACACTAGGGGCACACCGCTCGTAACTCCCGTGTTCGCGTCGGACGCTGACTGGTGAATGCGGAGGTCATTGTGAGCGCTAACAATTCACGGCGGTCAAGAGGGTTGCACCGGAAGGTCGTCACGGTTCCATAACGTACATGACAACAATCATGCATCTACCCTGGTCAGAGGCCTGTAGGCCCGATCCGGGCATCCACGCCGAGCAGCGCCCCGACGACGGCCCACACGACGGCGCCGCTCGCGACCTCGGTCCACCTCCCAGGCGATGTGCGCGACCCCAGGACATCAACCCGTTCCTGGACATCCCCCCCACCGTCCTGGACATCCCCCCCCCCACCGTCCTGGACATCGCCCACGCCGTCCTGGACGAACGTCCAACGGGGCCGGCATTCCCCCGACGGCTCACCTGCCGGAGTCCGACGCAAGCGAACGGGAGCGGGCGCGGGGCGACCCGGCCGGCGGGAGCCGACGCGAGGCGAACCGCCCGGCGGGAGCGGACGCGAAGCGGCCCGCCGGGCAGGAGCCGACGCGAAGCGGCCCGCCGGGCAGGAGCCGACGCGAGGCGGCCCGCCCGGCAGGAGCCGACGCGAGGCGGCCCGCCCGGCAGGAGCCGACGCGAGGCGGCCCGCCCGGCAGGAGCCGACGCGAGGCGAACCGCCCGGCAGGAGCCGACGCGAAGCGAACCGCCCGGCAGGAGCCGACGCGAAGCGGCCCGGGCGGGGGGAGCGGGTGTGGGGCGAGGTGGTCGGTGGGAGCGGGCGGGGCGGTGCAGTGGGGTGCTAGGAGCACCACCACAGGAAGCGGGTGCAGGTCTCGGTCGGGGACGGCTGCGGGGTCGTGGTCGGGGCGGCGGTCGGGGTGGGGTCCGAGCCGGAGCCCGGGTCCGACGGGGACGTCGGCCTGGAGGAGGCCGGGAGGGTGGCCGACTGGGCTTCCTTGCCCGGGGATTGCGTGGCCTTGCCGTCCTTCGCGGACTCCGACGCCGACGGGGAGGCGGAGGAGCTCGGGGACGAGGAGGCCGTGGCCGAGCCCGGGGCCGTCCTGTCGTCCAGCGGCTGCGCGGACGCGCTCGGCTCCGCCGCTTCCCGCGCCTCCCCGTCGACCTCGGACGACTCGCCCCCGGCCGCCTCGGGGTTGTGGGGCGAGGAGAACCCCGGTGCGTCCACGCCGAGTTCGGCCAGACTCAGGCCGCCCGCCGCCAGGACGAAGCCGGCGGTGATCAGCACCACGCGCTTACGGCGCCGGCGGTGGGCCGAGGCCTTGCGGTCGCGACGGCTCGCGTCCGATGCGGCGGCCTCGCCTTCGGGGCCCCGCCGGCCACCCCGGCCCTGCCCGCGGCGGCGCGCGGCGCGCCCCTGGGGCTCGCCGCCGTCGGCTTCGCGATCGTCATGATCGTCGCGATCGTCCGGGCCGCCGGGCGCCTCGTGCGCCTCGTGCGCCGACGCGTCCACCGCGTACGGCTCGGGCTCCGGCTCCTGCGGGTACGGTTCCGGCGCATACGGCTCCGGTTCGTACGCGGTGGGCGGATACGCGCGTAGCTGCTGAACAGGTGCGCCGCACCCCGGGCAGGCGAGGGCGCCGTTGAGGTGCCTTCGGCACGGGTGGCAGTAGTCCATGACGCGGGAAGACTAAGTTCCCGGACGGTCACGTTCCCAGGCTCGGCTGTGAAAGTTGTGTGGGAAACCGGCCATACCGGCGCGGCGACTTGAGTGACCTGTCACACACCGTCGACCCTTCGACTTTCGCAAGGGCCTCGAAAGTGTCGAAACCGTTACTCGTTCGACCCATTGACACCCCCCTCACGCGAAACTTACTGTCTGCCCAGCATTTCGAACATGTGACGAAATCTCGAACAGCCGAAGGGTAACTTCCGTGCGCATCACCGGAATCAGCACTCACGTGGTAGGGACGCCCTGGCGCAACCTGACCTACGTCCTGGTGCACACCGACGAGGGCATCACGGGTGTCGGCGAGACCCGCATGCTGGGCCACACCGACGCGCTGATCGGCTACCTGAAGGAGGCCGAGGCCAACCACATTCTCGGCTCCGACCCGTTCGCTGTCGAGGACCTCACCCGCCGGATGAAGTACGGCGACTACGGGCGCGCCGGCGAGATCGTGATGTCCGGCATCGCCGTCGTCGAGATGGCCTGCTGGGACATCAAGGGCAAGGCCCTCGGGGTGCCGGTCTGGCAGCTGCTCGGCGGCAAGGTCACCGACAAGGTCAAGGCGTACGCCAACGGCTGGTACACCACCGAGCGGACGCCGGAGGCGTACCACAAGGCCGCCCAGGGGGTCATGGAGCGCGGTTACAAGGCGCTGAAGATCGACCCCTTCGGCACCGGCCACTTCGAGCTTGACCACCAGCAGACCCTGTACGCCGTCTCCCTCATCGAGGCCGTGCGCGACGCCATCGGGCCGGACGCCGAGCTGATGCTGGAGATGCACGGCCGCTTCTCCCCCGCGACCGCCGTCCGGCTCGCGAACGAGCTCGCGCCCTTCAAGCCCGCCTGGCTGGAGGAGCCCTGCCCGCCGGAGAACCTGAAGGCGCTGGAGAAGGTCGCCGCCAAGGTCGACATCCCCGTCGCCACCGGTGAGCGCATCCACGACCGGATCGAGTTCCGCGAGCTCTTCGAGAGCCAGGCCGTGGACATCATCCAGCCGGACGTCGGCCACATCGGCGGCATCTGGGAGACGCGCAAGCTCGCGGCGACCGCCGAGACGCACTACATGCTCGTCGCCCCGCACAACGTCGGCGGCCCGGTCCTGACCGCGGCCTCCCTCCAGGTCGGGTTCACCTCCCCGAACTTCAAGATCCTTGAGCACTTCAACGACTTCGCGGACGCGGAGATCAAGAAGGTCGTCAAGGGCGCGCCCGAGGTGATCGACGGTTACTTCCACCTCTCCGACAAGCCCGGCCTCGGCGTCGAGCTGGACGTGGACGCCGCCGCCGAGTTCCCGCAGCAGCAGGCCCGCTTCGACCTGTGGGCCGAGGGCTGGGAGCAGCGCAAGCCCAAGGCCGGCAAGTGAGCACCGCCGTCGTCGTCGAGGCGCCGGGCGAGCACCGGCTCGTCCCGCACGAGCCCCGGCAGCCGGAGCCCGGCGAGGCGCTGGTGCGGGTGCACGCCACCGGCATCTGCGGCAGCGACCGCGAGGTGTACCAGGGCAACCGGCCCGAGGGATACGTCCGCTACCCGCTGACCCCCGGCCACGAGTGGTCCGGGACGGTCGAGGCGGTCGGCGCCGGGGTCCCGTCGTCGCTCGTCGGCCGCAAGGTGGTGGGCGAGGGCTTCCGCAACTGCCAGGTCTGCGACCGCTGCCACGCGGGCGAGACGACGCTGTGCACGGACGGGTACGAGGAGACGGGCTTCACCCAGCCCGGGGCGATGGCCGCCACCCTCACCCTGCCGGCCCGCCTGCTGCACGTGCTCCCCGAGGACGCCGACCTCACGGCCGCCGCCCTCCTGGAGCCCGCCGCCTGCATCGCGGCCGCCGCGATCAAGGCCCGTGCGCTGCCCGGCGAGAAGGTGGCCGTGGTCGGCACCGGCACCCTGGGCATGTTCGCCGTCCAGTTCCTGAAGGCGGGCTCGCCGGCCGAGCTGCTGGTGGTGGGCACCCGGAACGACCGGGAGACGCTTTCCCGGCAGTTCGGGGCGACCGACTTCCGCACCCGGGACCAGGAGCTCCCCGACGACTTCGACGTCGTCATCGAGACCGCGGGTTCGGCCTCCGCCGCCCGCACGGCCGCCTCGCTGCTGCGGCGCGGCGGACGTCTGGTCCTCACGGGGATCCCGGCGCCGGGCGCCGACGGGCTCGACCCGACGGACCTGGTGGTACGCCAGCTGGAGGTGCACACCGTCTTCGGGGCGCCGCCGGACGCCTGGTCGCACACCGTGCGGGTGTTCGGGGCCGGTCTGCTGGATCCGCTGCCGCTGGTCACCCACGAGCTGCCGCTCGCCGCGTTCTCCGAGGCCATCGAGCTGGTGGGATCCGGCGATCCGAAGGTGGGCAAGGTGCTGCTCCGGCCTTAGGCCACCCCTAGCCGTACGCCGGTACGGGGGCGACCTGACGGCCCCCGTACCGGCGTACATCCCAACCCCGCACCCCGCACGCCTTGAGCCGCGAACCTCGTCCGAAATATCGAACACGAAGGACAGCTTGTGACGACCGACGCCTCCGCCACGGCCCCCCGTCGACCCGGTGAGCAGGCGCTCACCACGCTCGGCCTGGGCGCGCCCGCGCCCGACCCCGCCGACGCCTCCGCCCACACCTTCCCGGGCGGCGGCCGCTGGCGCACCGAGGTCCCCTCGTGCGAGGGTCCCGAAGCGCTGGCCGTCATCCTCAAGGAAGCCTCCCGCCTCGACGTGCCGATCCACCGGATCAGCCAGGGCAGCGGCGTGTGGATGCTCTCCGACGCCGAGATCACCGAGATGGTCGAGGCCACCGGCGAGCGTGACATCGAGCTCTGCCTGTTCACGGGCCCGCGTGGCACCTGGGACATCGGCGGCTCCATCCGCACCGACTCGCGCGGCGGGGGCCTCAGAGCCCGCGGGCACGACGCCGTCGCCGGGTGCGTCGAAGACGCCGTCCGGGCCACGGAGCTGGGCGTCAAGTGCCTTCTCGTCGCCGACGAGGGCGTGCTGTGGACGCTGCACCGCGCCCGCCAGGCCGGCATCATCCCGGCCGACACCACGCTGAAGGTGTCGGCGCTCATCGGCCCCGTCAACCCGGCCTCGTACGCGGTGTACGAGCGGCTCGGCGGCGACTCGATCAACGTGCCCAGCGACCTGACGCTGGATCACCTCACCGAGATCCGCCGGGTGTCCGGCGCCCCCATGGACATGTACATCGAGGCCCCCGACGATCTCGGCGGTTACATCCGGATGTACGAGGTCGCCGAGCTGATCCGGCGCGGCGCACCGCTCTACCTGAAGTTCGGCCTGTCCAAGGCCCCGGGGATCTACCCGTACGGCCACCACATGCGGGATCTGACGCTCTCCACCGCCCGGGAACGGGTGCGGCGCGGACGGCTCGCCCTCGACCTGCTCGCCCGGCACGGAGCTGACGCAGACATGGCGCCTCTCGGCTCGCGTCTGCCCGGCGAACTGAACAGGTTCGACGCCCGGTCATAACGTTCCGGAAACCTCGCTTCACAGAAGCCACCACAGGCACCCAGAATCCCACACATCTTCTTCTTCTCGGTCTTCCCGGCGTCAGCGCCGGGAGCGCCCTCGGCACCGCGAGACCGATCCCCTGCACACACATCAAGGATGATGATCATGCGTAACCGCAGAGCCGCCCTCGCCGCCATAGCCGGAGCCGCCTCCCTCGCCCTGACCCTGTCCGCCTGCGGCCAGTCCGGTGAGGGCGGCAGCGACGAGAAGCCGGCCGACAGCAAGGGCGGGACGATCGGCATCTCGATGCCGACCAAGTCCTCCGAGCGCTGGATCACCGACGGCGCCAACGTCGAGAAGGACCTGAAGGCCAAGGGCTACAAGACCAAGCTGGTCTTCGGCGAGGACGACCCCGACCAGCAGGTCTCCCAGATCGAGAACCTGATCACCCAGGGCGTCAAGGCGCTGATCGTCGCCGCCATCGACAACAAGTCCCTGAACAACGTCCTCCAGCAGGCCGCCGACGCCAAGATCCCGGTCATCTCCTACGACCGTCTGATCCTCGGCACGAAGAACGTCGACTACTACGCGTCCTTCGACAACGAGAAGGTCGGCAAGCTCCAGGGCCAGTACATCGTCGACAAGCTGGGTCTGGCGAGCGGCAAGGGTCCGTTCAACATCGAGCTCTTCGCCGGCTCCAACGACGACAACAACACCAAGTACTTCTTCAACGGCGCGATGAGCGTGCTCCAGCCGTACATCGACAGCAAGAAGCTCGTGGTCAAGTCCGGCCAGACCAAGCTCACCCAGGTCACCACCCTGCGCTGGGACGGCGCCACCGCCCAGAAGCGCATGGAGGACAACCTCACCTCGGCGTACACCAAGGGCCGGGTCGACGCGGTGCTCTCGCCCTACGACGGCATCTCCATCGGCATCATCGCCGCCCTGAAGTCGGACGGCTACGGCACCGCGGCCAAGCCGCTGCCGGTCATCACCGGCCAGGACGCCGAGCTCGCCTCGGTGAAGTCGATCATCGCGGGCCAGCAGTCGATGACCGTCTACAAGGACCTGCGCAAGCTCGCCCAGGTCGCCACGGACATGGTCGACGCCTCCCTCAACGGCAAGAAGCCCGAGATCAACGACACCAAGTCGTACGACAACGGCACCAAGGTCGTCCCCGCCTACCTGCTGCAGCCGGTCGGCGTCGACAAGACCAACTACGAGAAGGAACTCATCCAGGGCGGCTACTACACGGCGGACCAGCTCAAGTAAGTCGACCCTTAAGGATTGGAAGGCACGACCATGGCGGGACCCGTCCTGGAAATGCGCTCGATCGTCAAGACCTTTCCCGGCGTCAAAGCGCTGTCGGACGTCACACTGACCGTTCGTCAGGGCGAGGTCCACGCCATCTGCGGTGAGAACGGCGCCGGGAAGTCCACCTTGATGAAGGTGCTCTCCGGCGTCCATCCGCACGGAACCTACGACGGCGACATCCTCTTCGAGGGGGAGGTCGTCCAGTTCAAGGACATCCGGGCGAGCGAGCAGCACGGCATCGTTATCATCCACCAGGAACTGGCGCTGTCGCCGTACCTCTCCCTGGCGGAGAACATCTTCCTCGGCAACGAGCACGCCAAGGGCGGGTTCATCGACTGGCGGGAGACCCTGCGGCACGCCACGGAGCTGCTGCGCCGGGTCGGTCTCAGCGACCACCCGGAGACCCGCGTCGCCGACATCGGCGTGGGCAAGCAGCAGCTCGTGGAGATCGCCAAGGCCCTCTCGAAGAAGGTCAAGCTCCTCATCCTGGATGAGCCCACCGCGGCCCTGAACGACGAGGACAGCGGCAAACTCCTGGATCTCATCCTGGAGTTGAAGAAGCAGGGCATCACCTCGATCATCATCTCCCACAAGCTCAACGAGATCCGCAAGGTCGCGGACTCGGTGACGATCATCCGCGACGGGCACACCATCGAGACGCTCGACGTGAAGGCGGCGGAGACGACCGAGGACCGGATCATCAGCGGCATGGTCGGCCGCGACCTCGACCACCGCTTCCCCGAGCGCACCCCGCACGAGGCGGAGAAGGACGCGGCCCCGGCCCTGGAGATCCGCGACTGGACCGTGCACCACCCGATCGACCAGCAGCGCAAGGTGGTCGACGACGTGTCGATCCAGGTGCGCCGCGGGGAGATCGTCGGCATCGCCGGCCTCATGGGCGCCGGCCGCACCGAGCTCGCCATGAGCGTCTTCGGACGCACCTACGGCCGGCACGCGGGCGGAACGGTCCTCAAGGACGGCAAGGAGATCCGCACGAAGACGGTCGCCGAGGCGATCGACCACGGGATCGCGTACGTCACCGAGGACCGCAAGCACTACGGCCTGAACCTCATCGACACGATCAACCGCAACATCTCGCTGACCGCCCTGAAAAAGGTCGCCAAGCGGGGCGTGGTCGACGAGCAGGAGGAGCGGCAGGTCGCCGAGGGCTACCGCAAGTCCATGAACATCAAGGCGCCGACCGTCTTCGAGCCGGTGGGCAAGCTGTCCGGCGGCAACCAGCAGAAGGTCGTCCTCAGCAAGTGGATCTTCGCCGGTCCCGACGTGCTGATCCTGGACGAGCCGACGCGCGGTATCGACGTCGGCGCCAAGTTCGAGATCTACACGGTGATCGACCAGCTGGCCGCCCAGGGCAAGGCGGTCGTCTTCATCTCCTCCGAGCTGCCCGAACTGCTCGGCATGTGCGACCGCATCTACACCATGGCCGCCGGGCGGCTCACGGGCGAGTTCCCGCGGGCCGAGGCCACGCAGGAAGTGCTGATGCGCCAGATGACGAAGGACAAAGAGGTAACGCGATGAGCACGGACGTGACCAAGAGCCCGGCGGCCGCGCCGCCGGAGAAGAGCGGAGGCTCAGCCTCCGGCGGCGGGCTGCTGCAGCTGGTGCTGAACGGCCTGCGCAGCAACATGCGCCAGTACGGCATGCTGATCGCGCTCGGCCTGCTCGTGATCCTCTTCCAGGTGTGGACCGGCGGCGACCTGCTGCTGCCGCGCAACGTCTCCAACCTGGTCCTGCAGAACAGCTACATCCTGATCCTCGCGATCGGCATGATGCTGGTGATCATCGCGGGTCACATCGACCTGTCGGTCGGTTCGGTGACGGCGTTCACCGGCGCCTTCGCGGCCGTACTGACCGTGCAACACGGTGTGGCGTGGCCGCTCGCGCTGGTGCTGTGCCTGGCGATCGGCGCGGCCGCCGGCGCGGCACAGGGCTTCCTGATCGCCTATCTCGGCATACCCTCCTTCATCGTCACCCTCGCGGGCATGCTGATCTTCCGTGGTCTGACGGAGATGTTCCTGAAGGGCCAGACGCTCGGCCCGTTCCCGGACGGTCTGCAGAAGATGGGCAACGGCTTCCTCCCGGAGGTCGGCCCGGACACCAACTACCACAACCTCACGCTGCTGCTGGGCTTCGTCCTGCTGGCGTTCGTGGTCCTCCAGGAGGTCCGCGACCGCAAGCGTCAGCAGGAGTTCTCCCTGGACGTGGCGCCCACGAACCTCTTCCTGCTGAAGCTCGTCGCCATCTCCGCCGCAGTTCTCGCCGTCACGATGCTGCTCGCCAGCTACAAGGGCGCGCCGATCATCCTGATCATCCTCGGCGCGCTGGTCGTCGGCTACGGCTACGTCATGCGCAACGCCGTCTTCGGCCGGCACATCTACGCGATCGGCGGCAACCTCCCGGCGGCGAAGCTGTCGGGCGTCAAGGACAAGAAGGTCACCTTCCTCGTCTTCCTGAACATGGGCGTGCTCGCGGCCCTGGCGGGTCTGGTGGTCGCCGCGCGTCTGAACGCGGCCTCGCCGAAGGCGGGCCTCAGCTTCGAACTCGAGGCGATCGCCTCGTCGTTCATCGGCGGCGCGTCCATGAGCGGCGGTGTGGGCACCGTCCTCGGCGCGATCATCGGTGGTCTCGTCCTCGGTGTGCTGAACAACGGCATGAACCTGCTCAGCGTCGGCACCGACTGGCAGCAGGTCATCAAGGGCCTGGCCCTGCTCGCGGCCGTCGGGTTCGACGTCTGGAACAAGCGCAAGTCCGGCTCGTAGGTTTCGTAGATCCGGATCGGGCCCCGCCGGAAGGCGGGGCCCTTCGCATGAGCATGAGGGAGGCGGAAACCCCGTGAAGACGCTCTTCGGCAAGCTCGCCGACGGCACGGAGATCCACAGCTGGACGCTGGAGAACGGCGGGACACGACTGAAGGTCCTCTCCTACGGCGGGATCGTGCAGTCCCTGGAGGTCCCGGACGCGGGCGGCCGGTACGCGAACATCTCGCTCGGCTTCGACACCGTCGAGGAGTACGTCGCGAACTCCCCGTACTTCGGCGCGCTGATCGGCCGCTACGGCAACCGCATCGGCGAGGGCCGGTTCACCCTCGACGGCGAGGCCCACCAGATCGACGTCAACGACGGCGCCAACAGCCTGCACGGCGGCGCCGACGGCTACGACCGGCACGTGTGGGACGTCGAGCCGTTCACCGAGGGCTCCGACGTCGGCCTGCACCTGCACCGCACCAGCGTCGACGGCGAGATGGGCTACCCGGGCACGCTCACGGCGAAGGTGACGTACACCCTCACCGAGCGCGGCGAGTGGCGCATCGACTACGAGGCCACCACGGACAGGGCCACCGTCGTCAACCTCACCAGCCACGTCTACTGGAACCTGGCCGGCGAGGGCAGCGGCGCCATCGAGGACCACGAGCTCACGATCGCCGCCTCCCGCTACACGCCCACCGACGCGGGCCTGATCCCCACGGGCGAACTCGCCGAGGTCGCGGGCACCCCCTTCGACTTCCGCGAGGCGAAGACGATCGGCCGCGACCTGCGGGCCGGCCACGTCCAGCAGCTCCGCGCCAAGGGCTACGACCACAACTGGGTCCTGGACAAGGGCGTCACCGCCGAGCCGGAGCACGTGGCCACCCTGCGCGACCCGCGCTCCGGCCGCACCCTGAAGATCGCCACCGACCAGCCGGGACTGCAGTTCTACTCGGGCAACTTCCTCGACGGCACCCTCACCGGCGCCGGCGGCGCCACCTACCGCCAGGGCGACGCCCTCTGCCTGGAGACCCAGCACTTCCCGGACTCGCCCAACCAGCCGTCGTTCCCCTCCACGGTGCTGCGGCCCGGGCAGACATACCGGACGACGACGATCCACACGTTTGAAACCTGATCCGCCTTCACAGGTGACCCACAACTTCTTACCGATTTCCCAACGGTTGAACGGTGTCACCCCAGTCTCCGTATCTACGGGTGGCCCGCGCTCCCCCGCGCGGGCCACCCAATGACGACGGGCCCGGTCGTCCCCGCCGGGCCCGCCCCATACGGAGGTTCCATGGCCGACAACGTCTCCTCGTTGTTCCGCAACACCGCGGCGCACAGCCCGTCGATGGCGGCGCTGACTCGCGAGGGCGGCGAGGGTGTCGGTCCGGTGGACTTCTGCATCCCGTGCAATCCGTACTTCCCGACGCCGGCCATGTTCGACGAGATGGCCGCCCGGCTGCGCGACATCATCACGTACTACCCCAGCAGCGCCGACACGATCACCGCCGAGCTGTGCAGTCTGCTCCAGCTTCCGCCGCAGGCCGTGGCGATGGGCAACGGCTCGACCGAGCTCATCACCTGGATCGACCACCTGCTGGTCCGTGAGTCCCTCGCCGTCCCCGTCCCCACCTTCGGCCGCTGGACCGACCAGCCCATGGAGACCGGCAAGCGGGTCGACATGTTCCCGCTCCAGGAGTCCAGCGGCTTCGCCCTGGACCTGGCCCAGTACGCCGAGTTCATCCGCGCCCGCGGCACCCGTGTCGCCGTGATCTGCAACCCGAACAACCCCGACGGCGGCTTCCTGCACAAGCACGCGATCGTGCAGTTCATGGACGCGATGGCCGACCTGGACCTGATCGTCATCGACGAGTCGTTCCTGGAGTTCGCGGACGCGGAGGCCGAGCCGAGCGTCGTCCAGGAGGCCATGCTCCGGCCGAACGTGATCGTGCTGCGCAGCCTCGGCAAGAACTTCGGTCTGCACGGCATCCGCTTCGGCTACCTGGTCGCCAACCCGGCGCTCGCGGGCAAGGTCCGCTCGATGCTCCCGAAGTGGAACCTCAACTCCTTCGCGGAACACGTGGTGTTCATCCTCAAGAACCACGGCGCCGAGTACGCGCAGAGCCTGATGCAGGTCCGCCGCGACCGCCTCGACATGGCGAGCCAGCTCAGCGCGCTGCCGGGCCTGACGGTCTACCCCTCCCAGGGGAACTTCCTCTTCGTGCGGCTTCCCGTCGGCGCCGAGGGCACCGTGGTCCGCGACCGGCTGCTCGCCGAGCATCGCATCCTGGTCCGCGAGTGCGGAAACAAGATCGGCTCCTCCAGCCGCTTCCTGAGGCTCGTGGTGCGCCCCCAGGTGGACGTGCGTCGCCTGGTGTCCGGCCTGGAACAGGTGCTCTACGGGACCAGGAGGGGAGCCCCCGTGCCCGAGCTGAGCGCCGGCGCCGGCTACAGCTCGGGCACGGCGGCAGTGGACCGGCTGGTCACCAACGGAGCGGGCATGCAGGGCCTTGCCGCTCAGGCCATGGGCATGCCGGCGCCGGGGCTGGTCGCGGCCGCGGCCGCGGCTGCCCCGGCGATGACCGCCCCGGCGGCGGCGCAGCCGTCTCCGTCCGACGGGGCGGGAATGCCGATGCCGGCGGCCGCCCAGGTCTTCCCCCAGTCGGTACCGGCCCCGGCCCCGGTTCCCGCCCCGGCCCCCGCCCCCGTTCCGCAGCCGGCCCCGCCGATGGCCCCGGCTGCGGCGATGACGCCTGCCGCGATGGCCCCCGCAATGTCGCCTGCGGCCATGGCACCCGCGATGGCGCCCGCGGCCATGGCACCGGCCATGGCGCCCGCCGCCATGACGCCTGCGGCCATGGCGCCCGCGATGGCGCCGGCGGCCATGGCACCCGCGATGGCACCCGCCGCCCCGCCGATGGGGCCCACCCCCACCGGCGTTCCGGCCCGCGGCGGCCTCACCGCCGCCCAGGTCCGCGGCACCAACGGCCTCTCCCCCGCGGCGGCCACCGGCTGGCCCAACGCCCAGAGCTGGCCGAACGCGGCGGGCATGGGACAGGCCGGCTGAGCGGCGGGCCGGGGTCGGGTCAGTAGGCGACGGGCCAGCCGGTGTTCCAGTTCAACAGGTTGACGCCCAGCTTGGGCGTGCCGTTGTCGTTCCCGTCGTAGTAGTGGTAGACGATCAGGTCGCCGTCGGTGTCGTGCATGATCGACTGGCCGCCGGGGCCGATGTAGCGCCCATGCGACTCCAGCACCGGGGTGCCGCCGTTGTTGGTCATCGCGACGCCGTTCTTGTCGTAGTACGGCCCGGTGACGCTCGTGGCGCGGCCGACCTTGACCTTGTAGGTGGAGCTGGTGCCGGCGCAGCAGGTGTCGTACGAGGCGAAGAGGTAGTAGTACCCGTTCCGCTTGACGATGTACGGCGCCTCGACGGCCTTGGTCCCGGTGGGGCGGGCGGCGATCGAGCGCCGGGCGGTGTCGGAGGCGAGCTGTTTGCCGGTCGCCGGGTCGATGCGGATCATCTTGATGCCCGTCCACCAACTCCCGAAGGACAGCCACCACTTGCCGTCGTCGTCGACGAAGAGGTTCGGGTCGATGGCGTTGTAGTCGCTGGAGGCGGTGGAGGTGTAGACGGCGCCGTAGTCGGTCCAGGAGCCGGGCAGGCCCGTCGACGAACCGGCCAGTCCGATCGCGGACTTGTTGGAGCCGAAGGTCGAAACGGCGTAGTACATCAGGTACTTGCCGCCCTGGTACGAGATGTCGGGCGCCCAGGCCTCCGTCGCGCCGTACGACGACCACCAGCCCGGCTTCGTGGCGAAGGCGTCGCCGCCCGCGCTGAAGGCGATGCGGTCGGTGGAGGTGCGGTAGGCGAGGCCGCCGCCGGTGGCGTAGAGGAGGTAGCGGCCGCCGGAGGTGCGGATCATGGTCGGGTCGTGCACGACCGTGGACCCGGTGACCGTGCCGGGGTTGGGGTAGGCGGAGGCGGCGGTGGGGGTCAGGGCGAGCAGAATCGCGGCCGGAACGGCAAGCAAAGCGGCCCTGCGTGAGGTACGGCTCATGCGGACGCTCCTTCAGTGGGGGCCCACCGTTCGTGATATCGAACAGCAGTCGCGTCGTCGGACCGGACCGTAGAATCGAACCCCTTGCGCGTCAACGGTCCGCGCAGCCACTCGAAAGTCTTCGAGAACCGGTCGGCTCCCCGAGGGAGTCCCCCGGGGAGCCGTCGTACCGCCTTCGGGTCAGCCGATCTCCGGCGTCTCCCGGATGACGGGATCGTCCAGGACTCCCTGCAGGAACCGCCTCACCGAGAGCTCGTCCCAGTACTCGAACAGCGTCCCCGCACAGCCGTCGCGGGCATCGTCGCCGAATGACTCCCAGTCTCCAGCACATGGAAAGGAGTACTCGCCTGACGTGGTCCCGCCCGCACAGCCAGGTACCCGAACCTGTCGACGAAGGAACTGCCCATGTCGCCTGCCACCTGCCACCTGCCACCTGAGAACGTGAAACCGAGGCCCCGGCCGACAGGCTGTCAACCGGTGCCTCGGTCCTCCGCTATTCGCTCCGGGCCCGCACGAAGGTGTCGGTGGCCTCACGCAGGGCCGCCTTCAGCTTCTCGTACTCTTCCCGGACCTGTGCCAGCTTGCCGCCCGCGGCGTGATGGGCCCCTTCGAACTCCAGCCAGGCCTGGTGGGCGAGCCGTAGCGCCTCGCTCGTCCCCCGGCTGATCTCGAACTGCTGCCGCAGAGTCAGCGGCGGCTCATGGCGGCCCATCCAGAGTTCGAGCCGGGCGTCTGCGGCCAGGTATTCCGCGACGATCTCGACGACGTCGTTACCGACGATGTTGCTGCCGATCACCTGTACGCCGAGGTTGAGACTCGCCGAGGCAGTCGGGGTGCGCAGTCCCTCGGGCGCCTCCCAGACCGGCGGCTGATCCCTCAACCAGTCCCAGCCGTCATCCGCCACTGTCAAAGCCTCCTTTGCCGATGACTGGTGTTCAGGAGCCAGCCTGAGATGTTCGCCGAGGTCTCCTGTGGAACTGTGAAGCCTCCGGCTTCCAGGATTCTCTTGCAGTACGTCACGCAGTTGTTCCTCTCCCGGTTGTGGGGACCAAGGTTCACGCCCTCCATGGCGTACTGCGCCTGCTGCGCCCTGCGAGCGTTGGGCAACGGAATCCTGATGACGATGGTCCCAGGGGCATGGTCCCGTGTCCGCTCGCCAGGAATGGACGGTTCGCCCTCGCGCGAGCCCGCTTCGGTGTGTATCGTCCTGCCGTTGTGGGTCACCGCGATCGACGCGTGGCCCTGCTGGTCGTCCAGGTAGACGTCCGCGTACCCAGCATCACCGCAGTTGTGCGCCAGGACCGGCGTCGCCCCCACGAGCACGTAGTACGTGTGGACATCCGTGACGGTCAGGTTGTGGACCGTCGCCTTCTTCGCCGTCCATGCCTCGACCGCGCCGATCTGGATCCAGGTGCCCGAGGACGTCTGGAGCCACTGGCCCGGCTTCAGTTCACCGGCGTCGACCCATTCCCGCAGGGACGGCACCCAGAACGGGTGACCGGCCGTCGCGGTGACCGTCGTCGTCCTGGCATCGGCGGTCGAGCCGTCGTGGACCGTCAAGGTGATGCGGACCAGGTGCTTGGCGCCCTTGCCGACGATCGTCGCCGTGGCCGTCCGGACGGTGGTCTCACCCGTCCTCGGGTCGGTGGCGACGACCTTGTCGCCGGCCTTGACCTTCTCGATCGGCTTCGCCGAGCCGTCGGCCATCAGGACCTTCGTGCCGGGGACGAAGCTGTTGACCTCGCAGGCCTGAGCCTGGACCTCTTCCTTGGCGCTCTCCTTGGCCTCCTCCCGGACCTCCTTCGCGACCTTCTTCACCGCCCGCTTCACCTGTGACGGCTTGGGACGCGGCTTCGGCTGCGAGCGGGGTTTGGCGCGCGGCTTCGGACGGGCCGCCGCCTTGCGGGCCGCGGCCCGGCGGGCCGCCGCCTTCTTCGCCGCCGCACGCGCCGCGCGGGCGCGGGCCTGGGCCGCCGCCTTGCGGGCCGCCGCCCGCTTGGCCGCCGCGCGGGCCGCCGCCTTCTTCGCCGCGGCTCGCTTCGCCGCGGCCGCCTTGCGGGCCGCCTCCCGCTTCGCCTTCGCCGCCGCGCGCTTCGCGGCCTCCAGGGCGCGCTTGCGGGCCAGCGCCGCCGCCCGACGGGCCGCCGCCTGGGCCGCCTTGCGGGCCGCGATGATCGCCGCGCGGCGGGCTGCCGCACGGATCGCCGCCTGGATGGCGATGCGGGCCGCGATACCGGCCAGGACCACGACCGGGAAGAACTCGCCCGAGGGGTCGGAGAACGTGGCCGGGGCGTTGTTGCTGTAGGCGTACGGGTTCATCGTGGCTGGCTGGCCGTAGTCGACCATGGGGTCGACCTGGATGAACCGGCCCGTCGCCGGGTCGTAGTCACGGGCTCCGAGGCGGGTCAGGCCCGTGTCCTTGTCGACCGTGCCGCCGACGAAGCCGCGCTGTCCGGGCCAGGTGCTGGGCTGCTGCCCACGCTCCTCACCGAACGGCATCGACTTGCGGCGGGTGACGCCCATCGCCGGGTCGACCATGTCCACGACCGTGTGGGACGTGCCGTGGTGGTCGGCCAGCATCAGCTGACGGGCGCCGCCGGTCGCGCGGACCGTCACCGAGCCGTCCGGATGCCCGTAGAACCGCTCCGCCTTCGCGCTCGAGTTGGCCGCGTCGACCGTCAGCTCCGCATCCGGCAGGTACAGCGTGCGGCTGCCGTCCGCGCCGGTGCGGATGAGGCGTTCGCCGTTCGCGCCGTACAGATACAACGTGGCCTTGGTGCCGCCGCCCTCGACCGGCGCGGTCACCTTGCGCAGCTGGCCCTCGACGTCGTATTCGAGGGTCTGGTTGGTGCCGCCGTTCTGACGTCCGACGGTGTTGCCGGCCTTGTCGTAGGCGAAGGTGTTGAGGCGCTCGCCCTGCGGGCCGACCGACTTGATCTCCGCCAGCGCGTTGGGGCCGCCGACGCCCGTCTTGCCGTACACGTACGAGCGGGTGACGTCCTTCGTGGTGTCGCCCGTCGCGTCGTGCTCGACGAGCGTCTTGCGGTTGCCCGCCTCGTCGTACTGGTACGACTGCCAGTAGGCCTCGGGGCCGCCGACCGTGTCCTTGGCCGGGGCCGCCGCACACTCCTCCGTCTTCGCCGTCCACGCCGAGGTCATCTGGCGCAGCTGGTCGTAGACGAAGCACTGGGTGTCCGTCCTGCCCGAGTCCGGGGAGGCGCTGCCGGGCACGTCGGTGATCCTGGTGACGTTGCCGGCCTGGTCGTAGCCGAACCGGGTCTCGCTGATGCGGCCCGGGGCGAGGGAACGGTCGAAGGTCGCCGTCTGCAGACGACGGGTGAACTCGTCGTAGACGTAGGAGCCGTAGACCTTCTTGCCCGCCGGTCCGGCGTCGGTGCGCAGGACCTCGCCGAACGCCGAGTAGTCGACGCCCGCCAGGTAGGCCGAGGCGCCGGCGATGGAAATGGGCAGGCCGTCGGAGTTGTAGCGGAAGACGACCCGCTCGGTGGTAAGGCCGCCCAGGCCGGGAACCTCCACCCAGGCGAGGTTGCCGGTCGGGGTGTAGGAGTAGGTGTACTCGTAGGAGCCGGCGAGACCGGTCTCCTCCGTCGGGATCACCGTCCTGGACGACTTCACCCGGTAGGCGTTGTCGTAGGCGGTGACCTCCTCCCGGTACTCACGGCCGTTCTCGTAGCGGACCGCCGCCGTCGGAAGGCCCTTGACGAGGCTGTCGTACGTCCACTCCAGGCGCTTGGGGCCGGTGTCGCTGCCCTCGCGCAGGGCGGTCGGACGGCCGCCGTCGTCGTACGTGGTGACCAGGGTCCGCTGGAACGGGTCGACGGTCGCGATCACGTTGTCCGCGTTGTCGTACCGCATCTCGGTGCGTCCGCCGTCGGGGTCGACGACCGCGGTCTGGCGGCCCCGTTTGTCGTACTCGAAGGAGGTTGCGGCGCCGCCGGGGGCGGTCACCTTCTCCAGGTTGTCGAGGGCGTCATACTGGTAGAGGGTGTCCCGCCACTTCGTGCGTGCGCTGTCGGTGTACTCGCGCAGTTTCTCGACGCGCCCCTCGGCGTCCTCGAAGACGGCTGTGACGGTGTCGCCGCCGGGCGGGATCGTCGTGGAGACGTCACCGTCGCGTTCGGTCGTGGTGCGCAGCTTCTCCGTGCCGTGGTAGTAGGTGATGTCGGCGGTGGGCTGGCCCAGGCCGTCGAAGAGGGTGCGGTTCTGGGAGGGGACCTCGTTGTCGCCGACCTGGAGGAGCTTCGCCTCGGGCTCGGCGGTGTTGTAGTACCCCTCGTTCTCCTTCCACTTGCGGCCGGCGCTGTCGTAGAAGGTGTCGTTGACGATGCGGCCCGTGCCGACGGCCTCGTCCTGTGTCTGCCGCTCGCGCATCAGACCGTCGAGGATCTCGTAGGAGACCGCGTACTCGCCGTTGTCCTTCAGGGTGCGCGCCGTGGTGATCGTCGGCCCGTCGCGGCGCACGGCGTAGTCGTACGTGGCCGTCGGGGTCTGGGTCGCCGGGTCGCGGTCGATCTCCCAGACCTTCAGGAGCCTGCCCAGCGGGTCGTACTGCATGGTGGCCGTCTTGCCGTTGGCGTCCGTCTCGGTGAGCGGCAGGCCGCGCACGTCGTCGAAGACCGTGGTCTCGGTGTGCAGCAGCGGGTCGGTGGAGACCTGCTTCGTCGGACGGGCCACGGTCGAGGGCGTGTACTCGACCCATGTCTTGCGGTTGTCCGCGTCCCAGGTCGCGGTCTCGCGGCCGTGGATGTCGTACTCGGTGCGGTCGATGGTGACGTAGCCGTCGCCCTTGCCGTTCAGTTCCTGGACCTCGGTGGGCAGCCCCTTGGTGGGGGCGGCGCCGAAGGCCAGGTTGTCGTAGAACGTGCGGGTGTCCTCGACGATTTCGCCGCCGGTGGTGCCGCACGCGCCGAGCACGGTCTTCTCGCGGGACTCCGGCTCGATCAGGTACGCGATGGTGTTGCGGGCGTAGCCGACGGTGGAGCAGCGGATCTTGCCGCCCGGGGTCTTCTCCTCGACCTCGTACGGCAGGCCGTAGCTGTCGTACTTGGTGGTCTCGGTGGAGGTCCGCCAGGTGTCGCCCTTGACGCGTTCGCGGGTGCGGACGCTCTCCGGGCGGGTCATCCACGCTTCCAGGGGTGTGGTTCCGGCGCGGGTACGGGTGGCCGTCTTCACCGCCCAGGGGGTGGTGACGGTCGCCGAGTCGACGGGGCCGCCGTCGGACTCGTAGGCGATCTGCTCCAGCAACTGGCCCTGGTACTGCGGGAGATCGGCGTATGTCTTGCCCTCGCTGTCGGTGACGTCCGAACTGCGGGTCCCGGAGGGCAGTTTGTCGCCGTGCAGGCCGCGGTAGTAGCGGTGCTCGGTGAGCTGCTTGACGTCGTCGCCGGCGCCCTGGCGGGTGCGGACGCGTTCGTAGCCGCGGTACTGCGACCAGGTGCGGTGCTTGTTCTCGGTGAACTCGCTGTCGTCGTAGGCCCATCCGGCGCCGCCGATGAACTCGTAGCTGGTCACCTTGGCGGGGCTGTCGGTGACCAGGTCCTCCTCGCGGACCTCGGTGACGACGTACTTGTGGAACCAGTCCTTCACCGGGTTGAGGGCGCCCTTGGGCGTCCAGTACTGCGGGAAGCAGCGCATGGTGTTGGACTCGGGGGACGCCGGCATCCGCTTGGGCTCCAGGGCCTGGCAGTCGCGGGCCGAGTAGGTGACGCCGATGCGGCCGCCGGTCTCGGTGTCGATGGCGTGCACCCGGTAGCGGGAGAAGGGCGGCAGGCCCTCCACCTTGTCGACGCGGTTGTCGAGCTGGATGCCGGCGAAGGTGACCTTCGGCATCGCGGCGGTCGCGCCGGCGCCGTGGCCGGTGCGGGCGATGGCGTCCAGCCACAGGGCCGGGGAGGTGCCGTCGCCGGTGGCCGGGTAGGACTGCTCCAGCGCCCAGGAGTCGACGGTCTTCAGGGCGCTGCCGGAGAGCACGCTGGTGGTGATCTTCGTCAGGCGCTTGGTGGTCCAGAACGTCGGGGAGTACTTGTCGGTGCACTTGGCGCCCGACGCGCACTCCTGGTCCAGCGGCACGTCCGGCCAGTTCTTGGCGTTGGCGGCGGTGCGTTTGGCCTCGGCGCAGTCGAACGTCGCGGTGGGGATGCAGCGTTCGGCGGTGGTGAAGGCGACCCGGCCGGCCGGCTGGACGCCGAACAGCTTGTCGGAGCGCAGGCCGTAGTCGATGCGGGCGAGCTGCGCGGAGCGGGTGTAGGAGATCTGCTGGTCGGCCTTCATGTTCTGGCCGTAGAAGTTGGTCTCCTTGGTCCACCACAGGGTCATGGCGTCACCGAGCGGGTCGACCACGTAGTCCAGGTTCCAGCGGTAGGCCTGGGCGCAGTCGGAGTCCAGATACGCGGTGGCGTGGCAGGGCTCGCCGGGGTGGTTGCCGAACACCGGGACCGTGAGGGCGGAGTTCGTGACCGTGCCGTCGGGGGCGTTCGGCAGCTTGTTCAGGCCGAAGTGGTACTGGGTGCCGTCGGTGGTGGTCAGGACCCAGTGCTCGCCGTCCTTGGCGCCGTTGGCCGCGCCGGTCTTGCGCTGGAGGCGGGAGCCGTCGTCGTCGGCGGGACGCCAGTCGTCGGTGCCGTCCTTCTTGACGAGTTCGGTGGTGTTGCCGCCCAGGGACATCACGACGTGGTCGGAGCCCCAGCACAGGTCGCCGCTGTCACCGGAGTTGTTGGGCTTCTGCTCGACGCCCTTGTCGTCCTTGATCGGATCCTTGTCGTCCGAGCAGGAGCGGAAGCGGCGCTCGATGTAGCCGGGCTCGTAGTCCCAGCCCTCGGCGATCCACGAGGACTGCGCGTTGGTGGAGGCGGTGCGGCCGTCCACGGCCTGGGAGGAGTAGGAGAGCTCGACCTCGGGCTGCGGGCCGCCGGGGACCTCGGGCGCCTCGATCGGGTAGCTCCACGAGAAGCCGCCGGAGGAGGAGCCCGCCATCCAGGAGCCGGACGGCGACAGCGAGGTCGCCGCATGACTGCCGCCGGGCCCGGAGGCCTCTGCGGCGGCGGCGAACACGGCGGGCGCGGCGCTCGCGGCGGCCAGGGCGGCGCGGCCCGAAACGGTGTGCGCGGACGCGTCGTTGGCGCCGGGCAGCGCGCTGCGGGTACGGCAGCGCTCCAGCTCGGGCGTGGTCAGCGCACAGTCCGGAAGCCGGTAGAGGCGGAGCCGGGAACCCCAGTCTCCGCCGTAGGTGTCCTTGAACGAGGCGTAGTCCAGCTCCAGTTCGACCGCGCCGGACGCGGCGGGACCGAGGCCGTTCGTCGCGGGAGCCGCCGTGAACAACAGCCCCTGCACGCCGGCCTTACGGGCGGCGGTCGCGTCCTTGACCTGGACCTGGACGGCGCTGCCGGGGTCGGCGGCACGGGCGGTCCTGGTCGTCTTGGCTGCTGCGACCTGACGGACCTTCAGCGGGCCGGTCTGTACGGCGGTTGCTCCCGGCTTCGTGCCCGTTGCCGTACCCGTTGTCGTACCCGGCTCGGCACCGGTGGTCAGTGGCGGCTTCTTCGGGAGCTTGTCGTTCCGGCCCGTCACCAGGGTCGTGAAGGTGCGGGCGGGGACGGTCCCCGCGGCGGGCTTGAAGGCGCCCGTGGCCTCGTCGCGCGTCGCGGGCCGCTTCTTGCTGAAGTCCCGGCCCGGGACGGACGGATCGCGCTTGACGTCGGAGATCCGGGTGCTCCCTGCGGCGGCGCTCGCGTCGTCGGGTATCAGCCCGATGAACAGCACGAGCCCCACGAACAGGGACGTGGATCTGGTCCAGTGACCGAAGTAGCGCAGTTGTCTTATCAAGTGGTCCACAAAAGGACCTCCCCCTCACTCTGTGTGACCGAGTGTTGAACGGTCAGACAGTAAGCGCTGTCGATCACCCTGACAAGCAATGCACAGGCAATGCGACAATCCCCACTTTCGCCATTGCTTGGCAAAGAACTCGCCATGTCGCGTGTACTGTTCGGCGACGCGGCCCCCGGTCGGGGGCACGCACGGCAACGAACTCCGGGGGGATTCGCCCATGCCTGCACCATCCCGAAGACCACGCCGGCACCGGCGGTCAGCGCGCGCCGCGCTGGTCGCGGCGCTCGTCGGCGGGACGCTCGGCCTGACTCCGCTGACCTCACCCGCACCGGTGTCGGCCGCGACCGCCGCCGCCGACCCCGAGCAGGACGCCCTCCGGCAGGCCGCCGAGACCGGTGAGCCGGTGGAGCTGGCAGCCGAGCGCACCGAGACCAGCGAGACGCACGCACTGCCCAACGGCAACCTCCGCCACACCCAGCACACTTTGCCCGTCCGCGTGAAACGCGAGGGCGCCTGGACGCCGGTGGACACCGCGCTCGCCGAGACGGCCGGCCGGATCCAGCCGAAGGCGACGCCCGGCCGGGTCACGTTCTCGGCGGGCGGCGACAACCGTCTCGTGACCCTCTCCGACCGCGGCGGCGAACTGTCCCTGACCTGGCCGAAGGCCCTTCCCGAGCCGGTGCTCGACGGCCCCACGGCGACCTACCGGGAGGTCTTCCCGGGCGTCGACCTGGCCGTGAAGGCGAGCGTGGACGGGTTCAGTCAGGCGCTGATCGTGAAGACCCCCGAGGCGGCCGACCGCCCGGAGCTGGCGCAGATCGGCTTCGGTCTGCGCACCGAGGGCCTGGACCTGCGCGAGGACGCGGAGACGGGCACGCTCACCGCGGTCAACGCGGCCGGCCAGACGGTGTTCGCGTCCTCCACGGCCCGGATGTGGGACTCGTCGGGGACGACGGAACAGGCCCCGGCGCTCAAGAGCCTGCGCTCGACCGCATCCTCGACCGCGACCGCCGTCGCAACGGCACCTACGGCCGGCCCCGTCTCCGACCCCTCCCCGCTCACCCCAGGCACCAAGAGCAGCGAGGTCGGCGTCGAAGTCGCCGAGGACCGCATCACCCTGACGCCGGATCAGAAGCTGCTCGACGCCCCGGACACCGAGTTCCCGGTCTACATCGACCCGCGGATGACCGGCACCCGCGAGGCCTGGACCATCGCCTACAAGCCCCATCCGACGAGCAGTTACTGGAACGGCACGGGCTGGGACGGCGGTACGACGAGCGAGGCGCGCGTCGGCTACGAGTCGTCCACGGGCGGCACGGCCCGCTCCTTCTTCCGCGTGGGCTCCAAGTTCCTGGCGGGCGTGAAGGTGATCGACGCGCAGTTCCAGATCACCGAGACGCACTCCTGGTCCTGCACGCCCAAGCCGGTCGAGCTGTATCTGACGGGCTCGATCAGCTCGTCGACCACCTGGAACAAGCAGCCTTCCTGGTCGACGCGCCAGGACAGCCGTAGCGTCGCGCACGGCAACGAGACGTTCGGCTGCCCGAACGCGGCGGTCGACTTCGACGCGAAGGACGCGGCCGTCAAGGCCGCGGCGAGCAAGTGGGCGAACATCACCTTCGGTCTGCGGGCCCCGCAGAGCGCGGAGGACAACAAGGACGAGTACAGCTGGAAGAAGTTCAAGCCGGACGCCAAGCTGATCGTCGAGTTCAACCGGCTGCCGAAGGCCCCGTGGGCGCTGGACACCATCCCCAGCACCAAGGTGAGCGCCACCGAGTGCGGCAACGGCTCCTCGTACGTGACGGTCGGCAACACGGACGTGACGCTGACCGCGCAGGCCTGGGACCCGGACGGCGGGGCGGTGAACGTCCAGTTCCACCTCTGGGCCACCGGCAAGCACGACGCGTCGCCCGGGATCATCTTCGACAAGCGGGTGAAGGTCACCGTGAAGTCGACGGACTCCAAGGGCGCGCAGGCGCGGGTCGTCGTGCCGAAGGCGCTGCTCGACCAGCACAAGGGCGCGAGCGGCGGGCAGTTCTCGTGGAAGGCGCAGGCCGAGGACACCTCGGACGCGGGCTTCGCCTCCGACTGGACGCCGACGGCGGGCGCGGCCGGCTGCCGCTTCGGCTTCGACCCGACCGCGCCGACGGTGATGCCGACGGTCGACTCCAAGGACGATCTGTACCCGGAGACGACGCCCGAGATCGAGCCGGTCGAGGGCGCGCTGGCGCGCACCGAGGGCGTGTTCGAGTTCGGCGCCAACGGCGTGTCGGACACCGCCGAGTACCTGTACGGCCTGGACCGCACCCCGCCGAGCAGTTCGGCGAAGCCGACGACGAAGGGCGGCCCGGCGCAGGCGAAGATCACCCCGCTCACCCCGGGGCCGCACACGCTGTACGTGCGCTCCCTGGACGCGGCGAAGAACCCCGGCCCGATCTACCCGTACCGCTTCTACGTCAAGAGCCCGGGGGTGACGGACAAGCCCGGTGACGTCAACGGGGACGGCATGCCGGACCTGTTCGCCGTGGACGGCTCGAACAACCTGCGGCTGTACGGCGGGACGGGCAACGGCAAGGTGGACACGATGGTCCCGCTGTCCTCCGGCGGCGGCTGGAACGGGGCGCTGCTGACGCACCGGGGCGACTGGTCCCTGGACTTCTACGAGGATCTGGTGGCCCGGCGCTCCGACGGCAAGCTGTGGCTCTATCCCAACAACGGGCAGGGCGAGTTCACCGAGGACACCAAGCAGGAGGTGTACGTCTTCCCGGACCCGGAGACGGACGTGGCGACCGACCCGGCGACGATCAAGCAGATCGTCTCGGTCGGCGACATCACGCCCGACAGCGAGATGCAGAACCCGGACTTCGTCGCGGTGATCGGCGACCAGTTGTGGTTCCTGCCCGGCCAGGCGACCGGCACGGTCGACTCCGGCTATCTGATCGGGAACTCGGGCTGGAGCGGGATGCAGCTGGCCTCCCCGGGCGATGTGGACGGCGACGGCTTCACCGACCTGATCGGCCGCAACACGGCGAACGGCGAGGTGTGGCTGTACCACGGGCGCAGCCCGGGCGACGCGGACGGCGACGGGGTCTCCGACGGCGGCACCGACCCGGCGTCGCTGGGCGCGGGCTCCAACCGGACGGCGTACGCGACGGGTTGGACGACGGCGGCCCGGCCGCTGATCACCGCCTCGGGCGACTCAGGCGGCGACGGGATCTCCGACCTGTGGACCACGACGTCCAACACGTCGGCGGGCCTGGAGTTCGTGCCGGGCCGCGCGAGCGGGCTGGTGGGCACTCCGGTGGCGGTCGGCACGACGGGCTGGCAGGCGATCAATCGGCTGTCCTGACGGCCGCCCGCCGGGAGGAGAGGCCCGCTGGGAGGAGGGGTACGACGACGGTGGTGCCGGGTGCGGACTCCTGAGCCCGCCGGCACCGGGCAGTTCGACGTTCTCCGGCTACGCCGGAACACTGAAGCCAGGCGTCGAGAGCCGTCCCCTCCGTATGACCCGCACCATCTGACTGGACGTCACATACTCGTGGTGGCGTCCAGTCGGCGTTCGGCCAACCACTTTCGGACAGGCGGGTTTTACGACGTCCACCCGGTGGCCGATGCTCGTCCTCCCGGCGAAGCGGCCCTGCCAGGCGGCCTCTCACCAGGCCCCGCCGCATTGCCGAAACGTGCCGTCAATCCGGCCCGACCACCCGGCCCGATCCGGTACGAACTCCCATCCGACGGCAACGCCCGGTGCTGCTGTGAGGCGAAATGGCCTGCGGGGCCCCACTGTTGTGGCCAGAACCAGCCATTCCCCGAAGCGACCTTCAGACCCCACCATAAGACGCATGAATAGCGACACATCCACGCGGGAACTGTCAGTGCCGAGTGTGTTGTGCCCGTTTCCGGTCACATACGACGAGTCGGCTGCTCGCAAGGCGGACGACGACATCGTTGCCTGGGCCCTCAGCCTCGATCTTTTCCCGGGGCAGCGGAACGAGCTGAACGGCTACCGGTTCGGTACGTTCGCCGCGCTGACGCACCCTGACGCGGTCGACCACGATCACCTGATGCTCGCGGCCCGCAACATGACCGCCCTGTTCGCCGCGGACGACCACTACTGCGACGAGGGCGTCGAAGGCGTCCGCCTCGCCATGAGCGCCTCCCGGCTCGCGGGGGCGCTGACCGCGCTGGAGAACGGCCCCCGCCTGCCCGACTGCCCCTCCGTCGAGGCCTTCGTCGCCAGCGACCCGGTGACGCGGGCACTGCGCGAGACCGCCGAACACGTCACCCGCCTGGGCACGCCGGCGCAAGTGGGCCGACTGCGCCACGAGACCATCGCCACGTTCCTCGCGATGTCGGCCGAAAACTCCTGGCGCATCGCCGGGCACGTGCCCGAACCCGCCGAGTACCTGGCGCATCGCAAGTACAACGGCGGCATGGCGTGCCTGGTGCTCATCGACGTCGTCGGCGGCTACGAGCTGTCCGTCCGCGACTGGGAGACGCCCGGCGTCCGCGACCTGTCCCTCGCCGCCTCACTCATGATCATGCTGGTCAACGACCTGTATTCGGTCGCCAAGGAGAGCGCCGACATCGGCAGCCACAGCCTGCCCACCGTGCTGTCGGCCCGCCACGGCTGGTCCATCGAACGCAGCATGTGTGCGACCGCCGACCTCCACGACGATCTCATGCGCGACTATCTGCGCCGCGAGGCCGAGGTCAAGCGGGACGCCTCGCCCGAACTCGCCCGCTACCTCACCGGCCTGCGGCACTGGATGCGCGGCAACCTCGAATGGCACACCCTCACCGGACGCCACAACAACCGCGCGGGACGCCCCACCCCCAAGACGGGCCCGCTGGGCCCCACCCACGACCGGCTCACCGCCGACGCCCGCTCCTCGGCCGCCGCGGCCGGCGTCTGCCCCCACTGCGGCGACCGCCACGACCCCGCCACCGCGGTCGCCTGAACCGACTGGGAGACGGCGGTTCACGGGGCCTTCCGCGCCAGGGCAAGCCAGTTCGGCACGTCGACCTCGACGCGCACGGTCTTGCCCGGCGCCGGCTCCCGGTCCACCACTTCCCAGCGCGCGGCGAGCGCGTCGACGAGAAGCAGTCCGCGGCCGGTCTCGTCGAGCGGCCGCGGCTCGGTTACGGCACCGGGTCCCGGCGGACGCGGCCCACTGCGCGTGTCGCTCACCTCGACCCGAACGCTCCCCGGCGGAAAGGACAGCCGCAGCTCGAAGTCCCGTCCGGGCACCCGCCCATGGGTGACGGCGTTGGCGGCCAGCTCGGCGACGATCACCGCGACGGTGTCGGAGACGTCGGTGCCGTGCGGGATGCCCCAGGCATGCAACTGGTGCAGCGCGAGACGCCTTGCCAGGCGGGCACCGCGGGGAGTGGCACTGAGGCGCTGACTGAACACACGTACGGTGAAGAGGGGTTGGGGCGCGGCATGTGGTGCTGTCATGGGGCCAATGTGGCGGGCGCGCAGACCGAATCTCCAGGAGGCTTTCGCGTACAGCGCGTGAGCGTACGCGGTGACGGACTGGACAGTACCGGTGACCGACCGTGACCATGGGTTCGGGAGGTGACCATGGTGGTCGACGGTGAGCCCGAGTCGTCGGACAGTATGCGAACGTTCGGGGCGGTGGTCCAGGCGTTGCGCGTACATCACGGGCTGAGCAGGGATGAGTTCGGCAGCAGGGTGGGCTTCTCCAAACACACGGTGGCCTCGGTGGAGCTGGGCCGCCGCATGCCGGACGAGGACTTCGTCGAGGCGGCGGAGGGGGCGTTGGGGAACACCGGCGCGTTGAGGAGGGCCTCGGGGTTCCTGGAGCGCCAGCCGGGATTGGCGGCCTGGTTCCGCCGGTGGGCCCTGCTGGAGAGGACGGCGATCACCCTCTACACGTACGAATGCCGGATGATTCCGGGGCTGTTGCAGACGGAGGGGTACCTGCGGGCCTTGTCCGCCGATCAGCTTCCGCCAATGGACGACGCGCAGATCGAGGAACTGTGGGCCGCCCGGGCCGATCGACAACGGCTGCTGCATGAGCGGCCCAACACCGCGTTCAGCTTCATCCTCGAAGAGCACCTGTTCCTGCGGCGCACCGGCGGGGCGGAGGTCACGCGGGACCTCATCGACCACGTGCTGACGATCGCTAAGTTGAGGAACGTCGAGGTGCAAGTGATGCCGCTGGTGAAGGAGTCGCACGCCGGGCTACAGGGCCCCATTCGCCTGGCAGAGACCCCCAAGCACAAGTGGTTCGGGTACAACGAGGGCCAGGAAAGCGGCCAGCTCATCACCGACCCGAAAGTGCTCAGCGTGCTCCAGGCGCGGTATGCCAGGATGCGTTCACAGGCTCTCACCCTCGAAGACTCCGTGAGCCTGTTGCAACGGATGCGAGGAAACCTATGAGCACCTCCGAACCGGCCTGGTTCAAGAGCAGCTACAGCAGCGCGTCCGGGGACGACTGCGTCGAGGTCGCTGCCTGCCCCGCCCAAGTCCACGTCCGTGACTCCAAGGACAAGGGCGGTCCCAGCCTCACCCTCTCCCCCGCCGCGTGGGCCGACTTCGTGGCCCACGCGGCGGGGTGAGGCCCGGGAGGGCCGGACTACTTACCGGGGCACTCCTTCCACGCCATGTGGTAGATCGTGCTGAGGTCGCCGTCGGTCGAGTCCATCGTCATGAAGCTGACCTTGCTCGACGGCGACGTCCCCGCGTTGACCCGGAGCTCGGTGTTGATGTTGAAGTTGCGCTGAACTCCGCAGGGGGCCCAGACCAGTTGGGCCCAGTCGGTCGTGTCGGTCGCCTGCCAGTTGTCGCTGTACGCGCCGTTGAAGTTGTGGTTCTTGAACACCGTCTGCGACGAGCCCTGGAAGTAGTACGAGGCCCGCTGCACGGCGTTCGCGCCGGGCTGGAGTGAGGCGTACCCGCGGTAGTCCGCCTTGGCGATCGCGTACGTGAAGCCCGACGGCACGTGCACGATCAGGTTGAGCTGGCAGTTCTTGCGGAACGACGTGGGGTTGGAGCCGCCGCCGACCTGGGCGAGGTAGTCGCTGTAGGTCACCGTGAAGGCGGTGTTGTCCTCGGAGACGGCGACGGCCGCGGTGCCGGCGGGACAGCCGGAGCCGTTCACCGTGGCGACGTCGATGACGATCTTGTCCGGGGGCGGGTTGTCGAAGACGGGGGACGTGTTGTGCGCGGGTATCGCCGCGGTGACGAGTGCGGCGACTGCGCCGCCCAGGAGCAGCCCACTTGCCATGGTGATTCTCCTTGGTTCAACGGAACATCTGTGGAGTTCCTGTGAAGAACTGGGGGGGCGATGGCATCGTAGGGAGGCCCTAGGGGCGCGCCCAGGTCGAACTCCGGCCATTCACCCCGTCCGGTTCACACCACCCGCCCGTTCGACAGGACGGGCCGGGCCGGGCTACGGGTTCTCCCAGGCCGCCGGTTCCGCCGCGAGGTCCTTCACCAGGGCCGGCAGTGCGTCCGCGGCGATGTCGGCGATCGTGACGCCCTCCAGGATCCGCCGCACGTTCGCCCGTAGCGCGATCCACAGGGGCAGCAGGGGCTGCGCGGACCCCGTGTAGGTCAGGCCCGTCGGACGTTCGCCGCGTACGGAGACGATCGGGCCGTCCACCGCCCTGATGACGTCCGCGACCGTGATCGCCGCCGGATCGCGGGCCAGCCGGTAGCCGCCGCCCCCGCCGCGCCGGCTGTCGACGATCCCGCCGCGCCGCAGGTCGCCGAGGATCCCCTCCAGGAACTTGTGCGGGATGTCCTGCTCGGCGGCGATCGACTCCGCCTTCACCGGGTCGCCCCCGCCCTGCCGTACGGCGAGCTCCAGTACCGCCCGTACCGCGTAGTCCGCCCGTGCCGAGATCCTCATGGCCCCATTGTGGAGCCCGCCTGCGAGGTCGGGCGTCAGGCGATCTCGTCGTAGTCCGTCGGCACGTGCTCGTCGGCCCCGGGACGGCCCGCCCCGGCCCGTTTCTCCCGCGCCCGCAGCGCCGCCCACAGCAGGGCCCAGACGGGGACCAGGTACCAGGGCAGGGGCCAGGCCGTGCGCCACCAGCCGGCTCCCGGCTTGACGACGGCTTCGACGGCGGCGGACGCCATGGCTGCGGCCAAGGTCCAGCACAGGAGCCTGCCCGCCCACCGCGCCGCCAGGCCCGGACGGTTCATGACGCCAGTGTGCAGCCAACCGACTAATGATCGGAAGTGACTGCACACTCGCCGCACAAGCCCTACGCCAGCCTGATCACGTTCCAGGACAGCGGTTCCAGCGTCGCCGTCAGCGTGCCGTCGGCCGTCAGCGCCGTGCCCTCGGCCGCGTGCGGGGCGACCCGCTCGGGGTCGGCGAGGGTGTTGCGGGCGTCCGGGTCGGCGTCCGCGAGCACGCTGTGCTCGACGACGTTCGTCAGTCCGAGGCCGCTCAGGGCGACTTCGAGGGGCAGGGCCTCGGTCTGGCTGCGGTTGACCGCGAAGACGGTGACCGTGCCATCCTCGGCGCGGACCGCGGTGGCGTGCAGCAGGTCGGTCTCGCCGTACTTCTTCGTCTCGTGCGTCGGCGAGTCCACCCGTACGTCGAGGACCGTGCCCCGGCCGTACTTCGACGCCTGCGCGAACGGGAAGAACGTCGTCTGCCGCCACGCCGGGCCGCCCGGCTCGGTCATGATCGGCGCGATGACGTTGACGAGCTGGGCGAGACAGGCGACGGTGACCCGGTCGGCGTGCCGGAGCAGCGCGATGAGGAGCGAGCCGAAGACGACGGCGTCGGTGACGCTGTAGTTGTCCTCCAGGAGGCGGGGGGCCTCCGCCCAGTCCCGCGCGCCGGAGTTCTCGATCGCGTGCCACTCCGAGATGTACCAGACGTTCCACTCGTCGAAGGAGAGGTTGATCTTCTTCTTCGACTTCAGCTTCGCGCCGATGTGGTCGGCGGTGGCGACCACGTTATCGATGAAGGACTCCATGTCGACGGCGGAGGCCAGGAAGGAGTCGAGGTCGCCGTCTTCGGGCTGGTAGTAGGCGTGCAGGGAGATGTGGTCGACGAGGTCGTACGTCTCCTCCAGGACCGTCGCCTCCCACGCGGCGAAGGTCGGCATGGACTGGCTGGAGGAGCCGCAGGCGACGAGTTCGACGCCCGGGTCGATCTGGCGCATCGCGCGGGCGGTCTCGGCGGCGATCCGGCCGTACTCCTGGGCGGTCTTGTGGCCGGTCTGCCAGGGGCCGTCCATCTCGTTGCCGAGGCACCACAGCTTGATGCCGAAGGCGTCCTTGTCGCCGTGGGAGACACGGAGGTCGGAGAGGGCGGTGCCCTCGGGGTGGTTGGCGTACTCCTGGAGTTCGAGCGCCTCGGCGACGCCCCGGGTGCCGAGGTTGAGGGCCATCATGGGCTCGGCCTGGGGGCCGATCTTCTTCAGGAAGTCGATGTACTCGGAGAGGCCGAAGCGGTTCGACTCCGTCGAGCGCCAGGCGAGATCCAGTCGCCGGGGGCGGTTCTCGGCGGGGCCGACCGAGTCTTCCCACTTGTAGCCCGAGACGAAGTTGCCGCCGGGGTAGCGGATGGCGGTGACGCCGAGTTCGCGGACGAGGTCCAGGACGTCCTGGCGGAGGCCTGCCGCGTCCGCGGTGGGATGGTCCGGTTCGAAGATGCCGGTGTAGACGCAGCGGCCCAGGTGTTCGACGAAGCTGCCGAAGAGGCGGGGGTTGACTGTGCCGATGGTGAAGGCGGGGTCGAGGGTGAAGCGGGCGGTTCGCAAGGTGCGCCTTTCGAGGTGGGGTGCGATGTTTCGTTGGCGGGTGCGGGTGCGTGGGGGCTGGTCGCGCAGTTCCCCGCGCCCCTAAAAGACCTTTGGCCAGCCCGCCTTTGTCCAGCTCAGGTGGTTGAGCCCTAGCTTGGGCGTCCCTGCGTCCTCTGCGTCGTAATAGTGGTACGCCAGCCAGTCCTGGCCTCGGTCGCGGAAGACCGACTCGCCGCCCGTGCCCACGTAGCGGCCGTGGCCTGCCAGTAGGAGGTCGCCGCCGCCCTCCAGCATCGGGGTGCCCTTGCTGTCGACGTACGGGCCCTTGATCGTCGTAGCTCTTCCGACCCTGATCTTGTACGTCGAGTTCACGCCCGCGCAACAGGCGTCGTACGACGCGAAGAGGTAGTAGTAGCGGCCGTGCTTGACGATGTACGGGCCCTCGACCGCGTACGGGGCGTCCGGGCGGGTCGCCAGGTGGGTGACCGTCGCGCCGAGGACCGCCTTGCCCGTCTTCGGGTTCAGTTCGACCATGCGGATGCCCGTCCAGTACGAGCCGAACGTCATCCACAGCCTGCCGTCCGCGCGGACGACGGCCGGGTCGATCGCGTTCCAGGTGTCGGTGGTCTCGGAGGTGAAGGCCTTGCCGTGGTCGGTCCAGGTGCCGGGGAGGCCGGAGCGGGAGGTCGCCACGCCGATCGCGGAGTGGTTCGTGCCCCAGGAGGAGACCGCGTAGTAGAGCCAGTAGCGGCCGTCGCGATAGGAGATGTCCGGCGCCCATGGGTCGCCGGTGTCGTTGTACTCGTACCACCAACTCGGCGGCTGGGCGAAGGCGTTGCCCGCGTCGTCCCACTGGACGCGGTCCTTGGAGAGGCGGGCGCCGATGACTCCGCCGGTCGAATAGGCCACGTATCCGCCGGACTTGAGGTGGATGACGGTGGGGTCGTGGATGATCTGCTGACCGGTGATGGGCTGCGGATCGGGATAACTCTCGGCCGCCTGCGCCGTGTTGGGGAGGACGGCCAGGAGGACCGCCACCAGGGCCGTCAGCGCTCTGTGTGCTCTCACTGTCCCGCCAATCCCGTGTGGGCGACGCCCGCCACGATCTGCCTCTGGAAGAAGACGAAGACGACGATCAGCGGCAGGCCCGCCATGAGGCCGCCGGCCATGAGCTGGGCCCACTGGATGCCGTAGGAGTTCATGACGGTCGCGATGCCGTTCGGCATGGTCATCAGGTCTGGGTTGTTGGTCACCATGTACGGCCACAGGAAGTTGTTCCAGGAGGCGATGAAGGTGAAGATGCCGACCGCGGCGAGGGAGGGGCGGGAGAGGGGGAGCACGATGGTGAAGAAGACCCGCCAGCGGCCGGCGCCGTCGATGAACGCCGCCTCCTCCAGCTCTCGCGGGATGCCCTGGAAGAACTTGTAGAGGATGTAGACCATCGCGGCGGGCGCGCACTGCGGAAGGATCATGCCCCAGTAGGTGTCGACCATCCCCATCTGCTGGACGGTGCTGAAGAGGGGCACGCCGAGGACGGCCGGGGAGATCATCAGGCCCGTCATCATGACGCCCATCAGGACGGACTTGCCCCTGAACTCGGTGCGGGCGAAACCGTATCCGGCGAGGGCGGCGACGGTGACCACGACGGCCGTCACCAGGATCGACACCACGAGGGAGTTGACGAACCAGTTCGTGATGTTGCCGGTCTTCCAGAGGGCCTTCCAGGCCTGGACCGTCCACGCCTTCGGCAGCCAGTGCGGCGGGATCTCGGCCGCCTCGGTCTCGGACTTGAGCGAGGTGAACAGGGCGGCGGCGATCGGCGCCACGAAGACGGCGGAGACGGCGACGCCGAGCAGCGTGAGGACGATCTGGCTGGGCGTCCAGGGCTTGCGGGACTTGACCTTCGGGGTGTTCGCGGCGGTGGTCATCGGCCGACCTCCTCACGGTTGCGCAGCAGTGCCATCCGCACGAGGGCGACGGCCGCGATGATCACGAAGAAGATGATGGACATCGCGGAGGCGTAGCCCACGCGGTAGCTGGTGAAGCCCTGTTCGAGGGTGTACTGGACGAAGGAGCGGGTGCTGAGCTCGGGTCCGGGGCTGAAGTCCATCATCACGACGGCCTGGTCGAAGAGCTGGAGCGAGGCGAGGACCTGGAGCGCGATCACCAGGCCGGTGATGTGGCGCAGCATCGGCAGGGTGATGTGGACCATCCGGTGCCAGGCGTTCGCGCCGTCCAGCTTGGCGGCCTCGTAGAGGTGGTCGGGGATGCCCTGGAGCGCGGCGAGGTAGAGCAGGAAGCTGAAGCCGACCGTCCACCACAGCGTCTGGATGACGATGGCGAGCATCGCGTACGACTTGTCGGTCAGCCAGGGCGTGGTGAGCCCGAAGGTCTCGTTGAACAGGCCGATTCCCTGGGTGAACAGCCACTGCCACATGTTGGCGGCGACCGTCGACGGCAGCAGGAACGGTGCGAAGAAGCACAGCCGCCACAGCCACTTGCCGCGCTCGATGTGGTGGGCGAGCATCGCGAGCAGGAAGGCCAGGACCGTGATGCACGGCACGACGAGCAGCGTGAAGTACGCGCTGTGGCCGAGCGCGTCCCACATCGCCTGGTCGTTCAGGGCGTCGCGGTAGTTGTCGAGGCCGACGAAGCTCGCGCCGTCGCCGGAGATGTTGGCGTCGGTGAAGCTGAGGTAGACGCCGCGCAGCAGCGGCCAGATCACGAACAACGCGAAGAGCGCCAGGAACGGGGCGACGAACCAGCCCCCGTGCTGGAAGCCCTGCTTGCGGCGGAGGGTCGCGGTGGCGGCGGCGGTCTTCGCCCGCGCCGGTGCGACGACGGTCTGGGCACTGGTCGTCATGCGAGCGCACCTCCCTGCGCGGCGGTCTTGCCGTCCATCGGGTTCTTCGCGGCGAGGAGCTTGGTGAGATGGGACTTCATCCGCTGTGCGACCGTGGCCGGCTTCGCGGAGCCCATGGTCGAGGAGACGACGAGGGGGCCGAGGTCCTGGGCGAGGACGCCGGTGGAGCCCGCGAACCACACCTTCGGCTCGGTGGCCTGGTGGTCCATGGCGGCGACGTACTCGTTCTGCGGGGTGAGCTTCTTGTAGGCGGCCGTGGACAGCGTCGGCGTGTACGCGGGGATGTGGCCGCCGGCCGCCCACTGCAGGGCGTGCGTGGCGACGTACGCGGCCAGCTCGTGCGCGGCCTCGTTCGTGGCGCCGCCGCGGCCTGCCTGGTGCGGCAGGACGAAGGCGTGCGACTCGGCGTGGGTCGCCTGCTTGCCGAAGACGGGCGGCAGCGGGGTGGCGCCGTAGTCCAGCTTCGCGCCGGAGAACACCGGCACCGACCAGTTGCCCTCCCAGGTGAAGGGGGCGCCGTTGATGAACTGCTCGCCGGTCGGCGCGCCCGGGATGACGTATCCGTCGGTGACGTGCTTGCGGAGGAACTCCAGGACCTGGGTGGCCTGGTCGACGTCGAAGAGGGCCTCGGTGTTGTCGTCGCTGAACCAGCGGCCGCCGAGCTGGGTGTAGAAGGCGACGAAGAACCACCACTGGAAGTTCTGGTCGTTGGTCCACAGACCGATGGTCTGCAGGCCCTTCTTCTGGACCTGCTTGGCCTTCTTGAGGGCGTCGAACCACTCGTCGGTGGAGGTGACGGGGATCATCCGGCCGTCGTCGCCGAGCAGGTCGGCCTTCTTCAGGACGTCCTTGCGGTAGAAGCAGAGCTGTACGTGGATGTCGAGCGGCAGGGCGTAGAGCTCGCCGTCGATGACTCCGCGGTTCCACAGCGCCGGGTTGTAGTCCTCCTTGCGTACGCCGTACTTGGCGAGGAGGGCCTCGTCCCAGGGGTCCAGGAGCCGTCCCGGGGAGAATCCCGCGACCCGGCCCATGTGCATGACGCCGAGCTCCGGTGCGCGGTCGCCCGCGGCCGCCATGGCGAGCTTGGTGTAGAAGGGGTTGCCCCACTGGAGGGTGGAGTCCTTCACGTCGATGTCGGGGTGTTCGCCGCGGAAGGCGTCCAGCATCGCGATCATGTTGGCGCCGTCGCCGCCGCTGAAGAGGTTCCAGTACCGCACCCGGGTGTGCGCGTCGGAGGCGAGCGCGTCGGCGCCGGTGCCGAGGGCGGCGAAGCCGAGGCTGCCCGCCACCGCCAACCCGCCTGCTGCGGCGAGAAGTTGCCTGCGATTCAGGCCAGGTTGTCCCATACCGTGCCCCCTGTCGTTCGCGTGGTTCGACGTGATGTTCGACTGGTGTTCGACGTGGCATTCGATGCGGTACTCAATGCGGTACTCAATGCGGTTCGACATTTCGAATCATGCTCGTAACTTCGAACGGACCGTAAGATCGAAGCGCTTGCGCGTCAATGCTTTCGACAGGACTTCTGATAGCGCTTTCTATCCGTGACCCTCACGGACTTCTCGTGACGCGGACACAACCAGCCGCGTAGGCTCGAACAGGCTGCCGCAGGGCGGTCGAGAAGGGGGAGCGGATGGACATCGCGGGCGCGCGCGGAAGGGCGGCCCGGGTCGCCTCGGCGCTGCGGCGCGTGCGGACGGGACCGGCGATGCGCGAGCTGACCGCCGAGCTCTCCGCCGCGGTGCGGGCGCGCCCCTGCAGACCGTCCGGGGTGCGGGACGTGTGCCGGGCGCTGTGCGAGGAGATGTCCGCGCGGCGTGGCGGGCGGCTCGTCGAGGTGCGGTTCGAGCGGTTTCCCGACGAGATCGAGGTGACCGGGCTGTGGGTGGAGTTCCAGGACTTCGACCTGGTCATCGTCGAGGAGCGGGCCGAGGCGGTACAGCAACTCGTCATTCTCGGCCATGAGTTGTGGCACATGCACGCGGGGCACCGACACCACCACCACGGCGTCGGCACGGCGGCGGCGGACGCCCTGGCCCGACGGTCGGGCCGGTCGGACCAGCCGGGCCGGTCCGACGAGCCGGGCCGGTCGGACCGGCGGGACGGGGTGAACGAGGTGAACCGGTCCGAGCGCTCCGAGAGACCTGAAGGGTCCGAGGGGCCCGAGCAGTCCGAGAGGCCCGAACTGTCCGAGAGGCCCGAACTGTCCGAGAGGCCCGAGCAGCCCGAGAGGCCCGAGCAGCCCGAGAGGCCCGAGCAGCCCGAGAGGCCCGAGCAGTCCGAGAGGCCCGAGCAGTCCGAGAGGCCCGAGGGGCCCGAGCGGTTCGAGCCGTTCGAGCGGTTCGAGCCGTTCGAGCGGGCCGGCTGGGGTTCCGTTGCGCTGGCCGTTGCCGCTCGTAGCGGCTCCCGAGTCGACGACGAGGCCGAGGCCGACGAGTTCGGTCACCGGCTCGCGGCCCGCTTCCGGCGCTACCTGACCGACTCCGGGCCGGCCGCGGAGACGGCCGCGGTCCAGCGGACCCTGGGCTATCGCGGACGGAGGGGTTCGGCGCGGTGAGCCACGGGCTGTACATCTCGTTCTGGCTGCCCACCGTGGTCCTGGGCACCGCCCTCGCCATCAAGCTGCCCAGCATCCTCAAACTCTGGCGGGACCCGCTGCTGCGGGCCGTCGGCGGGCTGCTGGTCTTCGCCTGCGCGGTGTTCGTGTTCGCGGCCCCGAAGACCATCGCCTGGACCAACCGGGTCACCGGCGTGCCGAACATCGCGGCGCCCTGGGTGTACTCCCTGATCACGGCGCTGTCCGCGTCCTGGCTGCTGCTGGTCATCGCCTGGCGCAACAACCTCACCGAGCGCGGGGCGCAGACGCGGCGCGCGACCCGGTGGGTGGTGTCCGTGTACGCGGGGGTGGTGGTCGCGCTGTGGGTGCTCTTCGCGCTCGCCGACGTCCCCGTGGAGCGGATCCGGGACCTGGACACCTACTACGCCACCACGCCGTTCATGCGCGAGGAGATCCTGCTCTACCTGCTCGCGCACACGGTGGCCTGCTCGATCACGGCCCGGCTGGTCTGGAACTGGAGCCGCACCGACGGCCTGGACGCCTGGCTGCGCTGGGGACTGCGCTTCCTGGGCGCCGGCTATGTGACGAACCTGCTGTTCAGCGCGGCCAAGTTGACGGCCGTCGTGGCCCGTTGGACCGGGCACGACCTGGACTGGCTGAACACCGGCATCGCCCCGGCGGCAGCCTGTATCGCCGCGACCCTGGTCGCGGTCGGCTTTATCGTGCCGCACGCCGGCCAGTACCTTCAGGAACGGTGGCGCGTCCGGCGCCGGCACCGGTGCCTGCGGCCGCTGTCCCGGCTGATGCGGACCGTCACCGGCGGTCGCGAGCCCTTCGACCTGCGCGCCACCCCGGAGCTGCGGCTGATCCGCCGCGAGACGTTCATCCGCGACGCGCTCCTCCAACTGTCCCGGCACCTCGACGACGACCTGCGCGCCCGCTCCTATGACGCCGCCGTCGCCCTCGGCTTCGAGCGCGGCCGCTCCCAGGCGCTGGCCGCCGCCGTGACCCTGCTGGACGCCGTCGAGACGAGGCAGCAGCGGCGAGACCGTCCGGCCACGGACGCGGAACGCCCGCCGGCAGCGACTCCCGCCTCCGGCCCCGCTGGCTCCTCCGACCCGGACACCACCTACCTCCTGCGGGAGATCCAGGCCGTGTCCCAGGCCCTTCGCCACCCCGTAGACCTCCAGGCGGTCCGCGCCCGCGCGGCTGCCCCGGCAGAGAGCATGTCCACGCATGAGTGAACCCTCCAGCCCCGCCAGAACAGCCGTAGTCCTGGGGGGATCCCATGCGGGCATGCTCACGGCACGCGCCCTGACCGGCCTCGCCGACCGGGTCGTCGTCATCGAGCGCGACGCGCTGCCCGACGGCCCCGCCCCGCGCAAGGGCCTGCCCCAGGCCCGTCACGCCCACATGCTGTGGTCCGGCGGGGTGCGGGCGGTGGCGGACCTGCTGCCGGGCATCACCGAGGCGCTCCACGACGTCGGCGCGCGCCGGGCCCCGGTGACGACGGACATGGTCGTGCTGGGCCCGCGGGGCTGGTTCCGCCGCTGGCCCGAGTCCCACCACGTGATCCTGGCCGGCCGCGACCTCCTGGACGCCACGATCCGCACCCAGGTCCTGACCGACCCCAGGGTCGAACTCCTCACCGACACCGAGGTGTTGGGCCTGGTGGGCGACGCGAGAGCGGTCACGGGCGTACGCGTGCGGGCGCGGGGAGCGACGGGGACGGCCGCGGCCGCGGGCGCGGGCGGGGAAGCGGGAGCCGGGGCCGGGGTGGCGGTCGAGGTGGGGGCGGAGTGGGTGATATCGGCCGGGTTGGTCGTTGACGCCACTGGGCGGGGGTCTCGGGCCGGGGGATGGCTGGCGGGGTTGGGGCTGGGGGAGGTGGAGCGGCGGGAGGTGGATTCCGGTCTGGCGTATGCGAGCCGGCTGTATCTCGCGCCCGAGCAGGCGCGTTCCGGGTTTCCCATCGTCAACGTGCAGCCCGATCCGCGGGACGGCGCTCCGGGGCGGGCCGGGTTTCTGCTGCCCGTCGAGGACGGCCGCTGGATCGTCACGCTCAACGGCACCCGGGGCGCCGAGCCCTCCACCGAGAACGACGACTTCGTCCGCTTCGCCCGTGAGGAACTGCGCCACCCGGTCATCGGGGAGCTGCTCGAACAGGCCGAGCCGCTGTCCGACGTGGCGTACACCCGGGCCACGGTCAACCGCCGGCACTTCTACGAGCGGGTGCCGGACTGGCCGGAGAACTTCGCCGTCCTCGGCGACGCCCTCGCCGCGTACAACCCGCTCTACGGTCACGGCCTCGCCGTCGCCGCCCAGAGCGCGGTGATCCTCCGGGACGTCGTCCGGCGGCACGGGTGGGGTGCGCCCGGGCTGTCCCGTCGTATCCAGAAGGCGGTGGCCGGGCCCGCGGGCACCGCCTGGGACCTCGCCGTCGGCCAGGACGTGTTCTACCCCGGCGCGACGGAGAACGGGCCCACCCTCCGCGACCGGCTCGTGGCGGCGTATGTCGGCCGGCTGATGCACACCGCCACCGGCAACGGGCGCATCGCCCGCCGGGTGACGGACGTGACCTCGCTGGAGCGCGGGCCGGAGGTGCTGTTGGGTCCGTCGGTGCTGGCGGCGGCCGCGGTGGGGCCGTTGAAGCCGGCGCTGACCGGGCCGCCGTTGACGGGCGACGAGTTGAAGCGGGCGGGGTTGCAGTAGCCGCCAGCCGCTGCCCCCCTCCCCGGCCACAGCGGCCGCCCAGCCTCGGCGGTCCGCGGCCGCGTCAGCCCGCGAACGCCGGCTGGGCGAGCCCCTTCCCCGCCCCCGGCACCACCAGCAGCGAGCCCGCCACCGGGTGCGGGGCGTCCAGGCCCACGCGGGCGGTGGTGATGTACAGGTCGGTGAGGTCGGCGCCGCCGAACGCGCAGGCCGTGATCCTCGGGGTGGGCAGGGTGATCACGCGGTCCAGTTCGCCCGCCGGGGTGTAGCGGCGTACCGCTCCCCCGTCCCACAGCGCCACCCACACACAGCCGTCGGCGTCGACGGTGAGGCCGTCGGGGAAGCCGGCGCCCTCCTCGATCTCGACGAGAGGACGACGGTCGGAGAGCCGCCCGTCCGCCGCGTACGCGAAGACGTCGACCCGGCGCGTCGGCGAGTCGACGTAGTACATCAGCGTGCCGTCCGGGCTCCAGCCCGTCCCGTTGCTCACCGCCACGTCGTCGAGGACGACGTCCGCCGTGCCGTCGCCGGTGAGCCGGGACAGGGTGCCGCCGCCGGGCGCCTCGTCGTAGCGCATGGTGCCGGCCCAGAGGGAGCCGTCGGGGGCGACGGCGGCGTCGTTGGCGCGACGCCCTGCGACCGGCTCGTGGTGCAGCCAGCGGAAGTTGTCGTCGGGGTCGAGCAGGCCCACGCCGTCCCGGAGGTTCAGGACCAGGCCGCCGCCCGCGCGGGGCTTGGCCGCGCCCACGTGCTGGTCGGTGACCCGGACCGTACGCCCGCCCGTCACGGGGTCGTAGGCGTGCAGGCGGGCGCCCAGGATGTCGAGCCAGAGCAGGCGGCCGGTGGCCGGGTCCCAGGTCGGGCCCTCGCCGAGGGTCGCCTCGGCCCGCACGGCCACTTCGTACGACGTCGTCATGCCACGCTCCGGTAGCCGAGGAGTTCGGACAGTTCCGCGGCGCCCTTCGCGGCGAGCTGCTCCAGCTCGACCCGGCGCTCGTCGCTCCAGCGGATCATGGGGACGGAGATGGAGAGGGCGGCGACGACCTGCCCGGTGCGGTCGCGGACCGGTGCGGCGACGCAGCTGACGTCCGGGTTGGACTCGCGGCTCTCGACCGCTACGCCCCGCTCCCGGATCTCCGCCAGGGCCTGCCGCAGGGCGCCGGGCTCGGTGATGCTGTTCGGGGTCATCCGGACGAGGTCGGCGTCGTCGGGGATGCGCGCGCTGAGCTCCGGCTCGGAGAGCGAGGCCAGCAGCATCTTGCCGACGGAGGTGCAGTGGGCGGGGAGACGGCGGCCCGCGGCCGAGACCATCCGGACCGCGTGGGTGGAGTCGACCTTGGCGATGTAGATGACGTCGGCGCCCTCGAGGATCGCGACGTGGACCGTCTCGTCACACGTTTCGGCGACGGTCCGCGCGACCTGCTGACCCTCGGCGGCGAGGTCGAGCTGCTCGGCGTAGCGGCTGCCGAGCTGGTACGGGCGGACGCCGAGACGGTACCGTCCGGGCTGTCCGGGCACGGGGACGATGTAGGACCGCGCGGAGAGCGTGGTCACGAGTTCGTGCACGGTGGTGCGCGGAAGCTGGAGCTTGCGCACTATGTCGGGGGCGGAGAGCGAACCGTCCCCGTCGAGGAAGAGCTCGAGAATGTCGAGAGCTCGGGTCACGGCAGGTACGAGGCGTCCCACGACCGGCCCCCTCCCTTAGTAGTCGTTCTCAGTGCCTGTGTTCGAGATTTCAACAGGCGATCGGCATGACGAACACAGGCTGTCATAAGCCTTTGCGCCGGGCAATGGTCGTGAAACGCGCGGGTGCGCCAGGATGGTGCCATGCCGACTCAGAAACGCCTCGCCGGCTCCTTCACGCCTCTCGACTTCCAGCTGGTTCTGCTGCGCCGCATGGCGGACCACAACCCGGATCTGGTGGACAACGCCCGTCATTCACTCGGCGTCTCCCTGTCCCAGATGCGAGAGGCCAGCAAGCGTTGGCAGGCATTGGCCCACTCCCCGCACGCCCGGGGCTCGCTCTCCCGTTACCGCGCGGCCCTCGGCGAACCCGAGTCCCGCACGGCCCGCCGCGTCGGCGACGCCGACTGCGAAGTCTGGGTGTGGCCGGTGTCCTTCTGGCCCGACCTGCGCTTCGAGCTGCTCCTCACGCCGAACGGCGGCGTCTGGAACGAGTGGCTGGTGCGCGCCCCGGGAGCCGAGCCACCGCCTCTGAACACCCTCGACGATCTCACCTCCTGGTCCTGCACCGTGGACGAGGTCGCGGCCGCCTTCGCCCCCGCCCGCCCCCTGGAGGGCACGGCCCCGACCCGCTGCGGACTGGCCTTCACGGCGCCCGACGCGCTGGGGACGCCCCGGGAGGTCGTCGCCGAGTTCACCTGGGGACTGCTGCAACGGACGGCGATCAGGGAGTAGCCACCGTCCGCAGGCGCCGGCCGCGCGGGCGGTGTCCGCAGGCGCCGGCCGCGCGGGCGGTGTCCGCAGGCGCCGGCCGCGCGGGCGGTATCCGCAGGCGCCGGCCGTCGCAGGTGGTATCCGCAGGCGCCGGCCGTCGCAGGCGGCGGCCGTCGCAGGCGGCGGCCGTCGCAGGCGGCGGCCGTCGCAGGTGGCGGCGGTCGTCCTCAGCGGGGGCCGGCCGCCGCCGCCACGATTGCCGCCGCGACGGCCGGCGCCGACTCCGGGTGCAGGAACAGGAAGAGGTTCGGCTCGACCAGTTCCAGCTCCATCACGCAGGGCTGCCCGTCGTCGCCGTCCACGAGGTCGACCCGGGCGTAGAGCAGCTCGGGCGCGTCCGGCACGGCGGCCAGGGCGCGCTCGGCGACGGCGATCTCGGCCGGGGTCGGGGTCCAGGGCTCCAGGCCGGGGTGGGCGACCTTCTGCGCGTCGTAGGCGGTGCCGGGGGCCAGGACCGCCCGCTTGCGGCTGGCGTGCAGCAGCCGTCCGCCGAAGAACTGCAGGGCCCGCTCACCGCCGTCGTCGATGCCGCGCACATACGGCTGCACCATCGCCGTCAGCCCCTCGTCGTGCATCCGCGCGAGCTGCCGCAGGGCCGTCTCGTGCTGGTCAGGCGTGTAGCGGGCGGCATAGCGGGCGCCGGCCCCGGAGGTGGGCTTGACGACGTACTCATGGTCGGCGGGCAGGTCGGCCGGGTCGTCGGGCGCGAGGTAGCGCGTCGGGACGGTCGGCACTCCGGCCGCCGCGAGCTCCCCCAGATACCGCTTGTCGGCGTTCCAGCGCACCACGGCGGCCGGGTTGGCCAGCCGGGTGACGTCGGCGACCTTCTGCGCCCAGGCCGTGAACTCGTCCGCGCGCCAGCTGTAGTCCCAGGTCGAACGGATGACGACGAGATCGTAGGAGGCCCAGTCGACGTCCGGGTCGTCCCAGAAGACCCCGTCCGCCTCGGCCCCGGCCCGCTCCAGCGCCGCCCGCACCACGGGCAGATCGCGGTCCCTGCTCGGCTCGGGCCGGGGGTCATAGGTGACGAGTGCGATACGGGCCACGACGGACTCCACCCTTCGTACGACAGTCCGATCGCCTGAAGGCTAACAACGGTCCGCGATCACGACGAAGGCTCGGCGAACGCGGGACAATCTCAAGAACCGTCCGTGACAATGGATGTGCGCAGAGCCGCAGTTGAACTGGAAGGGGTAACGGGGACACCGTGGACGGACTGGTGGAGTTCAAGACCGACGACGGCGCCGTGATCGCCGTCGAGGCGGTCACGGAGAGGCGGCCCGGTTCCCGCCTGGTGGCCCGGGGCGACGGCACGGTCCAGGCGGCCCGCACCTTCGAGGGCGCGTTGGACGGTGTGCGCGCCGCCGCCGAGTCGGCGCTGCGCGTCTTCCGGGACGGCACGCTACGGCCGGACGGCGTGGAGATCGAGTTCGGGGTGAAACTGTCGGCGGAGACGGGCGCGATCATCGCCAAGGGCACGGCCGAGGGCCACCTCGTCGTACGACTGACCTGGTCGCCCTCCTCCCCCTCATGAAGAGCGCCGAGTGGCACGCCCGGATCGAGAGGGCCGGCGAGGTGGTGGGCGCGGGTTTCCTCGTCACCCCGCGCAGGGTGCTGACCTGCGCCCACGTCGTGCACGAGGCCGCCGCGGACGCCCTGACGGTGACCTTCACCGAGCGCCCCGGCTCCTTGGCCGTACCGGCCCGGGTGATCGCCGACGGCGGCTGGGGCGGCGGCTCGACCGACCTCGGCGACCTGGCCGTCCTGGAGCTGGCCCACGACGTGCCGATCGCGCCCGCCGCGCTCGCGCCGGTGGACGCGGCCCACGCACAGCGGCCCGACCGGCCCCGCAAGCTCCTCGTCTACGGCTTCCCGGTCGGCTTCGACGAGGGCACCCTCGCCGAATACCGCATCACCGCCGCCCAGTTGCTCAACCGCGAGTGGATCCAGCTGGAGGCGTGGCAGCCCGGCGGGCAGCCCCTCGCGCCGGGGTTCAGCGGCGCCGCCGTCACCCTCGTCGAGACCGGCGAGGTCGTCGGCATGGTCACCGCGGCCGCCGGCGACCGGGGCGTGCACAACGGGCGGATGATGCCCACCGAGGTCATGGCCCGCTACTGGCCCGCCCTGGAGGGTCTGGTCCCCACCTCCGACCACCGCACCGCCGACCGCGCCCGGCTGCGCGGACTCGTCGAGCGCGCCGTCCGCGCGGGCCTGGACGGCGACCCCGGGCGGCGCGTGCAGCTGTACGAGGCGTCCCGCGGCCCGCTGGACCCGGACGCGCCCGAGGAGGGCTTCGACTCCCTGTGGTCGGCGGCCCTGTTCGTGCTGTGCGAGGTCGACGGCGACGACGCGGCCGCCGCCGTCGCCCGCTTCACCGCCCACGTGGAGTCCATGTTCCGGACCCCGGTCGAGACCCCCGCCGAGACCCCCGCCGAGACCCCTTTCGAGACGGCCGCGGCACCGGAGTGGTCGCCCATCCTCGTCGACCTCCAGCACAGCGGCGCGGGCGACGGACACGTCCGCGTCGAGGTGTCCGCGTACAGCGGGGGCCGCCGGCATCCGGTCGGCTCCGACACCGTCCCGCAGGCCGGGCTGCGCGCCTATGTGCAGGACCGGATCGAGGCCGCCTTCCGGTATCTGACCCCCGGCTGCGACGAGCTGATCACGTTCGCGCTGCCCCGCGACTGGATCGACCTGCCCGTCGACCGCTGGGCGAGCACCCCCGACGACGACACCCCGCTCGGCTGTGTGTACCCGCTGGTCGTCACCGACCAGGCACGCCGCCGGGCGGGCGTCCGGCACCAGCTGACCCGGGTGTGGAACCGGCTCGACTCCCTGCCCGGCGCGCGCGTGCACCGCGTCGAGTGCGGCAACCCCGAGGAGCCGCGCCGGCTGCGGATGCGGCTGCGTCAGGACGACGCCTGTCTCGCCGGCTTCGCCACCGCCCCGGCCGCGCCCCGCACCCGCCCCCACTTCGAATCCTCGCTCAACGCGCCCGCCCCGATCGTCGTCTGGTCCCGCGAGGGCTGCGCCACCGGCCCGGACGAGCCCTGCGCCGGCGGGGACGGCTGCGCGGGCAAGACCTTCCTGGACGAGCTCGACACCTGCCTGTCCGGCGTCCCGCCCGCCGAACTCCCGCGCCGCGTCCTGGCGTTGCGGGAGGAGGCCGACGCGGAGGACGGCCACTGGGCGCACGACATCCAACTGCTGTGGGACGACCCGCGCGTCTTCACCGACCCGCACGGCGAAGCGCCCGCCCACGCCCACTCCCCGGTGGCCTGAGCCACCCGCCCCCACGGCCCCCCACTGAGTCACATCGAGTACCGCCGAGTTTCGGAGAACCATGCCGCACTGGTCCGTCTACACCGGGAACAGCGACCCCCACGACGGCATCGACCGGCTGCCCGAGCCGCCGCCCTGGCGCGCGTTCGACGGCGAGCCCGTCGTACCGCCGCCCCGGGACGCCGACGACGAGGCGGCCGTCTCCCCCGACCGCGTCCACCGCGCCCGTTCCTACGTCGCCACCCCGGAGAGCGTCCAGCTCGTCAACGCGGCCCTGGTGCTGCGCCGCCCCCTGCTGGTCACCGGCCCGCCCGGCACCGGCAAGTCCTCGCTGGCGTACGCGGTGGCGCGTGAGCTGGGGCTCGGTCCGGTGCTGCGCTGGAACATCACCAGCCGCTCCACCCTGGCCGACGGCCTCTACCAGTACGACCCGCTGTCCCGGCTGTACGCGGCCCGACAGGCGGCCTGGCGCGAACGGACCGGCCGCTCCGGCGCCGAGGAGCCGGTCGAGCTGTCCGGCGCCGAGGGCGTCGAGGACCACCTGCGCCTCGGCCCCCTCGGCACCGCCCTGCTCCCCTACGACCGTCCCCGCGCCCTCCTGGTCGACGAGATCGACAAGAGCGACCTCGATCTGCCCAACGACCTGCTGAACGTCCTGGAGGAGGGCCAGTACGAGATCCCCGAGCTGCTGCGCGCGGCCCGCCGCTCCACCGAGGACGCCACCGCCGAGGTCCTGGCCGACGGCTCGGACGCCCCGGTCGCCGTCACCCGCGGCCGGGTCCGCTGCCGCGCCTTCCCGTTCGTCGTCCTGACCAGCAACGGCGAGCGCGAGTTCCCGCCCGCCTTCCTGCGCCGCTGCGTCCGGCTGAAGCTGCGCCGGCCCGACCGCGCACAGCTCACCGAGATCGTCCGGGCCCACCTCGACACCCCGCCCGGCGAGGCGGAACACCTCATCAACCGCTTCCTGACCCGTGCGGCCGACGGCGAACTCGCCACCGACCAGCTGCTGAACGCCCTCTACCTCACCGGCGTCGCCGGCCTCGACGCGGACTCCCGCGACGCCCTGGCGGAACAGCTGATGCCCTACCTGAGCACGACGGCGGACGGCGATGGCTTCTGAGAACCCGCCGAGGTCACAGACGCCGAGGGCGGAGCCGCCGAGGGAGGAGCCGCCGAGGGGTGACGAGACGGGGCCCCCGTCCGCCCTGGACCGACTGAGCGCACTGCTGACGGCCGCGTCGGGCACCGCGCCCACGCCCCGCGAGCTGGCCGAACTGCTGTGGCTGGCACGGGAGTCGGGCCGCCCGGAGCCGGAGGTCTGCGGGGACCCGACCGGCGTCGAGGCCGCGCCCCCGTCGACGCCCCCGGCTCCCGACGCGCCCTCGCCCGCCGACCGCGAGAACCAGCCGGCAGCGCCTTCGCCCCTCCCTGCATCCCAGCCCCCGTCCCCCACCGACCGCATCCCCCTGCACCTCCCCGCCCCGCAACCGCACCCGGACCCCGCACCCCCCTCCCCCGCCACCGCCTCCCCCGCCTCCACGGCCGCGAGCAGGCCCGTCCTCGCGCCCGCCCCGCCGATGCTCCCGCACCCCCTCGCCCTCCAGCGGGCCCTGCGCCCGCTGAAGCGGACGGTGCCGGCGGCGCGCGCCCGGCTCCTCGACGAGCGGGCGACGGCCGACCGCATCGCCCGGCTGGGCGCCCACCCCGACGTGTGGCTGCCCGTCCTGCGCCCCGCGCGCGACCGCTGGCTGCGCCTCAGCCTCGTCCACGACACGGGCCCGACGATGCCGGTCTGGCGGCCCCTCATCCGTGAACTGCACACCGTCCTGGCCCAGTCGGGCGTCTTCCGCACGGTCACCCTGCACCCGGCGACGCCCGACGGCCGGGCCCTGCACGTCCCCGCCCCGGCGGACGGCCGGACGGTCACGCTCGTCGTCAGCGACTGCATGGGCCCGCAGTGGCGCCCCGGCCCGGCGGGCGAACTCTGGTACGGCGTCCTGCGGCACTGGGCGACGCGGATGCCGCTGGCCGTCGTCCAGCCGCTGCCCGAGCGCCTGTGGCCGACGACGGCGCTGCCGGCCGAGCCGGGGCTGCTCTCCTCCCCCACCACGGCGGCCCCGCTCTCCGCCCTCACGTTCCGCCCCTACGACCCCGAGGCGGAACCGCCGCCGGCCGCGTCACTCCCTCTGCCCGTCCTGGAACCGGGCGCCCCCTGGCTGGCCAACTGGGCGGCGCTGGTGGCGGGCCCCGGCGGCGCCCACACCCCGGGCGCGGCTGCCTGGCTCCCCCCGGCCCCGACCCCGGCCCCTCCCCTCGCCGCCGGACCTCAGGCCCCCGACCCGGCCGAGCTCCCCGCCCAGGACCTGGTCCTGCGCTTCCGCGCCACCGCCTCCCCGGAGGCGTTCCGGCTGGCCGGTCACCTGGCCCTCGCGGTGCCCTCCGTGCCGGTGATGCGCCTGGTCCAACGCGCCGTGAACCGCGACCCGCGCCCCCAGCACCTGGCCGAGGTCATCCTCAGCGGCATGCTCACCACCGCCCCCGGACCGCCCGGCTCCTACGACTTCCGTCCCGGCGTACGCGACCTCCTGCTACGCACCCTGCCCCGCTCGACCCGCGGTCGCACCCGCGAACTCCTGGCACACATCGGCGGCCTGATCGACGAACAGGCGGGCCACACGGCGGGCGACTTCCGTGCGCAGACATCCGCCCCCGAGCCCGACGGCGCCGACACCGACACGGTCACGGGCCCGGCGTTCGCGACGGTGAGCGAGGAGACGGTACGGCGGCTGGGCGGGGCCTCGGCGGGCGCCGGACTGCTCGCGGGGCGCTACCGCCTGGGCGACAACGTGACGTCGGAGTTCAGCGACTGGCAGCTGGCAACGGACATGCAGGACGACGGCGCCACGGTACTGGTGCGCAGGTACCCCCGCGCGCCCCAGTGGCTCCTGAGCGAATTCGCCGGCATCGCGCAGGGCCTCGGCCGAATCCGCCACCCCGGCGTGGCGGCGATCAAAGACCACGGACTGGAGGACGGCGTTCCGTACCTGGTGCGCGAGTACGTCGAAGGCCGGAACCTGAGCCATCACATCAGGCAGACGCGGCACGGCCTGCCCCCGGCCGAGCTCATCGCTCTCGTCCCCGCGCTGGCCGCGACGGTGACCGCCCTGCACGAGCTGGGGCGGCCGATCGGCGATCTGAACGCGTCACAGGTGATCGTCTCGCCCCGCGGGCCGGTGCTGACCTGTCTCGACCCCTTGCGCTTCGGGTCGGGCAGCCGTGCGGAGGATCTGCACGCTCTGGGGCGCATCGTGCACGCGATGCAGCACGGGAGCAGCCGCTCGGACGCGCCGCGGCTCACGCTCCCCGAACCGGCGCCGTCCCCGGCGGACGAGCTCGCCGAGACGTTGCACTCCGCCGTCACCGACCTGGCGTCCGACGATCAGGACGTCCAACTGCGGGGGGTCGAAAGGCTCCTGCGCCTGACATTCCTCGAAGCCCCCCTCCAGGAGGGCCGGCGCCCAGACGAACAGCACGTCCCGCCCGCCCGCACCCGGCAGACCGACCAGCTCACCACGCCCGGCGCCGATTCGGTCCTCCGCTTCGAGACCGACGCCGACCTCGACGCCCGCCCCGAATCCCGCATCACCCTCGAACTGGCCGTCCACGAGGTCCTCACCCGTGGCGACCTCACCCCCCAGCAGTACGAGATCCACGTCCGCCAGAACGGCTACGTCGTCCAGGTCCACCCCGACGCCTACCTGCTCCCCGTCCTCGCCGCCGCCCTCCGCTGGCTCCCCGGGCCCCTCGCCGACCTGGCCGAAGCGCCGCGCCTGCGCGTGACGTTCCAGCATGGCCCTCAGTCCCCCACGTCCGCGTCCGACGTCACCGCGCCCGTCCTCCTCACCGTCCACCCCGCCCTCTACGACGACTTCGCGCAGAGTTCCGCCGCCTCCGGGCCGCACCGTTTCCGGCCGTTGTACGGCGACGTCCCGGACGGGCCGCCGCTCGCCTGGTACTGCCCGCTGCCCGCGCCGCGCGCCGAGGACGAGGAGCGGGATCTGGTGCGGGGGCCGCTGCTCACCCGTGATCTGCGGCAGTTGGGGATACCCGCCCCCGGCCGCACCGCGATCGTGCACACGCGTCCCGACGGCCCCCTCGCCCTCCTCAACCCCGTCGACCCGTACGGCGGACGCCCGTCCGGCCCGACGACGTACTACGAGGTCGATCTCAGCCCGCAGCGCGCCGTCCACCGGGTCTCCCTGCCCAGCTCCGGCAAGGGCGAGTTCAGGGCGGCCGTGGAGCTGTCCTGGCGGGTGGCGGACCCGGTGGCGTTCGTGCGGGCGGAGGCCGCCGACGTGTCCGGGCGGCTGCTGGCGCATCTGCTGGAGGCGGGGTCGCGGATCACCCGTCACCACTCCCTCCGCCGGGCGGCCGGGGCGCAGCGGGCGGTCAACGCCCAGCTCGGCCGGTGGCCGGTGCCGGGGCTGGCGGTGACGTGTGCGGTGACGCTGGCGCCGGACTACGCGCCGCCCCCGCAGGCGCCTCGGCCGGCCGCCTCCGCGGCGCGCCCGCCGGCGGAGCTGCTCGCCGACGCCGAGACGGTCCTGTTCGGCTTCGACGGCCCGCTGACCCGCCTGTTCACGGCCCCCACCGCCCGCGCGGCCGCCCTCGACCTGCTCTCCCTCGTCGCCGAGCACCGCGACCCCGAGGACGCCCTGGCGGGTCGTCCGCCGGGCGACCCGGACGCAGCGGGTCGGGAGCTGTTCGTGCACCCGCTGGACGTGCTGCGCACCTTCGCCCACGACCGCCTCGGCCCGCTCCTGCGCGACCGTCTCGACGAGCTGGAGCTGAGGGCCGTACCGGACGCGCCGACGACGCACCACTCCGTCGTCCTCGTGCGCACCCTGCACGGCGCCGGCCGCCGGGTCGCAGTGGTCACGGACGTGTGCGAGCAGGCCGTGCGCCGCTCCCTGGAGACCTACCGGCTGCCCTTGGCCGGCGTTCACGGCCGCGACGACGACCTGCGGCGCCTCATGCCGGACCCGCACTGTCTGCTGCGCGCCCTGCGCACGCTCGGCACGCCCGCCGCCACCGGCGTCCTGATCGGCTCCACGCTCGCCGAGCTCGCCGCCGCCAAGACCGTGGGCCTGCGCTTCATCGGTCTCGCCCGCAACCCCACCGCCGAACAGGCCCTGATCGAGGCGGGCTGCGACGCGACGGTCTCCTCGCTCACCCCCGTCCTGGAGGCGGCCCGCACGGTGTAGGGGGACGCGGCAGGGCCGTGACCGACAAGGACGTGACCCGTTCGGCCGCGCCCCACCCGGCCCACCTGAAAAGGCGGCCCCTTCCGCCCGCCCGCACGATGCGAAGGAGGCCGACCGACCGGCGGCCGCCACGGTCTGTGCTCTCGGGAGGACCCGCCATGACCGCCAGTCTGGAGCAGCTGCGCCGCTGCCACTTCGCCGTCGACCTGGGAGCGGCACGGACGCGGGTGTACGTGAAGGGGGCCGGGCTCGTCGTCGACCAGCCGTCCGCCGCCGCCGTGAACACCCGCACCGGCGCGCTGATCGCGGTCGGCGAGTTCGCCGAGAAGATGACGGGGCGCACGCCGCACTACATCCGCGTCGTGCGGCCGGTCTCCGGCGGCACGGTCGTCGACATCGAGATGGCGCAGCGCATGCTGCGTCACCTCCTCGGCGACAAGATCCGCCGGCAGCTGCGGCGCAAGCCGTTCCTGCGGGCCGCCGCCTGCACCCCGCACGACGCCGACCCGCTCGCCCAGCGCGCCGCGATCGAGACGCTGGTCGGGCTCGGCGCGCGGCGCGTGGAACTCGTCGACACGCTCATCGCCGCCGCCGTCGGCTGCGGGCTCCCCGTCGAACGCCCCGAGGCCACCATGATCATGGTGTGCGGGGCGGCCGCGACCCAGGTCGCCGTGCTCTCGCTCGGCTCGATCGTGACCGCCGAACGCATCCCGGTCGGCGGCGAGGCAGTGGACCACGCGATCGTCCAACACCTGCGCCACGAGCACGAGTTGATGCTGCCCAGCCAGTCCGTACGGCCCCTGCAGCTCGCCCTCTCCGGCAACGGCCTCACCCCGCACGGGCCGTCCTCCACCGAGATCCACGGGCGGGACGTCGCCACGGGCCTCGCGCGTTCCGTGCGGGTCGACACCGCCGCCGTCCGGGACGCCATCGAGACGCCGCTGACCGCCGTGCTCGACGGCATCGGCCGGGTGCTGCGCGAGTGCCCGCCCGACCTGGTGGCCGACCTCGCCGACCGCGGGATCATGATGGTCGGCGGCTCCGCCCTGCTGCCGGGCTTCGACCAGATGCTGCGCCAGGCCACCGGCATGCCGGTGCACATCGCCGAACGGCCCGACATCTGCGCCGCACAGGGTCTGGGCGCGATGCTGGAGGGGAGGATCGAGCCGCTGACGCTGGAGCCGATCGCCACCGCCTGAGCGCAGGCGGCGACAACCGCAGGGGGCGACCACAAGCGGACGACCACAGACGGACGACCACAGGCGGGCAACCACAGGCGGCAGCAAACGTTACGCGCGTGAAACCTTGACGATCACCCGGCCGGGTGCCACGATTCCGGCGCCGCCATGTTTACGCAAACATCAGCCATTGCGGGGCTCCGATGTTTACGCAAACATCAGAGCCGAAAGGGCACGTCCATGCGCCAGTCCCCCGCCAGAGCCTCCCTCTCCCCCCGCCTGCGCGCCACTCTCGTCGCGGTCGCCGTGGCCGCGGTCAGCGGCAGCACCCTCGCCGCCACGCCGGCCTCCGCCACCGCTCGCCCGGCTGCCGACACCACCCAGTTCAAGGGTGTGAACTGGGCCGACCCCCGCGACAACTTCGCCGACGACCTGCTCCAGCTGTCCGGTCTGTCCACGACCGACACCTACCAGCAGACCTACGCCAAGGCGACCCGGATCATCGCGGCGTTCCGCGCGAACCTCGGCGCCAACACGGTCCGGCTGCCGATCAACCCGTACACGGTCAACGGCGCGTACTGGAAGTCCTACCGCGGAGTCATCGACGCGGCCTCCGACCAGGGCTTCAAGGTCATCGTCTCCTACTGGGAGGGCACGGGTGACCGCAAGGACGGCTTCATCGACGACGAGGCCACGTACTGGCCGATGTGGGACACCGTCGTCAAGGCGTACAAGAACGACAGCCGCGTCTACTTCGAGCCGATGAACGAGCCGCACGGCTACACGGACACCGCGTGGGCCGACATCGCGGCGAAGTGGCTGTCGACGTACTCGAAGGTCCCGCGCAACCGGGTGTTCGTCAGCGGCGCCGGCTACAACGACCACGTGACCACGGTCTGCGCCGACCCGCGCCTCAAGGGCACCTACCTCTCCCTGCACCACTACGGGTTCTGGAAGGACTACGCGACCTACGACCAGTGGGTGGCCGACCTGAAGGTGCGCATCGGCGACTGCGCGAACCGGACCGTCGCGGACGAGTTCGGCTCCCCGATGACGACCGGGCTGAACTACAACGTGAAGACCCCGGACAACAACTTCATCAACTACCTCCAGGCCGTCACGGACACCTTCCGCGAGCTGAAGATGGGCTCCGTGTACTGGCCGGGCCTGCGCACCGACGACACGTACTCCCTGCAGAAGCTCACCGGCCCCGCATCCCGCCCCTGGCTGGCCACCACCAACCAGTCCGGCGCGGACCGCCTCGCATGGGGCTGGGGCCGGGGGAAGCCGGTCAAGGGGTGACGTCTCTCGAACGCTGAGGTGTGAGGGCTCACGGCCCACCTGCGCACTGGGCCTGCCGACCTGACGGTCGGCAGGCCCAGCCCGTTCGGCATTCGGCAGGCGCCGGCGAACTCGGCGCTGCGGCCCGGGGATCACGTCGGCAGACGCGGTGCGGGCCGCCCACGACGGGACTCTTGGTGCGGCCGTGGCCCGAAGCGGCCGCCATGGGGATGCCGGTCAGTACGGTGCCCGCGCCAGCACCTGGACGAGGACCGGGGCAGTCACGGCCGCCATGTAGACGAAGAGGCCGGTGATCGACCGAGAGTCACGAGAGGTCCCTCGTCGGCGGCCGCCGATGGCACGGGCAGCGGCAGCGGGGCACGAGCACCACGTTCGTGGAGTGCGGCAGGGGGACGTCCCTGAGCCGGCGGCACCAAGCGTGTACGTCCTCGTAGCCGGGCTTGCGCCCCAGCATGCACTCGGCGGACAGGGCTTCGGGGTCGGTCGTCGCAGTCGCCGCCGTCACGGGTGGTCGCCGCCGATCTTCTCGTGATGGTCGCACAGGGCGTTCAGCACGCGGGCCAGACGGCGGGCGTGACCGATGTCCCCGCCGAGTCTCGTGTCCGGCCCGGCGCGGAGCTTCCCGCGTGCCTCCCCGACGCAGGCCAGTGCGCAGTACCGAGGGACGCTCTCCTTGCCCAGCTTCCCGGCGGCCTGCTCGACCACGGGGATCAGCAGCTCCAGGTGCCCGCGCAGGGTCCGCGTCAGCGTGACCATCTCGTCGGCGGGCAGGGAGAGCGCTTCCGGGGCGGCATCCGGGTTCAGCACGATCTCCACGGTTTCGCGCATCACTGCGAGGTCCACGGGCGGTGCTGTGTGGCCGACCTCGCGAGGCACGACGACCGTGGTGCGCGGCGGCGTGACCGGGCCCTCATGGGTGACGTTGTACACCCTGATCGTCATCTTGGCGTCCCGTGTGTTCTCCACAGGCGGGGCGGTACCGTTCGTCATGTCGACGCTCCTTCTCAGGTTTGGGCGTTGGCCATGCCCCCGGACCGGTCGCTCGGTCGCGGGGGTCCCGTCGCTCTCCTACGGTTCCAAGGACGGGAGTTGGAGTCGCGGGCGTCGCTGTCCAACTTCTCTGGACACGCGACAGCCTTCCGACCAGGGGTAATCCGCGCCTTTGGACTCCTGATTGGGCGGGGAAGGCACCGGTTTCCGGTTGTCGCTCACCCGGATGAGCGACGACACCATTACGGTGAGTCCACAACGCCGTACAAGGAGTTGCCGATGAACGCCCCCGTCAAGCCCGGTTCAAAGGCGGATCGGGACGCCCTCCGACAGGACGTGACTGCCGCTGGTGGCACAGTCGCGGACATCGCCGTCGAGATGCGCAGCCGATACCGGATGCGCCCGCGAGAAGCCTGGCGGCACGCGCATGGGTGGACCCTTCAGGAGGTAGCCGACCACATCACCCGGGCGAGCGACCAGCGCCCCGGGGAGGCCGTGGCCGCCGACGCCTCGCTCGTGGGCAAGTGGGAGAAGTGGCCGGGACCTTCGTCCCGTCGGCCGAGCTTGCCGGTCCTGTTCGCCATGGCCACAGCCTTCGGATGCCGCGTCCCAGATCTCCTCGACCTCGACGACCGGCGATGCCTGCCAGAGGCGGACCTTCGCGTCATCAGCAACCAGCCGACGGTCACGGAACAGACCGCCCTCCTGGTCGCGCCGCAACCCCTTGCTGCGGCACCCGAACCCGCCGCATCCGAGGTCGTACGCCTCGCCGCCGACGAGTCCGCGACCTGGGCGCAATGGGTGGAGGCCTCGAACGTCGGCGACATCGCGCTCGAACAGTTCATGGCCGAGACGCGGACGCTGGCCTCCGACTACCTGACGTCCGATCCAGTCGCTCTCTTCATACGAACCCGGAGACTGCGCGACCGCGTGTTCACGCTGCTCGAAGGCCACCAATACCCGCGCCAGTCGACCGACCTGTACGTTGCCGCCGGTTACCTGTGCGGACTGCTCGCGTGGATGTCCTCCGACTTGGGGCAGCTTCGGGACGCCGACACGCAGGGGCGTACGGCATGGCTCTGCGCAGAACTCGCGGGCCACAACGAATTGCGGGCCTGGGTACTGTCGACTCGCTCCAAAGTGGCGTTCTGGGACGGCCGTCTGCGGGAGGCAGTCAACTTCGCCCGGCGCGGTGGCACGTACCGCACGACCGGCAGCGCGGCGGTGCTCCTCGCTTGCCAGGAGGCCGACGCGTGGTCCGAGTTGGGTGCCGAGCGCGAGGCGCTGGCGGCACTCGGTCGCGCAGGCGATGCACGAGGTTCCGCGACCGGTGAGGACGAAATCGGTGGCATCTTCGCCTGCCAGCCCGCTCGGCAGGAGAACTACGCGGCAGCCGTCCGTATGAGGATCGGCCATGTTGCCGATGCCTTGCGAGCCGCCGACAACGCTCTCGGTCTGTTGGCGGTCCAGCCGGTCCGGGCGTACGGCACCAAGGCTCAGGTCCACATCATCCAGGCTGCGGCGCACCTCGCCACTGGTGAGGCAGAGGGCGCTCTCGAAGCCCTCATGCCCGTGCTCACACTCCCGCCGGACCATCGCCTCGCGCCGGTTACGCGCCGCTTGCAGGAGCTCTCCACGAGCATCGGCCAGCCATACGCTGGCGGGACCGCGGCGATCGGGCTGCGCGCGGCCATCGAAGAGTTCTGCTTGGACTCGGCCCCACGCAACCTTGCGCTCTCGCCAGGAGGGGGCTCTACCTGATTTGATCGCAAGCTATGACGACTCGTCCCGAGACCATGCGGAATCACTGGTGGTGGCGGCCAGGTTGGAGTGTGGGCCGCCGCTTCTACACCTGGCATCTCACCTTCGAGGGCCAGAACGACGTCCACCGGCTCGCCGCCGAGTACCGGGCAGCGCTCGCGCCTCTCGGAGACGTCCTCACCCCCATCCCTGACCGATGGCTGCACCTGACCATGCAGGGCATCGGATTCGTCGGCGAGGCCAAGGAGCAGGACGTCCACGCCATCCTGGATGCGGCCCAGGACAGGCTCGCCGCCGTCCCAGCATTCGATCTCCAGATCGGTCCGGCCGTCCCGGACCCCGAAGCGATCCTGCTGCACGTCCACCCCGACGGCCCCGTTCGTGACGTCCGCAACGCCATCCGCGACGCGATCGGCAACGTTCTCGGCGAGGTACCGGAGAAGGCGGACGGCTTTACCCCACACGTCTCCGTCGCCTACAGCGCAAGTGACGGTCCGGCCCAACCGGTCACGGGCGTCTTCGACCGTCTCGAGGTCCGGCCGGCACACGCCCGCATCACCTCGGCAGAGCTGATCGTCCTGCATCGCGACAACCAGATGTACGAGTGGGAGGCCTTCGCGACCGTTCCACTCGGCTGAGGACTGACCCACAATCGACTGCCACCGGACCTTCCAACTCGGCCGGGAGGCAGTGGGCGTGCCCGCTGCCGAGGTGCTGGTCGACGTCGAGGACGGCGTGGCCGCACCTCCGTGGGTGCGTGCCGGCATGCCTGCCTGGGTCAGCCTTCGGCGATCGCGACGAGTTCGGAGAGACCGTCGATCCGCCAGTCCGCCGCCGCCACGACCTCCGGGTCATCGGCCCACAGGTGACCCCACGGCCCGCGCCGAAGGTGTGCGACGCGCAGCCCCGCCGCCTTCGCCGGGAAGACGTCGTTGGCTGGGTGATCACCCACGTACAGAGTCCGGTCCGCTGGAGCGTTCGCGACCTCCAGCACCCGTTCGAAGAACTCCGGCTGAGGCTTGGCGACTCCCCAGTCCCCGGACGTCACGATCACGTCCGCCGGAAGGTCCAGGCCCCGTAGCAACTCACCGGCGCACGCGGTCTGATTGCCTGCGATGACGACGCGCACTCCAGCGCTGCGGAGTGCCGCGAGGGACGGCCTGACGTCGTCGTAGAGATCGCCTTCGTCGAGATATTCGCCGCGTCCGGCCGCTTCACGTGCACGGTATTCGGCCCTGACGTCGATGCCTGGCCGCGCAAGCCGCAGAGCGTCGGCGTTGTCCCGACCCGCTGCGACGACGGCCCCTACGAGAGCGGAAAGGGTGTGTCGGGGGATGGCCAGCCAGTCGGCCCAGGAGCCCCAGTATCGATCGTCCCGCGTGATCGTCTCGCCGACGTCGAACACCATGGTTTCCATCCTTTGATCTTCGCAGGGAATCCCGGCGTTTACGCCGGGAGGGAATACGATCCCTGGCCCGGAGGCGCGGAGCGCCGGAGTTCTCTGCGCTTCTGTGGTGACGGTCAGTCGGGTCGCTTCTGGTTCTCGATGTAGTCCTTGACGATCTGGATTGGCGCGCCGCCGCAGGAACCGGCGAAGTACGAGGGGGCCCACAGGTGGCCGTGCATGATCGCCCGGTTCGTCGTGCCCGTGTACTCCTGCCGCAGGTAGCGGGAGCTGACGCCCTTCAAGCTGTTGACCAGCTTGGACAGGGCGACCTTCGGCGGGTAGTGCACCAACAGGTGTACGTGGTCGGCCTCGCCGTTGAACTCCCGAAGCTCTGCCTCGAAGCCCGCGCATACGTCGCGCATGACCTCTTCGCAGCGGGTCAGCATGTCGTCGGTGAAGACGCCGCGCCGGTATTTGGTGACGAAGACCAGATGTGCGTGGAGGTTGTAGATGACGTGACGGCCTCGTCGGATATCGGGGTTTGGTTCCCAGCGTGGTGACATAGACCAAGCGTAGTATGATCAAGCGAACTCGACCGGAAGGGGGTGGGCCGGATGATCCGTGCGTACAAGTTCCTCATGCGGCCCACCGTGGGCCAGGCCGCCGCGTTGACCGCGATGCTGGCCGATCACTGCTCGCTCTACAACGGGGCGTTACAGGAACGCCGCGACGCCTACCGGCACGCGTCGAAGACGAGCATCAAGTACGGGATGCAGTCCGCACAGCTCAAGGACGTCCGCGCGTTCGACCCGGAGCGTCAGGGCCGCTGGTCGTTCTCCTCCCAGCAGGCCACCTTGCGGCGTCTCGACAAGGCGCTCGCCGCGTTCTTCCGCCGGATCAAGGCCGGCGAGACGCCCGGCTATCCGCGCTTTCGCGGCGTGAACTGGTTCGACACGGTGGACTTTCCCAAGGACGGGGACGGCTGCCGGTGGGACTCCACCCCGCACGATCCGGTGACCCGCGTCCGCTTCCAGAGCGTCGGACACGTCAAGGTCAACCAGCACCGGCCGGTGATCGGCAGGGTCAAGACCGTCAGCGTCAAACGCGAGGGCCGTAAGTGGTTCGTCGTGCTGACCGCGGAGCAGGAACAGCCCGAGCCGCTGCCGAACACGGGCAGTGTCGTCGGCATCGACATGGGCGTAGCGAACTTCCTCGCCGACTCGAACGGCGAGTTCGTGCCCAACCCGCGCCACGGCCGGAAGGCCGCCGCGAAGCTGGAAGCCGCGCAACAGGCCTTGTCCCGGTTCCCACGCCGCAAGGCCAAGGACCGCACCGCCAACCACCAGCGTGCCGTGGAGAAGGTCGCCAAGCTGCACGGCAAGGTGCGACGCCAGCGCCTCGACCACGCGCACAAGACCACGCTTGGTCTGGTCCGTGAGCATGATTTCATCGCGCACGAAGACCTCAAGATCCGCAACATGAGCAAGGCCCCCGCGCCGAAGCCCGACCCAGACCAACCGGGCAGCTTCCTGCCCAACGGGGCCGCCGCGAAGGCCGGGCTGAATCGCTCGATCAACGATGCCGGATGGGGGGTGTTCCTGACGATCCTGCACGCCAAGGCTGAAAGCGCCGGACGGGAAGTGATCGCCGTGGACCCCCGCAACACCTCCCGGCGGTGCCCCGAATGCGGGCACACCGCCAAGGAGAACCGGCCCACACAGGAGAAGTTCCACTGCGTCTCGTGCGGCCACAACGCGCACGCGGACACGGTGGGCGCCCTGAACGTTCTACGGGCCGGGCTGGTCCGTCGCGACGCCAACCAGGCATAGCGAGAAGCCCCCTCGTTTACGAGGGGGAGGAGTCACCACCTCGGGATCCTACGGTTACTGCGGAATCACTGGTGGCCGGTCACCTCCGTTGGAGGGATGCAGCGGCTGCCGTGTTCCTCCTCGTCCGGGCTCGGTCCGCGTACCACATGGTCAGAGCCACCAGTGCCGCCACCCCGAACGCGTACGCCGGCAGCCACAGGGTTGTCGTCGCTGACAGGCAGTCGGCGACGGCCTCATGGATCCTGGCCTGCTGGGCGTGAGCCAGGGCGGATTTGTCGCGGCCGACCAGGTTCGCCAGCGCGGCCTCGGCCTGGATGCCCTCGTACCTGCCTGTCTCCGGGCACCCGCGTCGCGTGCCCGGCATCGGGAACAGCCACGCCGAGCGCTGCAGCACGGGGGCCAGGGTGATCGCCACGCACAGGCCGACGACCAGGGAGAACGCGGCCGTACTCCGCATGTACACGGATGCCAGGCCGGGCGTCCATGTCGGCGGCCGGTAGTAGGAGAAGATCACCGCGAGAAGCGTCACACCGATGTATGTGGCGAACCACTGCCAGGAGCCCTGCGCGAAGGCGGCCGTCAGCACGGCGGCGAGCGCGATGCCGATGACCCCCGACTGACCGGAAGCGTCAGGGGCCGCGCCGACGGATGGCGGCGGCCGGACTCCTTGAAGGCTGGGGCGGTCGTCCATGGTCATCAGCATCCGGGCATGATGCGCCTCGGCATGACGCCATGCCGGACCCGCCGGGAGGTCCCGCCCGGTTGGCGGGGGAGAACCATCGGGTGGGGTCGCCGTCGATCCGCATACGCCGTTGATCCGACCGGCGCCCACGCCGTAGGTTCCTGAGCATGACGAACCTACGGATCGGTGTGATGTTCGACCGCGACTGGGCGCCGGAAGGGCTCCCCGGGTTCGCGCGGCAGGTCGAGGCGCTCGGCGTGGACGATCTGTGGGTGGTCGAGGACCTCGGGTGGAACGGCGGGGTGTCGGCGGCGGCCGTCGCGTTGGGGGCGACCGAGCGGCTGCGCGTCGGCATCGGGATCGCCCCGGCGCCGTTGCGCAGTCCGGCGTTGCTGGCGATGGAACTGGCCACGCTGGCCCGGGTGTTCCCGGGGCGGCTCGTGGCCGGGATCGGGCACGGCGTGCGCGAGTGGATGGTCTCGGTCGGCGTCGCGCCCCGGTCGCCGCTGGCCCTGCTGGAGGAGACGATCACCTCCGTGCGCGCGCTGCTGCGCGGCGAGCGGGTCGAGGTGGACGGGCGGGAAGTCCGGCTGGACGGCGTCCAGCTGGTGCATCCGCCGGCGCAGGCGCCGCCCGTGGTGGCCGGGGTGGTCCGGCCGCGGTCCCTCGAACTGTCCGGCCGGGTCGCGGACGGCACCCTGATCGCCGAGGGCCACGGCCCGAGCGACCTGGAGAACATCCGCGCGCTGACGGCGAAGGGCGGCGCCGGAACCGACCACACCCTCACGGTGTTCTCCTTCGCGTGCGTGGGCGACGACCCCGACGAGGTCGCCCGGACCCTGCACCCCCACACCGAGGGCCACGGCGCCTGGCTGGGCCGCCCGCAGGAGGAGGTGTTCACCGTCTCCGGGACGCCTGCGCAGGCCGTCGGCGACATCCGCGCCCTGGCGGCGTCCGGCGCGGACACGGTCGTCCTGCGCCTCGTGGGCGCCGAGCCGCTCCGTCAGCTCGAAGCCGTCCTGGGCGCCCTTCGCACCGGGCCGGCCGCGGACTGACGCCGGGGCGCGCGCTCATGCGAAGGTCCGTACGGCGAAGTACACGACGAGTGGGGTGAGCATGACGCGTTTCCTGGTCATCGGCGGCGGTACGGCCGGTACGGCGGCGGCTCTGGCGCTGAGCAAGGCGGGCCGGGAGGTCACCGTGTACGAGGCGCACCCCGACTCCGCCGAGGACATCGGCGCGTTCCTCACCCTGGCGAGCAACGGCCTGCGGGCCGTCGCGCAGCTCGACGCCTCCCCCGCGGTCACCGCGCTCGGGTTCCCGCTGACCTCGATGCACGTGACGGACCACACGGGCGCCGAGCTGGCACACGTCCCGCTCGGCGAGGCCGACGACCCCCGGCTGCGGTACCGGTGCCTGCGGCGCGGCGAGCTCAACGCGGCCCTGCAGGTGGAGGCCGTGCGGCGGGGCATCCCCCTCGTCCACGGCGCCCGGCTCGCCTCCGTCCAGGACGGGCCCGACGGCATCACCGCGCACTTCGCCGACGGCAGCACGGCGTCGGGCGACGTGCTCATCGGCGCCGACGGCCTCAACTCCACCGTCCGCCGCGCCGTCGCCCCCGCCGCACGGCCCCGTTACGCGGGACAGCGCGTCTTCTACGGCTACACCGGCGCCGCGCCGAAGGCCGCCGTCGACCGGGCCGCGTGCATCACGATGGTGCGTGGCAGCACGGCCGCCTTCGGCCACGCGACGTCACCCGACGGCGAGACGTACTGGTTCGCCCGCGTCGGCGCCGACGCTCCCCTGACCGCCGAGGAGACGGCGGGCGCCGCCCCCGACCGGTGGCGCGACCTGCTGGTCCGGCTGCTGCGCGAGGACCCCACCCCCGCCGCGGACATCGTCGCGGCCACCACCGCGCCCGTCCTGGTCACCAACGCCACCGAGATGCCCAACGGCGCCCCGTGGCGCTCCGGGCGGACCCTGCTCATCGGGGACGCGGCCCACGCGGCCTCCCCCGCGACCGGGCAGGGCGCCTCCCTGGCCCTGGAGGACGCGGTGGTCCTCGCCAAGTGCGTGCGCGACGCGCAGGACGTCGACTCCGCGCTCGTGCGCTACGAGGCGCTGCGCCGGCCGCGCGTGGAGCACAACACCACCGTCAGCGGAAACATCTCCCGGGGGGTCCAGGCGCCGTCCCGGGCCGCCGGGGCGACTCCCGCGCCCCGGCGGCCCGGCGACGACGAACTCGTCCGCCAACTGGAGTGGGACTCCCCCGTCCCGGCCGCCCCGACCTCCTGATCACCCGCGCCGGCCGGCCGCCTCGCCGGCGGAACTCCCTTCGGGGCAAAGCCACTTACCGCCGTCCCCCGGTCAAAGGCTCGCTTACGATCCTCGGCGTGTGCGCAAACATCCTGGTCGCCGAAGACGACACGAAGCAGGCAGAACTGGTGCGCCGTTACCTGGAGCACGAGGGACACGCGGTCACGGTCGTCGAGGACGGCCGTGCGGCTCTCGAAGCGGTACGGCACCGGGAACCCGACCTGGTGGTGCTCGATGTGATGATGCCCCGGGCCGACGGTCTCGACGTCGTGCGGATCCTGCGCGCCGAGTCCCGGGAGGTGCCGGTGCTGATGCTGACGGCCCGAAGCACCGAGGACGATCTGCTGCTCGGGCTGGATCTCGGCGCCGACGACTACATGACCAAGCCGTTCAGCCCGCGTGAGCTGGTGGCCCGGATCCGCACGCTGCTGCGCCGCAACAAGCGCTCCTCCGCCCCCGAACCCGTGCCCGCCCCCGTCGAGGAGGACGACGCGCTGTCGGTGGGGACGCTCAGGGTCGATCCGGTGCGCCACGAGGTGTCGGTCGGCGGGACGCCGGTCGTGTGCACGCCCGGGGAGTTCCGCATCCTCGCGGCGATGGCGGCGGAGCCCGACCGGGTCTTCTCCAGACAGCAACTGCTGGCGGAGCTGCACGGCTTCGACAAGTTCATCAGCGGCCGCACCGTCGATGTGCACGTCATGAACCTGCGCAAGAAGATCGAGCGCACCCCGCGGCGGCCGGACCGGCTGCTCACGGTCTTCGGCGTCGGCTACAAGCTGACCGACCCGGCGAAGGGCAAACGCCGTGCTTCGTCGTGACAAGGATGACAAGGGCGGCAAAGGTGGCAAGGGTGGCAAGGGTGGCAAGGGTGGCAAGGGTGGCAAGCAGGACGGTCGGGTGGGGCGGGCGCGGCTGCCGCTTCGCAGGAGCCTGCTCGGGCGGCTGCTGACCGTGTCGGCGCTGGTGGCCTTCTGCTCGGTCGCCGCCACCGCCTGGCTCGCCGTGCAGACGACCACCGTCGCGATCCGCCAGGAACAGGGGCAGAACCTCAGCGCCGACGCGAAGATCTACAACACCCTGCTGGGTTACGCGGCCGGCCATCCCGACTGGGCCGGCGCCGAGGCCACCGTCCGGAAACTGGCCCAGCAGTCCGGCCGCCGCATCGTGCTGACCACCGAGGACCGGCGCCCCCTCCTCGACTCCGCCCACGCCGACGGCGCCTCGTCCTCGTCCGCCTCGTCCTCGTCCGCCTCGTCCACCGCCTCGCTGCCGTCGCAGGCGTCGGCGGTCGTCGACCCGCTGTCGGTCGACACCGTGCTGGTGCCCGACGCCGTTCCGGTCGGCGCGGACCGGGTCGATCCACGGGCCGTGGGGCCGTTCCTGCTGCCCGCGAAGGAGCGGGCGGACCTGCGCAGGGCCACCGCCCGCAGCGTGGGGTGCCTCGCCGAGGCGGGCATCGCCGCGGACGTCGTCCAGAGCCCGAGCGGGCGGCCCCGGGTCCAGTTCGTGAGCGACGCCACCGACCGCTCCGTGGAGCTGAAGTGTCTGGCGATCAGCGGGGCCGCCGAGGCCACCCCGACCGAGGAGAAGGCCCTGCGCGCGCTCGAACTGCTCGCCGGCTCCTGTCTGAAGCGGCAGGGCCGCACGGGCGTGAAACTGAACCTGGGCCTGTCCTGGGAGCGGGGGTACGGGCAGGACGGCACGGACGTCGGCGCGTCGGCGCCCGTCCCCGTGCCCGACACCGGGATCACCGAGGGCGTCACCGAAGGCATGACCGACGAGGAGATGCTCCGACGGAAGGCGGCCGAAGACCGGGAGGCGGCCGCGGCCGCCGGCCGGGACGACGGCAGGAGTGACGACGCGACAGACGGCCCGACGGACAGCCCGAGGAAGGCGCGCGACAGCGGGTACGACCGGGCCGTGGCCGCCTGTGTCGGCAGCGCCCGCCGCGAGCAGCTCACGGCGTATGTCGCCGCGCCCGCGCTGCTGTTCATCGACGGGCCCGGCGCCGTCAGCGTGCCCGGTTTCGACCTCTCCCCGGCCAGCACCGCACGCATCGCCGGTGTCACGGCCCTCGTCCTCGCCCTCACCGTCGGCGCGTCGATGATCGCCGGCGCCCGGCTCGTCCGCCCGCTGCACGCGCTCACGGGCGCCGCCCAGCGGATGCGGGACGGACTGGACTCGGCGCCCGTGCCGGTCGGCGCGGACAACGAGATCGGTCGGCTGGCGGCGGCGTTCAACGACATGGCCGCGCACCGCACCCGGCTGGAGGAACAGCGCAAGGCGATGGTCAGCGACGTCGCCCACGAGCTGCGCACCCCGCTGAGCAACATCCGCGGCTGGCTGGAGGCCGCGCACGACGGGCTGGCCGAGCCGGACCCGGCGTTCGTCTCCTCTCTCCTCGACGAGGCGGTGCAGCTCCAGCACCTCATCAACGATCTGCAGGACCTGGGGGCGGCCGACGCGGGCGCGCTGCGGCTGCACCTGGAGCCGGTGCGCGTGGACGACCTGCTCGGCCAGGTCGCCGCGGCGCACCAGGCCCTGGCCGAGACCGCGGGCGTCACCCTGCGGGTCTCCGCGCCGCCGGACACCCCTGCGCCGTCGTCTCCGCCGTCGGCTCCGCCGCTGATCGAGGGCGATCCGGTGCGGCTGCGGCAGGCCGTCAGCAACCTGCTCTCCAACGCCGTACGCCACACCCCGCCCGGTGGCCGGGTGACGCTGCGCGCGTACGTGAACAAGGCCGGGGACGAGGTGGCCGTGGAGGTGGCCGACACCGGCAGCGGCATCCCGGCGGGCGACCTCCCGCATGTCTTCGACCGCTTCTGGCGGGCGGAGAAGTCCCGCAACCGCAGCACCGGCGGCAGCGGGCTCGGCCTGGCGATCGTCCTCAAGCTCACCGAGGCGCACGGCGGCACGGCGGACGTGGTCAGCACCGAGGGACTGGGCTCGGTCTTCACCCTGAGGCTGCCGGCCCTGCCCGGCCCCGAAGCCGACGGCCCCGCCCGACCCTGAGCCACCCCTGAACCGCCCGAACCACCTCCTGAACCGCCCGAACCACCTCCTGAAACCACCCTGATGCGATGACCATGGTGCTCTGACAGGTTCTTCACAAGTGGTCGCGAGTCTTCGGTCATGCCCGCGGCCACCGAGGCCGGGCCAGAACTGGAGTCCTACATGTCCCGCATGCCCCGCCGTCTCACCCTGCGTCTCGCCGTCCTGACCGCCGTCGCGGCCGGCGCCCTGCTCGCCCCGGCCACCGCGGCGCTCGCCGACGACGTGGTCCCGTCGGCGAGCGCCGTCGCGGGAACCGACGACTCGGACGCGGCGAAGGAGAAGGAGGAACTCGCCAAGAAGGTGGAGGAGGACGCGGCGCAGAAGCGCAAGGAGGCTGCGGTGGCCGAGGCCCGCAAGGGCGAGGAGGCGAAGAGGATGCCGCGTGGCGGCGTCGACGCCGGAGAGGCCGTGACCAAGGACGGCGGCACCGACACCACCGCTGTCGCCGGTTCGGCCGCCGGCGCCCTGCTGCTCGCGGGTGCGGGCGCCTTCGTGGTCCGTCGTCGCGCCGCCGGACGCCGCGAGGGCTGATCCGGCCCGCCGTCCGACCGCACACACCTGTGGCGCCGTCCCTCGTCGGGCGGCGCCATCGCCTGTTGCACCCACCCCTGTTCTGGAGTCCGTCGTGTCCCCTGCACCCCTCCCGGTACGGCGCTTCGGCACGCTGCCGGCCCTCGCCCGCCTCGCCCTCGTCGTGCCCGTGGCCCTCACCGCGCTCACCGGCTGCTCGTCCGCCGACGAGAAGCCCGCCGCGCCGGTCACGTCCGCCGCGTCCGCCCCGTCCGCCGCCGGGGCCCGCGTGCCCGCCGGCGGCGGCACTGCCGTGGCCGGGCGGCCCGCGGCCCCCGCCAAGGTGGCCATCCCCTCGCTCGGGATCACCAGTTCGCTGCTGGAGCTCGGGCTCGCCACGGACGGCGCCGTCGAGGTCCCGCCGGCCGAGAAGGGCATGACCGCCGGCTGGTACACCGGCGGTTCCCTGCCCGGCGAGCCCGGTGCGGCCGTCATCATCGGGCACAACGACACCCGCTTCGGCAAGGCCGTCTTCCACGACCTGCACAAGATCGCCAAGGGTGCGGACATCACCGTCACCGACGTGCGGGGAGAGTCGGCGCACTTCACGGTCACGGGCACCGAGAGCGTCAGCAAGACCTCCTTCCCCACCCAGAAGGTCTACGGCCCCACCCAGGACCGCGCGCTGCGGCTGATCACCTGTGACGGCGACTTCGACGCCCAGGGTCACCCGGTGAACAACCTCATCGTCTACGCGACGCTGACTTGAATTGAGCCGAACCCGGCCGGCCGCCCCGCTCAGCCCAGGCGAAGGCGGGCCGCCAGGGCGGCGAGGGCCTGGGCGGTGCCGGTCGGCGACTGCACGGCAGCCGCCAGGTCTTCAGCTGCCGACGGGGCCGGTGTAGGTGCCGGGATGCGTGGCGCCGTCCTGGAGCAGGACGCTGCCGCCGGGCCAGGCCAGGGTGGTCGAGGTGGTCTCGTTCGGCGGGGTGACGACGACGGAGGTGGCCTTGAACTCGGTGCCGCTGCCCTGGGTCCACGGCAGGAAGGCGATGGTGAACGTCGCGCTGCTGCCGGCGGCCAGGGTGATCTTCTTGGGCGTGGCACTGCTGCGGGTCAGTGACCAGCTTCCCCCGGAGGACTTCAGGTCGACCCCGGGAAAGCCCTGGATGGTGCACGCGGCGGACGTCTTGTTCTTCAGCACCACGGGCAGTTGCTGCTGGTCGTCCGAGCTGCTGACCTTGCCATCGCCGGAGCCGAAGGAGAAGCCCAGCCCGGCGGTGTGGCAGCGGTCCGCGCCGGTGCCGTCACTGCTGGTGCCCGTACCGCCGCCGGTGCTGCTGCCCGCGGCACTGCTGCCACTACCGGTGCTGCTGTCCGCGTCCTTGGTGGCGCCCGCGTTCTCGGCCGTGGCGCTGCCGGCGGCAGTGGCCGAGGACGCGGACGTCGGTGTGGACGGCTGCCCGCCCGAGGTGTCGTTGCCACTGCCGTTTCCGCAGGCGGTGAGCGTCAGGGCGAGCGCTGACGTGGCGGCGAGTGCGGTGGCAGAGTGGAGCAGACGCATCGTGGTGTTTCTCCGTTGCATGAGGTGCGCTGACGAGCGCGGTGTTGATCACCACAGTATGGGTGAAATCTCAACAGGCCTGTAACCGCAGTGTTCTGATGTCACATCAGGTGTCAACGGGTGGCCGCGTACCGGCGGACGAACCTCACCCTGCGGCAGCTCGCCCCCGCTGTTCGGCGCCTTGCAGTTGGACGCGCCATTCCCCGCTCACCTGCGTTGATCAGGCGCCGCTGCTTTCCTGCATGGCGCACGAGGACCGCGTCAGCGATTCCGCCTCGGACGCGCGGCCGGACAACCGCCCGGCCTCCCGGATCTGGTCGGGCGTCATGGAGCCTTTTCCAACCTCAGGTTGGGCGTGGTGAAGGACGAAAACGGGCTTCACAGCTGCTGTGGCGGAGGCGTACTGGCCGCGCGCCTGCGCCCGCGCGGAGACGACGGAGCCGTCCCCGGTGACACGCACCGGGGACGGCCCCTTGCCCACTCGTTCAGGAAGCCCGGATCGCCTGCTCGATCTCCGCGCCGCTACGGGCCACGACGACGGGCCATTCGTCCTTGAGGGAGGCGGGCAGAAGCTCGCGGTCCTCGTCCCGCTGAATCATGGTCAGCCCGCCAGGGACGACGAGCACGGCATCCAGTTGACGTAGCAGGACGGCGAGGAGGTCCATGATCCCGTCCCCTCCGAAGCGGTTGAAGGTGATGCCGGTCGGGCTGTTGAAGTACACGCCCGCTTCCTCCCCCTCCGCCGTACTCACCAGCAGGAAGTCCGTCTCGGGGTCCCGCGCCACCGCATAGGGGTCGAGGACCTCGTGCGCGGCACCCATGTCCAGCGGTGCCAGCTCACCGTTCTCGAACCGGCACACGAAGATGTCAAAACTCATGGAGTCTTTTCTAACCTCAGGTTGAGGTGTGGTGAAGGACGACGACGGCCTTCACGATGTCGGTGATCCGGTTGGTGCTGCAGCGGAGCTTCCGCAGAAGGCGCCAGCCCTTCAGGGTGGCCATGGCCTGTTCGCCGAGACCGCGGATCTTGGCGTGGGTGCTGCCGTGGCGCCGGGCGGCGGTCAGGTCATGGGCCGAGCCGGGCAATGCCGGCGAGGCCCACAGCAGTCGATCACGAAGGCTTTCGCTCGTACGGTTTTCATCGCCTGGGTCAGGGTCGGCGCGGCGGCAGCCAGGACGTCGATCGCCTCACGTATGTATCGGTACACGGTCGCGACGCCGATGCCGAACCCGGCGGCGAGCCGCACCTAGGTGTCCCCGCACCGCAGGTGGGCGAGGGCGAGCAGGGCCTGACGGTCGGCAGGTAGCCGTCGCCACCGGGTCCCGATCTTTCGTTGCCGGGCACGGAGCCGCGGTCAGGTAGCGCAGGGTGCCGCTGGACAGCTCGATCGACGAGGGGTAGGCAAGCACGCGAAGCTCCTGGCGGACACGGATGATCTTGGTGGAGATCCCGTCCACCAGGAGCTTCGTCGTTCCGTACAGCTGGCAACCTCCAGTACCTCACCGCCGCAGCCAGGTTGGAAAAGGCTCACTGATGTGTTCTATGTGCCCTCCCACTCAACCCTGTCTGCTGGCCCAGTCTGCCGCACATCCCGACCAGCAGACAGGGCCATTGGTCACGAAATTCACGGAGATCGCTTACGGGACAACCCTTAATCAGGCACAGCAAACAGGTAAAATGATCCCTAGGTAATTCGCAGACGCACGATTACCCGAGAGCCTCTCTTGCTGTTGCCTAGGATTCGATCGCCTTCAAGCCCTCGTATGCTTCACGCAGGTCGGATGCTTCCGGCAGTTGTCTAACCTCAACCGCGTTGACGACTTCTAGCGCTCGCCAGTGGTTAGAAGGGACTACGCGCCCGCTCAGTATGGCTTTCTGGGCGGAGTGGCAGGCTTCGTCTAGTCGGTCACCTGCGAGGAGCACTAGAGCCAAATCGATGTTCGCGGAGGCCACGCGGCGAGGCCATTTGGTGACATCATTGGATGGACTCAGGCGCGCGATTACCTCGCGCGCGTACGGCTCTGCGGCAGCGTCGCCCAACCATGCGAGAGTTGTCGCGGTGTAGGCGAGCGCCTTTGCCGGATCATATTGATAGTGGTGCTCCGTGGGACGCTCCGGGATGCCTAGATTCGCAGCCATCTTCTGGATTTTTTCGATCGCTGCGTACGTCTCCTTTTCGTGGCCTAGCCTGGCGCGTGCCCGCCCTTCCTGGGCGGTCGCCTGAATTAGGGCAGAAGTTCCCGCAGGCGCGACGCTTTGCGCGGCAAGGGACAGTTCAAGGGCCTGTGCATATTCGCCATCTGTCAATACGCGCCATGCGTCGGTTTCGTAGCACCATGCTTCGATTTCGGGGTGTTCCGCCTGTCGGGCAAGTGTGACCGCCGCTTGCAATCGTGCCGTTGCCGCATGCTCCTGCTTCAAGTCGATATGGAGAGTTGCGCCGAGCAGAGACAGCCAACCCCCGACGACCAGCAGACGCCTATGTTCCGCAAGCGTCTTGCGCGCATCGAGTAGGTGCACGACATATGCAGAGTGCTGCCGCACCCGCTCCAATAGTTCGCGTGGAGGCGCAACCGGATAAGCCGTAGCAAGGTCATCGAAAGCGCGCTCTAGACGTGTAAGCGTCGTCGATCCAACGTCACTTGCTTGAACGCGTCGAGCCAGCTCCCAAGCGGCCATTTCATCGTCGTTGGCCGGTTGTGCGGGCACATTCCAACCGGGTGCCGAAGCAACGGGCAGAATGTCCGCCGTTAGCAATTCGTCCAGCTCTTTAGAGGTGAGCTGCAACAGCTTTGACATTTTCGGCCGTTGATGCGGCTGCGGATCAACCTCGCCTTTTTCCCAACGCTGCACAGTCGTGCGGTCGACTTTCAAGGCATCCGCGAATTGCTCTTGGGTGTAGCCGCTGGCCTTCCGGCGTTGCACGAGGTGCTGCCGCTTCCCTGCCATTCCGGTACTCCGTCCGGGGTGCTGTCTTCCCTGGTCAGGGTACAGCGTGCGGCCAACTTGCCGCCTAAATGCGGCACTTCTGCCGTGGTGCAGCACGCCTGCCGCGCGGCAGCGTGGCCAGACGCAAGGACCCCCGCACCGCTGGAACGGCCGGGGGCATGGACCACCTGAGAGAGCAGGCAGTCATGAACTTGGTATCACGAACCCTCGAACGGGTGAGAGGGGCCTTACGCGGGCGACGCACACCAGGCAGGCACAGCCGACCGGCGGCACCGCAGGCAGCGCCCCAGGCGGCCCCTGCGCGGCTCTCGCCGGACGCCTGGGGTGCGCGACCGGCCGTCGCCCGCAGGGAGCGCAGGGAGCGGCACGCGCCGCGCGCCGACTGGTTCCCGCCCGAACCGTGGGAGCACACAGGCGCTCCCGTCCGGCCCTACGTCGAGCGCCTGGGCGACTCGCCCAGGAAGGCCAGCACAAGCGACCAGGCAGACCCCTGGAGGGATGCCCGGTGATGACAATTTCGGTGTACCGCATCAATCCGGAAACGGGCGTCCGGACACCCGTGCGCGAAAAGCACACGGTAAAGCCGGTACAGATGGCGGAAGTTGGCCAGAAATACCCGCCCTGCGCGTGCACGCGCTGCGAGAGCCGTCCGGAAATACTGCGCACCAAACTGGCTGAAGTAAACAGGCGCAGCCGGGGGGAACTGTGACGCGGTCAACTGTCAGGCCTGACGCTGACCCGTCGACCATGTCCGCAGAATGCGCGCTCGCGCAACGCACGGAATACGAGGATCTGCACAGCAGTTGCCGCCGAACCGAGGACATTCCGCTACCGGGTGAAGCAGGGATCGTTCTAGTGCCACGCTGCACCTGCCACTGCCATCCGTACGCCAAGAGGGCGAAATCCTGAACCGAGTACCACACCCCGACGGCTGCCGCTCCGGGGCGTCGCGATACGCATGGACAGCGCCGAAGCCCCCGTTCCGGCAGGTGAGTTATCGCGTCTGCCGGAACGGGTTGCATGACGGTACGGGGACCGATTCCCCGAAGTGGTTCAGCGAAGGGATAAGCACCATGAGCGAAATCCCCGAATTCGAATTCTTCAGTGCGGCAGCCTGCCGGGACAAGAAAGTTGGCAACTGTCCCCAGGTGGCGGTGAACGTGCCCGGCACGGTGGCATTGCGGGACAGCGAGCGTCCCGACACGATCGTCACCATGACGTCTGAGCAGTGGGTGACGCTCACGGCAGCCGTCAAGGCCGGAGAGTTCGATCTGAGCGCCTGAGAGAGGTCCCGTGAACAAGTGCCCCCGCTGTTCCGCTGAATGCCCGACGGACCCTGAGAACGGGCTGCCGTGGTGTCCACGGTGCGGGGCGCACTTCGGCCTCTCGCAGCCGTCGTGCAGGGGCTTGTGGTGGTGGCGCAACGCTGCCACTCGCGCCCCTGCGCGACCGCGTGAGCACTGAGCACTGAGCACTGAGCACTGAGCACTGAGCACTGAGCAGACTCCCACCCCGGCCCCCGTCCGGGACGGGCCCGGCGCCCCCAACTCGGCTGTCCGCCCAGACGCACCATTCCCCGCCCACCTGCTTGATCAGGCGCCGCAGCTTTCTTGCAAGACTTACGAGGACCGCGTCAGCGATTCCGCCTCGGATGCGCGGCCGGACAACCGCCCGGCCTCCCGGATCTGGTCGGGCGTCATGGACCGGGCCAGTTCGATCGCCTCGTGGACTCCGTCGCCGTTGTTCCGGTCGAGCATGGTGAGGAACCATCTGACGGCCTGCACGGGATCCGCCGCGCATCCGATGCCGTCCCGGTATCTGCCGGCCGCGGCGAACATCGCGGGCGCATGTCCCGACTCGGCAGCCCTGACGTACCAGGCGAGGCTCTCTCCGTCGCTGCCCTTCCTGGCCAGTTGGTCGCCGAGCACGGCGCAGGCCTCCGGGATTCCCAGCTCGGCGGCGACCCGCAGCCAGCGGAAGAACTCCCAGAAGTTCCGCATGCCGCCGACGCCCTGATAGCAATTGACGGAGAGATTGAAAGCGGCGTAACCGTCCCCGGCCTCGGCCGCTTTCCGGAACAGGGCATTGGCCCGCACCGGATCGCGTTCCACACCGACGCCGTTGGTCAGCATGAATCCCCATTCACGCATGGCCTCCACCACACCCGCGTCGGCTGCCTCACCGAAGAGACGGGCGGCCCGGTCCAGGTCGCTCCCTCGGTCAAGGGGAACGGCGGCAAGCAGCGCCTTCGCATCAGCGTCCCCATGGGCGACAGCCGACTCCAGCTCGGGGACGAGGGTCGTGATCCGGTCCGCCGCACCCGTGGCTCCACGGCGTTTCGCTTGACATCCTCCCCCTCTTAAAAGAGGGGGATTCCAACCCAAATGGGTTGAGGTTCACGGACGTTCTTCGACCGCGTGGGCGGCGTCGTCCCTCCGGCACCGGCTGTGCGCCGGGGGCGGGGGATCCCGCCCTGTCCTGCCGCGACGTTGTGACTGGCATTGGTGTCCGCGTTGCAGGTGAAGCCACAGGACACACACGCGAAGTCGGCTTGGCTCTTGCGCGACTTCTTCTCGATCCACCCACACGCACTGCACCGCAGAGACGTGTAGGCAGCGGGAACGTCCTCGACCCGGCCCGGCGCCTTGTGCCCGGTGCGCTGCCGCAGCAGGCCCCAGCCCTGGGCGAGAATCGACCGGTTCAGCCCGGCCTTCTGCGCCACGTTCTTACCGGGCTGCTCCACAGTTCCCTTCGCTGAGCGGGTCATGTTCTGGATGTTCAGCTTCTCGAACCGGATCTGACCGTAGCTGCGGGCGAGCATGGTCGAGGTCTTCTCGCACCAGTCCTTACGCCGGTTCGCCTCCCGCGCCTTCAGCTTCGCGACCCTCGTATACCCGGCCGCCTTCCGCTCGCTGCCCTTCGGCGCGCGGGCGGCGCGCCGCTGGTGTTTGCGGATCTGCGCCCGTTCCCGGACGGTGAGCTGCGGGCAGTTCAGTTTCCGCCCGTCGGAGAGGGCGGCGGTGACGGTCACCCCCCGGTCGATGCCGATCACCCCACCCCCGGCGGGCGCTGGTACCGGCTGGGGGATGACGGCGAACGCCACATGCCACTGCCCGTTGCGGTAGGTGACCCGGAACGTCTTCGCGTCGGGCAGCTGCGCGCCCCTGCCTGTGGTGCTGAGGCGGAAGCGGACCCAGCCGCAGCCGGGCACCCTGACCTGGGCCCACCGCCGGTTGAGCTTCTGCACGACGACGGAGCGGCCCAGGACCTGCCGGCCGGTCTTCGCGTTCAGCTTCGGCGAGCCGTCCTCATGGTATTCGGGGACGCGGTCGGTGCCGATGACTCTAAAGCCCTCGTGCACATGCTTCCGACGCCAGGTCGGCTCACCGAACCCGGACGTGAAACGCGCCTGCTTGGCCTTCGCGAAGTCCTTCAGCGCCTGCTGCTGCACGTCCGCGTTCCCGGACCCCAGCCACTCGTTGTCGCGCCGGGCCGCGGTGAGCTGACGGCACTGCTCCGCGAAACCGGGCGCACTGCGACGCCACCGGCGCCAGTGCGCATGCTGCTCCACGGCAAGATTCCACACGTACCGCGCGTGCGCGCAGTGCGTGAGCATCAGCCCGGCCTGCGCGGGCGTCGGATACAGCCGGAAACGTGCCATGCCACGAAGCTAGCCACCCAGTTCCCCACCCGCCCACGGTTTCGATCACCATCACCCGGGAGAGTGAACGGCATCTTTTCGCGATCCGCCCCCGCCCTGACCACAGCACCCGCAACCCGCCCGACGCCACCGAACCGCTTGAGACCGGCCTCACCGCCATATCGCCCGGGACGCCCAATCGCCTCGGCGGCGATTCGGCTGCCTCTGCCCCGCTACGCGGGAGCGGGCATTCACCCCGGTCCTGAAGGACCGGGCCCCCTGCCCGGCAGGCAAGGTGGAAATACCAGTTCCCCGCACCCACCGAGTCGCCCCGGGCATGGGCGTCTTCCGCACGCTCGATCAACTCCGCGACGGAGACGCCGGCCGGGTACATACGCCAGTTCAACGCGCTCTCGCCTTCAGCGGGCCCGACAGTCGAACGAATGCCGCAGGCCATCCGGCGCGTGACCACGTGAACCACGGCCCGATCGGAGCCGACTGTCGGTACGCCGGGTGGCGGGGCTCGACTCCGGAACCAGGGTATGCCGTCAGGTTGTGGAGGTCGGCCGCGCTGGGGGTCACGGGGGACGGTCCATGACGCGGGCGACCCTGCACGTACCGGCCGGGCGGGGCGTTGGCCAGATGCGTCGGCGGCGCGGGCAGCGTGAGGGAGACCTCCTCGCCGTCGGGACCGACGCTGGGGGAGCTCGTTGCCGTACCGCCTCCCCGATTCGCCGTCCGCCTGGAGGAACCGCCGTTCGGTACCGCGTGCAGCCGGTCGGCAGGCTCCGGGGACGGGCCCCCGACGCGTCCGGCTTTGCTCAATGCTGGGTCGCCGCTGGGCAATCCATGGACTGCCGTTCCGGCAACATTCAGTCCATCGTTGCTGCTTGCGTTTTGTGAATTCCCTAGGGTCCCTGAAGGCGCGATCGCCTTCCTTCGAAAAAGGGGACCCATGGACACCCTCCTTTCCGTCCGGGCTCGCGGGATCACCAAATGCTTCGGAGACGTCGTCGCGCTCGACGGCATCGATCTGGATGTGGCGCAGGGTCAGATACACGGCCTGGTCGGGCCGAACGGCGCCGGCAAGACGACGCTGCTCGGCCTGCTGCTGGGCCTGGCCGTCGCCGACAGCGGCCGACTGGAGATCCTGGGCACGCCCGTCGGACGGGGGCTCGCCGCCCCTGACGGCGTCGCCGGCTTCGTGGACGGCCCCGGCCTCTACCCCTCGCTGACCGCCCGGCAGAACCTCGCCGCGCTGGCCGCGCTGCGCGGCGGCGACGCGCGCACGGCGGGCATCGACGACGTGCTCGACGAGGTCGGGCTCACCGATGTCGCCGACGACCGGACCCGCGGCTTCTCCCTCGGCATGCGCCAGCGGCTCGGGCTCGCCGCCGCCCTGCTCACCAGGCCCCGACTGCTCGTGCTCGACGAACCCGCCAACGGCCTCGACCCGGCCGGGAAACGGCACGTGCACGGTGTCCTCGCGCGGCTCGCGGCGGACGGGACCGGCGTGGTGCTCTCCAGCCACCGTATGGACGACCTGGAGGCGCTGTGCTCCGAGGTCACCATCCTCGCGACCGGACGCGTGGTCTTCTCGGGCCCGCTCGGCAAGCTGGCCGCCGAAAGCCGTGAACTCGACTACCGGTTGGTGACCTCCGACGCCGAGGCCGCCCGCCGGGAGGCCGTCGACACGGCCGGGATCCACGTCGTGGACGACGCCGGGGCCCGGCGCGGCGTCGAGGGGCTCGTCGTGCGCGCGCTGACGCCAGCCCTCGACGAGCTCGTCGTACGGCTCGTCCGCGCGGGCATCGCGGTGCGCGAGCTGACCCCCGTGGTGTCGCCGCTCGAAGCCGCGTTCCTCGCCCTCACCGATCAGCAGGAGGCCGTCAGATGACCGCGACCGCAGTGGACGAGCGCGCCGACGACCGTGCTGGCGCCGCCGGTCGGGCGGCCCCCGTCTCCGTGCCGCGCGCCTACCGCTTCGAGTTGGTCAAGCTGGTCTCGCAGTGGCGGATCCGCCTGCTGGTCCTCGCCTGCTGGATCGCGCCGGCGCTCTTCGTCGCCGCGGTGAGCCGGCAGAGCACGCTTCCCTCCGACACCCTCTTCGGCCGCTGGATGCACGCCACGGGGTGGGCCGGACCGCTGGTGATGCTCGGGTTCGCGGGCGCCTGGGCGCTTCCGCTGCTGACCTCGGTGGTCGCCGGCGACGTGTTCGCCGCCGAGGACCGGCTCGGCACCTGGCGCCATCTGCTGGTGGCGGTCCGCTCGCCGCGGCGGATCTTCGCGGCGAAGGCGCTGGCGAGCCTCACCGTCATCCTGCTGCTCGTGGCCGGGCTGGCCGCATCCAGCACGGTCGGCGGGGTCGTGGCGGTCGGAAACCAGCCGCTGGTCGGCCTCGACGGCCACCTGCTGGCGCCGGGGGACGCCGCCGGGAAGGTCCTCCTCGCCTGGGTGTGCGTGCTCGCCCCGACCCTGGCCCTCGCCGCGATCGGGCTGCTCGGGTCGGTGCTGCTGGGACGGTCCCCGATGGGCCTGCTGCTGCCCGCGCTCGTCGCGCTGGCGATGCAGCTCGCCCAGATGCTGCCGCTGCCCGTCGCCGTGCGCCTCGCCCTGCCCGGCTACGCCTTCATCGCCTGGAACGGCCTGTTCACCAGCCCGACCCAGCTCGGCCCGCTGTTGATCGGCATCGCGGTCGGCCTGGTGTGGGCGGTCCTCGCGACCGCGCTGGCCTATCTGCTGTTCCTGCGGCGGGACTTCACCGACCTGACGTACGACGGTTCCGGGCGCCGCGCGATCACCGTCGGGCTCCTGCCGCCGGCCGCGCTGCTCGCCCTCACGGTCGCGGTCGTCGCCGTGGCGACCCCGTCCGGGGGTTCCGGGATCCGGCAGAGCAAGGTGCAGCGGTCGGTCGCCACGGCCTTCGCGCACCTCTACCGCATGCAGACCGAGCAGCTCCACCGCCCGGCCGTCACCGAGGCGGAGCTGCGGGCCGCGGCGGCGTGCACCAAGAGCGACGGCCGGGCCGCCCAGGAGGGCCCGGGCAACGACTGGCGGTGCGTCGTGACCTGGCATCTCCCCGGGGTGTCGGTCACGGGGTCCGCCGTCTACCAGCTCGACATCACCTCGGACGGGCGGTTCGTGGCCGACGGCGACGGACCGAAGGAAGTGAACGGCTACTTCCTGGTGCGGACTTCGACAGGGGACGCACCGAACCCGCTCTGGCAGTTCGACGGCAACGTCGAGCTGCTTGACACCACCTCGAAGGGATAGTCCATGCAGGTAACACGGCAGCGCCGGGTGGCCCAGAGGGAGCAGCTCAACCTCTTCGGCAGACGTGTCGGCCGCCGCACCGTGCTGGTGACGGCGGGCATAGCGGTCGCCCTCGGCGTCACGGGCACCGCGGTCGCCTCGACGTACCGGTTCGGCACCCAGCAGGTCGCCCAGACCACCGCCGACGGCCAGGTCATCTCCAGCGACCAGTACATCAAGCCGTACGGCAGCCGCACCGTCGTCAACGACGGCAAGATCATGTCGTCGGCGGTCAGCCCGGACGGCGCCCACCTCGCGGCCGCCGTCGCCGACGGTGACGCGTCGCTGGTCGTCATGGACCTCGCGACCGGGCAGGTGAAGCAGAAGGTCGGCACCAACGCGGCCGACGACCTGCGCATCAAGAACGGCTCCGTCGGCCAGGAGGGCCCGACGTACTCGCCCGACGGCAAGCAGCTGTGGCTGGGCCAGACCGACGGCTACACCAAGTTCACCGTGGGCGCGGACGGCACGCTCGCCAACCCGGTGACCGTCTCGATCCCGGCCGACGGCGCCAAGCACGCGCTCGTGGGCGCCGCGGTGTTCTCGGCCGACGGCTCCACCGTGTACTGCGCGGTCAACGGCCAGAACCGGGTGGTCGCCATCGACGCGGCGACCGGAACCGTCAAGCAGAGCTGGGCCGTCGGCAACGCCCCGCGCGGCCTCGCCCTGGTCGGCGGCAAGCTGTACGTCAGCAACGAGGGCGGGCGTCCGGCCAAGGCCGGCGACACCACGATCAACTCCTACGGCACCGACGTCCCGGCGAACCCGGACACCGGCGCCACCACCACCGGCACGGTCAGCGTCATCGACCTGGCCGCCCCGTCCGCCGCCGTCGCGAGCATCGACGTCGGTCTGCACCCGACGGCGGTGTACGCCAAGAAGGGCACGGTGTTCGTCACCAACACCGCCGACAACAGCGTGTCGGTCATCGACACGGCCAAGGACAAGGTCGTACAGACCGTCGCCACCCAGCCGTGGCCCGAGGCGTCGGTCGGCTACGAGCCCGACGCGGTGACGCTCACCGACGACGGCCGTCTGCTGGTGACGCTCGGCCGCGCCAACGCGGTCGCCGTCTACCGCTACACCTCCCCGCAGCAGCCGGCCCGCTACGTCGGCCTGCTCCCCACGGACTACTTCCCCGCGGAGATCACCACCGTCGGCAGGAAAGTGATCGTCTCCAACACCCGTGGCATCGACGCCCGCCGCCCCACCACCGCCGCCGGCCACGGCACCCACGACACGACGTCGAGCCTGACGCAGTTCACGCTGCCTGCCGACAGCGTCATCAGGTCGCAGACGGCCAAGGTCTTCAAGCAGAACGGCTGGACGCCCGGCTCCGTCCTGACGGCCAAGGGCAGCAGTCACGCGAAGGCGCTGCCGGTCCCGGTGCGCCTCGGCGACCCCTCGACGATCAAGCACGTCTTCCTGCTCGTCAAGGAGAACCGGACCTACGACCAGGTCTTCGGCGACATGCCGCAGGGCAACGGCAACGCGTCGCTCACGACGTTCGGCGCGAACGTGACGCCCAACCAGCACGCGCTGGCCGAGCAGTTCGGTCTCTACGACAATTTCTACGACGTCGGCACGAACTCCGCCGAGGGCCACAACTGGCTGATGCAGTCGGACAACCCGGAGTACACCGAGTCCTCGGCCGGCGAGTACCAGCGCAGCTACGACACCGAGAACGACGCCCTCGGCCACCAGAAGAGCGGCTTCATCTGGACCGGGGCGCAGGCGGCCGGCAAGTCCGTCAAGGACTTCGGCGAGTTCCAGTCGCTGGAGACCAAGCCGGCCGGCGCGACCTGGCAGAACCTGTACTGCGACAGCAAGAACATGGCCGCGACCGGGGCGCAGACCCAGTACCCCATCAAGACCGGTTCGGCGATCCCGTCGCTGAACAAGGTGTCGGTGCAGGGATTCCCGCTGTTCGACCTCGACGTCCCGGACATCTACAAGGAACAGGTCTGGCAGCAGGACTTCGAGAAGAACGGTCCGGCGAACCTGAACATGTTCTGGTTCTCCAACGACCACACCGGCGGCCCGGCTAACGCGTCCGCCGAGGTCGCCGACAACGACCTCGCGGTCGGCCGGATGGTCGACGAGATCTCCCACAGCAAGTACTGGAAGGACTCGGCGATCTTCGTCGTCGAGGACGACTCGCAGAACGGCCTCGACCACGTCGACGGCCACCGTGCCCCCGTCCAGGTCATCAGCCCGTACGCCCAGCGCGGCGCGGTCGACAACCACTACTACTCGCAGATCACGATGGTCCGCACCATCGAGCAGATCCTCGGGATGCACCCGATGAACCAGCTCGACAGCGCGGCCACCCCGATGTACGGCGCGTTCACCCCGAAGGCGAACACGACTCCGTTCACCGCGGTGCCCAACCGGACCTCGCTGACCCTCGGCGTGAGCCCCCAGCCGACCTGCGGCGCGGACACCCCGGCGCCCCAGGACACCAAGGCCGCGGCCGCACCGACGTCCGTCGCGGTGCCGGAGGCCAAGCAGGAGCTCGCGGCGCAGTGGAAGTCCTGGGCCAAGCAGCAGCGGCTGACCGGCCCCAACGCCGTGCCCGACTACGCCAACCCCACGCAGATGAACCGCTACACGTGGTACCAGACGCACAACTGGACCAAGCCCTACCCCGGTGACAAGCAGGTCTACGCACCGGCCGACGTACCGGGCGCCTACCTCCCGTCGCCGGACTCCGACGGCTGACACAGCCCGCGCCCAGCCAATAGCCCCTGGTCGGCATCATCGCTGACCAGGGGCTATTGGCTGACCAGGGGCTTTGGCTGATCGCCGAGAGTCCGCCGGGTCCTCGCTGCGAGCGGTCGGCGAGGGCGGCCCGAGTGGTACCGGGGTACCACTCGGGCGCCGAAGATTCCCCCGCGGTCCCAGGGTTCGGGCCTGCCGTGCTCCTAGCGTCGAAGACAGCCACCGCGGCGCATCCGCCGACGAGTTCGAGTCCCAGGCAGGAAGGGCCCACTCCCATGATCGAAGCGCGTGAGCTGACGAAGCGGTACGGCGACAAGACGGTCGTCGACCAGCTGAGCTTCACCGTCAAGCCCGGCGAGGTGACCGGCTTCCTGGGTCCCAACGGCGCGGGCAAGTCCACGACCATGCGCATGGTCATCGGCCTGGACTCCCCCACCAAGGGCTCGGTCGTCGTCAACGGCCGGCCCTACGCCAAGCAGACCGCGCCCCTGCACGAGATCGGCACGCTGCTGGAGGCCAAGTCCGTCCACCCCGGGCGCAGCGCGTTCAACCACCTGATGGCGCTCGCGCACACCCACGGCATTCCGCGCCGCCGGGTGGACGAGGTCATCGAGCTGGCCGGACTGACCAGCGTGGCCGGCAAGCGTGTGGGCGCCTTCTCGCTCGGCATGGGTCAGCGGCTCGGCATCGCCTCGGCCCTGCTCGGCGACCCGGCGATCGTCATGCTCGACGAACCGGTCAACGGCCTTGATCCGGAAGGCGTGTTGTGGGTGCGCAACCTACTGCGCTCGCTGGCCGGCGAGGGCCGGGCCGTGATGCTCTCCTCGCACCTGATGAGCGAGACCGCGCTGATCGCCGACCACCTGGTGATCATCGGGCGGGGCCGGCTGCTCGCGGACACCACGGTCGACGACTTCACCCGGGAAGCCAGTGGCGGCGGCGTGAAGGTCGTCAGCTCCGAGGCCGCGAGGCTGCGGTCGCTGCTGGCCGGCCCGGACGTCACGATCAGCTCCTCCTCCGCCGAGGAACTGCTGGTCACCGGCCGCGACGCCCGTGAGATAGGCACCATCGCCGCCCAGCACGGGGTGCCGCTGTACGAACTCACCCCGCAGGCCGTCTCCCTGGAGGCGGCGTTCATGGACCTCACCCGTGACGTCGTCGAGTACCAGAGTGCTCCGGCCGACACCGAACGAAAGGTCGCGTGATGGCTACCACCAGCCTTGCCCCCGTCCCTGACCCTGCCCCCGTCCCTGACCGCCCGACGGCCTACAAGGTGACCGGCGTCCGGGTGCTGCGCTCGGAGTGGGCCAAGTTCTGGTCGCTGCGCTCCAGTTGGATCACCCTGGGCGTCGCCGTGTTCCTGCTGGTCCTGTTCGGGGCGATCGCCTCCTACACGTACAGTCCCGACGCCGTCGCGCCCGACGGGCCGCCCGGACCGGGGAACGGCGCCGACAGCGACGCGGTCAGCCTGGCCCTGACCGGCGTCACCTTCGCCTCGCTGGCCATCGGTGTGCTCGGGGTGCTGCTGTCCGCGGGCGAGTACAGCACCGGCATGATCCGCTCCACCCTCGCCGCGGTGCCGCGCCGGCTGCCCGTCCTGTGGTCGAAGGCCGCCGTGATCGGCCCGATCGCCCTGGTCCTCACCACGATCGGGGCCCTGGCCGCGTTCCTGCTGGGCACGCCGGGCCTGGACGGCGAGAAGATCGCCCTGTCCCTGGGCGACGACGGCGTGCTGCGCAGCCTGGTCGGCGCCGGCCTCTACCTGGGCCTGGTGGCCGTGTTCGGTGTGGCGCTGGGCGTGCTGATCCGCTCCTCGGCCGGAGCCATCGCGGCCCTGGTCGGCATCCTGCTCATCCTCCCCGGCCTGGCCACGCTGCTGCCCGACTCGCTGTACGACAGCATCAACCCCTACTTCCCCGGCAACGCGGGATCGGCGGTCTACGCCCTGCACCAGTCCTCCGACGCCCTCTCCCCCGGAGCGGGCCTCGCCGTCTTCGCCGGCTGGGTGGCCCTGACCCTGGCCGGGGCGGCCTTCCGGCTCGTCAAGACCGACGCCTGACCTGGGACGAGGACCTGGGACGAGGACAGACGAGGACCTGGGTCGAGGACAGGGGACGAGGACAGGGGACGAGGACAATGGTGTCCATGACTGCGCACCGTGCGGCAGCCCCCGCGGACACGGCCCGGGGGACGGCGCCCCGGTCGTCCCTCGGGTTCGACACCGCGTGGGCGCACCCGCTCCTGGGCCGTCTGCTGCGCCACGGGAGCCGGCTGCGGCGGCTGGACCGCCGGCGTCCGTGGCTGGCCGACACCGCGGTGGTGCTGACCGTCGCCCTGATCAGCCTGCCGGCCCTGCTGCGCAGCGACGGCGACTCCCCGTTCGGGGACCCGGACGTCCGGGACCAGCTGCCGTTCGGCGCCCTGCTCGTCTGCGTCGCCGCGTTCGTCGTTCCGCTGTGGTGGCGTCGCAGGGCCCCGGCCCTCACGTACTTCGCGATCGTGGCGGTGTCTTTCGCCCAGTGGTCCCTGGGCGTCTGGCTGCCGACCGGCCTCGCCGCGCTCATCGCCCTGTACACCCTGGCCCGGAACGGATCCCTGCGGCTGCTGGGCTGGGCCGCCGCGCTCACCGTGGTCCAGACGGTGCTCGCGGCCTTCGTCCTGGTGCCGATCACGCATCCGTGGCTCGGCCTCTTCTTCCTGCTGGGCACGGCGACCGGGGCCGTCGCCACCGGCCTGACGCTGCGCATCCGGCAGATGTATCTGGCGGCACTGGAGGACCGCGCCCGACGTCTGGAGATCGAGCACGAGCAACGCGTCCTGCTCACCGCCGCCGCCGAGCGCTCCCGGGTCGCCCGCGAGATGCACGACATCATCGGCCACAACCTGTCCGTCATGGTCAGCGTCGCCGACGGCGCCGCGACCCTCGCGGCCAACCGGAACGAGCAGTCCACCGACGCCCTGCGCATCCTCGGCGACACCGGCCGCCAGGCCATGAGCGAACTGCGCCGTGTGCTGGGCGTCCTGCGCGAGGAGCAGGACGACGAACGACCGCTCGGCCCCCAGCCCGGCCTCCGCGACCTGGACCCCCTCCTCGCGCGGGTGCGGGCGGCCGGTGTGCCGGTGACCTACCGGACCATGGGCGATCTCGACGCGCTGAGGGACGGCGTCCAGCTCACCGTGTACCGCATCGTCCAGGAATCGCTGACCAACACCCTCAAGCACGCGGGGTCCGGGACGTCCGCCGAGGTCACCATCGCCGCCGGGGCGGGAGAGGTACGCGTCGAGGTCGCCGACAGCGGCGTACCGCCGGGGACACCCGCGCCGGCGAAGCCGCGCACCCGCGAGAGCGAGAGCGACCTCGGCCCCGGCCACGGCCTCGTCGGCATCCGCCAGCGGGCCGCCATGTACGGCGGCACCGTCATCATCGGCCCGCGCGACACCGGCCACGGCTGGCTCGTGGACGTCGTGCTGGACGTACCGCCAGGAGAGCAGCTGCCATGACCACCGTCCTCATCGCCGACGACCAGCCCCTCCAGCGCATGGGCGTCCGCATGCTCCTGGAGGGCACCCCGGGCCTGCACCCGGTGGGCGAGGCCGAGCACGGCGCCGAGGCCGTCCGCATGGTCGCCGAACTCCGCCCCGACGTCGTCCTCATGGACATCCGCATGCCCGGGATGGACGGCATCGAGGCCACCCGCCGCATCATCGCCGCCGGAGGCCGCACCCGCGTCCTCATCGTCACCACCTTCGACCTCGACGAGTACGCCTACGACGGCCTGCGGGCCGGCGCCTCCGGCTTCCTGCTCAAGGACGCCCGTCCCGAGGAACTCGTCGCGGGCATCCACGCGGTCGCCACCGGCGACGCCGTCGTCGCCCCCCGCCTCACCCGCCGTCTGCTGGACGCCTACGCCCACCGGGTCCTCGCCCCGGCCGACGCCCCCGCCCCGGAGGACCCCCGGCTGGGCGCCCTCAGCGACCGCGAACGCGAGGTCCTGGTCGCCATCGGCCAGGGCTGGACGAACACGGAGATCGCCGAACGGCTCGTCCTCACCGAGTCCACCGTGAAGAAGCACGTGGGCCGCGTCCTCGCCAAGATCGGGGCCCGCGACCGCATCCAGGCCGTGATCACGGCGTACGACACCGGGCTGGTCACGGCCAAGTAGGGCCACTCTCCCGGCGATGCGGAGCCGCGTCAGACGACGACACAGCTGGTCTGTGCGTCCGGCGCCAAACAGCTCGGCAAACGTGTTCTGACTCGGGGTCGGGCTGGTCCGACTCGGGGTTGCTGCGGGGCCGCATCGCCCGATCCAGCCTCTTGACGCGTCCCCCTTGGGCAGTGACGGCTCGCCGACTTCACGAAGAACTCCGCCGATGCGTGGCCCAAGCCGGGAAATCAGGCATGGTGGCAGTCCGCGTGCGGCTCCGCACCGGCTGGAACGGCTTCGCCTTCGGCGGAACGGGTGACTTCACCGGCGACGACACCGCCGACCTCGTCACCCGTGAGGACGCCACCGGCATCCTGTGGCCGAACCCCCGTTGGGTCCGCCATGCCTCCGTGCATGGCATCAGCATGCCTCCCCTTTTCCGAAGGAGTCGTACGTGACGGGTCAACGACGCACCGATCTCGGACGCCGCCGGTTCATGCGCCTCACCGGCGGCTCCGCGCTCAGCGCACTCGCCCTGAGTGGCAGTGCGTCCCCCGCGTCAGCCGACGTCCTCGCCGTCCCCACCCCGGATCCGTCGGCGGGAATCCCCATGTCGCGGGTGCTCAGCCTGCCGATCGTCCAGGAGCCGACCACCGTCCTGGGGCCGCCGCCGGAGCAGTTCACGGGCGGCACGATCACGCCCCCGAGCAGACGGATCCCCTACACCGCCCGCAGCGTCACCCCGCGGACACGCGTCGACGACGTGCCCACCACCCTGCCGTTCGAGTTCAACACCACCGGCTACGCCATCGCCGACGTGCCCGAGGAACTCCGCCCGTGGCGCAACCGGCCCGTCGCCAAGGGCGACGAGGGCGCCTACGTCGACGCCGACGGCGTCCGGATGTTCTACAACGACCCGAAGGTGTTCATCAACGGCGACGGCAAGCTCTACGACCACCCGGTCACGCAGATCCAGTACGGCCTGGGCTGCCTCGCCTCGTACCGCACCACCGGCGACGAGTGGTTCCTCACCCGCGCCAAGGCCCACGCCCAGCGACAGATCGACCGGCGGGTCGAGACCCGCGGCGCCTGGTACTTCCCCTACCCGTTCGACTACACCCACAACTCGCACAGCGGCCTGGTCTTCACCGCCCCCTGGTACTCCGGCATGGCTCAGGGCGAGGCGATCTCCCTGTTCATCCAGCTCGCCCAGCTCGCCGAGATCACCGACGAGGAGCGCACCCGGTACCTGGCAGCGGCCGACGGCGCGTTCGCCTCGCTGCTGCTCGCCGACGACGCCGACCCATGGGTGATCAACAAGGACGGTGCGGGTTACTTCTGGATCCAGGAGTACCCCGTCGACGCGCCCGGCACCTCGGACTACACCTACAACGGCATGATCTTCGCGCTGTTCGGACTGTGGGACTACTACCGGCACACCCGCAACGAGTTGGCGCTCAAGCTGTGGGACGGCGGCCTGACCACCATCGACCACCGCTACCCGCGGCTGCGCAACACCCACTGGGTCTCCTACTACTGCGACACCCACCGCATCGCCCCGCTCACCTACCACCACCATCACATCGACCTGTTCATGCAACTGCAGTGGTTCTCCGGCCACTACGCCTTCGCCCGCGGCATGGACCAGCTGCTGGACGACTACCCCTACCCCGGCCTGGTGTCCGACCGCCTGCCGGACGGCGGCACCATCGCCTTCGCCGCCGGCACCCACACGCTCCACCAGTACGCCACCACCGCCACCGGCGCCTACGACCCCGCCAAGGACGACGTCCGGACCGCCACCACGCAGGTCACCTTCGCCGGGGACGTCACCGCACCCGCCACCATGCGCCGCCGCATCCACGGCCGGGGCGTTCACTACCGGATCGGCGCCGGGGCCCATGCCGGCTGGTGGGTCGGCGAGTCCTACCCCGACGCCTTCCTGCGCGGGCAGTGGTGGACGAAAAGCTACCTACCGGCCCGCACCATGACCTTCCCCGCCCGCACCCCGGTCGACGTCTTCAAGTACGGCACCGACGGCACCGTCGGCGCCACCAGGACAGTCCAGTGGGACCACCCCTCCAACGCCCCGTTCGACCAGCGCGCCACCATCAACGGCCGCACCATGCTCCGCATCAGCGCCGGCGCACTCACCGGCCACTGGGTAGGGCAGGACGACGTCACCACCCTCTGAACCCGAAGCCCTTACGGGCTGACAGGCTGGCGGGCTGGCGGGCTGGCGGCCTGACGGGCTACGCCAGCGGGTCGAGGAACGTCAGCACGGAGGCGTCCTCCTCGATCAGCGGGACGAGGGCGGCGTTGAACGGGCCGCCGTACGGGGCGTTCAGGTGTGCCTGGAAGGCGTCCTCGTCCCGGTACACCTCGAAGATCCAGAAGGCGCGCGGCGCGGCCGCCTTGGTGTAGACGTCGAAGGCGATGTTGCCCTCTTCCTCGCGCACCTTCAGGGCGTAGTCGCCGATCATGCGGGCGACCTCGTCCTGCGCTCCCTCACGGGCGGTGAACTCGGCGAGCAGGGTCTTCTTCACGGTCTCGTGTCCTTCTCGGTCGTGACGAGCCAGGTCGATGTCATCGTTGACTTGTGTCATCGATGACATCGAGTCGCCCGATGATGGACGCAACGCGGCCGACGCGTCAACGGTTCGGGCGGGACCGCCCGGCACGAACCGCCCGCCCCGTCAGACGCCGCCGGCGATCGTGAGCTCCTCCAGCTCGTTGCGCCACGGCGGATTGGGACCGGCGACCGAGCAGGTCAGGGCCGCGACCCGAGCACCGAACCGGCAGGCCTCCGCGACGTCGTCGAGGCGGAGTTCCGTCAGCCGGCCGCCGAGGAGTCCACGGGCGCCGAGGCGGTGCAGCAGTCCGGCCGTGAAGGAGTCCCCCGCGCCGACGGTGTCGACGACCCGGGCGGTCACCGCGGGCACCCGCACCCGTTCGCCGTCGAGCGAGGCCAGGGCGCCGTCGGCGCCGCGCGTGATCACGACGAGCCGCGCCCCGGCCGCGTGCCAGATGTCGCACGCCTCCTCGGGCGAGACGCCCGGCAGCAGGAGCGCCAGGTCGTCCTCGCTCAGCCGCAGGATGTCGGCGAGAGCGCACCAGTGCGCCAGCCGGGCGCGGTAGACCTCGGGGCGCACCAGCAGCGGCCGGACGTTGGGGTCGATGCTGACGGTGGCCCGGGGCGCCGCTGCCGCCAGGAACTCCTCCACCACCGCCCCGCCGGGCTCACGGACCAGCGCCAGCGACCCGGTGTGCACACAGGCCGATTCGGACAGATCCACCCGTGCCAGTTCCTCGGCCGTCCACTGCCAGTCGGCCGTGTTCTGCGCGTGGAACGAGAACTGGGCCTGCCCGTCGGCGTCCAGTTCCGCCACGGCCAGCGTGCTGGGCTCGGCGGCGGCGACGGCGTACGACAGGTCGACGCCGGACGCCTCCAGGTGGGCCCGGAACAGCCGGCCGAACACGTCGCCGGACAGGCGCGCGAGGAACCGGGCCGGGGTGCCGAGCCGGGCCAGGGACACCGCCGTGTTCGCAGGTCCGCCGCCCGGCAGCACCCTCAGGGCGAGTTCGTTCGAGGCGTCCGCCGGTTCGGTGAAGGCGTCCGCGACGCACTCTCCCAGGACGGTGATCTGACGCGGGCTCATGTGCTGCTCCCTCTCGGAAGGGCTCGGAAGGCTCGGAAGGACCGGGGTGCACCGGGTGGACCGGAGGACCGGAGGACCGGATGGACCGGATGGACCGGACAAACGGGCGGCGCGGCGACACCGGCGCTGACCGGCTGTGCGGAGACGGGGGCGAGGGGCGTTGCCGATTTGTGACGAGTGGAAGGCATTGACGTTGCCGGGATCCGGAGTCCATCATCCTCGCCAGGCAGTGTCAACGATGACATAAGTCAACGATGACACCCCGGGGCGGCAACGCTCTGATCCCAACCCCGTGCTGCCCGCTATCCCACAGGAGTCGATCATGTCTCGCACCACTCGCCTGTCCTCCTCCCTCCTCAGAGCCGCAGCGGTCACGGGCGTCGCGGCACTCACCCTGACGGCCTGCGGGTCCGGCTCCGGTTCGGGCTCCTCGAGCACCGGCTCGGGCGAGGTCAAGGTCGGTCTGATCACCAAGACCGACACCAACCCGTTCTTCGTGAAGATGAAGGAGGGCGCGGAGAAGGCGGCCAAGGAGAACGGCGTCCAACTCTCCACCGCGGCAGGCAAGTTCGACGGGGACAACGCCGGACAGGTCACCGCCATCGAGAACATGGTCGCCGCCGGGGTGAAGGGCATCCTGATCACCCCCAGCGACTCCAAGGCGATCGTGCCCGCGATCGAGAAGGCGAAGGCCAAGGGGGTCCTGGTCATCGCCCTGGACACGCCGACCGAGCCGCAGAGCGCGGTCGACGCCCTCTTCGCCACCGACAACCTCAAGGCCGGCCAGCTGATCGGCGAGTACGCCAAGGCCGCCATGAAGGGCAAGACGGCGAAGATAGCCGCCCTCGACCTGGCGCCGGGCGTCTCCGTGGGCGTCCAGCGGCACGACGGTTTCCTGAAGGGCTTCGGCGCCACCGACAAGGACGTCGTCTGCGCCCAGGACACCGGCGGCGACCAGGCCAAGGGCCAGACCGCGATGGAGAACTGTCTGCAGAAGTCGCCCGACATCAACGTCGTCTACACCATCAACGAGCCGGCCGCGCTGGGCGCGTACACCGCGCTGAAGGCCAAGGGCCGGGAGAAGGACGTGCTGATCGTCTCCGTGGACGGCGGCTGCACCGGCACCCAGGCCGTCAAGGACGGCAAGATCGCCGCGACGTCGCAGCAGTACCCGCTGAAGATGGCCGCCGAGGGCGTCAAGGCCGTCGTGACGTACGCCAAGGACGGCAAGAAGGCGTCCGGTTACACCGACACCGGCGTCACGCTGATCACCGACAAGGCGCAGGCCGGCGTCACCTCGAAGGACACCGCCTTCGGCCTGGAGAACTGCTGGGGCTAGGGCGTGTTTCGAAAGTCCCGTCTGCCCGGCGACGCCTGGCACGCTCCCCCAGAGGGGGCACCCCCACCCCCAGAGGGGGGACCCCCAGCCGCGTTGTCGGGATCGCCCCGATACAACCAGTATCGGGGCGACCCTCCGCCTTGCGATCGCACGCTCCCCCACGCTCGACTGCGCTCGCGCGGGGGGACCCCCATGCCCCCGCCGGGCCTGCCCTTCGGGCAGACGACGCTACTTTCGAAACACGCCCTAGGCGCTCCGCGGGCGCCCCGACAGGGCGCTGCCGAACCGCAGCGGTCTCCGCCCGACCGTCTTGGACGCTCCCAAGGACCGTACGAAACGTCTCTCCCTCTCAGCGGGGCGGCCGCCCCGACCTCTCCCCGACCCGGGGCGGCCGCCCCCTTGTCTTCCGACAAGGACTTCGCATGACAGCCACGACCACGCCCCCGAGCACGTCCTCGCCCTATGCCGAGCTCAAAGCGCCGTCAACGGCCCGCAGACTGCTGACCGCGCCGACCACCGGCCCCCTGGCCGCCCTCCTCCTGGCCTGCGCCTTCTTCTCCTTCTCCACCGACCAGTTCCTGACCGGCGGGAACTTCTCGCTGATCGTGCAGCAGGTCATGGTCGTGGGCACCCTCGCCATCGGGCAGACCCTGATCATCCTCACCGCGGGCATCGACCTGTCGTGCGGCGCCGTGATGGCCTTCGGCAGCATCGTGATCGCCAAGATGGCCGCCGAGGGCTCCCTGCCGCCGCTGCTCGCCATCGCGCTGGGCATCGTCGTCTGCGGCGGCTTCGGACTGCTCAACGGGCTGCTGGTGCAGAAGATCCCGCTGCCGCCGTTCATCGTCACCCTCGGCATGCTCAACGTGGCGTTCGCGCTGACCCACATCTACTCCGAGGAGCAGACGGTCACCAGCCTGCCCGGTCCGCTGACGGCCCTCGGGGAGACCTTCCCGCTGGGCCACACGGACATCACCTACGGCTCCCTGGTCACCATCGCCCTGTTCCTTCTCCTCGCCTACGCGTTGAGCAGCACCGGCTGGGGCCGGCACGTCTACGCCCTGGGCAACAGCGCCGAGGCCGCCCGGCTCAACGGCATCCGCACCTCCCGGCTGACCATCGGCATCTACACCGTGGCCGGGCTGCTGTACGGCATCGCCGCCCTGCTGCTCATCTCCCGCACCGGGGTCGGCGACCCGCAGGCCGGGCAGACCGACAACCTCGACAGCATCACCGCGGTGGTCCTCGGCGGCACCAGCCTCTTCGGCGGGCGCGGCTCGGTCCTGGGCACCTTCATCGGCGTCCTCATCGTCGGCGTGTTCCGCAACGGCCTGCAGCTGATGGGCGTCGCCTCCATCTACCAGACCCTGATCACCGGCGTCCTGGTGATCCTCGCGGTGACCGTCGACCAGATCTCCCGGAAGAAGGCACGTTGATGACCGCCACCTCCTCCGCCACGCCCGTGCTGCAGGCCCGCGGTCTGGTCAAGCGCTACGGTCACGTCACCGCCATCGACGGCGCCGACTTCGACCTGCTGCCCGGCGAGGTCCTCGCCGTCATCGGCGACAACGGCGCCGGCAAGACCAGCCTGATCAAGGCCCTCACCGGCGCGGTGGTACCCGACGCGGGCGAGATCCGCCTCAACGGCGAGCCCATCACGTTCTCCGGTCCGCAGAGCGCCCGCGCCCACGGCATCGAGACGGTGTATCAGGACCTCGCCGTGGCCGCCTCCATGGACATCGCCTCGAACGTGTTCCTCGGGCGCGAGCTGCGCCGCCCGGGCGTCCTCGGCAGTGTCTTCCGCATGCTGGACAAGAAGCGCATGCGTCAGGAGGCCGCCGAGCACATGGCCGACCTGAAGATCGGGCTGCGCTCGCTGACGCAGTCGGTGGAGACGCTCTCCGGCGGACAGCGCCAGGCCGTCGCGGTCGCCCGTTCCGTCGCCTGGGCCCGCAGCGTCGTCGTCATGGACGAACCGACCGCCGCACTCGGCGTGAAGGAGTCCGGCCAGGTGCTGGACCTCATCCGCCGAGTCCGCGACAAGGGCATGCCGGTCGTTCTCATCAGCCACAACATGCCCCATGTCTTCGAGATCGCCGACCGGATCCACGTGCACCGGCTGGGCCGGCGCGCCGCCCTGATCAAGCCCTCCGACTACTCCATGGCCGAGGTCGTCGCCATCATGACCGGGGCGCTCAGCATCGACGAGGCCGGAGATACTGTCGTAGCGGATTCGGAGGCCGCGAAGGCCGCCGGAGTCCAGGCCACCTGACAGCACAACCCAGCTCTCGCAGTCTCCGGCCGAGGCCGCGGCCGGAACCGAGAGCCCTCAGGAGACGGTTTCCTCCATGGCAGCGAACCGCCGCCCTACCCTGGCCGACGTCGCCCGCGAAGTCGGCGTCAGCGCCAAGACGGTGTCCCGAGTCCTCAACGAGGACGGACCCGCCTCCGCGCAGACCAGGGAACAGGTGCTGGCCGCAGTGGCCAAGCTCGGCTTCCAGCCGAACCTCATGGCCCGCAACATCCGCGTCGGCGGCCCGGACACCACCATCGGTCTGGTCATTCCCGACCTCGCCAACCCCTTCTTCGGAGCCGTGGCCCGCGCCATCGAGGACACCGTCCGCGAACGCGGACTGACCCTGCTCATGGGCTCCTCGGCGGACGACCCGGCACGTGAACGCGCCCTGACGGACAAGTTCCTCGCCCGCCGCGTCAGCATCCTGATGGTCGTCCCGTCCGTCGGCGCCGACCACTCCCACCTGAAGTCCCACCGTACGGCGGGACTTCCCGTGATCTTCCTCGACCGACCCGGAGTCGGCCTCGTCACGGACAGCATCGTCAGCTCCAACCGTGCCGGAGCCCATGACGGCGTCGCGCACCTCGTCGCCCACGGACACCGGCGCATCGGCTTCGTCGGCGATCTGCCCCCGAAGCTGTACACACGCCGGGAGCGTCTGGCCGGCTACCGCTCGGCGCTCCAGGAAGCCGACATCCCCTACGACCGCTCGCTCGTCATCAGCGCCCACGACCAGCGGGGCGCCGAGGCCGCGACCGCCCAACTCCTCGGCCTGGCCGATCCGCCCACCGCCCTGTTCGCCGGGAACAACATCATGGCGCTGGGCATAGTCGCCGAACTGGCCCGCAGCAAGCGCAAGCACGTGGCCCTCGTCGCCTTCGACGACGTGGCGCTCGCCGAGGCGCTCGAACCGGCCCTGACGGTCGTCGCCCAGGACGCGGAAGAACTCGGCAGGGCTGCCGCGACCACCGCGCTGACCCGGCTCGACGGCGACCGCTCCCGCGCCCGCACCCTCACCGTCCCCACCCATCTGATCGTCCGGGGCTCGGGCGAGCTCCCCGTCCCCGCGCTGCAGGAGGCGCTGACCTGAGCGGCGCGGGGGACGGTGGCCCACGTGGGCTCCGGGGCTCGGCGGTGGAGCCCCGGAGTTCGAGGTGCAGGGGAACCCCGGTTCCCATAATGTGGAGATTGCAGTGTTTCCGGGGTGTTTGTCTCCCCCGGCGGGGGGTGCGGCGGTAATCACCCGTCACCGCATGAATCACCGCACCGTCAGGAGACGTGATGGCCTCCCACAAAGCCGTCCCTCGCGCTGTCTCGGTGTACGCGCTCGCCGGCATCCGGATCTTCAACGGGGCCGCCGGACTGCTCGCACCCGACCTGCTCATCCGGCGCCTCGACCCCGACCGTGAGCCGCCCAGTCCGGCGGCCATATACGCCTTCCGGCTCTTCGGGATCCGTACGATCCTGCTCGGCCTCGATCTGCTGACCAACCGCGACGAGCGGTTGCGGGAGAACCTGCGCGACGGCGTCCTGATCCACGGCAGTGACACCGCGACGGCGGCCTCGCTGGGTCTGAGCGGCCGGGTCCCGCCGCGGACCGCGGCGCTGACCACGCTGATCTCGGCCGTCAACACGGTCCTGGCCGCCGCCTCGCTCGCCAACTCGGCGAAGGCGAAGCCGAAGACGACGGAGAAGCCGACATGACCGAGGGCCCCTGCGCCGTTCCCCCGGCCGAGACGGGTTTCGAGTACGTCGTCGTCGGCGCCGGAGCGGGCGGCGGACCGTTGGCGGCCAACCTCGCCGCCGCGGGCAGGCGCACCCTGCTGCTCGACGCGGGCGGCGCCCCGGACAACGACGCCTACGGGTGCCCGCCTTCCACGCGGACGCCTCCGAGGACCCCGTCCAGTGCTGGAACTACTTCGTACGGCATTACGCCGACGAGCGGCAGCAGCAGCGCGACAGCAAACTCGTCCCGGACCAAGGCGTCCTCTACCCGCGTGCCGGGACGGTCGGCGGCTGCACCGCGCACCACGCGCTGATCACCGTCTATCCGTACAACCGCGACTGGGACGCGATCGCGGCGGAGACCGGCGACGCGACCTGGCACAGCACGGCCATGCGCCGCTACTTCGAGCGGCTGGAACGCTGCACCTACCGGCCGCGACCCAAGGAGCCGCCCGCCGTCCCGCTGCTGGGCCCGCTGCCGGCCGCGCTGCTGAAGGTCCTGCCCTTCGTGGGCGCCCGGTACCGCAACGACGCACGCCACGGATTCGACGGCTGGCTGCCGACGGCCCTCGCCGACCCCGAACTGGCCGTCCAGGACAAGCAGTTGCTGAAGGTGGTCCTCTCGGCCGCGGAGGGCGCGCTGGCCGACTTCCTGGACCGGCCGCTGTCCCCGCTGGAGGGGTTCGGCTCCTTCGTCGACCCCAACGACTGGCGGGCGCAGACGCATGCCCTGCAGGGGCTGTGGCAGATCCCCCTGTCCACGGCGGACGGGCGGCGCAGCGCCGTACGCGAGCGGATCCAGGCGGTGCAGCGCAGTCATCCGGGCAACCTGGCAGTCCAGACGAACGCGCTGGCGGCCCGCGTCGTGCTGGGCGAGGACGGAGCCGCGGCCGGCGTCGACTATCTGGACGGGGCGCACGCCTACCGGGCCGACCCCGCGAGCCGGCCGGCCGCCGGGCCGCCGGTCCTGCGCAGGGTGCTCGCCTCCCGTGAGGTGATCCTGGCCGCGGGGGCCTTCAACACGCCCCAGCTGCTGATGCTTTCGGGCATCGGGCCGCGTGAGGAGCTGCACCGGCACGGCATCCCCGTAGGGGTCGACCTCCAGGGGGTGGGCGCGAATCTGCAGGACCGCTACGAGGTCGGCGTGGTCAGCCGGATGGACCGCGAGTTCCCGGTCCTCCGGGACTGCTCCTTCCACGCGCCGCAGCCCGGGGCCGAACCGGACCGCTGCTACCGGGCCTGGCAACGCGGCGAGGGTCTGTACACGACCAACGGCGCCGTCGTCGGCGTCACCCGCAAGTCCCGTCCTGAGCTGGACGCACCCGACCTGTTCGTCTTCGGCGGCCCCTTCGACTTCCGGGGCTACCGCCCCGGCTACTCGCTCGACCTGACCCGCCACAAGGACCGGTTCACCTGGGCGATCCTCAAGAGCCGCACCCACAACACCGGGGGCCGGGTGCGGCTGCGCTCGGCCGACCCTCGCGACACCCCGCTGGTGAACTTCCACTACTTCGACGAGGGCACGGACAAGGACGCCGTGGATCTCGAAGCCATGGCCGACGCCGTCGAGTTCGTGCGCGGGATGAACCGCAGGGCCGGCTCCGTGATCGCCGAGGAGCTGTGGCCGGGCGAGGAGGTCGTCGGCCGCGACGCCGTCCGGCGTTTCGTGCGGGACGAGGCCTGGGGCCACCACGCGTCCTGCACCTGCCGGATGGGACGCGCGGACGATCCCTCCGCCGTCGTCGACAGCGAGTTCCGGGTGCGGGGAGTGGACCGCCTGCGGGTCGTCGACGCCTCGGTCTTCCCCCGCATTCCCGGATTCTTCGTCGCCGCCCCCATCTACATGATCAGCGAGAAGGCGAGCGACGTGATTCTCGCAACCGCCCGAGAAGCACCGCGAGGAGCGCCCCGAGGAGCGCCCCCACGAGCACCGCAAGGAGTACCGCCATGAGCAAGCAACGAGGCGCCGCCCGACGTTCCGCGGCCGGATACCGTACGTCCCTGCCCTGGCGGATCGTCACCGCCGTCGCCGAGGTCGTGGACCGGCGCATCGGCTGGGACAGACTGCCCGTCCTGCCCGGTCTGCTGACGCTCCTCGGACTGCGCGTCAAGCTGCGGCAGAAGAACCTCCACGACACCGGCCGGCTGCCCTCGGTGAATCTGCCCGATCCGGCGCCGCCCTCCGAGACCCACAAGGTCAACCGGACCGCCGACGGCAGCCACAACGACCTCGACCAGCCGCGCATGGGCATGGCGGGCACCCGCTTCGGCCGCAACATCCCGCTGGACCGGATCGCCCCGGCCGCGCCCGAGGACGTCCTGTCCGCGCCCAGCCCGCGCGAGGTCAGCCGCGCCCTGCTCACCCGCGACGAGCTCACCCCCGCCGAATCGGTCAACTCCCTGGTCGCCGCCTGGCTCCAGTTCATGATCCGCGACTGGTTCAGCCACGGGACCAGCCCCACCGAACGGCCCTGGGAAGTACCCCTCATGGACGACGACCCGTGGCCGGAGCACCCCATGCGGATCATGCGGACACCGGACGACCCGACCCGCGACCCGCAGGCGCCCGCCGGGACGCCCGACACCCGTGTCAACGTGTCCTCCCACTGGTGGGACGCGTCGCAGATCTACGGTGCGAACGAGACCGAACAGCGCCTGATGCGCGCCGGCGAGCTGGGCAAGCTGCATCTGTGGGACGACGAGCAGTCCCCGATCCCCTCGGACCCCGCCCGGGACCCCTCGCAGGTCCCCGGCTTCTGGCTGGGCCTCGCCATGATGCACGACCTCTTCGCCCGTGAGCACAACGCGATCTGCGATCACCTGCACGGCGCGTACCCGTCGTGGGGCGACGAGGAGCTCTTCCAGCGGGCCCGGCTCGTCAACGCCGCGCTCCTCGCCAAGATCCACACCGTGGAGTGGACGCCGGCCGTGATCAGCCACCCCACCACCGTCAAGGCACTGCGCGCCAACTGGTGGGGCATCGCGGGCGAGCGCGTCCACGACCTCTTCGGCCGGATCAGCGACAGCGAGGTCGTCAGCGGCATCCCGGGCGGCGAACGGGACCACTACGGCGTCCCGTACTCCCTCACCGAGGAGTTCGTGGCCGTCTACCGCATGCACCCGCTCATCCGCGACGAGTGGCATCTGCGCTCCGTCGCCGACGACACCAGCCTGCGCCACTGCACCCTCCGCGACATCTCGGGCCCGGGGGCGCTGAAGGTCCTGGAGACCACCGAGATGGCCGACCTGCTCTACAGCTTCGGCACGCTCCACCCGGGACTGGTCACCCTGCACAACTTCCCCAGGTTCCTCCAGGAGTTCGAACGCCCGGACGGGCGTCTGCAGGACCTCGCCGCCACCGACATCCTGCGCACCCGGGAGCTGGGCGTCCCCCGCTACAACGAGTTCCGGCGGCTGCTGCGGCTGAAGCCCGCCGCGAACTTCCTGGAACTGGCGGAGAACCGGGCGGTGGCGGAGCAGATCGAGCAGCTCTACGACGGCGACGTCGAGAAGGTCGACCTCATGGTCGGGCTGTACGCGGAGAAGCTGCCGGCCGGATTCGCGTTCAGCGACACGGCGTTCCGCATCTTCGTCCTGATGGCGTCACGCCGGCTGAACAGCGACCGCTTCTTCACCGAGCACTACACGCCCGAGGTGTACTCCAAGGCGGGCATGGCCTGGATCGACGACAACTCCATGAGCACGGTGCTGCTGCGCCACCACCCGGAGCTGCGCCCGGCTCTCGCGGGCCTGACGAACGCCTTCGTGCCGTGGCGCCAGGCCGCGGGGACGGTGACCTGACATGGCAGCGGTGGACAGGCTCCACGAGGAACGGGAACGGCAGGTCGCGGCCGCCGCCGCACGGTACCGGGAGTCCACCGACGAACGGCGGGCGATCGAACGGCAGCGGGACGCCGGGATCGTCTTCCCCGACGCACCGGAGGCACTCGCGGCGCGCGCGTCCCGACTGCTCGACCGGAACGCGGTGCCGGCCGCGCTGGTCATGGCGGCCGTCCGGGCGGAACCGCTGGACCCGCCCGCCGCATACGAACGCATCCTCGGGGTGTCCAAGGATTTGCAGGCATGGAGCTTCCTGCCGCGCGGCGCCCGGGCGGCACGCACCGTCGCCCGGATCTCGGTGCGGGAGAACGGGCGCGAACTGCCTCTCGGCACCGGCTTCCTGGTGTCGCCGGGCCTGCTGTTGACCAACCATCACGTGCTCACCGACGCGGAGACCGCCCGGCAGTGCTTCGTGGAGTTCGACGCGCAGGTCACCGTCGACAACGCCCCGCAGCCGACGACGCGGCTGGAACTGGACCCCGACGGCTTCTACGCGACGGACGAGCGCCTCGACTTCGCCCTGGTGCACGTCGCCGCCGGCCCGGACGGGCGGCCTCCGGGGGAGACGTTCGGCTGGAACCGGCTCAGCGTCCAGACGGGAAAGCTGGTCGTCGGCGAACCGGTCAACATCGTCGGGCACCCGATGGGCCGGCTGAAGGAGATCGCCGTCCGCAACAACCTGCTCCAGGTGCGGCTCGACGACTTCCTGCAGTACACGACGGACACCGAGCCGGGAAACTCGGGCTCACCCGTCTTCAACGACCAGTGGGAGGTCGTCGCGCTCCACCACAGCGGCGTGCCCAGGACCGACGAACAGGGCCGTGTCCTGCGCCGTGACGGTCAGGTCTGGCGGCCCGGTGACGGCGACGACGCCATCGACTGGGTGTCCAACGAGGGCGTGCGGATCAGCTCCGTCCTGAAGCATCTCGCCGCCCTGCCCCTCGCCTCCCCGCAGCGGGCGCTGCTGTCCGAGATGGGCCCGGAGTCGGGGCTCGGCCTCGCGGAGGCCGCCGTCGCTCCGGCGACGGCTGCCGCTCCGGCTGCCGCTGCCGCTGCCGCTGCCGCTGCCGCTGCCGGAGCGGGAGCGGCGTCGCGGCCGGCCGCCGAGAAGGTCACCGCGCGTGCGGGACTGCGCGGCCGGGACGGCGCGTTCGGCGGCGGACGGCATCTGGTGTTCCTGCACGGCCGTTCCCAGGAGGGCAAGGAACCCGAGAAACTGCGCCGCGAATGGGCGGCCGGACTCAACCAGGGGCTCGTCCGCGCCGGGCTCCCTCCCATCGACCCGGCGGACGTCTGGTTCCCCTACTACGGCGACAGACTGGTGCAGGCCCTGACCACGCACGAGGCCGTCCCGCACATCGTCGAGGCGCCGGCCGCCACGGCGGCGGAGGTGGTGGCGCCCTCCTCCCCCACCGCGCGCGCGGTGTACGAGGAGATCGTCGGCGAGGCGGCAGCCAAGTGGGACATGCCGCGGGAGGGGCAGCTGGCCACCGAGCGCATCGGCCTGCCGGACGTGGTGGGGGCCCTGCAGAAGCGGCTGAGCTGGCTGGCCGCCAGAAGCGACCTCGACGCCTGGGCCATCGCCCTGGTCTTCCGTGACGTGGCCGCCTACCTCGACGACCGGCGCATCCGGGACGCGGTCCTGGACTGCGTGCTGGAGACCATGCCGGACGACGGAGAGGTGGTCCTGGTCAGCCACAGCCTGGGCACGGTCGTCGCCCTGGACCTCACCACCCGGCTGTCACCCGGGGTGCACGCCGTCCACCTCACCACGGCGGGCAGTCCGCTCGGCCTGGACAGCGTGTACAGCAGGCTGCTCGTCGGCGGCCCGAAGCGTCCGGACATCGTGGCGGACTGGCTGAACCTCTGGTGCCCGACCGACGCGGTGGCCATCGGCTGCCCGCTGGGCGACGACTGGGCGGACGGACTGTCCGACCTCGCCGTCGTCAACGCCCGCGACCGGGCGCACAGCATCGTGGAGTACCTCTCCCACACCGAGGCGGCCCGCCCGATCGGCGGCCGGCTCGTCGGCTGAGCCCGACGCGGGGTCCGGCGTCCGCGCTGCCGCGCAGGTGAGGGCCTATGGCCCGGGCATGCCCGCGCCTGCATGATGGACAGGGCCCACTCACAGCGCGGAGGACACCTTGGATCCCTTGTCGCTTGCCATCGCCGGAGCCCTCGCCGCCGGCCTCGCGACCGGAGCGGGCGAATCCACGGGCGCCGCTCTGCCCGCGCTCTTCCGGCGGATCAGGGAACGGTTCGCGGGTCGCCCGGACGTGCCGGAGTCCCGGGCGCAGTTGGCGGCGGCGCTGGACGAGGAGTTCGCCCGCGACCCCGGCTTCCGTCAGGAATGCCAGAACCTGTGGAACCAGGCGGCCGGCGACGGGGTCGTCAACTCCTTCCACGGCCACGCCAAGAACGTGGTGCAGGTCCGCGACATCCACGGCGGCCTGACGATGGAGTGACAGCACGTCCGGGTCAAGTCTCCGGCCCGACGACCCCGACGGCCTCGACCGCCTCACAGCCCGCCCGAACCACCCCCCTCACTCGTCCTCCCCGGTGTTCCTGTTCGGCAGGAACGTCTGGCGTGCCCAGAGGCCCAGCAGCGCCGTCCCGCCCACCCACAGCGGCACCGGGTCGCTGGCCAGGGGCGCCAACGCGTATCCCAGCGCCGTCACCGTGCAGACGGTCAGGGGAATGAACGCCGCGGCGCCTTCCATCCCCGACCGCAGCGCCGGCCGGCCCGCGCCCAGGACGCTCGCCCCGCCGGGGACCCAGGCGGCGACGGCGACGATCAGCAGTCCTGCGGTATCGCAGCCGTCGGCCAGCAGGGACGTCCCCTCGGGGCCGTGTGGGCCGACCGTCCACAGGCGCACTGTGTCGCCGATCAGCATGAGGGACAGTCCGACGATCGTCACCCACACCGTGGCCTGCTGGTCGCTCCGCACGAGCCGTCGCAGCGCGAGCAGGAAACTGAGGAACACGACTTCCGCAGTCCACAGGACGCCCACCATGCCCGTCTCGGGCCGCCAGCCGTCACCGGCTCTCCCGAGAAGCACCCATCCCGAAAGGAACACGGCCCCGGCCGTGACGGTCCCGTCGAGCACCCGCCGCAGCCACGCGTGCCTACCGGTGCCGGCATCAGCCGCGACCACCAGCCCGGCCATCCCCAGACCGACCGTGACCGTCACTCCGGTGACCACCGCAAAACCGACCAGGCTCCGTGCGTCCAGTCCCTGCGCCGGTCGCTCCGACAGAACGGCGATCGCGACCCGGTAGACCCCGCCGGCGGCCGCAGACCCAGCCAACAGCAGCAGACGCGTCCGTACCCGCCCGCACGCGCCCCCGACCCGGAGCAGCAGGGAGACCGTCAGCACCCAGCAGCCGACGGACGGTCCGAGCGACATCATCCGCACCTCCCGGCCCTCGCCCGGCCACCACCCGGGGCTGCCCTGGTCCGACGGCAGCCACTAGGGCGTGTTTCGAAAGTAGCGTCGTCTGCCCGAAGGGCAGGCCCGGCGGCGTCATGGAGGTCCCCCCACGTGAGCGCAGTCGAGCGTGGGGGAGCGTGCGATCGCAAGGCGGAGGATCGCCCCGATACTGGTTGTATCGGGGCGATCCCGACAACGCGGCTGGGGGTCCCCCCTCCGGGGGAGTGCGTGCCAGGCGTCGCCGGGCAGACGGGACTTTCGAAACACGCCCTAGTCCGGACTCCGAGCAGGTCCGGCGCCTTCCCCAACCTCAGCATGACGCCGACCGTACGAGAGTCACCACCGGCGCCGAGCGGAAAGCCGGTTGATTCACTCGGGCTGTGGACCTCGGCCGCGGGAAGGTTTGCCTTACCGCCGCGCGGAGCAGGGGTGTGCGGTCCGATTGGCCGGTGACAGCGGGGAACGCTCTTTCAAGGGGTGGAGACCTTCGCCGGACGTCGAGGCGAATCCCGACGAGGTCAAGGCCTGGCTCGGCCAGGACAGGCCCTGGGGCAGCCCGGGCAGGTCGTTCACCGGCTGCTCGCGGTGGCGGCGACGGCGGGGAGCACGGCGAGGGCGAGGACGCCGCCGGTGAGGGCGAGGGCGGGGTAGCCGGCGGCGGTCACGACGAGCCCGGAGGTGAGGCCGCCGGTGGCGCCGGCGATGGCGATGGACACGTCGACCATGCCCTGGGTCTTGGCGCGGGTGGCCAGCGGCACGGCGTCGGTGATCATCGCGGTGCCGGAGACGAGGCCGAGGTTCCAGCCGAGGCCCAGCAGGGCGAGCGCCAGGGCGAGCAGGGCGACGGAGTCCGCGGGCGCCGAGGCGGCGGTGAGTCCGGCGGCCAGGAGGGTGAGGCCGGAGGCGGCGGCGACTGCCTTGGGGCCGTGGCGGTCGACGAGCCAGCCGGTCAGCGGCGAGGGCAGGTACATGGCGCCGACGTGGATGGCGATGACCAGGCCGGCGGCGGCGGTGCCGTGACCGTGGTCGTGCATGTGCACGGGGGTCATCGTCATCACGGCGGTCATGACGAGCTGGGTGAGGATCATCGTCAGCGCGCCCGGTATCAGCCCTGGACCACGGGCGGGTGCCGCCTTCTGCGCGGTGGCTTCCGTCCGTTGCTGAAGGTCGAGGCTGCGGGCGAGCAGCAGGGGGTCGGGGCGCAGCCAGACGGCGAGGACGAGGGCGGCCAGCGCGTAGGCGGCGCCGGAGAGCAGGAACGGTCCGGCGAGGGCGGGGATGCCGAGGCTGTCGGCGAGGCGGCCGGTGGGCGCGGCGAGGTTGGGTCCGACGACCCCGCCGAGGGTGGTGGCGACCAGGACGGTGGAGACGGCGCGGGCGCGGTGCGCGGGGGCGGCGAGGTCGGCTCCGGCGTACCGGGCCTGGAGGTTGGTGGCCGTGCCGGCGCCGTACACGAACAGGGCGATGAACAGCAGTACGGGGCTGCCTGCGACAGCGGCGGCGATGACGCCGGCGCTGCCGACGGCGCCGGTCAGATATCCCGCGGCGAGGCCCGGTCTGCGGCCCCGGGCGTGGGAGACGCGGCCCACGGCGACGGCGGCGAGGGCCGAACCCGCGGTGAACAGGGCGCTGGGCAGGCCCGCGAGGTCGGTGGAGCCGAGCATGTCCTGCGCGAGCAGGGCTCCGACGGTGATGCCGGCCGCGAGCCCGGCCCCGCTGAGGATCTGGCTGCTGACCAGCACGGTCAGGACGCGGCGCTGTGCCTCGGTCTGCGGGGACGTACCGGCGGCGGTGTCCGGGGCGGTGCTTGTCACGGGTGGGTCTCTCCCTACCGTTACAGGACGTCGACGACGAGATAGCCGTCGATACGGCGCAGGTGCTCGCTGGCGGGGTCGGGCGGCAGTGCGTGGCCGAGGTTGTCGGCGCGGAACTCGCTGATCCACTGGTCGTGCTGGTACTCGTGGTTGATGAGTGTGGTCAGCAAGTGGCCGGCCACGATGGTGAGTTGGGCGGGGGCGCCGACCCGTCCGGCGGCGATGTCCCCGATGCGGGCGTGCACGCGTTCGGCGACGGTGGTGCGGAACTCGGTGAGCCGTTTGACGGTGGGCAGCGTGCCGCGGAACTTCTCCGGGTTCGCCGAGTCCATCAGGGCGTCCAGCTCCGGATCGGGGCTCGGCTCCGCCGCGGTGAGGTTGCGGATCATGAAGTGGGCGACGTGGGCCTGGTGGCCCAGGTGCCAGCCGATGGCGCTGGAGTCCTCGTGCGGGCGCCAGGTCACCTCGTCCGGGGTGAGGTCCTTCCACAGGTCGTCGGTGTAGGCGACGGCGCGGTCGTACTCGCGCAGCAACGCGTCTATCTGGAGCATGAGCTCGCCTCGTCTTCGGTCAGGGACGCCGTCACCGCTCGCTCGGCGGCGGCGAGGGCGTCCTCGATGTGTCCGGCATACCGGTCGGCCGTCTCGGTCGACGCCCAGTGCAGCCTGCCGTCCAGCGCGGGCCGCCGGTAGAGGGGGTGCCCGAACAGGGAGTAGTCGGCCTGGTGGTGCGAGCGCCCCTGGCGCGGCGGCCGCGGCCAGTCCGGCGCCGACCACGACGACGTCGTGACCGTCGTGCTGGAGCATGGAGGGCTTACCTCCCTCAGGACGACGGTCAGGCACCGGTGGTCAGGACCATCCGGAAGCGGGCCTTGCCCTCTTGCTGGGTGTCGAGGGCCTGCTGCGCCTCCTCCAGCGGGACGGTCTGCACCCGGGGGCGGACACCGGTGGCGACCGCGAAGCGCATGGCCTGCTCGGTGTCGGCAGGGCTGCCCGTCAGATGACCGGAGACGCTGCGCGCCCCCATGACGAGCTTGGCCAGGGGCAGTTGGAGGGGAGCTTTGTCGAAGCCGACGACGGTGAGCCGCCCGTGCGGGGCGAGCCCGTCCACCAGCTCCGCCAGCGGCTTGCCGCTGGAGGCCGTGGACAGGATCAGCCGCGCCCCGCCCGACTCCCGCAGCGCCGCCCCGGGTTCCTGCCGCTCGGTGTCGATGTAGTGCCGCGCGCCCAGCTCCTCGGCGAGCTTCCGCTTCTCCTCGCCCCGGGCGATGGCCACCGTCTCGAACCCCATGGCCGCGGCGAACTGCACCGCGAGGTGCCCCAGACCGCCGATCCCGAGGACGGCGACCAGGTCACCCGGCCCGGCGACCGAGTGCCGCAGGGCGTTGAAGACAGTGACGGCGGCGCAGCCGAAGGGCGCGGCCTCCTCCGCGGACAGGCCGTCGGGGATCCGGGCGAGAGCGGCGGCGGGAGCCGTGATGGTGCTCGACCAGCCGCCCGCATACGACATGCCCGGAACCTTCCGCTCCGGACAGTGGACGACGTCCCCGGTACGGCAGGCGGAGCAGTGCCCGCAGCTGCCGCCGAACCAGCCGACCGCCACCCGCTCCCCCACCGCCCACCCCTGCACCTGGGGACCGATCTGCGCGATCACACCGGCGACCTCGTGGCCCGGAGTGACCGGGAAGCCGGTCGCCGGAGCGCGGTTGCGGACCGTACCGATGTCCGCGCCGCAGATGCCGGTCGCCTCCACGTCGACCCGCACCTCGCCGACACCGGGCGGCTTCGCCTCCACCGGGACGACCCGTACGGCAGCCCCGGGCTCCGCCACCTGTGCGGCCCGGTGAACACGGTCAGCGTCTCGGGACATGGAAATCCCTCCCTGAAAGAGAAGAAAGGAAATAACAGGACGCGGACATCCACGGAAACACCTCGCGCGTGGCTCCGCCCGCACCGTAGGACGTCACGGACGACTCCGGTAGAGGATCACGGCGAATGGGGGCATAAAGAACGGCTATAGCCCCTCGCTCGGCGCCTTCGGGGTGAGGGTCAGCCGCTCGGCCCGACGATCGGGCGACCCTGAGGAGCAGTCAGAACCCGTGGTCGCCGACCTCGTTGGCTTCACTCGACGGTGAACAGCCGCGGGCGCCCGCACGGGAGGCGCAGGCGGTCGACGCGGCGGACCGCGCCGGAGCAATCACGCCCGAACCGTTGACGCGTCGGCCGGGTTGCGCTCATCATCGGGCCACTCGATGTCAACGATGACACAAGTCAACGATGACATGTCTGGTCGACGGCGTGGACGACGCCGCCGACCAGTACGCCACTTTTCGGTCCGTCCGCGCCAGGACCGCAGGCTCCACGGCGTGGACGGCCGCAGCACAGGAGGCCTCATGAGCTCTGCCCGCGTGTCCCGGCATGCCCGTACCCGGATGATCGCGGCGGTGGCGACCGTCTGCGCCCTGTCCGCGACCCCGTTCGCCCCTCAGGCCGTCGCCGCCGACACCCCGCCGTACTCCGAGACCTACCGGCCCCAGTTCCACTTCACACCGGAGAAGAACTGGATGAACGATCCCAACGGCCTCGTGTACTACAAGGGCGAGTACCACCTCTTCTACCAGTACAACCCCAACGGCAACACGTGGGGAGACATGTCCTGGGGCCACGCGGTGAGCACGGACCTCGTGCACTGGAAGCAGCTGCCGCTCGCCCTGTCGTACGACGACAAGGAGATGGTCTTCTCCGGCAGCGCGGTGGTCGACTCGAACAACACCACCGGGTTCGGCACGAAGACGAACCCGCCCATGGTGGCCGTCTACACCAGCCACTCCAAGGACACCGGCAAGCAGGCACAGGCGCTCGCCTACAGCACCGACCGCGGCCGCACCTGGACCAAGTACCAGGGCAATCCGGTCCTCGACATCGGCTCCAAGGACTTCCGGGATCCCAAGGTCCAGTGGTACGCGCCGACGAAGAGCTGGCTGATGACGGTGGCGCTGTCCGCCGAGCACAAGGTGCGGTTCTACTCCTCCAAGAACCTCAAGGACTGGAGCCTGCTCAGCGAGTTCGGGCCGGCCGGCGCGACGGGCGGCGTGTGGGAGTGCCCCGACCTGTTCCCGCTCGCCGTCGACGGGGACCCGAACCACATCAAGTGGGTCCTGGTCGTCAACATCAACCCCGGTGGCATCGCGGGTGGTTCGGCAGCCCAGTACTTCGTCGGCGACTTCGACGGAAAGACGTTCACCGCCGACGACAAGGGCGCCTACACACCGCCCGCCGGCGAGGTCGTGCAGGACTTCGAGGGCAGCGACTTCGGTGCGTGGACGACCACCGGCACCGCGTTCGGCCAGGCGCCGGCAGCCGGGGCGCTGGACGGTCAGGGAACCGTGGCCGGATTCGACGGCAAGGGTCTCGCCAACAGCTTCCATGCGGGCGACGGCGCCACCGGCACCCTGACCTCGCCCTCCTTCACCGTCGACAGCCCGTACCTGAACTTCAAGGTCGGTGGCGGTCGGCACCCGCACACGCCCGGAACCGTCATGGAGCAGGGACCCCCGCCGGCGGGCACGGTCCTCGCCGACTTCGAAGGCGGCACCTACGGCGTCTGGGCGAAGACCGGGGACGCCTTCGGCGCCGCGCCGGCCGCCGGCGCCCTGCCCAACCAGCAGGAGGTCTCCGGATTCCTGGGCAGCGGCCTGGTCGACACCTACCTGAACGGCGACGCTGCCACCGGCACCCTCACCTCGCCCGAGTTCACCATCGACAAGGACTACGTCGACTTCCTCGTAGGCGGCGGCAACCACCCCGCCGGCTCCGACAACCCGACCGCCGTCGAACTCCTCGTCGACGGCAAGGTGGTCCGCAGCACCACCGGGCAGGACGCCGAGGCACTCAACTGGGCGTCCTGGGACGTGAGCGACCTCGCCGGCAAGAAGGCGCAGATCCGGATCGTCGACGACAACACCGGCGGCTGGGGCCATCTGAACGTCGACCACATCATGCTCTCCGACACCCAGGCCCAGCCCGTCTCCCAGGAGACGTCCGTCAACCTGATCGTGGACGGCCAGGTCGTCCGCAGCGCCACCGGCTCCAACAGCGAGACCCTGGACTGGTCTTCCTTCGACATGCGCCCCTACCTCGGCAAGAAGGCACAGGTCCAGATCGTCGACATGAACAGCGCCGGCTGGGGCCACATCCTCGCCGACGGGTTCACACAAGCCGACGCCCCCGCGAAGTCCGTCGTGCAGCGGGCCGACTGGGCCGACTACGGCAAGGACTACTACGCGGCGGTGTCCTGGGAGAACGCCCCCGGCGGCAAGCGGTACATGATCGGCTGGATGAACAACTGGGACTACGCCGGCGCCATCCCCACCTCGCCCTGGCGCAGCGCGCAGAGCATCCCCCGGGAGATGGCCCTGCGCACCGTCGACGGCCGGATCCGGCTGACCGGCGAGCCGGTGAACAGCCTGACGTCCCTGCGGCAGGATCACCCGGCGTCCGCGACCGGGGTCACCGTCGAGAACACCTCCCGACCGTTGATCGGCTCCGCGGCCGAGGGCAAGGCGCTCGACATCGAGGCGACGTTCTCCCTCAAGGACGCCGAACGGTTCGGCCTGAAGGTGCGTACCGGCGCCGACGGCGAAGAGACCGTCATCGGATACGACGCCACGACGCAGGAACTGTACGTCGACCGCACCCACTCCGGCGCCGTGGACTTCAACAGCACCTTCCCCGGCGTCCAGACCGCACCGCTGAAGGCCAGGAACGGCAAGGTCAAGCTGCGGATCCTCGTCGACTGGTCGTCGGTCGAGGTCTTCGGCGGCACCGGCGAGGCCGTGATCACCGACCAGATCTTCCCCGACCCCGCCAGCCAGGGAGTGCAGGTCTTCGCCGAGAACGGCTCGGTGAGGCTGGACCAGGCCCGGGTCTGGCGCCTCGACTCCGCCCACGACTGAACCAAGGGGCTGCTTCCGTGACACGGGCCGCACGGTGTTCTTCTGCGAGACCGCCCCGGCCACCGCCAGGCCCGCGCGAACCGCCGCGGTAGCGGGCTGTTCAGCGGGGGGCCCGGAACGTCCACACGATCTGATCCAGCGCCGGGTCTCCCGTGCCATCCGGCCGGTGACATGGCGCAGGAGGATCTCCCACACGTCGCCGCCCGGGACATCCTCGCCAAGACCGGCGGCGCCGCCGGCGCCCCTCTGCTCACGCGGCGACGGCAGCCGGGCGGCCCTCGAGTTCCTCGGCCTCGTCGAGGAACTCGATCAGTGTCGCCCGGGCCCGTGCCACTCGGGAGCGGATCGTCCCGACGGGGCAGCCGCCGGCCGCGGCGGCCTCCTCGTAGGGCAGCCCGGCCAACTGGGTGAGGACGAAGGCTTCGCGGCGCTCGACGGGCAGCGCGTCCAGCAGGTCGAGCAGGGCCACGCCCTCGTCGAAGCCGGGCAGACCGCTCGGCTGAGCCCGCTCGGCCCATACCGTCCAGTCGTCCAGATCGGCCGACCGCGGCCGGGAGGCGGCGTACCGCAGGCTGTCGACGACCGTGCGGCGCGCGATGGACAGCAGCCAGGTACGCGCCGACGAGCGCCCCTCGAACCGGTGCAGGCTGCCGAGCGCCCGCAGGAACGTGTCCTGCGCGAGGTCGTCGGCCAGCTGCCGATCGGCGGAGAGGTGCCTGACGTAGCGGACGACGTCGGGATGCAGGGCTCGTACGAAGCGGTCGACGGCGTCGGGATCACCGGTTCGGGCGGCCAAGGCCCAGGTGGTGGCCGGGTCTTCGGACTCCGCCGGCATGGCGGTCTGATCGGCCGCGGCGGGCGCCGCCGCACGTTCCCGGCGCGATGCCGGCAGGACAGGAGTGATCACCTGAGGTCCTTCTCGGGTGGTCCGGGACCGATCCGGCTAGGCGGCGCACGCGCCCGGACACGCCGGACGCACGGTGTGCCGATACACAAGAGGTCCCGGGACGGGAGGGGGAAGAGTCGTACGACGTGCACGACCCGTGCCCGAGGCGTCGGCGCCCGCAGTCGCGGCGCCCTTGGGACGGCCTCGGGGAACCAGCTGTCTCAGACGACAGCGATCCCGGCCGGAGGTCCCCGAGAGATGATCGTGTGCGTGAGCGCCAGCCGCGGCACACGCCGCGCACGCTCACGCGTCGGCCGCAGACTGGGCCGCCGCGGTGGGACGAAGAGGGCGGTGAGGGGCAGCCGCAGCGGAGCGGCAAGCCACCCGGCGACGGCTCGCAGGATGCGGAACGCGGCGCGTTCGCCGTGGGCCAGCCACAGACCGGTCAGCACGGCGGCCAACGAGTGGGCGGCGAGCATGCCCAGCGACGACATACCGCCGGCGCCGTGGGCCATGTGGCCGAGCTGCTCGGCATGCGTCGCGTGACCCATGCCCATGGACCCCATGCCACCCATGACGCCCACGTCCATGGACCCCATGCCCAGGGAACGCACGGAACCCATGTCCATCGCGTCCATGGCCATCGACCCCATGGACATCGACCCCATGGACGTTCCGCCCATGCCATGCGCCATGGAGCCCGTGCCGGTTCCGAGCCCGGATCCCGACACGGCCGACTGCCCCCAGGAGAAGGCCGAGTGAAGTGCCCCTTGCGTGACGACCACGGCGGCCACCACCAGCGGCAGTCCGCGCTCCCGGCCCGCCAGGCACCAGCCGACACCGCTCGTGGCGACGAATCCGGCGGCGACCGTCCACCACGGCACGGTGGAACCCGACATCAGCACGTGCCCGAGGGCCGCGAGCAGCACACAGACGGCCGCGAACACCGCGGCCCGTATCGTGCGCGCACCCCACCCAGCACTCATGACGGCCTCATCCTCGCATCCGGGCTCCGCTCGTCACGGATGGGTACGCACAGCACCCGGGTCTGCCACTCAGCCCGAAGGGAGTGATACAGGACACCGTCTCTCGCCGGAACTCGACGAACGGCCCGCCCGACTCCTACGGCGAGGGTCATTCCGGTCGGCCGTTGGCGGGACGGCGGATCAGCCGCGCCGGCGGACCACTTCGGAGACGGCGGCGTTGCCGGCGAGGGGCGGGGCAGCAGGTCGTCGGCGCGCGCCAGGCACCGTACGACGGTGTCGAGGTGGGTGAAGAGCGGTTCGGCGGCGGCTTCGAGTTCGCGCGCTCGTCCTGCATCGGGGCAGCCGGTCCGCATGATCGACCTCAGGCAGGAGAGCCCTCGCGGTCGCACCGACAGGCGCCAAGCCCCTCACCGGCCGACAGCACACCCAGCGGCTTCACGCACACCTGTGACCTGCGAACACGCCTCATCAGGGGTGCGGATTCAGGGCTTTGGGGCAACGAACGCATTTTCACAGGCCGGCGCGTGTATGCGGAGTGCGAGCCACAGGAACGGAATCAGACCGCGCCCAGCCTGGCCGCCTCGACGGGATGCCGCCGCAGCCAGGCCTCGGCGTCGGCGTTCTCCTTGAGCCAGCGGGCACAGACGGCCCACTCGACGTGCTCGCTGCCCGCGTCCCTCAGCACCACATCCGCGACCAGCGCCGCACAGTCCGCCCCGACACCATGGGCACTGCACGCCTTCTTGGCATTCGCGTGCGGAGCGATGGAGACGATGCGGGACGCCATGGTCCCCTCCCCCTCGACATACGTACGGTCGAACCACTCGATGAACTGGTGCACCGTGCCGACCTTGGCCACCCGGTCATGCAGGGCCTTCTGGTCGTGGCCGGTCAGGAACCAGCCGATCGTGACCGGCGCCCCACAGCCGCAGCCGCAGGTCCTGGCGGCATGAGGGGAGTCGAAGTAGGTCACCGGATTGCGGGCTGCGGCGACCGGCTGAGGCTTCCCCACGTAGGCGTCGTAGACGGGGTGACCTGCCTCCAGATAGCGGCCTTCGATGGCGCGGCGGCCGCCGGCGACCGATGCCAGGCCGTCGATCTCAATGGCTTGGCGCACGATGCCCTGCGCCGACAGCAGCGCATACTGCTCCCGGTCTGCCCGCTCACCCAGCACCCAGCACCCGCGATTGGCGCGGAACAGCGCCGCGTCGTCCATGTTCGAATCCCAGCCCACGTGATCCCGCCCCAGCTGGTCCTGCTCGGGATTGACGTAGCGCATCGGACCGAGCGTGATGTGAATCATGACCGCCCCCAATAGCCTTATAACCAGGGCTCCTTGCCCTGCAACTATCGATATCGTGACGCACGGAGCTCAATACCCGCAACCCCTAGTACTCATGGGTTATCAGGTAGTTGGGGACGACCCGTAGGTGGGGACCGTCACGCAGCGGCTTCTGCACAGCCGAGGCAAGGAGGCGTTCCCCTCAACCAACTTGCCCAGAGGCATCGAGGGCCGCCCACGGACCGGCGAGGACAGCCCGGAGTCGACACCCGGGCCTTGCGGAGCTGGTCGGCATCGCTGCCGCCGACGGCGATCGGGCTGGATCGCCACCGCCCGCAGAAAATGCCAGACGGCGAACACCTGGGAGTCGTCGGCGACGCCTTGAACTCCAGGGCGTTGCCGGCCGGGTCTAGCAGGAACATCGTCCACTGCTCGCCGGTCTCGCCCTCGAAGCGCACGTAGGGCTTGATGACGAATTCGGTGTCCGCGGTGCGCAGCCGGTCGGCGCTGCGGGCCGGGGCGAGGTGGGTGACGAACTGGCCGCCGTGCAGGCTCCAGTCCACCCACGTGTCCGCACTGCGGCCTCTGCCGACGGCGCCGAACCGACCACCGCGATCACCAAGGACGCAGCTTGCGATCTCGGCCTGACAGAGGGCTCCGCCGTCACGTGCGGCGCGATGCACGCACGACGCAAGGCGGTGCCCGCACCGACGCGTTGCAGAAGCATGAACGACCGCGTCATCGAGTGGATCACGGAGAAGAACCCGCATCTCACGGAGCCCCCGGGAAGGGACGACGACCTCATCGAGGGCAGGCTCATCGACTCCCTGGCCTTCCTGGAGTTCGTCTACCTCCTGGAGGAGGTCACCGGGGCGGCCGTCGACCTCGGCTCCATCACCGCCGAGGACTTCCGCGGCCTCGCCGCCATCGAGACCCGTTTCCTGGCTCCGGCCGGTCAGGGCGCGGAGGCCGCCCGATGAGTGCGCAGGGAGTCGAGGACCCGCACACCCGGCCGGACTTCGCGTCCGCCGCACTGGTGACCATCGACGTCCAGAACGACTTCCTCTCGGACTCGCCCTACGGCATCCCCGGCACGGCACGACGGAGGTCCTGCCGGCGCTGCGTTCCGCCGTGTCCGCCTTCCGCTCCGCGGGCCGCCCCGTCATTCACATCGTGCGCCTCTACGACCCCGCGAGCGGTGACGTGGACCTCGTCCGGCGCGGGCTGATCGGCAGCGGCGTACGCATCGCGGCACCGGGAAGCCCCGGCAGCGGGCTCGCACCGGGACCGGCCCCGGACGACGCGCCCGAGCTGGATGCCGAGTCGCTGCTCGCAGGCCGGCCACAGCAGCTCGGGCCCGCCGAGTACGCCGTCTTCAAACCCCGGTGGGGCGCGTTCTACCGCACCCCGTTGCAAGACCTGCTCACGGAACTGGGCGTGAACACGGTCGTGTTCGCGGGCTGCAACCTGCCCAACTGCCCGAGGGCGAGCATCTTCGAGCCGTCGGAGCGCGACTACCGGGTCGGCCTGCTCACCGACGACCAGATCGTCGTGACGGCAGGCGGTGATCTCCGAGCCGCGCGCGGGTCGGGCGGTGGAGGTCCACAGCAGCCGCCCCTTGACATCAGCCAGGCCGATGACCAGCAGCCCGTGCCGTTTGTGCTTGGCCGACCAGCAGCGTCTCATCGGGTGGCCGGTGCGGCGGCGGTGAAGCGCGTCAGTTCTCGCGGTGAAGTGCGCTATTCCTCGGCTGGGGTGGGCCCGGGGAAGGCGTAGCTGGAAGCATGCCCCGAGGGTCCGGGGGGTGAGGGTGTCCATGGCGGCCCGCGCGTGGCGCTGCCCATCATCCTGCAGGAGGGGTTCCGGGAGTTCAGCCATCGGCACCGCGGGCGCGGACAGTGAGGCCAGGCAGGAACAGGGTGAGCCAGCGGGCGCGCACGTCGGCGGTCGGTCGGTGGGGACGGTGGGGACGGTGGCGAAGAGGAGGCACATGTCGCCGATGGTGACGTCCGGATGGATGTCACCATCGGCCTGACCGGCCCGGATGAGCCTGGTCAGGGCGTCGGCGGCACGTTCCACGGAGTCCTCGTCGACCGGGTCTTGACGGCGCGGTCGGCGGCAGCGGCCTCGACAACACGTTCGAGAAAGCCGGTGATCTCGTCCAGGGCGCGCGCGCCTGACCCGACGCGTCCGACGGCCGCCTCGGCCTCGTCGGCCACCCCCTCCAGGTACTCCGCGATCACGGCGGCCACCAGGTCGGTCTTGTTGGGGAAGTGGCGATACAGCGCGCCGACGGCGACGCTTGCCGCTGCGGCGATCTCGTCCATCCCGACCTCCTGCCCATGCAGCGAGATCTGCTCGCGGGCGGCTTCGAGGATCTTCTTCCTGTTGCGGACCGCGTCGGCGCGCGGCGCTCGGGCCTGGGTCCTCAAGGGCAGGCGACATCATGGCGCCGGAGCGGACGAGTGACCGTCGCCGACTACCTCATCGACACCTCCGCCCTCGCCCGCGTCCTGCTCCGCCAGAACACGGCCGAGTGGGACGACAGGATCGCCGCCGGCCTCGTCGCCATCTGCGACATCACCGAACTGGAAGTCCTGCACTCCGCCCGTTCGGCCACAGACCGCACCCGCCTGAAGGCTGCACTCGACGTCCACTACGCCTGGTGTCCCATGCCCGACGGCGTCTACCGCCGCTCCCGCATCGTCCAGGAACAACTCACCGCCAAGGGCGAGCACCGCAGCGCGGGCCCCGTCGACCTCCTGGTGGCCGCCGCCGCGGAAGACGCGGGACTCACCCTGCTCCACTTCGACCGCGACTTCGAAACCATCGCCCGGGCGACAGGGCAGCCGGTCCGCATGATCGACCTCAGGCGGTAACGCCCGCGCAGTCCACCACCGGGCACCGATCCTCTCCGGGCGCTTGCGCCGACCGGCGCGCTGGGACCGTTTCCTGTACGGGCCGATTTCCCCGGCGCTCACCTCGGGTCATCTCGGGCCACCTCGGGCCCGGACGGGCCACCGTACGCACCCGCCGACCCCGCAAGGCGGCGGAGCCGAAGATCACCAGGCAACACTTCCGATTCTCCGCAGGTTGGCCGAGGCGGACGGGGAGAACCGGGCACGGCCCGGCTGTCCCCGTCCGCTGCCCTCAGTGCCGGCCCATGTAGTGGAAGCTGCCGTAGTGATCGTTCGTCCAGAACACGTCGCCGGTCCGGACATTGCGGACGATCCGGTTGGCGTCACGCCGGGGAATGGCGGCGTTCAACTGCTGGTGGTACACGGTCGTGTTGTACTCCTGGAACGCGCCTCCGGCGTGCACGCTGGACGGCCCGGCATGCCCGCCGTCCATGAAGCGGCGCAGCGAGCCGTCCCGGTCCTGGTACCAGCCGCCGGTGAAGACAATCTCGTTCACCCTCTGCCGGGTGCTCGGGTTCACGAACGAGCCGGCGTGGACCCAGTCCCGGTTGCCGAGGTTGTGGAAGTTCGGCCAGCCGAGCTGCTCCCACAGGTGGATGCCCTCGTCCATGTAGGTGGGCGGCTGCTGGGGGTGCGCTGTACTGCCGGACACGGGGGCCGGCGCCGGGGGCGGCGGGGGCGCCTGGGCAACGGACGTGCCGGCGCCGACGAGGGTCAGGCACGCGCCCAATGCCGCCGACGCGAGACCGGCGGCCATCGCTCGCCTGGTTCGGGAAGCGCGCTTCACCTTGACTGACCCGTTGGCTGTGGGAGACATGGCACTTTTCCTTCTGTGAGATGGGCGGAAGGTGGACCTCGTTCTCCGGTGCCGTACTCGACGCCGGATGACCTGGTCACGGCTCGATCGTCAAAGCCGCAGGGTTGATTGGCCAGCCGATTCATCGACGCAAACAACGAGCTTCCGCGGTGTCTGTCGCCTGGGCCGGAGTTCCTCGCCGTACCGGCTGGGAAAACCGCTGTCGGGCAAATGGATCAAGATGATAGAACGACCGCTGTGCACAAGACTTTGGAGTTTCCCGATCTGCTGCGGCTGATCGACGAACGGGCAACCGCCTTCCGCGCCGCGATCGCCGCCGCGCCCAGCCTCGACCTGCCCGTGCCGACCTGCCCCGGGTGGACGCTGTCCGACCTGGTGCAGCACATCGGCGAGGGCCGCCGCCGCTGGGCCGCCACCGTCGCCGCCGGGCCGGACGCCGCGTCCAGGACCCCGGCCCAGGGTGACGCGGTCGCGCCGCAGGAGCGCGAGGCCGTGCCGGCCTGGCTGGCCGCCTCGACCGAGCTGTTGCTGGCGGCCCTGCGGGAGGCCGGTCCGGACCAGGGCTGCTTCACCGGCTGGGGTAACACGCAGACGCCGCACACCGCCGGTGGCGTCGCCCGGCACCAGGTCCAGGAGATCGCGGTGCACACCTACGACGCCCAGCTCACCGTGGGCGAGCCGGCCTCACTGCCGGTCGAGTTGGCGCTCGACGGTGTCGAGGAGACCCTGTTCATCACCTGCTTCACAACGAGCGCCTGGCCGCACAAGCCCACCGCCTTCGACTTCCACGCCACCGAGGGCCGCTCCTGGCGCCTCACGGCCGACGGCGACGGCGCACGGACCACCCGGCTGCCCGCTGCCGGCGAGGACCCGGACGCGGCAGGCATCTCCGTTCGCGGCACGGCCAGTGATCTGGTCCTCTACCTGTACGACCGCATTGCGGCGGACTCCCTGCAACTCGACGGGGACCCGGAGCTGCTCGACCTGCTCCGCGCCTGGGAGCCGGAGGACTAGGGCGTGTTTCGAAAGTAGCCTCGTCTGCCCGAAGGGCAGGCCCGGCGGCGCCATGAGGGTCCCCCCCTCTGGGGTGGGGGTGCCCCCTCTGGGGGAGCGTGCCAGGCGTCGCCGCAGACGGGACTTTCGAAATACGCCCTAGAAGACCGATGAAGATCTTGGTGGGGGGCTGTCTGGCCGGAGGCCGGATGGTCCCTCTTCGTTATGTGGTGACTGGGGCGAGGTGCCACGT